>CAMBIX010000004.1 GCA_945867815.1 uncultured Veillonellaceae bacterium
GGACAACGCTTGCCACCTACGTATTACCGCGGCTGCTGGCACGTAGTTAGCCGTGGCTTTCTATTCCGGTACCGTCAAATCTCTACATTATTTACATAGAAACCATTCGTCCCGATTAACAGAGCTTTACAATCCGAAAACCTTCATCACTCACGCGGCGTTGCTCCGTCAGACTTTCGTCCATTGCGGAAGATTCCCCACTGCTGCCTCCCGTAGGAGTCTGGGCCGTGTCTCAGTCCCAATGTGGCCGTTCATCCTCTCAGACCGGCTACTGATCATTGCCTTGGTGGGCCGCTACCCCTCCAACTAGCTAATCAGACGCAACCCCCTCCTTTAGCGATAGCTTATAAATAGAGGCCACCTTTCCTCACTTCCCGATGCCGAGAAGTGAGCGTACGCGGTATTAGCAACGGTTTCCCGTTGTTATCCCCCTCTAAAGGGCAGGTTGGTTACGCGTTACTCACCCGTTCGCCACTAAGATCGCTAGAAGCAAGCTTCCAGGTCTCTTCGTTCGACTTGCATGTGTTAAGCACGCCGCCAGCGTTCGTCCTGAGCCAGGATCAAACTCTCCATGATATATGGAGCTTTTGCTAGCTCGTTTATTCGTTGTTGCTGATTATTATCAGCGGAATTTTGGTTGGTTCTTGTTACAGAACCCGCACTCTGGCTATGTTTATTTCGTCAGAAATAATTACCATACATTGTTCAGTTTTCAAAGATCTGCGTCTAGAAGAAGTGGTTACTTCGTCTAGCGACTTTTAGAAGTTTACCAGTTAATGACTTGTTTGTCAAGAACTTTTTTCTAAAAGATTTGACTATCAAACCGCTCACTTACTGAATAATCTCATCAGCAACAGGAGCACCTGACAGCTTAGTTATAATACCACGCTGACAAGGTCATGTCAACAAGATATTTTAACTTTTCCCTAAATTACTTTTCATGTACCTTCACTTATAAATAGAATCCACATATAAGCATAAATTTGTCATATATAATCCTCGTAAGCCTACACAAAAAATAACAAAAGCACATCACCCTTCAAATGAGCGATGTGCTAAGTATAGATTTTTTCTTCAATGAATGCAAGACCTTATTTATATTCCTTTTCAAAATATATATACGTTTTACGCAAGCCATCCAGCAAAGCCGTTGCCGAACTATAGTGCAAATCTCTTTGCGCCCGATCCGTACTCAATCGCGAATGCATAATATCTCCTGTACGCGATGGCTTTTTATCTACTTGCAAGTCCTTACCATGAATCAACGACAAATCAGCAACCAACTGATTAACCGACGTTCCGCATCCAGTAGACACATTATAAACACCACATATATCCTCTTGTTCCAACCCTTTTATATTAGCATCGACTACATCATCTACATAAACAAAGTCCCGCGTTTGTTTACCACTACCAAATATATATAACATTTGACCCTTCATAATCCGTTTAAGAAAAATACTAATAACGCCACCTTCACCGCTATCACCTTGCCGTGGTCCATACACATTGGCATAACGATAGCAAATATAAGATAAGCCAAAATTTTCCTTATACAGGCGAAGGTACGATTCAGTCGTTAATTTAGTCAGTCCATAAAAGGAAGAAGGAACCCCCTGCATGCTTTCATCTAAAGGCAAAGTCGCTAAGTCACCATACACAGCAGCCGAAGAGGGCATAAGAATTTTCTTCACCTTAGTCTGTAGGCAAGCATTCAATACATTAATAAGCCCCATTAAATTAACATCACAATCAAAAGCAGGGTCTTTCATTGAAGCATCCACCATCGTTTGTGCCGCTTCATGAAAGACATAATCAGGTTGAAAGGCCTTCATTACATCCAATAACTTAGGTGAACGAATATCCAATTCGATAAAGTCTGCTTTTTCATTAACAAACTTACGGCTGCCCGTTGATAAGTTATCAATTACCTGTACGGCATGCCCTTCTGTTATCAACCGATCAACCAAATGAGACCCAATAAATCCAGCGCCTCCTGTTACACAAATGCGTGCCATCTTCAACATCCCTTCTACTGCCTAGCATCAATAGCTAATCATCTAATAACCGGCTAACACTTACCGACTCATCGATTAGCTAGTTACCTGCTCAAATTGCACTCATAACGTACGATATATATAACCCATTATAGCAGAATGCTGCAAAAAAGAATAAACTATAGTTAAATAAAACTATAGTTTACTATAAAGGAGACCTAACTATGAAAGGATATATTCAAATCTACACTGGTCAAGGAAAAGGGAAAACAACCGCCGCCATCGGCCTAGCCATTCGTGCTGCTGGTGCTGGTAAACGCGTGCTTTTTTTGCAATTCATGAAATCAAATGTATATCACGAGCAACCTATACTCACTTCGATTCCTAACATCACCTTGCAAACCGTAGGTAAACCCTTTTTTATTATCCCTGAAGGACTAAAAGATAAGAAAGAATTAGAAACGTGGGGCAATGACGTAGTCACTTTCCCAAAAGGCCATCCCCCTGTAAGTTATATCCATCTAATTGAAAAAGGACTCAACTTAGCCAAATCCGCTATTAGCTCTGACAACTACGACGTCATCATTTTAGATGAATTTTGCGTCGCCCTCCTCTTTAATCTCATCACCCGTGAACAGGCAGAAGAACTACTTAGCCTTAAATCACCAAGTCTTGAACTTGTTTTTACAGGCCGAGGCGCTCCTGATTGGCTAATCGATAAAGCCGACCTAGTCACCAACATGCAGGAAATAAAACACTATTATACTAAAGGCGTGCTAGCTCGCGATGGCATTGAACGTTAATCACCACTCATTTTGGCCCATCTCATTAATCATCTATTAGCTCTATCTATATAAAAACAAAAATATTACTTATATAGCCTTCCCTAAACCCGCTAAATATGTTACAATAAAAGGTGTATATATAAATAAGGGAAGGAGCCATTTTATGCATTCACAATTGTCAATCATCATTGCCTTTGCTGTCTATTTAGGCTTAATGATGTATATCGGTATGTACTATTACCGTCGTTCAAAAAAACTCAGCGACTATATTCTAGGAGGCCGACAGCTAGGCCCCTGGATTACATCCATGAGTGCTGAAGCCTCTGATATGAGTGGTTGGATGCTTATGGGACTGCCTGGTTTCGCCTATACGACAGGTATCTCCGCCATTTGGATTGCCATTGGCCTAGCTGGAGGCACTTATTTAAATTGGGCTTTCGTATCCAAACGTTTGCGCAACCATACGGAAGTGGCTAACGATAGTCTAACCATTCCAGATTACTTTAAAAATCGCTTTCACGACACCAGTAAAATTCTGCCTATTATATCAGCCATTTTTATCGTTATTTTCTTCTTGATTTATACAGCGTCTGGTTTCGTCGCTGGCGGTAAGTTATTTACAACTATATTTGGTCTTGACTACACCACCTCCCTACTTATTACGGCTGGCGTTGTTGTCTTTTACACCTTTCTCGGCGGCTTCCTTGCTGTGAGTTGGACCGATTTCATCCAAGGCATGATGATGTTCTTCGCCATCCTAGTTGTTCCCGTAACAGCCGTAGCCCTCATGCACGGTCCTTTCGATACAGCCAGTCTCATTGCTCACGAGTTTCCGTCTGGCTTAACCCTCTTTGGAGCCTACCCTACAGTAAGCGCCTTAGTTATTGCGACGATTTCCTCGTTAGCTTGGGGTCTAGGCTATTTCGGTCAGCCACACATTTTGGTTCGTTTTATGGCCATCTCTGATGCGAAAGAATTAAAAAAAGCCACCCATATTGCTATGACTTGGGTTATTATCTCCCTGTCTGCTGCTGTGTCTGTTGGACTCGTCGGTCATGTCTTCTTATCCAAAACCCTACTAGGCCCAGAATCAGAAACAGTCTTTCTAGTTATGACAGAACAAATCTTCCCGACCTTCGTTGCCGGCCTTATTTGCTCGGCTGTTTTGGCAGCTATTATGAGTACAGCCTCTGCCCAGCTCCTAGTTACAGCCTCTTCTGTATCGCAAGACTTATACCGTAACCTAGTTCATAAAAAAGCCACTGATAAAGAACTTATCTTCGTCAGTCGAGCTATTGTCTTATTAGTCGCTCTTGGATCTATCATTATCGCCCTTAACCCAGATAGCTATATCTTGCGCATGGTAGCCTATGCTTGGGCTGGTTTTGGTGCTGCCTTTGGTCCAGCCATTCTTATTTCTCTTTTCTGGCGTCGTATGACCCGTTACGGTTGTATAGCAGGTATTATTGTCGGTGGTTTAACCGTCCTGATTTGGAAACAGTTTGCTTGGTTTGGTCTCTATGAAATTGTTCCTGCCTTCCTTTTCTCCTGCCTAGCTATCCTTATCGTTAGTCTCTTAGATAAAAAGCCAGACAGTCTCATTACTAATGATTTTGATAAAGCGCAAAAACTTCACATTCTATAAAAAATAGTGCTCATTCCTTTATAAATTTCATTAGTATAATAATAAACTTCTCCTTCCTAATATAGGCTGATAGGACGAAACATATTGGTCCTATCAGCCTATCCTATATATACCTCATATAAAATAAGAAGCTATAGCCTATAGCTTCTTTAAATTTGAAAAAGAAATATGAAAAAGGTCAGACGGACTTTTCCGTCTGACCTTTTTCATATTTCTAAATCACTTAACTAATAATGATTCTTCTGTACGTCTCCGAATCACATCGACAATGGATTTTACTTCTTTAAATTCTTCATCTGTTAAGCGAAACGTTCGACCTTTACGTTCTAATTGAGATTTCTTACGCCCTGCACCAGCTCGCCGTCCACCCCAATTATTATTATTCATTTGTTAACTCCTCTCTTTATTATAGATTTATATATCACTTATTTGATTATAGTATATCACAAAAAGGTAAAATATCCTATACCCCTAGCATAGTTATTAGATATAATGCTTTTATACCTTGGCTCACCCCCCCCCGAATACTATACCCTCTATGTGTATTTTAGTATATGTAACTAATAAGATTAATTATTTTAAATCATTTTTTGCGATGAGTCTTTTTTCGTTCTCTCAACTAGTTATCAAGAATAACATCATCTATCAAGCGTCATTATAACTAGCACATCAGTCAAAACTTTTATTCAAATACCTAATTTATTAAATTAAATAAAGATTAATTATTCCTTGCGTTCAGCTAATTCCATCCACCGTTCCATAGCTCGATCTAATTCATCAGCCGTCTTGGTCCTATCCTTAATCGTTTCTTCCATTTGGCTATAATCAGCTGCTACTTGGTTAAGCATGGCATCATAAGCCTTCATAAGACTTTCTAATTCGCTAATTTTTTCTTCCAAATTCTTATACTCTTCTTCTTCGGCTAGGGTTAGTGTTTTCTTTTCTTTTCCTTTGTCCAGGCTTCTTCGTTCTTCTTGTTGACTAGTATCCTTAGCTGACCTTTCCTTACTTTTTGTTTTCTCTAAAGATGGCCCGTCCAAGGTCTCCTTATACTCACTATAGGCACCATGCACAATTTTCACTTGCCCTTGTCCTTCAAAGACAAAAAGCTTATCCACAACGCGATCCAAAAAATACCGATCATGACAAACAGTGATAACTACACCACCAAAACTATCTAAGAAATCTTCTAAGACTTCCAAGGTAGGAATATCTAAATCATTCGTCGGTTCATCCAGCAAAAGCACATTAGGCGCCCCCATCAAAAGACGCAGCAAATATAAGCGTCGCCGTTCCCCACCAGATAATTTAGACAATAAAACACCTTGCCGCTCCCGTGGGAAAAGAAAACGTTCCAGCATTTGTCCAGCACTAGCCGTTGTTCCGTCACCTAAAGGCAAATAAGGATGATCTTCTTTAATATAATCAAGTACCCGCATAGATGGATCCACTGACGGTACTTCTTGCGTAAAATGAGCAATCTTAACCGTCTCTCCACAGCCAACCGAACCACCCGTTGGACTTAATTTACCATCTAAAAGCTTCAAAAAAGTAGACTTTCCTATTCCATTAGGTCCGACAATACCAATCCGGTCATGCCGACATACATGATAAGTAAAATGAGAAATAATTGGTTTTTCCTTATCATAGGCAAAAGATAAATCTTCTATATCAAAAATCATCTTACCTAAGCGACTTTTCAAGGCAATGGGATCTAACGTATTAACCTTAGCCAGCTTTTCCTGTTTTTGTAAGGCCTCAAAGCGCTGCAAACGCGCCTTTTGCTTGGTTGACCGTGCTTGCGCCCCTCGCCGCACCCAAACAAGTTCTCGCTTTAAAAACTGCCGCCGTTTTTCTTCCATGCTGGCCTGTCGTTCTTCACGGTCTGCTTTTAGACTTAAAAAATCTTCATACGTACCTGAGTAGGTATAAAAATGCTTACGATCTAATTCTAAGATGCCATTACAGACCGCATTTAAGAAATATCTATCATGAGTACTAACTAATAAGCCTCCCTTTCGATTTTGTAGGTAGCTTTCTAACCATGCAATGCCTGATTCGTCTAGGTGATTAGTCGGTTCATCTAACAAGAGTAAATCACAAGGATAGAGTAAGGCTTGCCCCAAAGCAATCCGTCGTTTTTGCCCACCCGATAATTGACCAGCTAATTGATTTACATTCTGAAAACCTAATTCATCTAGTATTATCTTGGCCTCTTGTTCAACCTGCCAGCCCCCTTCTGTATCCATTCGATTCAATAGGTTCATATATCTATCTGACGTAGTATCCCGACGCCCTTCTGCTTCAAAAGACCGAACCAACTTTAACAAGGGATGCTCACCTAACAATATATTTTCTAACAGTGTCGCGTCCGCCTCAATAAAAGGCTGCTGTGACATATAGTAAACAGAGGCTTTACCATTACGCTCAATTATCCCTTTATCAGGAATATCTTGGCCAGCTAATAAACGCAAAAAAGTAGACTTTCCCGTCCCATTAACACCAATTAAGCCTAAACGACTATCTGACGTAATGGATACATTAACACCAGTAAATAACACTCTTGTCCCATAAGATTTTTCCACATCCCGCATGGTCACTATATTCATAAAATCTCCTCAATATATGGCAGGCAAAACCTAACGTATTAAGTCTTACCAAGCTAACTATATAACGACTATAGCCTATCCGTTTACTCGCTAATTAACAGCTAA
The DNA here is from genome assembly GCA_945867815.1 of uncultured Veillonellaceae bacterium. Taxonomy (GTDB): domain Bacteria; phylum Bacillota; class Negativicutes; order Veillonellales; family Veillonellaceae; genus CAMBIX01. The sequence goes on from CAMBIX010000004.1 coordinate 7,142, forward strand.
TAGAAAAGTCCCTTAATCTATGGACTTCCAAGGCCTTATAAAGGATAGACCCTACTAACTATTTATAATAGCATACTCAAGCACCCTAGACGATAGCCCCTTATATTTAGCCTGTACACGAGGATTAGATACTACTTTACCATAAATCAACTACGTCCCCTATGTGATCCATAACAAGTATTTGACATTCCCTCCCGTCTAACGTACAATGCAAGTAATTACAATTTGTAGTATATAAGGAGGCTGTTATGGACGGCGACGCGGTAGAATCTTATTTTGAGCCCCTGGGTTTCGAATGGGCCCACATTGATGATGAAGAAACTCTTTGCTATAGCTTTGATGATCAAGGTCTATATGCAACGGTAACAGATGATATGGGACGTATTCCCGAATCTTTAGATACGCCTATTATTTTTACTGTCTACGACGACAATGATTCCTTTCAATGGAGTGTTACTTTAGATAAGGCAGACGATTTAGGCGATGTCTTTGCCCGCTCAGAAAATACAGATGAACTACTAGCTACCTTGCAAGATATCCGGCAAGAACATATTGAACACTTTAATTCTTAATACATAGGTATAAAAAAATGTCGTAAGATTTAATTATCTTACGACATTTTTTTTGTTAAGAAAGTCTCTATAGCCTGAATCACATTAGCCGCACCATTAACCTGCCACTCTTTCTCCCTTCGCGACATACCTATAAGCTTCTTCTCATCAGCTAATAAGGCGGTAACTACATCTTCTAGGTTGTGAATATCCCTAGCCCAGCGACCATAGCCAGCCTCTTCCATAAAAGCTGCATTAGCCTCTTCTTGCCCAGGGATAGCATCAAATAGGACCATAGGCAGACCAACCGTTATAGCCTCCATACAGGTTAAAGCCCCTGGTTTCGTCACGAGAAGGGCAGCCTCCTGCATAAGCTGTGGGATTTCTGTACTATACCCATATACGACCATCGGCGTGTGTAACTTTTGTTTTAAAGCCACTAACATATTATACAAAGAGGCATTATGTCCACTAATAACAATAAGTTCATCAATTTGCTTGACCTTATCTAAGCGCTCCAATATGGTCTCATAGGAACCTAAGCCTAAACCGCCACCCATTAATAATACTTTTACCGGTCGACTTAAACTGTAATTCTCTTTCTTAGCGGTAAAGAAAACAGATTTTACAGGAATTCCTGTAACCACAATCTTATCCCTAGGAATCCCAGTCCTATGCAAAGGAGCTACCATATGGTCAGCTCCCACGCAGTATAAGTCAATTTCCTTATAACGCCACAAGGAATGAACCGTAAAGTCTGTAATCATAGCAACCAAAGGGACAGATATGAGTTTTTGCCGTTTTAAGATACTAGCTGCCCCACAAGGAAAGGGATGGGTCATGACCACAATATCAGGATTTTCTTGGCGAATTAAGCGTAACATACGGTTTTTCATAGCCCAAGATATGCCTGTCTGTAAAACGCTACCCTTTCTATCCTTTTGCGTAAAGCGGTAAAACATATCATAGAGCATAGGAAATACATCAATAACCTTAATATAGGTTTCTTTCATAATCTTATCAATGGACAAACTGTCCTGCTCGATAAAATCAACATGACGAATCTCTGCATCTGGATATTTCCGACGCCAATATTCTTCAATCGCCAAAGCTGCCTGTGTATGCCCAGTTCCAATAGAAACAGACACCAATAAAATCCGGCGTGGCTTTACCAAATTCATAGACTCGCTCCTTTCTGTGCACATCTTTTACTAGTATAGCACATTCCTACCCTACCTAAAAGAAAAAGACCTCCGAAGAGGTCTCTTACAAGGTAAGCTATCTTATTTGTTGTTTACCAAATCTTTTAACTGTTTACCAGCTTTGAAAGCAGGCGATTTGGAAGCAGCAATTTTAATTGTCTGACCATTTTGTGGGTTGCGGCCTTCACGAGCAGAACGTTCACGTACTTCGAAAGTACCAAAACCAATTACCTGTACTTTTTCACCTTTAGCTAATTCAGATGCTACTGTATCAAAAACGGCTTTAACTGCTTTTTCAGCATCTTTTTTAGTTAACTCAGCTTGTTGAGCTACACTTGCGATTAATTCTGTTTTATTCATGACAGAACCTCCCTTAATACATGTTTACTGCATTTCATGTATGTCGGTAAAACCCACAATACACTAAATGACTTACTTCTAATACGCGTCACGCGTTATCTTCGACTATTCTATACCATAAAAAGAGATTAATCAAGGAATTTAGCGAATTTATAGGCTATAAAGCCCCTTTTTTCGCAATTTTCACCCTATTTTCATACATCTTGCCCCTTAACCTAAGACCAAGCTAGCCTATGCAAAGGTTAAGGCCTATTAATAAAATCGTAAAAAATCCTTACCGAAATCGCTTACCGATAATAGGAAAAGCCTGTAAATCGCTCTTTGTCATAGCCCGTGTAACAAATAAGGCAATAACATAAATAACTACTGCCCCGATAATGGCTACCATAGTGGCTAAGGTGTTGCCCACTGTACCGACTACAAAATAAAATAAAACAGTAACAGCTCCGCCCATAGCCAAAGCGGAAAAAGCAATTTTAGCTAATTCGCCCCAACGAATAGTATACCCTACATAGCGATACACAAAATAAACATTTAAGATGGCCGCTATACCAAAGTCAACATTAGTAGCCCAAGCTGCTCCATTAACGCCTAAGGATGGAATAATAGTCAAATACCAATTCAAGATAATCTTTATACCTAAACCAATCGCTAGATTAATCATAGGAATAGACGTGCGTCCCAGCCCCTGCAAGACCCCTGTTGTGACCTGTTGTATACCTAAAAGGAAGACACTCAGACTCATAACAGCTATAGGGGCCCCTGCATTCGGTGTAGCGTATAGCAGTAAGGAAACAGGCGTAGCTAACACACATAATCCAACAAAGGCTGGTATGGTAATCACATTAGCAATCTTCATGGCTGTATTGGTACGATTCCGAATCCGCTGGATATCTTTCATCGTAAAAGCTTCTGATACAGCTGGCACCAAACTAGCCGCTAAAGACGTAGTCAAAATAACAGGCAAATTAACTAACGACGTTGCCATACCTGTTAAATAACCAAATGAAGCTGTTGCTTGACTAATACTATAGCCAGACTCTACCAAGCGATGAGGCACAATTAATAAATCAACGCCTGTTACAATGGGCATCATAATATTGGCGATTGATACAGGAATTGCTAGAATAAATAACCGTTTTAATATAGAGGCATATCCTTCTAAAGCAATAAGTGTATTTTGTGCTGCTAATAAATCTCGTCTAAGCCGACCTTGACGTACGTAAAAAACTAATAAAACACATAAGCCCACAAAGGCCGCTGGAAAGGTAGCTAAGGTAGCCCCAGCCGCTCCATAACCTAACCCCTTCGGTAAGAGCCAAATCGCTAGGCCAACCATGGCCATAATACGTATGATTTGCTCACAAATCTGGGATACCCCTGTAGGCATCATGTTCTGAAACCCCTGAAAATATCCTCGAAAACAGCTAAGCAAGGTGACCACCAAAATGGCTGGCGACAAAGCCTCCAAGGCATAATAAGCCCGCTCATCAACAACAATACCCCAACGAATTAGATAAGAGGAGAGTAAGTATAAAATACCGCTAAAAATAACCCCTAGAGCCGCTAGAGTAACTAAGGAGGAATGCAGTACCCGCTTAGCCCCTTTCATATCCTGATTGGCTAATTTTTCAGCAATCATAATAGAAATAGCAATCGGAAGTCCTGCCGTAGCTAACCCTACAACAATTTGATAGACAGGATAGGCCATCTGATAAATACCAATCCCCTCGCCCCCTAGGATGCGAGCTAAGAGTACCTTACCAATAGCACCACAGCACTTAACAATGATACCAGCAAGGGTCAGGATCATAGCTCCTTTTAAAAATCGATTCATATCTAAGCTCCTTCCTTGGGGGATCTCTTTTCTAATAGACTTAATAGATTTTGAATAATCAAAATACGGCTGCCTTCTAGGCCCTTTGTCTGATAAGTCAAACTTGTCGGCTTCGTCGGCAACACTTTAAGCCGTTTCCAGTCAGCTTCCTTAATAGCCGACATATCCCAGCCTTCCATACGACTGTCATCCTGCCAATGAATGCTAACCCTATCATTACGCCATACAAGACTCTTAATTCCCAATAACCGAGCCCGTTCCTTAATGGCAGCGATAGCCAATAAATCATTAACCGGCTTAGTCGGTGTACCAAAACGATCCACCAATTCATCGGTAATTTCATCAACTTCCGCTTGCGACTTACACCGCAACAACTGTTGGTAAACACTAATTTTCTGCGCATTATCCGCGATATAGGCTTCATCAATAAAGGCATCCACCTCTATATCAATAAGCGGATCTGGCAAGGTTGGCTCAGCTACTTTTTCATTTTTAGCCTTAGCAATGGCCTCTTCCAGCATAGTACAATACATGGCAAACCCAACGGAGGCAATATTCCCATGCTGCTGAGAACCAAGTAAATTCCCTGCGCCACGAATTTCTAAGTCTCGCATGGCCAATTTAAAGCCCGCTCCCAACTCAGTAAATTCTTCAATCGCTTTCAGTCGCTTTTCCGCCGCTTCATTAAGCATCTTATCCCGCCGATACATAAAGTAAGCATAAGCACGACGGCGAGAACGGCCTACACGACCCCGCATCTGATATAACTGAGACAGACCCAAGTGATCAGCATCATATACAATAATAGTATTTACATTCGGTATATCTAATCCGGTTTCAATAATACTTGTGCAAAGAAGTACATCATATTGACCTTCATAAAAATCCTGCATAACCGATTCCATTTCATGACCAGCCATCTGCCCATGCGCAATACCTAATCGCAAATCTGGCATGGCCGCCAACAATAAATCAGCCATATGAGAAATAGAAGCTACTCGATTATAAACAAAGTAGACTTGACCGCCCCGCTGTAGTTCCCTCTGTATAGCTTCTACAACCACACGCATATCATACTCCAGCACATAGGTCTGTACGGGCAAACGTTCTTCTGGCGGTGTATTGATTACACTCATTTCCCTAACACCGACTAGAGACATATGCAAGGTTCGAGGTATCGGCGTAGCACTCAAAGTTAACACATCAATATTATTGGCCCAACTCTTCCATTTTTCCTTTTGGGCCACACCAAAACGTTGTTCTTCATCGACAACCAACATGCCGAGATTCTTAAATTTCAAACTCTTATTAAGAATCGAATGGGTTCCAATCAAAACATCAATATCTCCATTAGCAACAGCTTTTTTTATTTCTTTCTTTTCCCTAGCGCTACGAAAACGATTAATAACCCCTACATGCACACCAAAGGGTTCAAATCGTTCAGAGAAAGTCTGCGCGTGCTGCTGGGATAAGACCGTCGTAGGAACTAAAACAGCCACCTGTTTACCACTTAAAACAGCCTTAAAAATAGCTCGCATAGCTACTTCTGTTTTACCAAAACCGACATCCCCACACAAGAGGCGATCCATCGGATAGGGCTTTTCCATGGACTCTTTAATCTCTGCCGTTGCCTTTAATTGATCTTCTGTTTCCTCATAAGGGAAGGCATCTTCAAATTCTTTCTGCCAAGGTTGGTCAGGAAGGAAGGCAAAGCCTTGTACTATTTCACGTTTTGCATACAAGACAACCAATTTCTCTGCTAGGTCATCAATAGATCTTTGAGCCTTGGCTTTCACCTTGCGCCATTCAGAACCGCCCATCTTATGAATGCGCGGTACATCCCCTTCATTGCCAATATATTTTTGCAATTGGTCTAAGTTTTCAGCTGGTAAAAACAACCGATCCGAACCAGCATAAGCAATTTCTATATAGTCTCGATGAACTCCTTCCGTTTCAATCGTCTTTAAGCCTATATATTTACCAATCCCATGAATAGAGTGAACAACATAATCGCCTGGCTCTAAATCGGTAAAATACCGAATTTCCTGCCCTTTTGGAGCCTTCTTGCGTAATTTCTTTTTCTGCTGCCCGTAAATATTACCTTCCGTAACAAAAACGACACCACCATAAGGAAACTCAAAACCTTCCGTTAAAAGCCCTGCCACTAGGCTAATACCTGAACCAGCTTCTTCAATAGAAGCAACTTCCTCATAGGTAATAGCCGCTTCTTGTAAGGCACGACCTATACCTTCCCGCCGTTGCTGATTGGCAACAACAAGTATAATCTGCCTGTCTAAGCTCTGCCAATGCTTAACTTCATCAATAAATAAAGGCATCTGCCGTTCAAACGAAGACATGCCCTTGCCCTGTAGACCAATCACATGAGCCGCTTCCGTCGTCTTTAAGCCACTAAAGGCGCTAATACGCTGCTGTAAAAAGGTAAAAGATACATTCGTTGTCCTAGGTAAAAGCGTCCGTATATACTCATTCCAAGGCATAACATACTTTGTATGCGTCGGATCTTCCTTACAATACTGCTGTAACTTTTCTTCTATACGATTCGGCTCATCCCATAAGACAAGACCACCATCCATGTAGGACAATAATGACGAATCGTCCTGGCCCTCTGAATCCTCGCTAATAATAAAGGGATACACACTACACGAATCAACATCCTTAATGGATCGTTGTGTATCAAGAGCAAATTGCCGCATCGTATCAATAGTATCACCAAAAAATTCAACACGTATGGGTTCTTCTTCATTGCTCGTATAAATATCTAAAATATCCCCACGAACGCTAAACTGGCCTCGTTGTTCCACTTGTGAAACCCGTTCATAGCCCATAACCACTAACTCTTCCAATAAGGAATCTCGTTCAAAGTCCTGCTCTTTTTCTAGCACTAGGCTTTTTCCTGTAATGCGCTCAGGAGCCGGTAACCGTTGGGCTGCTTCTTCTGGTAAGGCAATCACAAGGACTGGTTTCTTACGAGCTAAGTCCGTTAGCACCTGCATTCGTTGAGCTTGTAATTCCATAGTCTTAGCCGATGCATTCACCTTGTTAGTATCAGCCATAGGAAACGGCAACACCGTAATCTCAGGTAACAAAAAAGAAAGGTCCCGTTCCCATTGTTCCTTATGTTCCTTATCATGCACTAAGAGTAAGGTAGGTCGCTGTCCATTCTTCCGCATGGATCGGCTATAAACGAAAGCCTTTTGCGACCCTACCAAACCATAAATCTGAGCTCGTCGATTATCCTCAGAAAAAGCTGTTAAGGCCTCAATATAAAGGGGATTTTCTCCTAAACGGGTATCCACTTCACTCATGACTACTAAACTCCTATCCTTAATTAAGACATATAGGGTACATTCATCTCCATATAACTATACATCTAATTATACTATGTAAGTACGCCAAAAACGGGCTTTAGCATAGCCAAAGCCCTTTTTATATCTTTTTTCATTATATACTATTTACCTTACAAAAAAAAGCACTCTCATCTCTGAGAGTGCTTTTCCTATTCGTATTAAATCAATTATAGTCTAATACAATTATTTTACTTCGTTGTAGCCAGTCTGCAAACGAACATAGCTATTACGACGATCAACAGCATCCTGTTCTGTTTTAGCGTATAATTCTTCAGCAATTTCTGGATCTACTTTCTTCAAGGAAGCATAACGTACTTCACGAAGTAAGAAATCACGGAAGCTGATATGAGGATCTTTTTCCGTTCCTTTTTCACCTTTCATATCTGGTTCCTTAGAATCCAAGGAGAATGGGTTCTTACCTTCTTTAGCCAACTGAGGATTGAAACGATACAAATCCCAGTAACCGCACTGAACAGCTTCTTTTTCAACCTGTTGTGCATGACCCATACCACCTTTGATGCCATGGTTGATGCAAGGGCAGTAGCAGATAACTACAGAAGGTCCTGGATAAGCTTCAGCTTCAGTTAAAGCTTTCATTAACTGGTTCTTATCAGCGCCCATGCAAACCTGTGCTACATATACATAGCCATAGGACATAGCCATCATGCCAAGATCTTTCTTCTTCGTACGTTTACCAGAAGCAGCGAACTGAGCAACAGCAGCTTCATGAGTAGCCTTAGAGGACTGCCCGCCTGTGTTGGAGTAAACTTCTGTATCCAATACTAAGATGTTAATATCTTCACCAGATGCTAATACATGGTCAACACCGCCGAAGCCGATATCGTAAGCCCAGCCGTCACCACCGATAATCCAGTTGGAGCGTTTTACTAGATATTCTTTCATAGCTAGTAAATCTTTAGCAGCTTCTGTCTGACCTTCTTTTTCAAGTAAAGCAACCAAAGCATTAGCACGGTCACGAGAACCAGCGCCCTGATTCATGTGAGCTTTCCAATCTTCCAAAGCAGCTTTCAAGGCAGGTGTTGCCGATTTAGCAGCTTCATCAGCACGTTTTCCTAAACGTTCACGAATCTTCTTAACGCCGACTAACATACCGAAACCATATTCAGCAGCGTCTTCGAACAAGGAGTTAGCCCATGCTGGACCATGACCTTCTTGGTCTGTTGTATATGGAGAAGCTGGCATGGATGCACCATAAATGGAGGAACAGCCAGTCGCATTACCAATCATCATACGATCGCCGAACAACTGAGTAATCAAACGAACATAAGGTGTTTCACCGCAACCTGCGCAAGCGCCGGAGAATTCAAACAATGGCGTGTTGAACTGGCTGCCTTTTACAGTAGCTGCCGACATAGGGTTTTCTTTCTTAGGCAATTCTACGCTGTAATCCCAAGCATCAGCTAAGTGTAATTCTTTGTCGATTGGAGTCATAACAATAGCTTTACCCTTAGGAGCTGGACAAATAGCTACGCAGTTACCGCAACCCATGCAGTCTAATGGAGATACAGCGATGCGGAATTGAAGGTCTTTAGCGCCCATTGCTGGGATTGTTTCAAAGCCTTCTGGTGCTTTCTTAACTTCTTCTTCTGTTGCCAATACTGGGCGAATCGTAGCGTGAGGGCAAACGAAAGAACACTGATTACACTGGATACAATTTTCTTTAATCCAATGTGGAACGAATAAAGCAGCACCACGTTTTTCATATTTAGCTGTACCTGCTTCTAACGTACCATCTTCATAGCCTTTGAAAGTGGATACAGGTAAATCATAACCAGCCTGTGCATTAACTGGCTGACAGATTTCTTTAACATAGTCAGGTACATTCTTAGCATGATGATATTCTTTGTCATCTTTAGCGTCAGCCCAAGAAGCAGGAACATCAATCTTAACTAGAGCCTGAGCGCCCTGATCAATAGCTGCTTTGTTCATATCTACGACATTCTGACCTTTTTTGCCATATGTCTTTTCTACGGAATCTTTTAAGTATTCCAAAGCTTTATCAACAGGAATAATTTCTGTCAATTTGAAGAAAGCTGCTTGGCAAACCATATTAATACGGCCGCCCAAACCGATTTCACGAGCAATCTTAGCTGCATTCAAAATATAGAAGTTCAAATGTTTCTGCGCAATCGTACGACGAAGTTTAGCAGGTAATTTTTCTTCTAATTCTTCTGGAGCCCAAGTACAGTTCAATAAGAAAGTACCACCATCTGGAATACCACGAAGTAAGTCATATTCATATACATAAGACTGACGATGGCAAGCGATGAACTGAGGAGCTGCCAATAAGTAAGGTTTGTTAATTGGTGTCTTACCAAAACGCAAGTGAGACATCGTTACGCCGCCAGATTTCTTGGAGTCATAATCGAAGTAAGCTTGTGCATACATATCTGTATGGTCACCAATGATTTTGATAGCAGATTTGTTAGCACCAACAGTACCATCAGAACCGAAGCCCCAGAATTTGCAACCTGTTAAGCCTTCAGTCTGAATGTCTACGCCTTTAGCGCGTTCCAAAGACAAATGCGTTACATCATCATTAATACCCAATGTGAAGAAACGTTTAGGTTCAGCTGCTTTCATGTTATCGTATACAGCAACGATATCTGCAGGAAGAACGTCCTTAGAGCTCAAACCATAACGGCCGGAGAATACTTTAGCATTTACATCGCCTTGTACAAGAGCTGCCTGTACGTCTAAGAATAAAGGTTCAGCCAAAGCACCTGGTTCTTTTGTACGGTCAAGTACAGCAACGCGTTCAACAGTCTTAGGCATAGCGCTTAAGAAACGATCCGTTGCGAATGGACGGAACAAGTGAACATTGATAAAACCAACCTTGCGGCCTTTTTTCGTTAAATATTCAACTGTTTCTTCCAATACTTGTGCACTGGAACCCATAGTTACGATAACGTCAGTAGCGTCTGGTGCACCATAGTAGTTGAATAACTGATAGTTACGGCCAGTCAATTTGTTGATTTCAGACATGTAATGTTCAACAGCGTCTGGTACAGCCAAGTAGAATGGGTTAGCTGCTTCACGATGCTGGAAGTGAATGTCTGGGTTTTCTGCCGTACCACGAGTTACCGGATGATCTGGATTTAAAGCACGTTTACGGAATTCTTCCAATGCCTTCTGATCGATTAATGGTTTTAATTCATCATAATCAAGTACTTCAATTTTCTGAATTTCATGAGAAGTACGGAAACCATCAAAGAAGTTGATGAAAGGTACGCGTGTCTTAATTGCTGTCAAATGAGCAACTGGAGACAAGTCCATAACTTCCTGTACAGAAGATTCAGCCAACATAGCGCAACCTGTTGCACGAGCGGCCATAACGTCCTGATGGTCACCAAAGATTGCTAATGCATGTGCAGCAATAGCACGAGCAGCTACATGGAATACGCCTGGTAATAATTCGCCTGCTACTTTGTACAAGTTAGGAATCATCAACAATAAGCCCTGAGAAGAGGAGAATGTTGTTGTTAAAGCACCAGCTTGTAGGGAACCATGAACAGCACCAGCTGCACCGGCTTCAGACTGCATTTCAACAACCTGTACCGTATCACCGAACATATTCTTACGACCAGCTGCCGCCCAGTCATCAACGTGTTCCGGCATTGGGGATGACGGAGTGATAGGATAGATGGCTGCTACTTCAGTAAAGCCATACGCGATATGCGCAGCTGCTTCGTTGCCGTCCATTGTTTTCATTTTACGACCCATGTTTTATAGCCTCCTTAAGCTTATAAAGAAAATAAACACTTGCATAACCATTGCTCATTCAGGATACGCTAACCCCACACGCTTCTTAGCGCATACCTACACAGCATAGTAGACGTGAAAACATGGTGATATTATCCAATCTATCTAATATCACCAATAATAAATCAACATTCTATCTAATCTTGCGTATCTTGCAAAAATGTAATAATATAACTGTATTAAGACATTTCTGCAATTCGAGGATGCGTTTTGCATTCCAGAAATAACAAATTGATTCAGCTTGCTGGTTTCATTATACATTTACTAAAGAATTAAGGCAACTAATAAGCCGGATTAACGAATTGCAAAAAACGATATTATTGCTTTACATTTTGTAATAAGAGGTGTCCTATGGATTTTCATCATCTTCGCTATTTTGTCGAAGTCGCCGACCAAAAAAGTTTCAGCAAAGCGGCTCGTAACCTTCATATTTCCCAATCAGCGATTAGCCGCACCATCAAGGCGCTAGAAGAAGAACTAGGCGTTGTTCTCTTCATGCGTAATGCTAAATCTGTTGAATTAACAGATGGTGGTACTATTTTCTTATCCCACGCTAAACGCGTTGTTTTTATGTTTGAACATTTAAAAACAGACTTTGAAAACGAATTCCGCCTAGACCAAGGCTCTATCCTAATCGGCCTACCACCTATTACTGATGCACCCATTTTTGCTCAACTATTAGGGGAATTCAAAAAAGCCTATCCACAAATCGAACTTGAACTCTACGAACACGGCTCTAAAAAAGTCGAAATCAGCGTTCAAGAAGGCCTTATTGATATTGGCATCATCTGTACAAAACCAAATCCAAAAGAATTTGAATCTTTTTATCTAACAAGTGATCCCATCGCCGTTATCCTACCAAAAGACTCTCCACTCGCTAAAGAACGAGAAATCACCCTCTCTCAATTAGCCGAAGAATCCTTCGTTCTTCACAAAGACGACTTCAACTTACATGACGAAATCGTTAAATCCTGCAAATACGCTGGCTTCCAACCACATATCGTCTTTGAAACCAGTCAACGTGATTTAATGTTACAAACAGTAGCCGCTCATTTGGCTATTGCCCTCTTACCAAGCCGTCTATGCCCAACCAAGGGCGATAATACCCGCATTGGCTCTAGTGTCGTAGTTCGCCCTCTTGTTAATCCGCAAATCACCCATACCTTATATGTTATATGGAAAAAGGGACACTATCTATCCCATGCGTCCCGTCTATGGCTAGATTTCGTAACCAATCGCTTACCTTTACCAGGTATTAACGATCCCCTATTAAATTCTGCCAATAAATAAAGAGATTAAATAAGACTAAACAGACCAGATAAGACTAAACAGACCAATGAAACCTTTGGTTTCATTGGTCTGTTTTTATACTCTCTACCTCTCACTTATTCAATTTATAAACAAAGCTTCCCTCAGTCTACCTTTGCCCTTATAATGAGCATATAATATACTTATCGACTTCTATTCGTTTCAAAAATAAGACTAATCACATGAAAAAAAATTATTTATCACCACTATATCAAACTATTCTTACCTACTGGGTTCACCTTGTAAAACCTAAGACTAAAAAATTAATCCTATGGCTTGCCACCCTACCTAAACACTTATACCATACGCCCTTGAGCGTTTACCAAGAAAAAGGCCTACATTTATTGAAATATATAAGAGCACACGGCAAAACCCTTCTCGTTTGTCTAGCTTTTTTATTGGCCGGTCTATGCATCTATAACCAGCAAGTAGCTATTAATGAATTACAAGACCAATTAGAAAGCCAAAATGACGTATATAATCCAGACAGCTTTGACTACCGCATCACTAACTTAGAGCACATTAGTAATGCCCATGCAAAACGCCTAAAAACAATCGAAAAAACAGACTTCATCTATAATCGTCAAATCAATCAGCTCACCTGGCGGGTTATGCAGCTGGAATGGCTGCATCCTAATCTCAAGGTAAATACAGCACCACCCAAGGCCACCCCTCTACCTAAATTCGATAGCAATCCCTATCATGTGCCTAATCCCGTTCTACCTAATCATTCCATTTACCTTCCAGGCTCTAATAGCAGCTACACTATATGAGAGGGACTACATAAGGTCATACATATTAACTACATGCGCTTTTGCACAAAGCGATTAATCCGTACCAAGGCCTCAGAAATCTTATCAATAGCCGTCGCATAAGAACAACGTATATGCCCTTCCCCAGAAGCACCAAAGGCATTACCTGGCACTAAGGCTACATGCTCTTCCTCTAATAATTGTTCTGCAAACTCTTCTGACGTTAATCCTGTAGGACTAATATCAGGGAAAATATAAAAGGCTCCTTTAGGTTCAAAACAAGGCAGTCCCATTTTTACAAACCCATTATAAATCAACTTACGACGTCGGTTATATTCTTTTACCATAGCCTTCATCGAATCCTCTGCATTACGCAAAGCCTCTGTTGCTGCCATCTGCGCCATAATGGACGCACACAGCATAGTATATTGGTGAATCTTAGTCATGGCCGCAATCAAAGTTGGATTACCACACACATAACCAACACGCCAGCCTGTCATAGCATACGCCTTAGAGAAACCATCCATAACCAAGGTACGTTCCTTCATACCTGGTAAGCTAGCAAAGCAAATCGGCCCCTGCTCTGTATAAGTAAGTGCACTATATATCTCATCTGAAATAACAATTAAATCATGCTTTTCTGCAAACTTAGCAATAGCCAATAAGTCATCACGACTCATAATGGCACCCGTCGGATTATTAGGATAGCCAATGACTAAAATCTTAGTCTTATCCGTTACATAGGGTTCCAATTCATCAGGTGTAATCCGAAATTCATTTTCAATCTTAGCTGGCACCGTAATAGGTACGCCCCTAGCCAAACGCGCCGTTGCTTGATAGGACACATAGCAAGGCTCTGGAATTAATACCTCATCACCAGGTGCTAACAAGGCCCGCATAGCTAAATCCAAAGCCTCACTTACCCCAACAGTAACTAATACATCTGTTTCCCAATCATAAGTCACATCATATTGCCGCTTATATTTGTTAACAATCTCCTTGCGAAGCTCTGGAAGCCCTCGATTAGCCGTATAAGATGTATAACCCTTCTCTAAACCATACACACAACTTTCACGAATATTCCAAGGTGTTACAAAATCCGGTTCCCCTACACCTAAAGAAATAACATCCTCCATTTTAGAGGCAATATCAAAAAACCGACGAATACTCGATGGTTGAATCGAATTCACTGCTGGTGATAAACGACGTTTCCAATCCAATTGTTCCTTCATTAAGGCGTCACCACCAATCTATGATCTTCTTCTTTACCGGTAATCACAACGCCATCCTTTTTATATGGTTTTAGCATAAAATGGCTGCTCGTTGCCGTAACCCCTTCAATCGTAGATAAACGAGTAGCTACAAAATTAGCGATTTCCTTTAAAGAACGTCCTTCTACAACAAGCATTAAATCGAAACTACCACTCATTAAATAAACAGACTTCACTTCATCAAACTTATAAATCCGCTCAGCTACCGCATCAAAACCAACTTCTCGCTGCGGTGCTAAATTAATCTCAATCAAAGCCGTAACCCGTGTATCACCTAACTTTTCCCAGTTAATTAGCGTCTGATATTCTAAAATCGTACCATCATTAACAAGCTCCTTCATAAGCTTCTTAACTTCATCTTCCGTACAACTCAACATAGCCGCTATATCACTAACTGGCCGCCGCGCATCATGCTCTAATATATCAACTAACTCACGCTTTATATCCATCATGTCAACCTCTTTCTTTATACTAACCAAACCATACTAACCTAAACAAAAATGAACCACGGGGCTATTTCTCGCCCCTTGCTTATGAGGCATCCACTTCTAACATTATCCATAGGCATGCGTGTGAGACTCCTCTTGGCTCCATGTCACGAAGCACCTAATGTCTCTTACGAGCGACTTGCGAAGCGTAGCGAAGAACGGAGTCTCGGAAGACCATTAGGTGCTTCCATACCCCGAGCCACCCCAAACGCATGCCCACAACAAAAATAAAAAAGAGCCTCATCCGCAAGGACGAGACTCTAATAACCCGTGGTACCACCTTTATTTAGATTTATAACAAATCCAACTCAACACCTTAACGCGGCTAACGGCTATCCTTTCAGTAGCAGCTCCTGACTAGCCTTCCCCATCATCTTTGCAGTGACTCGCACCAACCGTCACCTCTCTTAGCAAATCCGATGCGTACTCAATCATTCTTCGCTTTTATCTATTGTGATGTAATCATAGCACACCCAGTGTTCACTGACAAGAGAGTAAGGTATGCATATAACGCATACCTTACTAAATAAATTTAATTTGTAATTCTTTTCCTAATCCACGAGCAATCTTATGTACGGTCGCAATTGATGGCAAAGCCTTTCCCTTCTCAACGTGCAAGTCTCTTCTTAGCTCCATGTCACGAAGCGCCTACGGTTTCTTTTAGGTGACTTACGACGTACGGAATCCTAAAAGATGCGTAGACGCTTCCATACTCAGCCCATATACGAGCACACATCCACAACAAACCTAGCAAAAGAGCCTCATCCGCAAGGACGAGGCTCTAATTTAAACTTGTACATTAGACTTGTAATGTATCCGTTATATCACTTACATGCTCAATCTTCTCTTTTTCACAATATTCATGCATCTCTTCAGCAATACGCCCAATAGCTCTTGGATCAACAACCGTCGCTGTCCCCACAGAAACAATATCAGCCCCAGCCATCATGAACTCAACTGCATCCGTCCCTGTCATGATACCGCCCATACCGATTATTGGCACATCCACAGCTCGTGCCACTTGATGCACCATACGTAGGGCAACCGGCTTAATCGCCGGTCCAGATAAACCACCATATAAATTCCCCAAAATAGGCCGCTTTGTTCGTATATCAATAGCCATTCCTAACAAGGTATTAATTAAACTCAGCGCATCTGCCCCAGCATCAACCACAGCCTTAGCTATTTCTACAATATTTGTCACATTAGGAGACAATTTCATAATCACTGGCAAAGTAGTTCGTTTCCGCACTTCAGCAGCTACCTGCGCCGCCACCTTTGCATCTACGCCAAAGGCTAACCCTTCATTTTTGACATTAGGGCAACTAATATTAACTTCTATAGCTGCTATGCCTGGTACGGAAAGCGTTTCTGCCATATAACCAAATTCATCAACTGTACCTGCTGACACATTAGCAAACAAGGGCACATCATAAGAAGCTAAGGTAGGTAATACAGTCTCTACAAAGGCTTCCGCTCCTGGATTTTCAAGGCCTATGCAATTAAGCATACCTGATGGTGTTTCGGCCACTCGTGTACCTGCATTACCTGGCCGTCCCTTAGGCGTTAAACCTTTAATTGAGATAGCTCCTACCTCATGACTTAAATCTAGGTAATCAGCATATTCAGGACCATTCCCAAAGGTTCCCGATGCAGCGACTATAGGATTCTTCATGGGAATTCCACAAAAAGTAACCCCTAAGTCCTTATAAGCACGCTTTGTATTATTCTTATCCTTAGGTGACACTTCATACCCATGTACATAGCCAGGTCCTATTTTATAGTCAGCCATTAAAAACCAACCTCCTCGCTATCAAACACAGGTCCATCCATACACACCTTATAACGACGCCCATCTTGGCCATCAACCGCACAGCCTAAGCAACCACCTGTACCGCAGCCCATACGGTTTTCTAAAGACACTTGACAAGATAAGCCTAGCTCATGAGCTACTTGCGCAACACCTTTCATCATCGGCGTAGGCCCGCAAACAAGGATACTATCAAATTTCGTATTGGCACACAAACTAGGCAGCACAGCCGTCGGAAATCCTTTCGTACCCAAGCTGCCATCATCCGTGGTTATATGTACATCTACCTTGTCTTGCTTAAATAAATCCGCCCAAAATGCCTCTTCTTTATTACGAAAACCTAATAAGACCGTAGCTTTTGTTCCTTCTGGTAAATGATTAGAGGCACAGACCATAGGGGCAATGCCTACGCCACCACCAACTAACAAAACACGTTTAGGAATCGTAAATCCATTACCTAAGGGTCCCAAGCAATCAATGGTATCATCAACACTTAGCTGTGTCATAAGCTCTGTCCCCTTGCCAACAACACGATACAAGAGCGTAATGGTCCCCTCTTGCGCATTAAAGCCAGCATAGCTAATAGGCCGCCGTAAAAGCGGCATAGTGCCCATAGCAACACGAACATCACAAAATTGACCTACTTTAGCTTCTTTGGCCTGTTTAGGTGCATAAACAACCATACACCACACATCTGAGCCGATTTGTTCATTTTCAACCACTCGACCCAACTCTACATATCCACTCATAGGCTCTCCTATAACACGTAGTATTTATTCTTTATTAAAATCCTGCATAGCTTCTACACTTACATTATTTTCTTCCTGAGCCCGACTAGCCACAACCCGTAATACTTCACGAGCTGTATCTAAAGAAGTCAAACAAGGTACACCCATTTCAACCGCTAACCGTCGCAATTGAAAGCCATCTCGTTCCGGCCGTTTACCATAGGTTAAAGTATTAAGCATTAAGTCCACGTTGCCCTGCCGTACATGGTCAGCACAGTTATCCTTACCTTCATGAATCTTATTAACGATAGTGCAATCGATACCATGGTCTTTAAAATACTTACCTGTACCACCAGTCGCCTGAATATGATAGCCTAGGTCAATAAAACCTTTAGCTAACTGACTAGCCTCTTCCTTATCACGGTCAGCCACAGTAATCAAAATTTGTCCCTTTTCAGGAATCCGCATATTAGCCCCATTTACAGCCTTAAAAAGGGCATCTGCATAGGTATGACCTATGCCCATAACTTCACCAGTGGACTTCATTTCTGGTCCTAAGGCAATTTCAACAAGCCCCATCTTAGAGAAGGAGAATACCGGTGCTTTAACTGCTACATAAGGTCGTTGTAGTGCTAGACCTAATGGCAGGCCTAAATCTTTAAGACTAGCACCTAAAGAAATTCGTGTTGCCATTTCAATCATATTAATACCCGTTACCTTACTGATAAATGGCACCGTCCGACTCGACCGCGGGTTAACTTCAATTACATTTAACTCTCCATTAGCCACGATATATTGAATGTTTACAATACCTTTAACATGAAGACCACAAGCAATCCGTTTCGTATAATCTACAATCTGTTCCTGAATATCCTTGGACAAGTGTTGTGGTGGATATACAGCCATAGAATCACCAGAATGGACGCCAGCCCGTTCAATTTGTTCCATAATACCTGGAATACACACATCACCACCATCAGAGATAGCATCAACTTCAACTTCCATGCCTACCATATAACGGTCAATAAGTACTGGATGATCCTTAGAAGCTACAACAGCTTCCTTCATGTAAGTATCTAATTCCTTGTCATTATAAACAATTTCCATAGCGCGACCACCTAATACATAAGAAGGCCGTACAATCAGTGGATAATTCAATTTTTTAGCCGCTGCAATAGCTTCTTCATGACTAGTTACTAGGGCCCCCACAGGACGAGGAATACCTAATTTAGCTAATAGCTCGTCAAAGCGTTCCCTATCCTCTGCCATGTCAATGCTGTCAACAGACGTACCTAAAATCTTAACACCGCGCTGAGCTAACGGACCAGCCAAATTAATAGCGGTCTGTCCACCAAATTGAGCAATAACCCCTACTGGATTTTCTTTACGAACTACTTCCATAACATCATCAACGGTTAAGGGTTCAAAATAAAGGCTATCTGAAGTATCAAAGTCAGTGCTGACCGTTTCCGGATTATTATTAATAATAATGGACTTCATCCCCGCCTTACGAAGCGCCCAAGAGGAATGCACCGAGCAATAGTCAAATTCAACACCCTGGCCAATACGGATAGGCCCTGAACCTAAGACAATAACACTCTTATCACCTAGTGGTTTTACTTCGTCTTCCTTAGCATAGGCACTATAGTAATATGGTGTATGTGCTTCAAATTCAGCAGCACACGTATCTACATATTTAAAAGTTGGCATCAAGCCCTGTGCTTTACGCGCTTTTTCCACCTCTTCTGGCGTCGTTTTCGCATAGCGGGCAATAACCGTATCTGGGAAACTATACCGTTTAGCCCGTCGTAATACATCCGCATCTAGCCCTTTTTCAGCTAAGTCTCGTTCCACCATAACAATATTCTTAATTTTATTGATAAAGAACAAATCAATCTTAGTAATATAGTGGATTTTTTCCACACTGATACCTGCCCGCAAGGCCTGTGCCACTACATAGATACGTTCGTCATCAATTAATTGCAAACGTTCCAATAGTTGTTCTGGCGTTTCATGTTCAATCTTTTTAAGGGCTATATGATCAAGACCAATTTCCAAAGACCGAATAGCCTTTAACAGAGAACCCTCTAAGGTCCTATCAATGGCCATAACTTCGCCTGTCGCCTTCATCTGGGTTCCTAGGGTACGGTCAGCTAAATTGAATTTCTCAAAAGGCCAACGAGGGAATTTCGTCACTACATAGTCAAGTGATGGTTCAAAACAAGCCTTAGTCTCCCCTGTTACCGCATTGGTTATCTGATCAAGGGTCATACCTGTAGCAACCTTAGCTGCCACCTTAGCTATCGGATAGCCTGTCGCTTTAGAAGCTAGGGCCGATGACCGTGACACACGAGGGTTAACTTCAATAACATAATACTGATTACTATTTGGATCTAAAGCATATTGTACATTACAACCGCCTTCAATTTCCAAATAACGAATAATATTAACAGAGGCCGTCCGAAGCATTTGGTACTGAATATCGTTTAAGGTCTGTGATGGAGCTACAACGATAGAATCCCCTGTATGAACGCCGACTGGATCAATGTTTTCCATATTGCAGACAATAATGCAGTTATCTGCACTATCCCGCATGACTTCATATTCTATTTCCTTCCAACCAGCAACAGACCGTTCAACTAAAATCTGATGAATGGGACTTAATTTGATGCCCCGCAAGGCAATCATGTACATTTCTTCTTCATTATGGGCAATGCCGCCGCCGGTACCACCTAAGGTGTAGGCTGGACGAATGATGATTGGATAACCAATGGATCCCGCAAATTCAACGGCCTTATCTACATCGCTAAAAATATCACTTTCCGGCACCGGCTGTCCAATCCGTTTCATAGCTTCCTTGAAAAGTTCCCGGTCTTCCGCCTGCTTAATGGCTTCTAAGGAAGTGCCCAACAATTTCACATTATACTTATCAAGAACACCTTGGTTGGAAAGTTCAACCGCCATATTAAGACCTACCTGGCCACCCAAGGTCGCTAATAGGCCGTAAGGTCGTTCTTTACGAATAACTTCCGTTATAAATTCTACACTAATCGGTTCTATATACACGCGGTCAGCAATATCTTCGTCAGTCATAATCGTCGCTGGATTCGAATTAACTAGGACAACTTCATAACCTTCTTCTCGTAAAGACCGGCAAGCCTGTGTCCCTGCATAGTCAAACTCAGCCGCCTGTCCAATGATAATCGGACCTGACCCAATGACTAAAATTTTCTTTCCCTTTGTTTCCATTAGCAGCCCTTTCTCATCATATCCTTAAATTCATCAAATAAATACAAATTATCTGTTGGCCCTGGTGATGCTTCTGGATGATACTGAATTGACATCACCGGCAAGGTCTTATGATGCATACCTTCAACCGTACCATCATTCACACTACGGTGAGTAACTTCCATATCCGTATGAGCCAAAGACGCTTCATCCACGGCATAGCCATGATTCTGTGATGTAATATAAACACGACCTGTACGCAAATCCTTTACTGGATGATTTGACCCACGATGACCAAAACGTAATTTAAAGGTGTCACCGCCCATGGCCAAAGCCAATAACTGGTGGCCCATACAAATACCAAAAATAGGTTTCTTGCCAATTAACTTCTTAATTTCTTCTTGAGCAAACGGTACATCCTTAGGGTCTCCTGGTCCATTAGACAAGAAAATCCCATCAGGCTTAGCCGCTAAAACTGTTTCTGCCTTCGTATCAGCTGGGAAGATAGTCAGACGACAACCGGCTGCTTGTAAGGACCGCAAAATATTTTCTTTTACCCCGAAGTCATATACCGCTACATGGAAGTCGGCACTTTCATCTCCGCGAAAGCCTTCCCACTTAGTCGTCACGTTCATAATCTGATTGCGTGGCAATGGCTGGTCTAATAAATTCTTAATGGTTTCCTCTGGTGTATCTAGTGGACAAATAATGCCCTTCATAACCCCATGGTCACGAATGGTTCGTGTCACAGCTCGTGTATCTACATCATAAAGGCAAGGAATACCAAAGGTACGCATATATTCTTCAAAAGTACCTTCATTTTGCCAATTGCTCGGAAAGGTACATAACTCCCCAACAATCATCCCCCGTGCATACGGCTTAGAAGCTTGCGCAATTTCTTTATATACACCATAGTTACCAATTAAAGGGTAAGTTAAGGTAATAATCTGATCCGCATAAGATGGGTCCGTCAGTATTTCCTGATAGCCGGTCATACCTGTATTAAAGACAACTTCACCTAATACAGGTGCACCACCTAAATAGAGTCCTTCAAATACAGAACCATCCGCTAAAACTAATTTTCCCTTCACGCTGTCACCACGCCTTCTTTCATTACAATTTCACCATCAACAACCGTTAATTTAGCTTTGCCTGTCAAAGTCAAACCATCAAAGGGACTAGTTTTACCCTTTGTGTAAAATTTATTCCTATCAACTATCCAGCTTTCATCCGTACTAAAGACGGTAATATCTGCTGGTTTACCTACTTCTAAAACACCCGCATCAGTTAGGCCTAATAAACGTGCTGGGTTAGTACTCATCCGTTCTACAATTTGATCAATCGTAAGTACGCCCGGCTTATATACATTCGTAAGCACCGCACCTAAGGATGTTTCCAGACCACTAAACCCATTCGGTGCACAACAGAATTCTACGTCTTTTTCTTCAAAAGCATGGGGTGCATGGTCTGTTATAATGGCATCAATCGTACCATCTTTTAAGCCTTCTAAAAGAGCCTGCCTATGGTCTTCTGACCGAATCGGTGGAGCCATCTTAAAGGCTGGATTATATTCACGCAAGCATTCATCAGTAAAAGATAAGTGCTGCGCTGTTACTTCACAAGTAACAGGCAAGCCTTTTGCCTTAGCCCGTCGCACTTCTTCAACAGCATGTTTCGTACTAACATGAGCTACATGAAGATGAGCACCTGTCATTTCCGCTAATAAGATATCTCTGTCAACCGCCATATCTTCTGCTACAGCGGGGCGTCCAATCACACCTAATTCATAAGACACAAGTCCTTCATGCATATGTCCTTCCTTACAAAGAGAGGTTTCTTCTGCATGGTCAATAACCATTTTATTAAACATGGACGCATATTCCATAGCTCGCCGCATAAAAGCCGCATTCTGCACATAATGTCCATCATCAGAGAAGGCTACTATACCGGCCTGAGCCATGTCGCCCATTTCAGATAGTTCTTTACCTTCTAGCCCCTTACTAATGGCGCCAATAAATTCAACTTTAACGACACCTGTAAGTTCCGCCTGCTTTTTTAAGCCTCGTACAAGAGCCGCATTATCTACAACAGGTGTCGTATTAGCCATTGTTGCTACTCGCGTAAATCCGCCAGCGGCCGCTGCCTGTGTACCACTATGAAAATCTTCCTTAGATTCCTGACCGGGTTCTCGCAAGTGGGTATGCATATCAATAAGGCCTGGCGCTACGATAAGCCCTGTCGCATCATACACATCAGCCCCATCAGCAGCTAAGTGCTGACCGATAGCCTTAATTAAACCATTTTCTACTAGTATATCCGCTACTTCATGTTGTCCCTTAGCTGGATTAACAATCGTTCCTCCCTTAATCAGCAAGCTCACTGCCGTCACCTCCATGAATCGTTAAATATAAAACAGCCATACGAACAGACACGCCATTACGTACCTGTTCCTGAATCATTGATTCATCACTATAAGCCACATCCGGCGCAATTTCTAGGCCTCGATTCATAGGGCCTGGATGAAGAATCATAACATCCTTCTTAGCTGCTTTTAAAACCTCTTTATTAATACCAAAGATTCGTGCATATTCACGATTGGTTGGATATAAGGCGGAATGAATTCGTTCTAGCTGAATACGAAGAACATTAACTACATCCGCCCCTTCTAAGGCTTCTCTTATATCATGATGTACGG
Source organism: uncultured Veillonellaceae bacterium (assembly GCA_945867815.1). GTDB lineage: Bacteria > Bacillota > Negativicutes > Veillonellales > Veillonellaceae > CAMBIX01. Next base: position 30,523 of record CAMBIX010000004.1, read on the forward strand.
TTACACCCATTTTTTCTAACTCTGGATATACCAGCGTCCGCGGCCCTACTAAATGGATATCTGCCCCCATCTTAGTCATACCGTAAATATCAGAACGTGCCACCCGGCTATGCATAATATCCCCAGCAATAACTACCTTTAAGCCTTCCAAACTGCCCTTACGTTCTAAAATAGAATACATATCAAGCAAAGCCTGTGTTGGATGTTCATGAGCTCCATCACCAGCATTAACTATAATAGGCTTAACGCATTTTGTTGCATACAAAGGAGCGCCTTCTGCTTTATGGCGCATAACAATAGCATCGGTCCCCATATAAGATACGGTCAATAACGTATCTCGAAAGCTTTCCCCTTTCACCATGGAGCTGCCACTCGGCGTAATATTAATTACATCCGCCCCTAAGTATTTACCAGCTAGTTCAAAGGAACTACGCGTCCGTGTACTCGGTTCCATAAATAAATTAACAATCGATTTGCCTTTTAGATAAGGTATTTTTTTATCATCAGATAAGACAACCTTCTTCATCTTTTTAGCAACGCGTAATATGAGTTCAATTTCCTCTTTGGACACATGCTCTAAGCCAAGCAAGCTGCGTCCCTTCAAATTAACTGTTCCCATCATGACCTCCTTCTATGGACTAGGTGGTATAAAAAAAAGACCCTTGCCGATGAGGCAAAGGTCTAAGTAGACATGTTCATTACAAGCGATTTAGTTGTTTATTACAATAAGCCTAAACACGATGCATAATCATCTGACTTACTATAATAATCACAATCTATCACTGTATCTATATATAATCGTCTATAGGTAAAACTGCCATTCATCATCAGCTTGTGGCATAACCATAGGACTAATTAAAACCTATCTTGTTAATTTAATAAATGCTATAAGTCACTAACTTATGTCTTACCGCTCTACTCTTTTACCTATAAACTGTACCTACACATAGATACTAAATATATCGCTGTATTTTATTATGCACATACTCGATGTGCCGTCTCCCTTACTAGCCTCTCGGGACTAACTTAAAAGGTATATAATTGGAATCTCCGGCTCACTGACCGTTCTACGATTCTTTGTCTATTCTACTCTATTTATACGTCCTCGTCAACAAGCACAAGTACTCACCATTTATAAATATACAATCTTATAAACATCAAATATCATCATGCTTACATACACTTTATATAATATAGAGAGAATTGTCAATATATATATTTATGCACAATACCATATTATTTATACCATATAGATTTCTTTATTTTTATAAATGCCTCCTAGTCATAAGCAATCGCTAGTTTCTTATCACTTCCTATTTACTAGCTATATCCGCAAATTATACCTATGTAGACAAAACAAGACCTGAAAAGTCTTTTATCAGATGTCTTGTTTGCCTACACAATCACCCATTTCCCTTAGAATTGCTCAGTATCCCTAGTTTCTAATTTACCCCGTACCGCCAGCATAAAAGCCTTAGCATTTGCCAAATCATTCGCATCCGGATGTGTCGCTGCCATCTGATGACGAGCATCTCTTTCAGCACTTTGCCCATGAGCATGGCCCTTAGGAAAAATTTTATACATCATTTCAATAACTGCTGGGTCTACCTTGCCTTGACAATGAAATTCGCCCACTGGCTCCTGCCCCTTAGGCAATAAAGCCCTAGCCGCCGCCATCGTCTTCAAAGCATGGGGCATTTGTGGTGGTACACCTAAGGTAGCAAATAAAACAACCGTATCATTTTGCAGCCGGCTTAAATACTTTTGTGCTTCATTATTAGCCGTCCCCTTATCCGCCCAAAAGCCCATACATACACAATCATAATTAGATAAATCGGCTGGTGCCTCTTTCATCGGAAGGCAGAGCGTACCTTCTGGCAAAACCTCTGTCATAGCCTGCGCTATTTTTTTAGTATTTCCTGTACGTGACGAATATAAAACGATGTATTTCATAAGTCTATCTCCTAATCTATTTTCTACCTATATCTATCTCTGCTCCTACCTTATCCTAAAAAAAACCGTCTGTTCGTGATAGCTATCACGAACAGACGGCTAAAAAGGCTAACCCCTATTCACCTTCTTTAGTCACTGGTATTTCCTGACTAAATGGAGTATTAGCTTGCGAAGCTTGACTCGTTGACGGACTAGCTGTTGTACTTACCGTCGTACTAGTGCTAGTCGTAACCTGCTTATTATCAGACTTATTTTCTTTTTTCTGACTTTCTTTCTTTTGTTTTCCTTCCGTTTTAGCTGTGCTTACAGACGTAGCCTTCGCTGTCGGAACACTTATAGTAATCCCCAGCCCCTGCGCAGGAGAAGCTGTTGAAGCACTTGGTAAGGCAATATCAACTGTCCCCGGCTGATTTTGTGCCACTGTCGGCACCATACCTGGTGCTACGGCTGCCGCAGCCTGTGACCAAGCCGCTGATTGCGCCTGTAATTTTTTCAAGGCTTCGGCCGACTCTTGACTTAAGGCATGATTTTCTGCCTGTACCGCACTAGTACTATGACTCGTTGATGTTTCCGATGTGGCCGTCACTGGTAACTGCGTCTTTGGTGCTGCTACAGTACTCGTCGCCAGCTTAGCTGCCTGTGCTGGATAGAACAAGAACTTAATTGGCAAATTAGACGCCCCTGCTGGCATAAAGGAAATAACCAAATCATGTCCTGCCTGATAGGTTCCTAGATACTGTGTATCATAAATCGTACCATCACCAAGACTTTCATTACCATTATTAGGCACATTATAAATCGTATTAGTCAAACCATCAGATAACATAAAGGAACCTGCATAAGATCCACCTTGCGGATTAAAAAATACATCGTACTTATCCGTACCTTCTGTATGCATAACCACTTGATAAGACACGCCATAATTACCCTTATCTGTCAAATTTTGATTAGACAATTCGTCACGGCCCATCAAGAACGGGTCTTCTCGGTCATTACCAAGCTCAATAAAGGCGCCCCCATCAGCGGGGTCATAAGTCTGCGTTACCTGCAATTGCCGACGAGCCCCGAAATAAGTACCCCGCAAGGCCACATCATCCATAGATAAAGGCGTAGCAATCTGCGCATAAGTCATAGGATCTGCATTCTTAGGCATCATTAATACCTTAATGCCTACTGGTTCATTACTATAGAAATCAATTAAACCAGAAAAAAGTTCGTCTTGTTGCACATCAACTGTATTAAGCGCCTTAAAAATCGTTGTTTGTGCTCCTGGTGCCAGTGTTAAAGCGTAACCACCAATCCCTGGCAATTGAGGTGTTGCGACTTGACTCGTTGCCTTTTTATTTTTATCTTTTTTCTTATCTGTCTGTACAGGTGTCGCATCGGTATACCCTATCACACCTGGCGTAACATTTGTCTGTGCTGGTACCCATGTGTCAGGCAACTGATATCCCGCAGCTTGAAAAGAACGTGCTTCTTGTACAGGCCGGCGCCATGGCGTTGTTGACGTAGCTGGCATTTCTAATTCCTTACGAGACAATTGGCTGCCCACAGCAAAGTAATCGGTACTTGGCGTCGCCATAATTTCTCGTTGAATCTGTACCGTCGCTGGCCCTTTACCTGTATTTTGCATCACAACAGCAATTTTTTGGTCAGTACCTGTATTATTTACATGATAAAAATAAACACGGCCCTGCCCCTGTATGGTACCTGATGCTAGTATTCCACTCTGTGTTACATACTCTGGGCTATCAGAGAAGAGCAAGGTATCCTTTTCGCCCGTTTCTACTGCTGGCATAGCCGAAAAATTCTGCGTCTGCCAATTAACAGTCGGCGCAGCCCAGGCCATACTTGTCATCCATACAGAAAGCGCTGCCCCTAAGAGAGCCTTGCGCCATAGTTTTCTTTGTCTCACGTTATACCTTCTTTAAATATACTTATCTATCTAACACTATTTATATCCTGTTTTCTGTCAACATACTGGACAAGAAACAACTTATATATTATACCACGTCTAACCCATCTGGTTCAAAAGAAAGGGCTAATTTCTCTAATTTACGAAAGCGATGAGCCAGCCCCGACTTAGTAATGCCCATATCTAAGTGCTCCACTAATTCCTGCATCGTCGCATCTGGGTAACGCTGCCTTATCTGAGCCGCTTCCTGTAATTTAGGCGTCAATTGACTCAATGGCTGGTGGCGAGCAATAATCCGTACACATTCCAACTGCCTAACCGCTGCATTAACAGCCTTCTGAAGATTGGCGGTCTCGCAATTAACTTGTCGATTAATGCGGTTACGAACGCCTTTCACAATACGGACATTCTCAAAATCCATTACAGCTGAGCCGGCCCCCATAACCTGCAGGCAATTCGTTACCGCATCGCCTTCTTTTAAATAAACTACATAATGTTCCTTGCGTTCTGTTAATCCCGCCTTACTGTGAAAACTTTTTAACACCGCTAGTATTTGCTCAGCAAAGGACCGCTGGCTTGTCATAAATTCCAAATGATAGTCACTTTCTGGTCGATTAACAGAGCCTCCACCTAAAAAAGCACCGCGCAAAAAAGCGCGGCCTTCTTCCATCTTTTTTGTTAATCCCAGCCAAGGTTCTGCATCTAAGGGCCATAGTCGGAGCACCTCTAAGACCTCCTTTGTCTCCTTAGAAGACTGCAAACTAACCGTATAGGTATTCTTCTTACGCAGGCGCAGGCCCTTACGGACCGATGTAGCCATAACTAGCGAAGGAAACTGCTGCCTTAATAAAAACAGAGCCCTCCTTGCTACCGCATTATTAGTCGTTACTAAATTAAGACCAACTCGATCTTTCATGCCAAGCACAAGAGAAGCAGCACCTCGTAAAATAGCAGACAACTCAATTTGTGCCACTCGATCTGTCGCCACCTCATATTGACATAATTCATTTTTTACATCTTCTGCAAAAGACACCTGACTACCTCATTAATGATCCTTACGATTTAAATAATACTCCAAAATATGGGGCTCAATATCCGTCTGTAGGGCATAAATCATATCCATAACCACCTTGCCTAGTCGTTGTGGATTGTGAGCCGCCTTACCTGACTCATCAGCTACCATAGCCCGTACTGTACGAACCCCCATCTGCGTTAATCGCTCCGTATCCACAAAAACAGGTTCCGCGCTCGCCTTACGATAAGCTTCCACCGTTTCTTCAGATAAAGAACTGTCATTTACCAGTATCATATTAACTAGGCCCTCTCCTGCATGGTCAATAATAGCCTGTACATGGTCAGCTGCCGTATAGCCATCCGTTTCCCCTGGCTGCGTCATTACATTACAAATATAAAGCTTCATAGCCTTACTAGCCTTAATATGCTCAGCAATTTTATCGACTAATAGATTGGGCATAATACTCGTGTATAGACTGCCTGGACCTAAGATAATCGCATCCGCTTCATCTATTGCCTGTAAAGCCCTTCCCTCTGCCTTAGGCGCCTTAGGTTCGGTAAATACCCGCTTAATCTTTTTACCAGACTCTGGAATATGACTTTCCCCCATAATACGGCTACCATCTTCCATTTCAGCACCTAGTTTTACCTTTTCTGTCGATGAAGGAATCACACGACCGCGCACCTTCAAAATCTTACTAGCTGCTTCCAAGGCCTTCTCTACATCCTGATCAAGTATCTGCGTTAACGCCGTCAAAAACAAATTACCAAAACTATGGCCTGCTAGATTGCCTGTACCACTAAAACGATACTGAAACAGCTCTTCCATAAGACCTTCCTTTTCAGCTAAGGCTACCAAGCAATTTCTAAGATCTCCAGGGGCAATAATATCATAGTCTTCTCTCAAGCGACCAGACGATCCACCATCGTCGGCTACAGTGACAATAGCCGTCAAATTAGCTGTCCGATTTTTTAAACCGCGTAACAAGGTAGATAAGCCTGTACCACCACCAATAACAACCACTTTAGGACCCTGGCCTAGCCGCATATTTTGAAAAATATAATCGCCTAATTGTCCTTCGCCCTGCGGTAAAATGGCTGTAATAATGGTTTTAATAACCTTCTTAGCCCCCCAGAGCATGCAAATAGCTCCTAGAAATATAACTATCAAACCGATAGAGGCAATCATCGTGTAATTATAAGAACCTGTTTGTTCATAAATGAACTCTAAAAATTCATCTTCCAAAAAAGCCAGCCACTGATAATTCATCATCAAAGCAGCGCCAGCCACTAACAAGATAACGCCTATAGCGAACAGGAAGAGCCACCGTTTAATACGAAGTCCCGGCGCAAACCACCGAAACCATTTCATTCTCCACATATACTCACCTGTTCCTACGCTTTCGTCTTACCATTCACAGTAACTTGTACCTCTTTTTGTTGCTTGTCTCCTACTGCAAGCTCGTCTTCAACCGTTGTTTTATCTGATTTGTCAGAAGATGAAGCAGCTAAAACCTGCCCCTTTCGCGGGTCGCAGTCCTCTTCAACTGTATTTTTCATCATATCTCGATGTTCAATAGATACCGTTAATCCCTGCTCTTGTAAATGCTTATACAAGGCTTCGGCCATGGCTACGCTCCTATGCATACCGCCCGTACAACCTACAGCTACTACAAATTGACTTTTCCCTTCCTTTTCATAATTAGGAATTAAAAAGTCTATAGTCGAAAAATAATGCTTTTCAAACTCTGCCGTCAAAGGGAAGGAATGAATATAATCATTGACTACCTTTACCCGACCTGTTTTATGCCGATACTCTGGAATATAGTAAGGATTAGGCAAAAAGCGCACATCCCATATCATATCTGCATCAAGAGGCAGTCCATATTTAAAACCAAAACTAACAACTGTAATAGATAATCCCTGCCGGCGTTCTACTTCCAAGAACTTAGTCTTAAGATAGGACTTAAGACCAGCTGTCTTCATATCCGTCGTATCAATAATATAATCGGCTTGGCTACGAATGGATTCTAGTAAATCACGTTCTTTTGCAATGCCTGTTGTAATGCGACCATTAGGTGCCAAAGGATGGCTGCGGCGCGACTCCTTATAGCGACGAATCAAGGTCTCATCTGAGGCATCCATAAAGATAACTTCATAAGGCACCTGCATATCTTCTAACTGGCGCAAGGCCCCTGACAAGGCATCAAAAAACTCTCCACCTCGAATATCTACCACCAAGGCTACATGGCTAACTCGTTCACCGCCCTGTCGACACAATTCACTAAACTTAGGAATTAGAACGGGTGGCAGGTTATCAACGCAAAAATACCCCATATCCTCTAAGGCCTGCATAACCTGCGTCTTACCTGCCCCAGACATACCTGTTACAATTAACAACCGAAATGCCGTATCCATACCTGCTCCTTTTTTCACTCGTTATATTAAATAGGGTCTTTATAAAATATGTTTTTCCAGCCAATGGGCTACACCATCATCTTGATTCGAACGACACACATCATCAGCTGCCTCTTTAGCACCTTCTTCTGCATTAGCGACAGCTAGGCTATAACCGGCTGCCTCTAGCATAGATATATCGTTATCTGAATTGCCAAAAGCCACCACTTGATTAGCCGCCAATCCTCGTTCTTTTAGTAAGGTCCTTAGACAGCCCCCTTTAGACACGCCAGGCGCAATAATTTCTAAAAACGTAGGTTTACTCCGTACGAGCTCGACCCGGCTACCTACAATCTCTTGTAGATTAGACTTAATACCTGCCATACGCGAGGCATCGAGACTAATAAGAAGAAGTTTATTTGGTGCTTTTCCTAGATTGTATAATTCCTCGCCTATAACAAGAGCCTTAGCCCCTGTTCCTTCTTCATACATGCGTGATTCTGCTGTTGGTTTATCTATAAGCAGTTGATCATCTACATAAGCCTGCACATACCAATCATGCTCCTTGCAAGTGCGCAAAACCTTGTTAGCAGCTTCTAAAGGCACTAAGGTCTCTGCTATAATCTGCCCCGAAGCCACGCGCTGTACAACCCCTCCAGAAAATAGCATCATAGGGCTATCCCCTAATCCTAGTGTCCTTGCTACAGGTGCCGCTGTTTGGTACATGCGTCCTGTAGCAATTAATATCTCTATACCTTTAGCTCTTACTTGACTCATAACCTGCTTGGTATAATCCGATACGGTATTATCATCCCTTAACAAGGTATCATCTAAATCAATAGCAATGAGTCGAATATCTTTTTTATTCATCAGCCACAACAGCCTTTCATTAATTACAAGATTAACTTTGCGCTGCCTACGCCATTACAAACGACTTACCACATCCACTACATCACGATTTTTATTCATCATATTCGTATCCTGCTGCATAGCTTCTATAGTCATCCATTTATACTTTACGCCGCCAATTATAAATGTATCTGCTTGTAAACGCTTAGGCATATCTTGTATTTGACATTGATAAAATTTATGGTCATATCGCTTCTGCACCTTATCTTTTTCTGAAAACTTACGTTGAATAATCTCTTCTTTCAAAGAAAGAGTAAGGTGATTAATTGGTACCTCTAAGGCATTAGCTAATACCTTTTTCAAGTATTCCTGATTGTCTGCTTCTGTTAACTTTGTAGGAAAACTAGGAAACAAATAACAGGCCCAGTCAACATCATATCGTAACAAATAACGATGAGGATAGGTCATAAAGGTATCTTGAATGTTAATAATAGAAAATGGATGTGTTATCTCATTTAAATCTTCTATATCTCTTAATAGCAACTCACTAGAATAAGCCGCTCTTTTTGCCTGTACCATTTTCCATCTTCCATACCCAACCAGCGCAAGTCCCATACATCTCACTACGGCTGTTACCAAATCTGTATTAAGTCCCATGACACCGCCATAAGTGCCAAATCCTAAACCTATACCACTTATGACATTTACTAGTGCCTGATTGCTATCAATTCCAATATAGGACTTCTTACGCAATAATAAATTTTCTAACTTAACCGAGTCTAATAATATATTCATATTACCTACCTTTCATAGAAAAAGCAACCAAAATATATAAGCATACGCCTTCATCATCTGCTATCTATACATTTTCTATAAAAAATAAGTAAGTCCTCGCCTTCTTTCTAATAGGAAGAATAGTATGCGAAACGAAAAAAAGAGAGACTCTTTCGAGTCTCTCTTATAAGTATTCGTCACTAATCTAAGATTAGAACAATACGTTAACTTCGCCCAAGAAGTAATCGGAACGATTTGTATTTTCATTTGTACCAGCAAGAGCTACATCCTTATCAGCATATTTGCTGTCGAAGGCGTAAACAGCTTTTAAGCCTACGTTCTTCATTAATGCATACTGAGCTGTAGCTACCCAACCTTTGTAGTTAGCACCGTATGGTTGATCCCAAGTCGTATCAGCGATGAAGGCATTCTTATCTTGTTTGAAGTATTGCATCATCAAGTTGTAAGTGCCCTGTTTGGAGATATCGTAGTTGCCATAACCAGCACCAGCTACCCAAGCCTGGGAATCAGCCAAGTTGGATTTCGTCCATTCACCACCAACGAACCAACGGTTGAAGTTCCATTTTGTATTGAAACCATAAAGGTCTTTCAATTCAGCATGATTTAAACCATCACCAGATTTATAACCTTCAAATTCACTGAAGTTCGTAGTACCATCATTTACTAAGTAATTACCCATAGCCTTACCATTTTTATTGATTTTGCCATAGAAACCACCTAAATTACCATGGTTACCTAACTTGCCATCTAACTGCAATACAGTCATAGACATGTTATCAGCTTCAGATGTGTTTTCCCAGTTCTTAGCATGATTATAAGTATAATCTTTATCTAATTCTACTTCATGCTCATTCCCATTTGTATCAGTAATTGTATAAGTACCTTTTTTGAAGTTCATGCCATCCCAAGTATTATGAGTAGCACCACTAGTCAAGTAACCATAAGCAGCACTGAAGTTTACACGATCATTACCAATGTTAGCTTTAGCACCATCGAAAGCACCATCATGAATTAAACCAGCACCAATTGTTTCAGTGAAGCGACCAACTGTTGCATTCACATTCTTACCGAAGTTATGCGTTACATATACGCGATCGATATGTGCATTCTTATTGGAATCGCCATCATTATCACTGCTAGTATCACCAAATTCACGGTTACCAGAGCTTAAGCGAATAACAGCTTCTGTATTCTTATTAACATTTGCATTAAACTGGATACGACCACGGAAATCGAACATATTAGCTTTGCCATTCGAAGTTACGCTACCATTGCCATCTCCGAATGGCAGAGCAGTATTACCATCGAATTGACGATTTGAAGATTTAGTAAAGCTCTGTACACGCATACGAGCATCGCCAGTTACTTTAACGTTACCAACGCGATCTTCCAAGTTGGATACGCGAACGCCCAAGTTGTTCAATTCGCTGGAGTATTCATTAGCCAAACGGTTAATCAAAGCCTGCTGTTCAGCATTGATACGACCTTGGTAAGCCATAGCTTTTGCAGTCATCTGAGCTACTTCAAAACGAGTGATGTCTTTCTGACCCTGGAAAGTACCATTTGGGTAACCATTGATGATGCCATCAGCGGCTAATTGTTCTACAGCCTGGTAAGCCCAGTCGTTAGGAGTTACATCGGAGAAAGGATTTGCTGCGAATGCAGTAGTTGCACCAAATACAGCAGTTGCTGCTAATACAGTTGCTAACTGTTTCTTCATAAATTTCTACCTCTTTCTGTTAGAAACCAAAATGTGACTCAACCCGAAGGCATCCCATTTGATTCTTGTCAGAGGGTTCACACTGGAGTGTCCACGTTTCCTCACAATCTACTACCTCGTCCCGTCTTCATTTGTTCTGTCCTCATCGGAATCTACAAGTATGATACCACGGGTCAAAATAAATTTCAAAGGTTTTTAATGAATGATAATGAAATTCAATTTCTTGTATTTTTATAATTTGGCCTCTAGTAAGTCGATTTAATCCCTTACATATGGGGGCTCTATCTATATTGATTTTTATAGATTTACTTTTATGTTTTACACGCAATGCATAAAATATTTTATGCGTTTTCTTCCTCTTTTATGATTTTTTTTACTCCTTTTTATAAGATTTTAACTTATTTTCATATTTTATTTCAAAAGAAGAAATAGAGGTGATAAAAAGAAAAAGAGGACGGGTGCAACCGTCCTCTTTTTCTTTTTATCTTTTTACTTCTTATACTATTAGATTATTCGAGCTAAATGGCTCTATGTGTAATTAAATTATAGCTTCATCCTACTTTTTCGTCAATATATTTCTGTTATACCAATAAGACATATATAGACCCTCATTATGCTAATTTTGTTCCCATCAATTCTTTTTTATCCCATAGCTAACTCTATTTATTCAATCGGTTAAAGTAATCGATAGCCTGTGGCGTTAACTGAATCTTAACCGCTCCATCAGAGAAAGGTCCTAGCTGGTAAGGCTGATAAATTAAATAAATATAACCGCCACCAGTTAGAAAATAGCTGCCACTAATATAGGGCACGCTATTCCATGTATTATTTAAATACACTTCCTTACTAAGGCTGCCATTAAACATTTTTAATAAGCCTGATTGTAACCCTGTAGTCAACTGCTTTTCATTTTGAATATGCACAAAATTAGATAAAGGTAGGCGTTTACCTGTCTTCACATCATAAACAAGCCCATATTGATCATAAGAGCCGTGAGCCGCTCCATAATTATAGTAATAATTAGTTAATATAATCGATAGATAATTTGACCCATTGTATTTAATGTTATAACTTTCACTTACCTGGTAAACTTTCTGATTATAGTAGGCATCCTTAGCGGCCTGCACATAAGAGGCTATATCACTATTAATGGCCTGCTGCGCCTGTGGATTAGACACATAAACCAAAGGATAACTGAGCTTCATGTTTACATCTGACTGTTGGCCCTGTTGTATATAAGCGCCACCAGCCGCCCCGACTAAGGAAGTAGATAAGCCTAGCACGGCAGCTAATACACATACCTTAGACCAATATTTTTTTATCTTCATCATACTAAACCTCCTTTAAGGATGTGAATATTCTCTTGCCATACGCTTTAATACTTTAGGCAAGGATTCTAACTATCCATCAAATGACTCAACTCAACCAAATCATATACAATCTCTCTAACTTTCTAAAAAGCCTTCCATATAACGAACGGCCCGCAGGTCAATACCACCTAAACCTTCCAGGGGATGAAGCATATGTAAAAGAACCTTATGTCTCTTCACAAAATCCATCATTGCCTTCCAACGAGTCGTCCCACCAGGTACTTGGCAATAGCCTTTCCTAGCCTCATCCATAAGCCAATCTAGGTTCATTTCTTCTCGAAAATAGCTATGTACAAAAATTAATAAATCCAAAATATAAGGCTTAATACGACTCGTATAGGGCGCCATCTCCCAATCAATAAAAGCAACCTGCCCCTCTTCTCTATCAAAAACAATATCTCTCAGAGCAGGCCGCCCATGATAAAAACCGTACTCATGCAGGGTACTTAAGCCTTGGCCGGCTAGATAAAAGCCATTTCTAAGCGTTGCTTGAGCAATCGTACTATGAGGCTGCAAAGTTTCTTTTAAGCACTCTTGCAAGTTCTTACCTACGGCGGGCATAACAAAATAAGCGTCTGTCCCCCGTATTAAGGGTGGTGCCAAATTCAATTGTTGTGATACAGCATACAAATGAACAAATTCTCTATAGTAGGATAAGTCAGCCTGCTTACGCCAAAAGGTCTTACGGCTATTGGCTAAGTGACGTTTTACATAATAGGTCTGTCCTTCATAAATAAAAGAAAAAACACGCTTTTTCTCTTTAGCCAAGGCCTTATCTATAGCCTCTTGGAAGTCCCTATTATATATACTATTATATGTTTTACCTTTAATCTCCTTTTGAAGGCCTCTAGCAGTCAAGCGATTCATCTCTTTTCTCATCTTTTTTACCTACTACTCATTAAACTAATCCTTTTTCTTATAAAACAAGACTTACAAAGAAATCTTTTATATTACTCAAAAAACAGGCTTAGTCCTTACTCATAACTAAAGCCTCTCGTTAATTACTAGCACTTCTAATCAATCAATAGCACGTATCAATAATTGTTAAAATATCTCAGCGCCTCTATTACCTTCTCACCAATTACAATCGACTACACGCAAATTGTCTTAACCTATAAACTAACAAAGAAAGATGAAGATAAAAGGAAAGAGGACGGATAACTTACCGTCCTCTTTATAGCAGTAGAAGTCTTACCTTCATCCTAATCGTATTATTAGTGTACCCATCAGAGCCCATAAAGTCAAGGTCACATAATTTTTATTTATAGCTTATGCTTAAAGGCCTTTTGCCCAATATCCTTGCGATACTGCTGGCCGTCAAAATGAATCTTGTCCACACAAGCATAAGCCTTGTCTAGGGCTGTTTGCAAATCATCTGCTACCGCCGTTACCCCTAATACACGGCCGCCGTTGGTTACATAATGACCATCCACTTTTTTAGTGCCAGAATGGAATAAATACACTTGGTCTAATCCTTGCACATCCTCTAGGCCATTAATTACATCCCCCTTATGAGAAGAGGCAGGATAGCCCTTAGAAGCTAACATAACACAGACCGCACTCTTATCTGACCAAGTAACCGCTTGTGCCTTTAACTGGCCCCTTGCGCAATCCATCATAACCTGCCCTAAATCCCCCGTAAAGAGAGGCAAAACGACCTGCGTTTCTGGATCACCAAAACGCGCATTAAACTCAACAACTTTTGGCCCTTCCTTAGTAATCATAAGACCTGCATAGAGACAGCCTACATAAGGGTGCCCTTCCTTAGCCATAGCATCGACTACCGGCTGAAGAATGGTCTTTATAGCTACTTGACGAAAGTCATCGGTTAATACAGGTGCTGGTGCATAAGTACCCATACCGCCTGTATTAGGTCCCTTATCTCCATCAAAGATACGTTTATGATCTTGCGATGCAATCATAGGCACGACGGTCTTGCCATCAACAAAGGCCAAGAGAGACGCTTCTTCCCCCTCCATAAACTCTTCAATGACAACCAAATGGCCGGCCTGACCAAAGGCATTGCCAGACAACATATCTTCAATCGCTATCTCTGCTTCTTGTCGCGTCTGAGCCACTACAACACCCTTGCCGGCTGCCAGGCCATCCGCCTTAATTACAACAGGTAATCCTAGGGACTGAGCAAAAGTTTTAGCTGGTTCTACTTCAGAAAAGGAGGCATACTTAGCTGTCGGTATATTATACTTCATCATTAAGTTCTTAGCAAAAACCTTGGAACCTTCTAATTGAGCCGCCGCCTTAGAAGGACCAAAGACAGCAAAGCCAGCTGCCCTAAGACGGTCAGCTAACCCATCTACGAGAGGTGCTTCCGGTCCAACCACAACAAGGTCAACAACTTGAGCCTTTAAATAAGCGATTAGAGCCTCTGTATCCTTCCAGTTGATGTTCTTACAAGTAGCCACATCTTCCATAGCCTGACTACCTGGTATGGCATACACCTTATCGACACTATCACTAAAGGATAGGCACCAAGCCAGCGTATGTTCTCGGCCACCACCACCAATTACGCACACATTCATAGGAAACTCCTTTTAATGTTTAAAATGACGAATGCCTGTAAATACCATAGGAATACCAGCCGCATCAGCTGCATCAATAGATTCCTGATCCCGAATGGATCCACCAGGCTGAATAATAGCACCAATACCATGTTTAGCGGCTTCAGCTACGGTATCACCAAAGGGGAAGAACGCATCGGATGCCAACACGGCGCCTTGTGCCTTATCACCGGCTTCCTCTAAGGCAATTTTAGCTGAACCGACACGGTTCATCTGGCCCGCACCAACACCTAAGGTTTGATCCTTCGATGTAACTAAAATGGCGTTAGATTTTACATGTTTGACTAGTTTCCAAGCAAATTGTAAGGCGTCCCATTGGTCTTTCGTCGGCTGAGTCTTAGTGACTACCTTATAATCAGCTACCTCTTCTTGTAAGTCATCTTCTGTTTGTACAAGTAAGCCACCAGATACCTTTTTCACTACTAATTGACCAGCCACAGGCTGCTTTAAGGTAATAAGACGAATATTCTTCTTGCCTTCCAAGATAGATAAGGCTTCATCGGTAAACGCTGGCGCCATAATGACTTCTAGGAAAATCTGACTCATTTCCTTTGCCGTTGCCGCATCAACTGGACGATTTAGAGCGACAATGCCACCAAAAGCCGATACAGAATCAGCCTCATAGGCTTTTACATAAGCTTCATGCAAGTCCTTACCTACAGCTGCCCCACAAGGATTGGTATGTTTAATGATGCAGGCTGCAGGCTGAGTAAATTCCCATACCATATTCCAAGCTGCTTCCATGTCTACAATATTGTTATAGGATAATTCTTTGCCATGTAATTGCTTCAAGGCACCCATGCCTTCATTTTTACCAATTTCCTTATAAAAAGCGGCCTGCTGATGAGGATTTTCCCCATAGCGTAAATCACTTACCTTTTCATAAGCCTGTAAATACGTCGGAGGGAATGGTGTCGTATCAATTTGCTGGCTTAAATAATTAGCAATGGCTGTATCATAAGCCGCTGTATGGGCAAAGGCTTCCCGTGCTAGTTCAAAACGATAGGCCTGACCTAAATCACCCTCTTTAGTTAGCTTATCTATAACTTCGGCATAGCGTTTGGGATTTACCACAATACCTACATAGGCATTATTCTTAGCGGCAGACCGTACCATCGTAGGTCCCCCAATATCTATATTCTCAATCGCTTCTGCTAGTCTTACATCTGGCTTAGCAATGGTTTGACGGAAGGGATATAGGTTAACAACAACTAGATCAATCGGTTGAATCCCATACTCTTTCATAGCTGCTTGATGGTCTTCCTTGTCACGAATGGCCAAAATACCACCATGAACCATAGGATGCAAGGTCTTTACACGACCATCCATCATTTCAGGGAACTTCGTCAATTCTTCTACCTTGTGCACATCCACTTGGGCTTCTTCCAAGGTACGAAAGGTGCCGCCTGTGGAATAAATGGTAACCCCTAATTCCCGTAGGGCCTTAGCAAATTCTACAATCCCCGTTTTATCCGATACACTGAGTAATGCATTTTTTATCATTTTCTGCTCCTATATAATATATACTATTATATACACTTAATTATAAGTCATATAGCCCTATAATCGTCTCTGCCACTATTGACTACCAATCTGTCTACTAACTATTTCATTTTATCCATAAGCCTTCATCTTAGCTGTCTCTTTTACCAGAGTAGACATAGCAATCCACCATTCTCATGTAGAGTATATTAAATACCCCTATTCACTCTTGTAGCTGGGCATAACACAGATTATCTTTATCAAACAAAAATAGAAATGAGATTTATGAATTGGCAAACTTATAGCTAGGCATAACGCAGATTATCTTTATCAGCTTCTTATAAAATTGTAATCTAATATCTATAAGCAACTCAAAGATTTACCTGTACAATATGTTATTCATCAATACTAACAATATGCCCATTAACATGTAGTTTATTATCACAATATAAGGCCAGTGCCTTCTTATAAGTAGCATGCTCTTTAGGCAAAATACGTTCTGCCAAGCTATCCTCTGTATCATCAGCATAAACAGGCACAGCCGTTTGCATAATAATAGGTCCCGAATCCATACCTGTATCTACGAAATGAACAGTACAGCCACTCACTTTAACGCCGGCTTCTACAGCCTGCCGTTGGGCATGAAGGCCTGTAAAAGAAGGTAGTAAAGCTGGATGAATGTTCAAAATACGACCTTCATAGGCACTAATAAAGGTTTTACCTAACAAACGCATATAACCTGCTAAAACAATGGTGTCCGGCATATAAGGCTTCAAGGCATCCAGCATAGCTTCTTCAAAGGCCTCTTTCGTCTTATAATCACTTCGTTCTACTAATAGGGTCGGTATCTTCCACTGCTGGGCTTTTTCTAAGACTAAGGCACCAGCTTGGTCACTTAAGATAACCACCGGTGTACCATGAATCTCACCAGCACGCATAGCCATAACCAAGGCTTCCGCATTGGAACCTCGTCCACTAGCAAAGATAGCAATTCGTTTAATCATGAAAGTCACGTCCCTCCATAATCACTGGCTTATCTGTCCGTTCAATGATGACGCCAATTTCATGTACTCGTTCACCCCGTGCCTGCAAGTCAGCAATAAGAGCGTCCTTATCTTCTGGGGACACAACCATAATCATACCTATGCCCATATTAAAGGTGCGATACATTTCCTTCGTATCGACACCACCCCATTCTTGCAATTTTTTAAAGACTGGCAGGACTGGCCAAGCATCTGCATTGACGCGAGCTGCTAAACTATTCGGCAGAATCCTTGGAATATTTTCATAAAAACCGCCACCTGTTACATGCACCATGCCTTTAATCCAGCCCTTATCTAATAGAGGCACTATAGCCTTTGGATACAGGCGAGTTGGCGTCAAGAGCTCTTCCCCTAGGCTTTTACCAAACTCTGGCACTTGGTCATGTAAATCCATATGCTTATGGTCAAATACAATTTTACGAACCAAGGAAAAGCCATTCGAATGAAGACCAGAAGAGGGCAAACCTAAGAGAATATCGCCTGACTTAATCGAAGCCCCCGTAATTACCTTCGGCTTATCTACAAGACCTACAGCAAAACCCGCCACATCATAGTCACCGTCTCCATAAAAGCCAGCCATTTCAGCTGTTTCCCCACCTAAAAGGGCACAGCCAGATTCTTCACAGGCACGAGCTACACCACCTACAATAGTAGCCACTTGCTCCGGATTTAGCTTTCCTACAGCAATGTAATCTAAGAAAAATAGAGGTAAAGCGCCTTGTACGAGGATATCATTCACACTCATAGCTACACAGTCTTGGCCAATGGTGTCATGCTTGTCCATCATAATAGCGAGGCGTAATTTAGTCCCTACCCCATCGGTACCAGAGACTAAAAGCGGTTCCTCCATGGAAAACTTAGCCAAGGAATAAAGACCACCAAAACCACCTAAATCACCAACGACGCCATCGGTATACGTACCTTTAACCGCATCTTTCATTAATTCAACGGCCTTATTACCTGCATCGATATCGACACCGGCCTCTCTATAAGTTAATCCCTTTTCATTCGAGTGCATATTTATTTCCTCCGTCTACTTCCTTAGGTACGTCCACTGCGTATTGACCATCAAAGCAGGCAAAACACATATGAGCACAATCTATCTGCGAGATAGCTCGGCATAAACCATCCTTACTTAAATAATGCAACTTATCCGCCTTAATATACTGGCGAACCTCTTCTTCTGTATGGGTCGCTGCAATGAGCTCCTTACGCACAGATGTATCGATACCATAGTAGCAAGGATATTCAATAGCTGGGGAGCTAACACACATGTAAATTTCCTTAGCACCTGCTTCTTTTAACATGCGCACAATAATACCACTCGTCGTGCCTCTTACAATGGAATCATCAATAAGAACAATACGCTTGCCCTTAATGACCGATGGTACCGGATTTAATTTCATGCGAACAGCCAGTTCCCGTTGTTTTTGATCTGGTTTGATAAAGGTCCGCCCCATATAGCGATTCTTAATGAGGCCTTCCCCATAAGGAATGCCTGATTCCTTAGCATAACCTAGTGCCGCCGTCGTCCCCGAGTCTGGCACGGACATAACAAGGTCTGCTTCATATTGCGTTTCCCTAGCTAGTTCTCGCCCCATATTAAGGCGTGCTTGATAGACACTTTGCTTATCAATAACACTATCGCTACGGGCAAAATATATATATTCAAAGACGCAAGACGCTTGTTTAGGCAAATCCTTTTCATCAACAATCATACGACTATGAACACCTGTATCATCAATGATAACCATTTCACCAGGATTAATATCTCGAACAAACTCAGCCTTAATGGCATCTAAGGCACAGCTTTCTGATGACAAGGCATAGCCATGCTCTGTTTTACCTAGACAAAGCGGGCGAAAGCCATTAGGATCGCGGACACCTATAAGTTTATCTGTCGTATTGATTACCAAGGAATAAGCCCCTTCAATTTCCCTTGTGGCATCAATAATTCGTTCTTCCACCTGACTTTTACGAGAACGAGCAATTAGATTAACAATAACTTCTGAATCCATGGTTGTTTGAAAGACAGAGCCTGCCTCTTCCAATCGAGTTCGTGCCCCTAGAGCATTGGTTAAATTCCCATTATGAGCTACGGCAATATCACCGCCTTGAAAGTGAATAACCAAAGGTTGGATATTCTTAGGATTATTGGACCCCGTCGTCGAATACCGTACGTGTCCCGTTGCAATAAAGCCTTTCTTTTCTGGCAGCTTCTTAATGGCTTCTGTTAAAAGGCCCATACCTTTAACTACATCAATGCCTTCTTCATCAGCAAGGGCAATCCCTGCACTTTCTTGGCCACGGTGCTGTAAGGCAAATAACCCCCAATACGTATAATGCCCTACATTGAGTGTTCGGTCATAGACACCAAAAACACCACATTCTTCATGCAATGTATCAAATAGGCAATCGTCACACATACGCCTGTATCTCCTATATTTAATATGATATTTCCTCTAAGTATAACCTTAGCTTATATTTTTACGAATAAATAGGATTACCCTAATTTATACAATTATTGATTTAATTCTTCCTGTAACTTCTTATTCTTAGCTAGTACCTTATCAGCTTGTTCCTTACGAAAAGCCTTATATTTCTTAGCTAAGTCTGCATCTTTTATTGCTGCCATTTGAACAGCTAATAAAGCGGCATTTTTAGCTCCATCAATAGCCATCGTTGCTACTGGCATACCGGATGGCATCTGTACAATAGCCAGTAAGGCATCTATCCCCTTTAAAGCCGTTGCGTTTAATGGTACGCCTATAACTGGCAAGGTCGTATACGAAGCAATAACACCTGGCAAGTGAGCAGCGGCTCCTGCCCCAGAAATAAAAGCTACCGCCCCTTCTGCTTCTAAGCGTGCTACAAAGTCGTGCACAGCCTGTGGTGTACGATGGGCTGAAGCAATAACCATTTCATACTCTACGCCAAATTCTTTTAATTGATCTGCGGCTTTACGCATAACTGGCAAATCAGAATCACTACCCATTACAATGCCAACTTTCATATGTTCCTCCAGAAAACAAAAAAAAGCTCAGTATACACTGAGCTTACCTATGCTGAGACATGAAGACGCACTCTCACAGTCATCGTCGTAATCTCTACTTGCTGTACCATAGTGCGTCCCCCTCTCTTATCTACTTGTATTGTATCAAAGGGTTACTTGTAAGTCAATTATATTAATAGGTAATTATTAATTAAGCAAACTTAATACTACTTGCTAGGAACCTCATCGTTAAATAGAAAAATCTGAGTTTTTGTCTCGTAGCGAGCCTTACGTAGCGCCGCAAAACTATGACTAACTGAGGCATAAGCAAGAAAATGGCACAATCCCACATATGGCGCGCAGTATCAGCTCGCGAGAGACATGAACTCAGATTCTTTTTGCTTATTAATGAGGTTTGAGCGTATCCGTTACGGCAATCACCCGTTCTTCTGCTTCTTGCTCTTCATGATTATGTTCTTGTCCAAAAGGATCTGGTAATTGTTCAATACCCAATACTTGCCGCAAATCAGCCACCACACCTGGAATATAATGTACAATTTGATTCATCAACGCATATAAAAGCTGTGGTTCAAAATGAGTGGGGCCACAAATATACACGCAATCCAAATATAAACTATTGTCATCCGTATCTACATAATATTTAAAGCTTTTATAGTTATTATTTTCACGATTCATAAAATCATACACTTTGTCTTGATTATCTGCATTAACTACCCCATTCCCCATGGCAACACGGACAATGCTAAAGGCTGTATCATCAAGCATAACAAAAATAGGCATGTCCCCTATTTCCGTTTGCACATAGGAGCGATAAACAACGGTATGTTCTTCATCTTCCATAGGTTTAGAGTCAAAACAATAGATTTCTTCACTTTTCAAAAAGGTATCAAATTCCTTACTTTTCGTATTCATTGTATCACCTATAAATTCTTAATTATAACAAAAATGCCTTCCTATATTTTACCACATAGGAAGGCATTTTCTTATATATATACTTGTATTTTTACTAGCTACTACAGAGCTAATAAGTAAAATTCTATTTTTCCTTTAATCCTTCTGGTTCCCTAATAAAGAAGCTAGCAATCAAAGCCAACAAGCTAATTGGCACCAAGGTGTACAGAGCCATCTGTATACCATAGGCATCACCAAGACCGCCTATGGCTGGTACTACGAGACCGCCCAAGGTAACCCCCACACCTAAGGTAATTCCAGAGGAAAAGCCAATATTTTTAGCTAAGTAAGCCTGTCCTAACACAACAATAGGACCATAGGGGGCAAAAACACCAATGGCTACTGGTATCATCATGGCATAGGCTATCCATGGAAGTGCCGCTCCTGTAAAGATTATCAAGGTTGGTAAGAGAAGGATATAAGACCAACGAATGACTTTGACAAAACCTAGTGAGTCGGAGAACTTACCACCATAGAATGTTAAAATAGCTCCAATGCCATAAAATATGGTCAAAGCCATATTGGCTTCTTGATGCCCACTATGCAAGACATGAATCCAAAAAATAGGAATAAAAGTATTTAAGGCGATAAAGTTAATGGATCGACCAGCAATGATAAAAAACAATTTACCAAAGCTCTTCCAATCATTAGTACCTGTAGTAGGTGAATGACTGTCTAACTGACTGCCATCCTGCCCCTTAGGCAAAGCCTTGGCTGTCTGCAACTGCTCTTTCTTAGTCTGAACCAGCCAATAATAGGCCAGACTACCGGCCAATCCAATAGGAATATACAAGAGTAAGAAATGAATGCCCCATACATAGGCGCCCCCTACTAACAAGGGACCTAGGGCAAAGCCTACGTTTCCGCCGACAGCAAACTTTGCCATTTCTTTACCGATATTTTTCATCCAATAGCGATTAACCAACATAGCTCCTTCTGGATGAAAGAGAGCTGACCCTATCCCTGCCGTTAAGCTTAACAAAAGCAACAGTGGAAAGGACTGCGCATAGGTCATAGCCGCTATGGAGCACACAGCAATCATCATACCTAAGGGAATAAATATAGGCAGGCGCACCCTATCAGCTAGATAACCAAAAATAGGTTGTATAACAGAAGCCACCGTCGTATTAACAAACATAATGAGCCCAACTTGATAATAGTTGAGCCCAAATTGTGTAATAAACAAAGGAAGCAAGGCTGCAATCGAGCCTTGCGCTGTGTCTGTAATACAGTGACAGGTTCCTGGAATATAAGATTGTATTTTATCGATTCTTGCTTTATTCATTAATATACACACACTTATTATCTTCAAACTTTTCAATTCTAACTAAGGACTGTACATCATAGCCAGCATCTTCCAAACGGCCTCGACCAGGCTGGAAAGACTTTTCAATAACAATACCAATAGCTTCTACCGTCTCACCTGCTTGTTCCACTAAATGAGCTAAGCCCATGGCTGCCTCTCCGCTAGCAAGAAAGTCATCAACTAAGAGCACATGTTCCCCTTCCGGTAAGAAGCGTTTAGAAATACTAATCTCATAATTTTCTTCCTTAGTATACGAATAAATTTCCTCATGATAGACTTCTTCATTCATAAGCAGAGATTTCTTCTTGCGAGCAAAGACTAAGGGCACATTCAAAAAGTAAGCAATAGGCAAGGCTACCGCAATGCCTGATGCTTCGATAGTAACGACACGGTCAATTTTCTTACCCTTAACACGACTAGCAAATTCTTTGCCCATTTCCATAAATAGGTCTGCATCAATTTGCTGGTTTAAGAAGCTATCTACCTTCAAAATTCGATTATCTATAACAGATCCTTCTCGGTCAATTCTATCCTTTAATAACTGCATGCTCTATCTCCTTTTTCATCTTTTTCTTACTCATAGGAGCTCTAGGGCCCAATGGTTATAAGTAAACCATCTGACAACCCCTACCTAAAAGTTCCGCCACTATTCAGCTCTATTTATGCAATAGATCCATAAATTTAGAGGCGCCGCTGGATACTGGACTCATCCGAGACCGCACTTGCACGATTTTACGGTCTGGAATCATAATATCGGTATCAATTTTTACTAAAGACCCATCAGCTAGTCCTTCTTTTGCTAACTGTTCTGGCACCATAGCGATACCCATGTCGATTTTAACCAAGTCTAATAAAACATCTAAATTTGTTAATTCAAAGGCTGGTTTTTTCACCGCATGTTCAGTAATGGTATCGAAGAAATTACGACTAGCCGCCCCAGATGCCAACAAAATCAAAGGTTCTTGCAAAAGTTTTTGCATGGTAAAAGGCCCCGCTTCTTTGTAACGAGGACCACCAACGAAAATATCCTTCACACGCACAAGGTCACGCACTTCTAAATGTTGATCTTGGTCTAGTTCATCATAATAATTCACAATAGCCAGCTGGGCTTCCCCTTCTTCAACGAGGCGGACACATTCTGGTGATGCTGCATTGGTAATGCGCAGACCCACTTCATGTTCTTCCTGTTGCCACTGTTTTAAAACAGGCAATAAATAGTGCCGGCACATAGTATCCGGTGTTGCTAAAATAAGGCTTTCTTGTTCGTGATTAACACGCTCTTGTAATTGTATAACGCCATTATCCAAAATAGCAAATGCTTGTGCCACCGTATCAAATAATTCCTTGCCTTCTTCTGTGAAAGCCACCGATTTAGTTGTTCGTTTAAACAAGGTCATGTGCAGTTCTTTTTCTAACTGCTTAATACTCTGACTAATAGCCGATTGGGAAACACCGATATCCTTAGCTGCCTTAGAAAATGATAATCTCAGCCCCACGCCATAGAAAGTCCTATATAACTCTGTTGATACTCCGTTCATTTCTATCCTCTCCTACTCTAGCCTACACAAAGAATTTACACCTCAGCCTATAATATAAATAAACCCTTCTTTTTGCTCTTCTAGTACTATTTCATCTTACTGAATTCATTAATAAAATAAAAAAATTTCATTAATTAGATAAGTAAAAAGGCCCTTACCCATCTACACAAATAAAAGGCTTTTATCAAACATAACAAACAAGTAACGGCCTCTATTTACTATAAAGGTCTGCCTATCAAGAGCCTAATATAAGGCTCTTCTAGCAAAAATACTTTTATCTACAAAGGTAAAGTAATATATATTAATACCTTTATAATGACTAAATAGAAACTTATCCCCTTCTAATAGGTAAATAACAAACATTATCTTAGAGCTTATACACATACAAGTCTCTTTAATAATCGTTACTTACTTATATTCTTTATAAGATTATCTTTACTAATAAGTCTAAACCGTTTATACTGAAAGTGTCAAGAATTTATTAGAAGTACTACTTACATTCTTATGAGTTATTATTTTAACTCAGTATAACCAGTAGGAGGGGCCTATGTCAATTCGTCGTCTATTTGTTACCAAACGAGCTACCTTTGCACAGGAAGCCAACCGCGTGTTACAGACCATTCAAAAAGAACTTTCTATTCCTGCCACATCCGTAACGATTTATGAACGCTACGATATAGACGGCCTTACCGATGATCAATTCGAGACCGCTAAAGAATTAATCTTCTCTGAACCTCCTATAGACATCGTATCTAATAACATAAGTATCCCTGAAGGCGCCCTTGTTGTCAGCCGCGAATCCATTCCTGGCCAATATGACCAGCGGTCTGACTCAGCTGAACAATGCCTAGCTATGTTAACCTTGCAAAGCGGAGCCAAAGTGCGTACGGCTCGTATCTACGTTATTACTGGCACTATCTCTGAAAAAGAAGCCGACCGTATCCGCAAATTTTATATTAATCCAGTCGACTCTCGTCAAGCTTCGCTAGCCATGCCTAGCACTTTAGACCTAACTATACAACCTGCGGCGCCCGTTCCTATTATTGACGGCTTCACAAACTATACAGAATCAGAATTAAATGATTTTATTCAAAAACTAGGTCTAGCCATGACCTTAGCTGATTTAAAACTCATTCAGACTTATTTTAAGGACCAAGAAAAACGAAATCCTACCATGACTGAAATCCGTGTTTTAGACACCTATTGGTCTGACCACTGCCGCCACACAACCTTTATGACGGAATTAACGGATATCACCATCGATGACGACAAACGCACCCAACCGATTAAGCAGTCCTTAGCCGATTATATGGCTGGGCGGACTCAAATCTACCAATCCCACCAAAAAGCACGCACCCTTATGGATATGGCTACCCTTGCTGTTAAGGAATTACGTGCTCAAGGAGGCTTACAAGAAATCGACGAATCTGATGAAATTAATGCCTGCACCATTGTTGTCCCTGTCGATGTAGATGGAAAAAAGGAAGAATGGCTTCTTCTCTTTAAAAATGAAACCCATAATCACCCAACAGAAATCGAACCATACGGTGGTGCCGCTACCTGCCTAGGTGGCTGTATCCGCGATCCATTAAGTGGTCGTGCCTACGTCTACCAAGCTATGCGCGTGACGGGAGCCGCTAATCCCTTAACGCCTATTGAAGACACCTTACAAGGCAAATTACCACAACGTCAAATTACAACAGGCGCTGCCAAAGGCTATAGCTCTTATGGCAACCAAATTGGTCTAGCTACAGGCGAAGTCCATGAATATTATCATCCTGGTTATGTAGCTAAACGTATGGAAATCGGTGCCGTTATTGGGGCTGCCCCTCGTAAAAATGTACGCCGTGAAGAGCCAAAGCCTGGCGATATTGTTGTTCTTTTAGGTGGTAAAACAGGCCGTGACGGCTGTGGTGGTGCCACTGGTTCCTCTAAGGAACACACACTAGAATCTCTAGAAACCTGTGGTGCTGAAGTACAAAAAGGGAATCCTCTAACTGAACGAAAGATTCAGCGTCTCTTCCGCCGTCCCGAAGTAACCACCCTTATCAAACGTTGTAACGACTTTGGTGCTGGTGGCGTCTCCGTTGCTATTGGTGAATTAACAGATGGTCTAGATATTAACTTAGATAGGGTTCCTAAAAAATACGAAGGCCTAGACGGCACCGAATTAGCCATATCTGAATCGCAAGAACGCATGGCCTGCGTTATCGCAGCTTCCCATTGGCCTCTCTTTGCTTCCTATTGCGATGAAGAAAATCTAGAAGCAACAATTGTCGCTGATGTAACAGATACCAATCGTCTAGTTATGCATTGGCAAGGAACCACTATCGTTGATATTAGTCGGACTTTTTTGAATACAAATGGGGCCACGCAAAAACAGACTGCCCATATTACAGCACCACAAGGAGCCTTCTTTGACCAGGCCTTAACCGATGATACACAAGATATAAATAAACGCTTCATCAAAACCGTAAAAAATTTAGCGGTTACCTCACAACAGGGGCTAGCCGAATGTTTTGACAGCACCATTGGCGCCGGCACCGTCCTCATGCCATTTAGTGGGCGCTACCAAAAAACACCCGTTCAGGGCATGGTAGCCAAACTCCCGGTCCTATCTGGCAAGACAAAAACAGTCAGCATTATGACTCATGGCTTCCATCCTTACCTATCAGCTTGGAGTCCCTTCCACGGTGCCCAATATGCTATAGCCCTATCCATTGCTAAACTTGTTGCTCTTGGTGGCGACCGCACAAAGGCTTACTTAACCATGCAAGAATACTTTGAACGGCTCCATCAAAATTCTCTATCTTGGGGTAAACCAGCAGCAGCTCTGCTCGGTGCTTATACAGCTCAAAAAGCCTTAGGTATAGGTGCCATTGGCGGTAAAGACTCCATGTCTGGTACCTTTATGGATAAAACGGTGCCACCAACACTGGTCTCTTTTGCCGTAACAACCGAAGACATTGATACTATCGTATCGCCAGATCTTAAAGAAGCCGGTCACCAGCTTCTACTCTTCACTGTGCCCCAAAAGACTGATGACACCATTAACTGGGCCGTCTTTAAGTCTCACTGTGACACGATCCATAAAGAAATGCTAGCTAAGCGTGTATATGCTTCGTATGTCCTTGAAAATGGCGGCCTAGCCGAAGCCTTAGTAAAAATGGCCTTAGGCAACCAAATAGGCGTCCATGTAAATGATGCTATAGATACGAATGATTTATTCTCTGACCTAAGTGCTTCTATCTTATTAGAAGTCGATGGAGATACAGCTAAAAAATTATTAACTACTGAATATATTTCACTTATAGGTACTACAACAGATAAAGCTACAATTCAAGTAAAAGATACTATCCTATCCCTAGCTGATTTACAGGCAGCTTATGAATCAACCTTAGCACCTATCTTCCCTCTACATGCACCATCTCAAGAAGGGGAAGCCGTTGCCTATATCCATAATATTCACAAAAAGGCTCACGCCCCTATCCACATGGCCAAGCCTAAAGTGGTTATTCCTGTATTTCCTGGCACCAACTGCGAATATGACTCAGCCCGTGCCTTTAGTGATGTCGGTGGTGACCCACAAATCGTCATCATCCGCAACCAGACTATTGAACAACTCAACGATTCTATCCGCGCTATGAAACAAGCAGTAGACTCAGCGCAGATTCTCTTCTTCCCAGGCGGTTTTAGTGCTGGTGACGAACCGGATGGCTCTGGTAAATTTATGGCTACCCTTTTCCGTAATCCTTATTTAAAGGAAAGTCTAGAAAATCTTCTTTACCAACGTGACGGACTCGCTCTTGGCATCTGTAATGGTTTCCAAGCTCTTATTAAATTAGGCCTTTTACCTAACGGGCATGTAGAACCATTAACAAAAAACAGCCCTACTTTGACCCACAACACGATTGGCCGCCATCTATCTGGTATGGTACGGACTAAGATTATATCTACTAAGTCCCCTTGGATGAGTGCTGTTCAGGCTGGCAACATTTATACCGTTGCTATTTCCCATGGTGAAGGCCGGTTTATTGCATCACCTGAACAGGTCGTTCAATTCAATAAAAACGGACAAATTGCCACCCAATATGTTGATGAAAATGGCGTAGCAACCTATGATGCACGCTACAACCCTAACCAATCTGTCGCCGCTATTGAAGGTCTATTCAGCCCTGATGGTCGTGTCTTTGGTAAGATGGCTCATATTGAACGAGCTGGTTATGGTATTAGTAAAAATGTACCTGGTAAAAAGGTTATGCCTGTATTTGAATCGGGTGTGAAGTATTTTCAGTAAGACAGAAAGTGTATACTCCTTCGGATATACTCCTTCGGAGCTAGTACTATCGTAAGGCTCCTTGCGAGAGTATACACTTTCCTCCAATATAGGTTGGCTAATTTATTGTATTTAAGGCCAAAAGATACCTAATCCTCATGAGCTGACACTATTTTAAGGCTTTCTGCGGAAGTAGGACCTTTCTTACAATGTAGGGTTAGCCATCTTGTGCCTGTTTGAGTCTTTAGCCTATTTAGTTCAACGACTTACATCTATTCTTTATTTTACTCATAACAAAATATGCATAGTATATATGTATTTTTTATAGGTAATTAGCTTGCACGCAATCGATAAAACAAGTATGATATGTAGAGAGTTTACAAATTACCTATTATAAAAGGCTTTATTAGAAGGAGAGACTTTGTATGCACTGCGAACAAAAAATAACGGATTCTATTTATTGGATTGGTGGAAATGATTTTCAAACGGAACGATTTGAAAACTTATTTCCTTTACCAAATGGTGTTTCTTATAACTCTTATTTTATTGACGATGACAAAACCTGCGTTTTAGATGGCGCTGATGCGATTATCCGTGAATCTTTTCTTGAAAATGTAGACTATTTGTTACATGGTCGTGACTTAGACTACATCATTATTAATCACATGGAACCAGACCATGCAGCAACTATTATTGATCTTGTTAAGAAATATCCAAAGGTAAAGCTCATTGGCAATAAGACGACCTTCCGTCTATTTGAACAGTTCTTCGGTCTTATCCTAGCTGATAATTATCAGGAAGTCGCTAATGGTGACACCCTGTCTCTAGGCAAGCATACTCTGCACTCTTACACTATGCCTATGGTCCATTGGCCAGAAGTAACGGCTACCTTTGAAGAAAGCTCTGGCATTCTATTCTCTGCCGACGCTTTTGGTACTTTTGGCACTATCAATGGTAACATCTTCGCTGACCAAACAGACTTTGTTCACGTATACGAAGATGAAGCACGTCGTTACTACACAAATATTGTTGGTAAATACGGCCTACAAGTACAAAATGCTATTAAAAAAGTTCTTCCTTTAGGCATCAAGATGATTGCCCCTCTTCATGGTCCTATTTGGCGCACCCCAGATAGCATTCATTACTTATTAGAAAAATACATGCATTGGAGCACTTACTCTGCAGAAAAGAAGGGCGTCGTTATTGCCTTTGGTTCCATGTATGGTCACACAGCCGAAATGGCACAACAGCTAAGTAAGTTATTGTCCCAAAAGGGTATTACCGACATTAAGATTTATGATGTATCTAAAACAAATGCCTCTTATATTATCGCTGACGCTTGGAAATACTCTAACCTAGTCTGCCTAGCGCCTACTTACAATTTGTCCTTATATTTGACAATGGAAAGCTTTATTCACGAATTGAAAGCCTTGAATTTCCATAATCATAATGTATCTATTATAGGCTGCCATTCCTGGGCTTCAGCTGCTGCTAAACGTATGACTGATTTATTTACAAACGAATTTAAGAATATGACTATCGTTGGCACTCCATTGGATATTAAGAGTGCCCTACATGAAGCACAGTATCCTCAGTTCCAAGAATTAGCCGATGCCATCGTAGATTCCGTTAATAAGACTGAAATTCAAAATTTTTCCATGAATGAAAAATAAGTCACTCTCCTCTATTTTTTTACAAGAGCATAAATTTTATCTTGACAAGAGACAGGGATATTCGATATACTATTCAAGTACCGCATGTACAAGACACATATGGAGAGGTGTCCGAGCGGCTTAAGGAGCATGATTGGAAATCATGTGTGCGGTTATTCCGTACCCAGGGTTCAAATCCCTGTCTCTCCGCCAATAATAGAAAGAAGGCGCATTCGTATAACGAATGCGCCTTCTTTCTATTATTGGCGGACTTTCATATTAATAACTTTCGTTATTAATATGAAAGCAGGGTAAGTGATGCAGTGCCTTTTTGCGTCGTTTCACTCCTTAAAAGGCTACTGCCCTACTTATCTCCGCCAATTCTATCCTATTACTCTAACTACATTCCTTTTTTTATTTACTTGGCGGATTTTTAAAAGAGCTATGTATATCTCTTTTAAAAACAAGGTAGGCGATGTATTGTTTTACTGCGTCACTTCACTCCTAGTGAAACTAATACCCTGCCTATCTCCGCCATTACAATTTTTTTATAGTAAGCATGCCTGGAATGTATTTATTATCAACAGTCCCTGTCTTTACAAAGTGTCCCCAAATAGCACGCATAGGCAGGCCTTTTTTATATAATTCTGACTTGGTTAAGCCCATAATTGGTCGTTCTTCTTCATATCCGTCCGCACCAAATAAAGGAATAATATCCATAGCATGGCAAGCACCAAAAAAGGAATGATTTTCCGTCCAAGAAAAGCTATATAAATAGACCTTGCCACCAGCCTGTCGGTACTGTCTAGCAAACTCCTCTATTGGCTGATTAAAAATAGCCCGACTATATTTACGTATAAAAATTTCAATAAACCATCGCGTCAAAAAGCAACTATCCAAAGCCACTAACTTCTTATTCATACCTAAATAAACAGCCACCTCACGGGTATTACTACCAATGAGTAATTCATGCTTTTTTGCCACATTTTGTAACTTTTTACCAATTTCCTCTTCTTTAACTAAAGGATAAACCCCAAAATGAGGGGCAAATACCATATACTTAGGCAAGCCTTTTTCTGTTACATGCTCCAATATAGACCGTTGGGCTTCTTTTAAGTCTTCTACAGACGCATCTAAAGGTATAGTATTTAACTCATCTAATACCTTTTGTTCCATATCCGCTCTACCAAACATAGTCCCAATTGGCGCACTTTGCATAATAGCTCGCTTATACAAATCATCTGTACCTTGCGATAAGATAAGACTTCGCACCGCATCAGCGCCAGCTGACTGTCCAAAAATAGTCACATTCTCTGGATTGCCTCCAAAAGCAGCTATATTACGCTGTACCCATTTTAAACTTTCAATTATATCCAAGAGGCCATTATTGGCATAAGCGCCTTCTCTATCTTTTACAAAGCCCCAGATACCCAAACGATAATTAACACCAATGACAATCACTTGATTTTCTCGAGCTAAGGGCTTCCTATCGTAGCTCTTACTATCACAACCACCATTCTTATAGGCGCCACCATGAAACCATACCATAACAGGTAAGGGGCTATCCGTATTCCCCTTAGGCACTGTAATAGACAAGTACTGACAACTTTCCTCCTGCGGTAGTTGATCATAATCTATCCCTGATAAATACGACTCGGAATCAGATGACAACTGTTCTGCATAAATGGCTGGTTTATCACAACTATGTACGCCTTCGGTATAACTATACGGCTTAGGTCTAGCAAATCGCTCCGACTGAGCATAACGAATACCAAGTATTTCATAACAAGAATCGTCCTCTATGCCAGAAAATGTCCCATCTGGACATGTCCATAGCTTCTCACTTCTCATCTCTACTCACCCTACCTATTGATTGTTAATTACACTATTCATTAGGAATCAAATATTCTTATAACTAGCAGTTATATAATAGGCAATAGTCCTATATAGCAAAAGCACAGTGTATCACTAACACCGTGCTTCTTATTCACATGATTCTGTTGTTATTATATCAAATAGAAAAAGGTCTAACTAGTGCAAAGAAGAATACAAGTCATAAATTAATCAATTCTTTAACTTTTCGCAGATTAAAGTATCAATTTCTCATTACCGTCAACACTGATAAATAATAGTTTTTCTCACTTCTAGCACTCCCCGTATTCTATCCTTTTACTAACTTTCTTTCTATTTTCTGACCACAAGTAACACAACCATTTTCCAAACAAAATAGTTAACTACTAGATTTAATCTACCTATTTTTCTATTCATCTTATCGCTCATATGCTAAATCAAACAAACGTCCCGCCTGATCGGCCATAAATAAAGGAATATTTAAAACGCCCTCATTAAAACATAAATTTGCCAAGGAAAAGCGCACACGCAATTTAGTCTTATCCGCAAATAAAGACGCATATTGCTTCAAACTCCTACTCTTTATATTCATATCAGCTTTTACTTCTATAGGAATAATTTCATTTTTCCACTGTACAACGAAATCCACTTCATAAGAAGGATTCAATCGTGCCCAATAAGAAGGAGCTATATCTAATCGAGGTACAAGCGATTGTAAAACAAAATTTTCTGTCAAAGCGCCTTTAAACTCACTAAATAAAGGATTACCTTCTCTAAATACTGTTGGATTTAATCTAGACAATCGCCGTAACAAACCTACATCAACTAGATACAACTTAAAAGCACTGAGGTCTTCATAAGCAAACAAAGGCAGACCTGGTGCTTTTATGCGATACACCTTCGTAACCAAAGCCGCATTAACCAACCAATTTAATGCATCTTCATATTCTCTAGCCCTAGACCCTTCCTTAACTACCTTATATAGAAACTTCTTATTTTCTCTCGCTAATTGCGATGGTAAAGACCGCCAAATTTTCACTGCCTGTAGCCATCAAGAATTCTTGAAAATTCATAGGGTATAAACTAAGAAAATCAACCTGTCCCACTGGAAAAGAACTAGGCTTAGCTAAGGCTACGCCTAACAGCGAGCCAGCACAAGCCACATGATAATTCGGTGCTGTCTCATGAAAATACTTCAAAGCATTTAATACTTCCGGACTATCTTGCACTTCGTCGAAAATAAGCAGTGTTTCTTTAGGTCGTATAACCTGTCCACTAGCCATAGCTAAATTAGGTATAATTAGTTCTATATCCTTAGTTCTAACGAAAAAATCCCTATATTCTGGATTTTCATCAAAGTTAAAATAGGCCGTGTTCTGATAAGCTTGTCTTCCAAATTCTTTTAAAAGCCAAGTCTTTCCCACCTGACGAACCCCTTTTAAAATCAGAGGCTCACGATAAGGCGAGGCCTTCCAGTTATATAATTGCTGCATAGCTAGTCGTTTCATAGTTATTACTCCCTATAATCAGGCAAATCTATACGCAATTATATATAATTATGTGAAAACAATCACAAGATTATATATAATTATGTGATTTTATATGCATTATTATATATTTTTTCTTTCCTTATCGCAATTAGTCCACTAACTTCCCAACCCTTTAACTATATCAGGGAAACTGTACTAACTAATCTCTACCTAACAACTAGTACTATATCGCCTACCTAACCTATCCGTACTAATAATCCCTAATACTGTAATACTGTATTATTAGCCACTAAAATTATCATTAGCCTCTATTATTTACGCATGCCGATAGGGATACGCTGCATCAAATAAATGGGGTGCAAACCAGCTATCCCCTACGGGTTCCCACTTACCAAACTGATTTAGTCGATAATCCCAATAGGAACCCCTATCTGTAAACTCATAGGTAAAGGGATACACCTTTCCACTTTTCGTAACCGCCTTAAAGGTACAACGAAAGCTAACCGGCGTCGTATTAATTACGCTATCCGTATCCAAAAAGTAATTACTAGAATAATCACTATAAAAATATATATCAACAGCACCAACCGACTGTCCAAAGCCGAAACCAGTTCCCATAATAATGGCCATAACTAGCGTGACCATCAACGCTTTACATCGATAACCTATAATTTTACTTACCTTACTTGCCTTATCTACTATTCTAGACAGCCACTCTTCCCTATCTCGATTCTCTACATAATCTTCTATTGGAAACCTATTTATTTGTTCATCTCGCATATATAACTCCTTATTAATACAACTATCCACTCCACTCACAAGTTTACCTCCATAGCTCACGCCGTTACCACAAAAGCTATACACACCTTGTAATATCTGTGATTTATCATTTGACAAACCATTCATATATGCCTATAATAATTCCTATAATATTAGTGGGTATTGCCTAAGTAGGTAACAAGCTTACTGGAATACCTTTCCTATTTTTACTATGGGGGTGTACCATGACACAAGCAACTAGCTCTGTCGACCGCAAGGCTAAAGAAGCCATACGAAACAGTCGCGGTCAAGGCAAAGCCAAACAATTTATACTTTGGGTTGCTGCCTTAATTATCGGCGGTATCCTAGGCTGGCTTAATATACCAGCTCTTAACGATCTATTTAATTTTATTGCCGTTGTCTTTACTCGGTTCTTCCAATTTATTGCAGTACCGACAATCGCCTTGGCTGTTATTACAACACTAGCGGCCTTAGGTGCTAAAAAAGATACGGGGCGCATCTTTGCACATGCCGTTGTCTATACCTTAGCCACTACCATTTGTGCGGCTGCCGTTGGTCTTATTTTATATCTATGGATTCAACCTGGCAACTTACCAGCGAATGTTATCGGCGCCGGTGCCTCTCAAGTACCACAAAAATTAGGCAACGTCACCTATTATGACCATATTTTATCGGTCATTCCAAATAATATTTTACAGCCATTCGTAGCAGGCAACGTCTTATCTGTTATGCTAGTAGCGGCTGCCGTAGGCCTTGCCTTTGCCTTTATGCCAAAGACAGAAAACCGAGCTGCCTTATTTAAAGTATTATTAGGGGCTGAAGAATTACTTTTCACCTTAATTCGTGCTTTATTATGGATTTTACCAGTTGGTATTCTTGCCTTCGCTGCCCAGTTATCCGCTCAGATTTCTGCTGGCGTTATCGTTGGTGCCTTAGGTAAATATACCTTAATTGTATTAGGTGGTAATATTTTACAAATTATTGTCATTATTCCACTTTTCTTACTGGGCCGTGGCTTAAATCCACTGCGTGTCTTCAAAAAGATGTCGCCAGCTATTGCTGTTGCCTTATTTACTAAAAGCTCCGCTGGCACCTTGCCAGTCACCTTAGCTTCAGCTGAAGAAAACTTAAAGGCTAACCCTGCCGTTTCTCGTTTTGTTTTACCAATTTGTACAACAATTAACATGAATGGCTGCGCTGCCTTTATCCTCGTTACGTCACTATTCGTTATGCAAAATGCTGGCGTTGACCTTTCTCTAGGTACTATGATTACTTGGTTATTCATCGCCGTACTGGCTGCTATCGGCAATGCAGGCGTGCCTATGGGCTGCTATTTTTTAACCTTATCCTTAATGTCCTCCATCGGTATGCCGATTGGATTGATGGGTATCATTCTTCCTATCTACACCATTATCGATATGATTGAAACCGCTGAAAACGTATGGTCTGACTCCGCTGTCTGCGCTATGGCTGACCATGACTTAAAAGGTAAAATCGATGACGATAATAGTAACTTAGATGGCCTCGCACCACAGCTATAGAATATATCTTATTTATTATAGCAATAAGCCATCTACTAAACAATATAATACCTGTATCAACTTAATAATATAGGCGTATAGCAGCAAATTAAATAGATGTGTGCTATCTTAGCTATCTATACGCCTACGATATATGATAAAAAGAGCTCTATTCCTGTAGCTGTATTTACAGGGATAGAGCTCTTTTTCTTATGGTTATTACACGAAACTAAATCTTTATTTCCTTAACTTCTACACGAGTCATAACTTT
Source organism: uncultured Veillonellaceae bacterium (assembly GCA_945867815.1). Lineage (GTDB taxonomy): Bacteria > Bacillota > Negativicutes > Veillonellales > Veillonellaceae > CAMBIX01. Next base: position 66,288 of record CAMBIX010000004.1, read on the forward strand.
CATTTCCTTTGCTGTTACACCATTCCAAACTTTTATTTTTCTTAATTCCGTAAATTACAAATCGAAGTTGAACACTTTCTTAAAAGTCATCAATTACCCTAATAACCTGACTTCTTCTAGGAATGCCTCTAGTGGTGTTCTATGGCCTAAGATCTTACGTGGTAAATTATTGCACTGACGCATAGCTCTTCTAATCAGACTTTCTGATACAGTAGAGATAGGCATTCCTTTAGGGATGAATCGTCTAAGTAATCCATTATGCCGTTCGTTAGAACCTCGCTCCCATGAAGAGTAAGGATGGGCAAAGTAAATATCAAGTGAATCTGAGGCTAATTCAGCTATAGTACTGAACTCGCTGCCATTATCACTAGTAATACTCTTGCATATGTCCTTAAGGTTCTCAGAATCTGTAAAAGTGGATAACCAAGTTTCTAGCGTACATTTTACATCTTCAGCTCGTCCAGATTGACTTCGTAAAACGACGTATAAGCGCGTTTTACGTTCAATCAGGGTAACTAGTACCTGGTCATTTTTATTCTTAGTACCTCGCACAGTATCTATTTCCCAGTGACCAAATTCTTCTCTAGTATCTATTGAAGAAGGACGTTCATCAATAGATGCCCCTAATCGCTTTTTATTCTGGCGAGTATGAGCTTTGCGTTGAGAGCGCTTAACTATTAGTGGCAAATCAATTGGACGTATAGATATTTAGATATTTTCTTGAACGGGTAGACGTGATATGATTAGTGTATTCCATAGTGGGTACCTCCTTGGTTATGACATTTAATATGTGGTTACAACATAATCATATCACAGGTCACCTACTATGGAATTTTTTATGTGTTCAACTTCATTTTACAATCAACCTGATTATTGTTTTTATAATCTAAACTATTTAGTCTCCATTTAATTGCTGCTTAATAGTCTATTTCATTTGAATACTATTATTGAGTTTCCTCTTAATCCTCTCTAAACAAATGAACTTTTACAGTAAAAAAATAAACAGTGTATTCTCAATTAGTTTGTAGATAACTAATCAGACACTGTTTACATATTTTTTATTCTTTTTTAGCTTTTTCTTTCAATTATTGATTTTTACTAGTATTTAATCAAGTTTTTTTCTTCTTTACTGTTTTTCTATCTATATTTTCAATACCTTCTGCTTTCCTATAGGACTCACCTAATATGATTCACAATAAGAACAGCCTTATATTTTCCATGGCAAGAGCTATCTTAATATCTCCATCTGTAAAATCGTCATGGCATTTCCCTAGACTGCTTCATCCTAACGTCTCCCATAAAAGGGTATTTGATACAGCTCGAAATTGTATACGCTGGCCTATGGGTATATAGCCTTTATAGTCTGAGGGCCAGTAAGCTACAAACTGCAAGTTAGGGCATACTTGTTGTAAATCTTGAGAGAGTAAAGTCTTGCCTATATCTCTTTGCCTATCGCAACGCAGGATGATACCTTGTATATTCTTATACCAACTTTTCTCCTGCTTAAACGGCTTATCCTGTCCAATTGCCTCGACTGTTAATCTTACTTTTTTCTCCCATTCTTTTATAGATAAATCCTTTTTCCCATTAAAAGCCTCCATTAAATCTATATATAATAAATAAGGTTTATCCTTTATATCTGTAACTAATAACTTCCAAGATCCATCATATAAATAACCCGCCTGTTCTTTATAGAAAATCTGTCCTCTTGGAGGATGAGGCAGGCTATCTAATACAACAAAGGCTTTCTCTGCCTGTTGTATAATGCCACTTATTGTTGACGTTGCTAGGACTAAGCCATAACCTAATCTGACTTTTTTATATAACCATTCTTGGCAGACGCTATACGATGTACCAGCTAAAAAAAGTTTTCTTTTCTTTCGTATAACCTGTATGTAAGAGAGTTCATTATTACTTATACTAGAGGCTAATGCTGCTACTAGTTGTCTGTAATCTGTATAGTCGAAGAGATTTTCATAGTCTGTAACTAGCCATACCGCTTGGCAATCATCATCTTCCATAGAATGCAACCACTTGTCACCTATTGATTCCGCCTCAATAGGTACTTGTCTCACTTGATAGCCTAAAGATTTTATAGGTTCTACATAAGCAGTTATATCCTCTTGGCTGCCTAGGAGTGCTATGGTCATGCCTTTTTGTAAGCGATGTGGTTGTATATATTCCATGTTTTATCCCCTCCTCCTTTTCCCTTCACTACAACTATACTCTTTATAACTAAAAAAACAGGAGCAACCCTCATAAGAAAGAGCTGCCCCTATTCTTTATATATGTAAAAATTTAAACGTTACTAAAAAGGTCCTCTGATACTATTTATTTATATTAATTTATTCTGTTTAGCCACCTCTTTTACATAATCAACAGTAACCTGTAATGATTTAGCAATCACATCTATTGTTACGCCATTTTTGAGTAAACCAATAATTGCCTCCAACTTACCTTCTTTGCGTCCTTCTTCTCGTCCTTCTTCTAATATGCCCATGCCTAAATTACACACAGTCCCCAACTCTCCTTCCATATCATCAACTAAAGTAATTTTATAATCCTGTTTCAACTTGTCTTTCTTTTCAGCTACGGATATATTTTCCTTAAAAAACAACCATAATAGTTCTTGCAGCCTATCTGCCTTTTCTTCTTTACCTAAGTATATCATAACTACATTCATTAAATCATAGTTACTTTGCTTTTCTTTATATCGATGGAGCAAATGACGCTCTGTAAACTCATAACGATTAATACCACTCTGCCCCTTGGGTCCATCCATGCAAATCCAGATAGAATATACCTTCTTAATGTCATCATAATGACTACCGACAAATTCTACCGTCTTCTGCGCAGATAGCAAGCTTTTTTTTTACCGCCTAATAGAAAGAAATATCTTTTTCTGTAAATGGCAATGCTCCTATATTGACCTATATAAAAAGATATCTGTATAATTTCCTTAGGAGCTACTATTACAAATACTAACTTCTATAATCAACCAATAGATAACTATGAATTATAGAAGGCCCTAACAGTCAATGAAAAGGATTTTGCTAATAACGGCACAATACCTTTCCATAAAACTATAATCCAGCTAAAAAGGACCTATCTACTGATAACTTACAATTAAAGGAGGCCATCTTATGAATCCCGTTCCTTCCATATTATCCATTCAAGACATGAGCGCCGTAGGTCGCTGCTCCTTAACAGTCTTTATTCCTATTGTCAGTGCCTTAGGCTGCCAAGCCGTGCCTTTACCAACGGCTGTCTTTTGTAATCATTTAGATTATCCGCATTTCGCTTTTAATGATGAAACGCCCCACCTGCTCTCCTTCGCTGATTGCTGGGAAAAGAATGCTATTACCTTTAATGCTATCCAAAGTGGCTTCTTGGCTTCTCCAGAACAGGTTGATATCGTCCTCGAGCTTATTCGTCGTTTTGGCAATAGGCAGCATCCCGTTATTGTCGACCCGGCTATGGCTGATGATGGTCACCTATACTCTATCTTCGATGATACCATGGTTAGGGCCATGCGCAAATTGGTTAGTCAAGCTGATGTCATTAAGCCTAACTACACGGAGGCTCTTTTCCTATTAGACCGACCTTATGATGATCGTCTATTAAGTAAAGACGAAATTCATGCTCTTTGCCGTGATTTAGCAGCGCTTGGACCATCAAATATTGTTATGTCCGGCCTGCCTGCTGAACATGAATGTCTTGTAACTGTTTATAATAAAGACAAGGATATCTTACAATTTGCCAGCACACCTCTTTTACCCTATAAGGCTCATGGCACGGGGGATATTTTTACAGCGGTCCTTACTGGCTCTGTTGTAAAAGGCGACACTTTACGAACAGCAGCACAAAAGGCAGCTAGTTTTACAACTAAGGCTATGCAATTCAGTTACGATGCCTTAGATGGCAACTTACGTGACGGCCTCCTCATCGAAGCCTTACTAAGTGACCTTGTACCTAGGCAATAATATATTAGTTACCTAACAAATAACCCATTAAACCTAAGCCCAGTATATACTGGGCTAAGTCTAATGGGTTTTATTTTCATTCTTAGATACTTCTATGCTATAATACAAGGTAAACATATACAAGGAGGTTGCTATGGATACATTATTCTACCTAGGGCAAGCCGTACTTATTGGCATGGTCGCCCTATTTATCGTATATTGGGGACAAAAGCTTCACATACCAGGTCTATCCCTCTTCGGCCGCATGCGACGCTTTACTTTTCTTTGCTATTTAATTTTACTAACTGTATTGACTATCGCCTTTGATTCTTTCACGGCATCCCTCATGCGGTCTGTAACAATACTCCCTACCTATTGGGCGGTACGAGCTCTTATCATCTTTGGCTATATTGTGCTCCTGCCTTTTTATTATGTTATTTACACACGCAGGTTACACGACCTTAGTCTACCAGGATTCCCCGCTCTTATTTGGGGCGTCTTCCTCATATTCACCCAATCCTATATTACGGTAAAAGCAACCATGATGATGTTTACCATTATCATCATTATTGTTAATTTAATCCTTATCATTATTCCAGGCTGGGAAAAAGATAATCGTTTTGGGCCTGGCACAAGGCAAAAAAAAGAACGGCCTATCGCCCAACGACGCCGTTCCATGCAAGTACCACCACCAACTCCTAATCCAATGAGAAAATCATCCCGCAACCCACGCGAACTACCACAACCAATTCGGCGTCCACGCCGTCATTAAAAACAAATGCCCCAGTTTAAACTGGGGCATTTGTTTTACCTATTCAACGTACCTATTCAACGTACCTATTCAACGGAAAAAAGAAGCCTTAGGTCGACCCAATACAACCGACCAGAGCATGCCTTTGCGTAACTCTTGTCGGCGCCTCTGGCAAAGCTGACGACGCTTCTCTTCGACCATAGACACACCCATAATGCTAACTATATCTTGTTTAAGGTCTGGCTTAACATCTGGTTTTTCTATTTTTAAGTCTTCATGTACCGTTGGTTTTAAGATATGTAAGTTTTCTTTAACCTCATGAGGATTAATACCATCTATGTCCTCTCGAGCCGATGGTCCCCGCCAAGTCTCTATCGATTTCTCATCAGCCGTCTCCCAGGAACCCCCGCCATAAGAACTAGACTCTATATACTCAACAGGCCCTGTTTCCATCGTTTGCTCTTGACTTGGTTCCTCCACCTTGCGTTCTATCTTAATGCCATAGCGCTTTTCCATTTCTTCCCAAGTATCCACTGGGCCAGTCATATTTTGCTTGGATTCACTCATACTTTATCTACTCTTTCCTATTATTGTGCCGTTGATGGATGAATTTCCAATTGGTCAACCCCATCAGCTGCTAGGTTTTCACGCATTTTCGTATCTGCCATAACATTATTCATGTTATAGTAATCCATAACACCCATATGACCAGCCCGCATAGCTTCCGCTATAGCATTTGGTACTTCCGCTTGTGCTTCCACTACCTTGGCCTGCATTTCTTGGGTATAAGCACGCATTTCCTGTTCTTTCGCAACAGCCATAGCCCGCCGTTCTTCTGCCTTAGCTTGCGCAATATTTTTATCGGCTTCGGCTTGGTCTGTTAAAAGCTGAGCCCCAATATTACGTCCCACGTCAACATCAGCAATATCAATAGACAAGATTTCAAAAGCTGTCCCCGCATCAAGGCCCTTACTTAAGACCGTACGAGAAATATGATCTGGATTTTCTAATACATCTGTATGTTCATTAGAAGAACCAACCGTTGTAACGATACCTTCGCCAACACGAGCAATGATCGTCCCTTCACCAGCCCCGCCAACGAGACGGTCAATATTGGCACGGACCGTTACACGAGCCCGCACTTTAAGTTCAATCCCGTTTTTAGCTACAGCAGAGATAATCGGCGTCTCAATAACTTTAGGATTAACACTCATCTGCACCGCTTCTAATACATCACGGCCAGCCAAATCAATAGCCGCTGACCGTTCAAAGGTAAGCGGTATAGAGGCTCGTTCTGCTGCAATCAAGGCATCAACTACCTTATCCACATCACCACCAGCCAAGTAATGCGCTTCCAATTGATTAACATTGACATGTAAACCTGCCTTATTTGCCTTAATTAAAGGCATCACAATCTTAGCCGGGGATACTCGGCGAAAACGCATACCAACTAAGGTAAAAATACCTACATTCACACCCGCAGCTAAAGCTGAAATCCATAGGCCTAAGGGCACAAAGTGTAAAAATAAAGCAATCACACAAATAACAATCACAACAAGAACAACTAATCCAGCATTAGCGGCTCCTAGTAAACTAGCTGCAAACATACATCTCCTCCGTTTATTTTCTAATCATTTCTACTACTTCGCCAATATATATCGTATGTGGCTTATCTGCTAAGCTATCTGTCGCATAAAAATGTTCTACCACATCAGCGGGAATCTTAGTCTTATCAAAATCATGGCTATAGATTTTACGAAGCACCAAGGTCGTCGTTGCTTCTTCATAGGTAACACCCTTGTTTAAGAATTTAGGTGTCAAGCCCGTTTCTGCCACCTTATCTATGTCTCGACCGGACTGACTACCCATAACACCTAAGGCTTTTAAATACTTAGCATCATCATAAAAGGAAACCGTAAAGTAATCATTATCTTCTATAAACTGATGTGTATAGCGAGCTGGTTTAATAAAAACGGTACATACATTTTTACCTTTTTTAGCATCGCCCCATAGAGAACCTAGCATGCCCCAACTAATAGTCATAGAATTAAAGTTTTCTTTTGTACCAGCTGTTACTAGCGCCCATTGGTCATCAAATAAGCGAAAAATATCTGGATTAAAATCTTTCATTGCGATTCTATCTCTTGTCTGCATAATAATCTCTCCTTTTCTAACAAATAATACCTTTACTATTATACCTAAGACCAGCACATCTGGTCTATATACATTCTAAAAAATGCTAACAAGAAGGGTCTACTTCTTGTTAGCATTTTACAACTACCTATATTATCTTTTACGCACTTACAATTCAATAATGCAATAGGGCGAGTCTATCCACTACTTGATACCCCTATCTGTATCGTAACGCCTAACTACAATACCTGTCCCATCTACACGGATAACAATAACTTTTGTACCCGCTTCATAAAAATCACCTTCAGTAACTACATTAACAGGTTGCCCATCAATATCGACAATACCGGCAGGCCGCAGAATCGATCTAGCCACCCCTGTTTTACCAACTAAGTCTTTTGGCAAAGGAGCCGATATATAGCCCTTATCACTAGTCGACTGCCAATGCAGGGTTAAATACTTGCCAATCCATCCCTTATGAAAATGACTGACCACGTACAAAAAGCCACCAATTACGCAAATCGCCACAAGAAGACATACAAGGCCAGCTAAAAGATCTGCCCCTAATAAGAAAAAGAGTGACCACAGTAGAGCCAAAAGCCCTATAAATCCAAAGATGCCAAAACCAGGTATAATTACTTCAATCAGCAAAAAAGCAAGACCTAGTAATAATATATCATACGTCTCCATAGACACTCCCTCCTTTATGATAAATCGTCTCTTTATTTAACTTATCATTCATGTAACTTTCGGCATCACGCATTTTTCAAGGCTCATGTAAATTGCAGTGCTTACACATGTTGCAGCACTTACACACTTTACACTACTCACGTATATTGCAATACTTACATACGTTACAGCGCTTATACATGTTGCAATACTCGTGCACGTTTCAGCACTTACGCACTTTTCAGCACTTACACACTTTTTAATGCTCACGCACATTTATAACTATGCTAGCAGTCAAATAATATATCCTTTAGTGCTGTTTCTGATTTTCATACCCTTCTTTTAATTGTTCATTACCAATCCCTGTTACACGGAAAATAGTAAACAAGAGGCTTAAGCACATAGCTACTATCGTAGCTAGACCCATACCCTTCAATTCAACAGGCCCGATATCAACAGCCACGCCACTAATACCTGTCACAATAGTAATAGCCGTCAAAATCAAGTTTGCTGGATTGGAATAATCAACTTTCCGTTCAACTAGCATGCGGAAACCAGAAGCTGCAATAATCCCAAAGAGCAAGATACTCACACCACCCATAACCGGTACTGGAATGGCATGGATAACAGCGGCAATTTTACCAACAAAGGAGAAAAGAATGGCCAGCACAGCGGCCCCGCCAATAACATATACACTGAAGACGCGAGTAATAGCTAAAACACCAATATTTTCACCATAGGTCGTATTTGGCGTAGCCCCTAATAAACCAGACAAAACGTTAGCAATACCATCACCTAACAAAGACCGTTTTAACCCTGGGTCTTTTAACAAATCTTTGCCAACAATACTACCTGTAACAACCAAGTGTCCCACATGTTCGGCAAACACAACGAACAAGGCAGGCATAATCATCAATATGGCGTTAATATTGAAGGACGGTTTATAAAAATGAGGTACAGCCACCCAAGGCGCCGCACTAATAGAGGCTGTATCCAAGACGCCCATATAAAGAGCTAGCACATAACCAGCTACTACCCCAAACAAAATAGGAATGACAGCAAAAAAACCACGGAAAAGAACCGTCCCTAGAATGGTTACCACTAAAGTAAAAAGCGACAAAAGCAAAACTTGTTCATGCGCTAATCCCAAAGTCTGCCAAGAATCCCCCGTGATGCCAGCCATTCCCATCGCTACTGGTACTAATTCCAAACCTATAACGGCCACAATAGCTCCCATAGCTGCTGGCGGGAAGAGCACGTCAATCCAGCCAATACCAACGAGTCGCACAAGGAGGGACAAAAGAATAAAGGCAATACCAAAGCAAATAAAGCCCCCTTGCGCATCACCATAAGTCATACCTGTAGACATAACCGTCATAACCGGTGCTATAAAAGCAAAGCTCGAGCCCAAATAAGCAGGAATCTTGCGCTGACAAATAAAAATGTAAATAATGGTGCCAATACCATTCATAAATAAAGCCGTTGCTGGGTCAACCTTTAATAAATAAGGCACCAACACGGTAGACCCAAACATAGCAAATAAATGTTGCAAACTCAATGGAAACAAAGCACTGCGCGGTGGTATTTCCTGTACGCCAATAATGTCTTTCATAAACTGTCTTCAAACTACCTTTCCTACTTATAACTACAATAACGCCTATCTAAATCAAGTATCCCATCCTTTCCTTGCTATCATAGACTATAACTTTCCTATACTGCGCCCTATTTCTCTTCGACTTGAGGCTCACTTAACTTTTGTGGCTTAAAACGGCTCTGCGTTTCTTCCCGCAAGGACTGTTGATTTTGCTTACTCCGTGCCTTCGTACCAACTCCACTTTTCGTCAAGGCGCTACGACGGGCAATATTTAAGAGTAATCCAATAGCCGCAAAATTAACCAACAAAGAGGACCCACCATAGGAAATGAAAGGCAGTGGTACGCCTGTAACAGGCAGCATACCATTAACCATCAGCATATTAAAAAAGGCCTGAAAGCTAATTAGGAAGGTACAGCCAACTGCTAACAAGGCGCCAAAATAATCACGAGCGTTTTTAGCAATCTGTAGACCCAAAAAAGTAAACAAAAGGAATAGGCCAACAAGAAAAATCGAACCGATAAAACCTGTTTCCTGAGCCCACACGGCAAAAGCAAAGTCTGTATGTGCTTCCGGTAGGTAAAAGAACTTGGCCGTCCCATGACCAATGCCCTCTCCGAAAAAGCCACCTGAGCCAATGGCAATTAAACCCTGTACCGTCTGATACCCTAAGTCTCTTGCATGGGACCAAGGATCATACCAAGATTGTACGCGTTCCGCCCGATACGGAGAGAGCCAAATGGCAATTCCCACGGCAACAGCCATAACAAGAATAGCTATACCGATGCCCTTAAGCTGGGATTTATCTAAGCCGCCCATACAAAAAACAACCAAGGATACCATAAAGATAAGAACAGCCGTCCCCATATCGGGTTCTATAATAGTAGCTACTGCATAAGCAATAGGCACTAAGAATATACATAAATCAGGAGATAAAACGGGTAATTTCTGCCGAATAGACCATCGCCTTAGACACTTCCAAGGGGCGAAATGACCAAATTCCATCTTATCATGAGTCTCTCGCCACTTATTAACCCACATGGCAGTCCATACAATAGACGCCAACTTAGCAAATTCTGATGGCTGTATAGAGACTCCGGCAATCTGAAACCAACGCCGTGCCCCATTGACAACCGTACCCCCCCCTAACACCGCTATAAGCAAAACAAAGATAATACCGGCTATCCAGGCCTGCCACTTTCGGCTCTTTAAGTGAGAGTACTTAAATTTATACATACTATAAGCAACAATGACGCCTAAGACAAGAGAAATCATTTGGACAATGGCCTGTCTACTAAAGATATTGCCCGAGGAAGAGGCCGCTGCATAAGTTGCACTAAAAATGTTAACAAGGCCAATCAAAGAGATAATAAGAATAACCACTATAATCCCTTGAGCTTCATTCTTAACAACGCGATTCCAAAGTTTTTGACAGCTAAAAGCAAACTGGTAACAACGATGGATAAATAATTCCCACCACGTAGGTGGCCGCTTATGTTTCAATCGAATGGGCGTAGTCACCTTTAGTTCTGACAAGACAGCCTGTACCTGAGCATCCTGCTCTTGTCCCTGCCGGTCTCGTTCCTTTTTATTCATGGCTGTCTGCCTCCTCCGGTTTTACCGCTGCCAAGCGGAAGATTGGCTGACCTTTAGCACTAAATTTATGTTCATATTCCGTCTCTATATTAGGCGTATCCGTGCTATGCAAATCATAGGTAACATTTTTTAAGGCCCAGCCAGCCTCTCTGAACTCATCTAAGGAAAATAAGAAAAGGCCTTCATTATCTGTCTTAAAATGGACCTCCCCACCCTTAGCCAACAAACGAGCATAACGAGCTAAAAACGTATGGTAAGTCAAACGACGTTTTGCATGTTTCTTCTTAGGCCAAGGATCACAAAAGTTAATATAAAAGCGATCCACTTCACCTGGTGCTACCACATCCTCAATATTAGCGATATCAAAAAGGGCGACCTTACCATTCTTAGCCGCCTGCTCATGAAGCTTCATGGCTGCATAATAGAGCACACCCAATTGTACTTCAAAGCCAACGAAATTAATCTCTGGATGGGTCTCAGCCATACCGGCTATAAACTGCCCCTTCCCCGTTCCTAATTCCATATACAAAGGCAAGTCTGGATTTGTAAACAAAGACCGCCATTTTCCCTTATAGGTTTCAAAATTATCGAGCAAGGCTGTATCTTCAAAATCATGGATAGCCTGGTCAATCCATGGTTTTCGTCTTAGTCTCATAATGACTCCTCTCAACAATACACATTTCTCTCTATTATACCATAAAAGAGCCTCCCTCCAAGATAGTAACTACGTAACTTCTTGTAAGAGAGGCTCTGCCTAAAAGCTATATTTTATTTTACTTCACTTCTAAATGCCCATCTTCGATAAGCATACCATGCTTGTCATACTTTTGCTTATTAAAGCCTAGCACGTAATAGAAAATAGTAACAACCGCCATAAATACCCAAGAAGCAACCAGCGACATGCGCGTATCTGGATTAAAGAGCATACCTATCGTAACTAAGGCTAAGAAAATGATACACAAGTAATTAGCATACGGATACCAAGGCGACTTAAATTCATGTTTAGCCATGACTTCCGGTCCCCAATACGCACGGAATTTCTTCTGTGACCAAGCTAAGACGAACCAAGCCAACATACCTGGGAATACAGACGCACTATACAAGTATAAGAAAAGTTTAGAATCAGGAATTAGGTAGTTAAGAATTACCCCAATCACAAGGCAACAAACTGTTACTAAAATACCTATGCGCGGTATCCCTGTCTTCGATAGACGTTTGAAAATCTTTGGTGCCTGTCCATTCTGTGCCAAGGTATATAACATACGACCCGAACTATAAAGCCCGCTATTACAACCAGATAGAGCAGCAGTCAAAACAACGAAGTTAATAATGCCTGCCGCAATAGTAATACCTACCTTAGAGAAGGTCATAACAAAAGGACTGCCAATCATACTTACTTGGTCCCAAGGATAGATACATAAGATAACAAAGATAGATCCAATATAAAAAATCAAAATACGCCAAGTAATATTCTTGGTTGCCTTACGTAAAGTTTCCTTCGGCTGCTGCGCTTCACCTGCGGTAATACCAACCAGCTCTACCCCTTGGAAAGCGGCCGCCACAACACACATAGCGCCCAACATACCAGCAAAACCATGTGGCATAAAACCACCATGACTCCAGAGATTAGTCATACCTACGGCATTCCAGCCATTGCCAAAGCCAAAGATAATAATCATGGCACCTACAATTAACATAACAATAATGGTTGTTACCTTAATAATAGCAAACCAAAATTCAAATTCACCATAGTATTTAACAGCTGCTAAATTAGCACCAGCCACAATCAACATGCCACCTAAGGCGGACACCCACTGTGGTATCATCGGATACCAATATTTAACATAAATACCAACCGCTGTAATTTCTGACAGGCCTATAACAACCCACATAAACCAATAACTCCAGGCTGTTAAATACCCAATATAAGGACTAATATACTTATGTCCATAAGTAGCGAATGACCCAGTAACAGGCTCCTGATAGAGCATTTCGCCCATAATACGCATAATAAAAAACATAATAACACCGGTTAAAGCATAGCATAATAATACCGATGGTCCAGCCAACATAATGGTGCTGGCCGCCCCCATAAAGAGTCCGACACCAATCGTCCCACCTAGGGCAATCATCTCTACATGGCGTGGTTTTAAGCCACGTTCCATTTGTCTTTCTTTCACCTGTAAAACCTCCACTACTATATGACACGTACATTCTTATGAGACAAATTTCTTTCTCTCCATAATATAGTTAATAATATACACTACCAGTGTACCTTTGTCAATTATATAGTTGGTTTAATCCCTTCCTCCTATTGGATTCTCTTAATAGGTTGCTTAAAAACGTTTACTCTCAGGATGATTATCCATATTTCTCTCAATAAAGATTAGACTTATAGGACAAAACGTATTAATCTTATAACACCTTTATAGCATCTCTTTATGCGAATCTCCCCTGCCCTACACACTCTATCTTATAAAGTTTAGCTGCAATACAAAAAAGCGAGACGCTTACGCATCTCGCTTTAACTTGGTGGACGATGACAGGATCGAACTGCCGACATCCTGCTTGTAAGGCAGGCGCTCTCCCAGCTGAGCTAATCGTCCATATGGTGACCCGAGAGGGAATCGAACCCTCGATACCGCCGTGAAAGGGCGGTGTCTTAAACCGCTTGACCATCGGGCCATATTGTGGTGGCTCACCCGAGATTCGAACTCGGGACACCCTGATTAAAAGTCAGGTGCTCTGCCAACTGAGCTAGTGAACCATAAAGATTGGCAGGGGTAGAAGGATTCGAACCTTCGGATGACGGAGTCAGAGTCCGTTGCCTTACCGCTTGGCGATACCCCTATCCCTTATATTCAACAAAGGATATCCTTTGGAGAAAACTGGCTCCCCGAGTAGGACTCGAACCTACGACCGATCGGTTAACAGCCGATTGCTCTACCAACTGAGCTATCGAGGAATAGTTGGAGCGGAAAACGAGATTCGAACTCGCGACCCCTGCCTTGGCAAGGCAGTGCTCTACCGCTGAGCTATTTCCGCATTCATCAGAAGCACTGCATTAGTGCCTTGTTCCTGACTGCTTTACTATAATAACAAACCCTTTACCCTATGTCAACAAATTTTTAAAGTTTTTTTAGGCCTTTTCAAAATAAAAGTAAGACATTAGGAATACTAGCATCCATAGTGCCTGCGCCAAGGCCGCATTTATCTACACCTCTAGCTAATTGCTGCTGATAAATGCTAATCGCATCTGGACTAACCAAGCGATATCCATCCTCATCATACGCCACGCTATGTATATAGGCAGGAAATAAATCCTCTTGATAGTGTCCTAATGTCGATACAAGAGCAGCGCCCGTTGGGGTGACAAATTCCCCACTTGCTGCTGTACGATAGGTAGGTGCATCCTCTAAAAGCTCCTTAGTCGCCGGCGTCGGTACATCCATCCAGCCATGAGCACAATGCACCTGTCCCTGTCCCACTTGCAAAGGGCTCACCTTAAAACCAGTAAAGCCAAAATATTCTAAGCCCAAACAAGTACCGACAATATCAATAAGGCAATCAACAGCCCCCACCTCATGGAAGTGAACCTTATCTATGGTGCTTTGATGAACCTTAGCTTCCGCCTTGGCCAAAGCATAAAAAACAGCCACAGCTTCTTCCTTAACCCAAGTGGATAAGGAAGAATCACAAATTAAATCCTTAATGGCTTCAAACCCTCGTCCATGCGTATGCGTGTGAGCATATGTCGGCTTATAATTATGTGCAAAAGAAGTATCTAGTAATCTAACATTAAAATAGGTGGCTCCTAAACCTAATTTACCTACTTTTTCATAAATAAGCTGATAGCCATCAATAGGCAGTGCCTGCAAGCCTTCCTGCAAATGAACTAGTGGCAGGCCATAGTCTAATAGAGCTCCAATAAGCATATTACCACTAACGCCAGCCCCACAAAATAGGTTACAAGTCTTCATCAAACAGGCCCTCCTATCTATACTAATAACTTATATATACCTCTATACATTAGATGCCAGTCCATTAGATGCTAGTCCATACTAAATGCCCGTATATACTAAACGCTATACGTATCGCCTATAGTCATGCTTATTTCCAAACTATATACTAACCAATACCAATTAATTTTTTTACACATAATTACAAACCCATGGACTATCGACCATCTTGCCGCCCATTGCCTGGCCCATCTTCAGCTACGGTAACAGAGGCTTCGCCAAAAGTTTTCATATCATTTAACATGTGTAAAGAAGCATCAATCAAGGATAAACCAAGTGCCGCTCCTAGACCTTGTCCCCTATCTATATCATAAAACAAATAGGGCATGAGACCGAGCGTTTTCATTTGCTCTGCCTGTGCCTTTTTCTGTTTAGCCGTTTCTCCTATAGAAGCAAAGGCATACGCCTTAAGGTCTGGATAGGCTCTTGTTGCTATTTCCACCGCTTGACCGGTTAGTAAGGTATCAAACACGACAGGTAGACCTAAAGCCACAAGTTCCAATACAAAAGCTGTCATAACGATAAAGGCCTTAGACTCTCTATCTATACGATTAGCGCCTAGCGCCACGATTTGTAGACCCGCTTTCTTAGCTTTTATAGCCTCTGCTTTTCCTAGTTCATAGGCATCCTCCCAAGACAGTTCCTCTTCTTGTTCTTTTGTAATTAAGCAGGTTTGATACGTAGCTTGTAGGGCCTGTAAAACGGCCTTTGTTGCTAAGGCTGGTACTTCTTTTTCTCCCATAAACAAAACACCGCCCATAGACAAGTGATTTGGCTTTGGCGTATGCAAAAGGCCAGCCAAACGAACGGCTATAACTTCCAACTGAGCCAAACTATAAATAGGCTTAGTTAAATTATCCACCCGTTCTCGACAAGCCCTTTCAGCCTTTTTAGAAGGTTTAGGAATCTGTATTTGTTTAGCCTGCAAATAAGTGACTAACTTTTCTTGATTTATCATCCTTTAGCCCTCCTTTTTCTGTAAGGCTTGATAGATACGCACAGCCATTTCTAACATACCAGCCTGTATAGCGCCGCCAGAAGCCTCACCTAAGCATAATTTCAAATCCACATAAGCCGTAAGTCCTAAGGTCTTCAAGGCATCAATATGAGCCTTTTCTGCTGATAAGTGAGAGGCCATCACATAATCCATACAAGCTGGCGCCATCGTATGCGCCACCAAGGCACACGCCGTTGTGTTAAAACCATCAATAATCGTCATAGCACCTTGCGCTGCCGCCCCTAAAATGACGCCTACCAGGCAGGCAAACTCGTACCCGCCAACGCACTGTAAAATATGAAAGCCATCTTCTGAACCTATATCCTTATATTTTTCTAAAGCCTGTGCTACAACTTGTGTCTTCACTTTTAAGCGTTCATCTGAAATATTACTGCCCCGGCCGGTCGCTTCCTTAGCACTTAGCCCAGAAAAAAGAGCCGTCATAACAGCTGCTGCCGTCGTATTCGCAATGCCCATTTCCCCTACTAAAAAGACAGTATGGCCCTTCTTGACCTCTTCTTGAGCTATAGTAACCCCTACCATAATCGCTTTTTCAGCTTCTTCTTCTGTCATAGCTGGTTCCCTAAGAAAATTACGTGTTCCCTTACGGATTTTGCAATGTCGAAGGCCCGGCACCTGTGACATATCCGCATTAATCCCCATATCAACAACGACCATGGAAGCGCCACAGTAATTAGCTAAGGCATTAGCGCCAGCTCCTTTAGGAATTAAATAGTTTGTTGTCATCCCAATAGTCGTACTCTGTGGATAGGCACTAACACCCATTTTAACAATACCATGATCAGCGGAAGCAATAACCATACATGGCTTAGGGACTGGTGGATTAACTGCCCCCAAACAGGAGCCATATTGAGCCACCATATCCACTAATTTGCCATAAGAGGTCTTTTCTGCTCCCCAAGCCGTTTTTATTTCTTCTTCTATTTTATGGTCTCTAGGCTTTATTTGTTGACAAAGTCTATTCAATGCCTGCATATACTACTTCCTACCTTCTCTATCATATCTAATCATTTGGGATTTGCTGTATTATCAATAATTTCTTGAAAATGCTTTCGAATTGTTCGTGCTCTCGTCAAATAGCTTTCTAAAGCTTGTCCTGACGGGTCTTTTGTTAACATTTGTTTTATTTCTTCTATCTGCCCTGCTAAGGCATCTAAAGCCAATAAGACTTCCTTCCGATTACCACTTATAATCTCACGCCACATGGAAGGTGTACCACCAGCTACCCGCGTAATATCTCGAAAACCACCTGCCGCTAAGCGAAGACGCAAATCACCATACTGGTCATTACCGGCCACTGTTGTAACCATGGCGGCTACTACATGGGGCATATGACTGACTGTTGCTAATAGATGATCATGCTTAGCCATAGGAACCCACTCAATACGGCCGCCCAGTTTCTGTCCCATCACTTCTAATTCTTTGGCATTCCCTTCATTCCAATGAGGCGATTGTCTATCTTCCAAGATAATCCAAGCACAATTCTGAAACAAATCCGCCTTAGCCATAGCATAACCGCCCTTTTCCGAACCGGCCATAGGATGAATGGACACAAAATGTACATCCGCTGGCAGGCAATCCTCTACAGCTTTTATAACATGCTTTTTAGTGCTGGATACATCCGTCACTAAGGTACCTGGACGAAATAAATCTTTATACTTCACCAAGGTTTGAGCATTAATATCCGGTGGCATAGCAAAGACAACTATATCGGATTGGCTAATAACCTGCCCTGGTCCGTCTGCTATGTCTTCGATAACCTTATCTTTTAAGGCCTCCTTGCAGACCTCCGGCAGATGATCATAACCAATAATACGATACGTACCCAACTTAGTCAATCCTTTAGCTAAGGAACCACCTAATAAGCCTAGGCCAATAATCCCCACAGTCTTTCTCATACAACTTCCTCATTTCTCTACTATCCTACCCTGCTACTCTAAGTGGCTGCAATTAATTTGCGGCCTCGCCAACGTCCACTTAACCAACGCCAAATGAAGATAAGACCACGCAAACATTCATCAGCGGCCATAGCCAACCAAATGCCTACAAGACCCCAGCCCCAAGCTATACCAAATAGGTAAGACAAAGGTACGGCACAACACCACATACCAAAAATGCCTACAATCATTGGCGTCCGAATATCGCCAGCAGCTTGTAAACATTGTACCATAACAATATTTACGGAGCGACCAATTTCCAATAAAATCTCTACCAATAGAACCTGATGCCCTAAGGCTAAAACCTCTGGATCAGTAGTAAAAATACTTAATATTTGATTACTGTACATATACATGCCAATCGTAATGGCTACACTAATAGCCATACCTAAAAACATGGTCTGCCAAACCTTAGCTGACACTTCCCCATCTCTATCGGCACCAATTAAGAAACCAACTACAATCTGAGCCGCATTGGCTAAAGCTATGGTATACATATAACAAAACATAGCCAGTATGTACACATAGACCTTAGTATCAATAACCAATAGGCCTAACACGTTAATCATCCGCATAATTGTGGTCTGTGACAACTGATAAGACAAGGTTTCCCCACCTGACGGCAGACTAATATTTAATATGCCCTTTAAGGTCTGCCAGCGGAGAGGCCATACATACTTCCAAGATAGACGTACAGGCAAAAGGTAATACATAACCCCTATGATAAGCAAAAGCCCCAGGCCCTTACTCATAAAGGTTGAAACAGACACCCCAAAAACGCCCATAGAAGGAATCGGTCCCCAACCAAAAATAAAGACCCAATTACTAGCAATATGAATAATATTCATAACAAAAGCAATACACATGGTAACTGCTGGTAAGGAATGACCCCTAAAGGTAGCAACAAAAGTCATATAAGCACCAGTAATAGGAATAGTACATGCCACAATAGACATATAAAGGGCTGTATCATCTATAATCTCTGCGGGCACACCCAACCAAGAAAACAAACGATGCCTAGCTAAAATAATTATACTGGCAGCCACAGCTCCAAACAAAGCGTTAAAGGCAACGCTTACTGTGCAGACTTCATTTATCTTATCTCGATTTTGAGCGCCCAAATACTGGGCAATTAAGATAGTCGTCGCTGTACTCATAACTACAAGAAGCATAATAATAATATTCATAATCTGGTTGGCGTTAGCCACAGCAGCTACAGCCTCTTGAGAATAACGACTCATCATAAATTGGTCCACATTGCCAATAAGCATTTGTAAAAAAACTTCGGCAAAAATAGGCAAGCTCAATGATAAGACCGACAAATTCATCCGTTTAATCTTCCCGTCCATAAGCCTCCTTTGCAAAATTACAAGGACTATACATACTTTATTTTTCATACCTTATATGCCTATTATAAAACAAAACCTCTCACCTGAGGTAAGAGGTCTTGCTTTATAAACAGACAAGAAACTTATTTTTTTACTAACGCCTGCTTTTCAATGAGCTCAGCCCAAGACTTAGTCAACTGATACTTAGCCTCTGCCTTAGCCATATTCCAATTTTCTCCGTCTGGAAACCAACGAGAGGGCACGCAACCAGACCGAATAAAATTGATGGTGTAGCCTAAGCGTTCAGCTTCTTGCGCCGCCCACCAAGCACCAATCGCATCATAAGCATCCAAATAGACATCACCTAAGCCCGTCTGTCCTAGCCAAGTCTCAATAGACTCCCAATAAGACTTAGGAATCACACTTTTACTTAGTATTTCTTCTCTATTTTTGCGAGCCATTTTACGCAGTTCTGAAGATAACATAGGTACCACCTAGGCCTTCAATACTTGAAAGGCTTTCTTAGCGATCTGAATACTTGTATCTAAATCAGCCTGACTATGCGCAATAGACATAAAGTTACTTTCAAACTGACTTGGTGCATAATAAATACCGTGTTCTAGATTATAAGCAAAGAACTTCTTAAAAGCTTCCCTATCACAAGCATTGGCATCATCAAAGTTGCGCACTGGTTTATCACTAAAGAAAAGAGTAAACATAGAGCCTACCCACTGCACTTGTACTGGCACGCCTACTTCTTTAGCTACCCGCAACAGACCACGACACAAGTAATCCGTAGATTCTTCCGCCTTTCTAAAGACAGTTGGATCCCGTTGCAAGACAGACATTGTAGCAAGTCCTGCCGTCGTAGCCAAAGGATTACCACTCAAGGTACCTGCCTGATACACAGGACCTGCTGGTGCCACACAAGACATAATCGCCTTACGGCCACCAAAGACAGCCAGTGGCATACCACCACCAACAATCTTACCTAGGCAAGTCATATCTGGCACAATCTGATAGCGTTTCTGCGCCCCACCAGAACTAGCCCGAAAACCACACATAACTTCATCAAAAATTAAGACCGTTTCGTGCTTAGCCGTTTCTTCTCGTAATAATTCCAAGAAGCCTTCTACTGGTGGCACGCAACCCATATTACCAGCTACTGGTTCTACAATAACGGCAGCAATTTCATCACCATGCGCATCAAAAAAGCTTTTAAAGGCTTCTTTATCATTGTAAGGCAAGGTCACTGTATCCTTAGCCACATTAGCTGGTACGCCTGGACTATCTGGCACGCCAAAGGTAGCAAGTCCAGAGCCAGCCTTAACTAATAGGCTGTCACTATGCCCATGATAGCAGCCAATAAATTTAACAATCTTATCTCGCCCTGTATAACCACGAGCGACTCGCAAGGCGCTCATAGTTGCTTCTGTACCTGAATTAACTAACCTCATCATTTCCATAGACGGTACAAAGGCCTGTATCTTTTTGGCTAATTCTGTTTCTAGGAGTGTCGGTGCCCCATAGCTGGTTCCACGTGGCACCGCTTCCTGCAAAGCAGCAGTCACTTCTGGATCCGCATGGCCTAAAATCATAGGTCCCCAAGACAAGACATAATCAATGTATTCATTACCATCAATATCATAAATATGATCACCTGATGCGGAGCTGATAAAAGGTGGATTGGAATCTACGCTCCGATAGGAGCGAACTGGACTATCAACGCCACCTGGCAATATATCTTTCGCATCATCAAATGCTTTTGTTGAACGTGTTAAATCTAACATGACTCTTCCTTTATTTTTCTAACAGCCAACGAGCTACGTCCATGGCATGATAGGTAATAATAATCTTAGCACCAGCTCGCTTCATAGATGTTAAAGATTCTAATACAATTCGTTTTTCATCAATTAATCCGGCCTGCGCTGCTGCCTTAACCATGGCATATTCACCACTTACGTTATATACAGCTAATGGACAGTCAAAATTATCCCGTGCTTCTCGTACAACATCTAAATAACTAAGAGCTGGCTTAATCATAATAATATCGGTACCTTCGCGAATATCTAATTCGATTTCACGCAAAGCTTCTAAACGGTTGGCCGGATCCATTTGGTAACCCTTGCGGTCACCAAATTCAGGTGCCGAATTAACAGCCCCTCTAAACGGTCCATAATAAGCCGATGCATATTTAGCAGCATAGCTCATAATAGTTACCTTAGAAAATCCATGGTCATCTAAGGTTTCACGAATCATAGCCACGCGACCATCCATCATATCTGACGGCGCTACCACCTGAGCACCCGCTTCTGCCTGGCTTAAAGCAACCTGAGCAATTAAAGGCAAAGTCTTGTCATTATCTACATCATGACCTTCTACGCAGCCACAATGACCTGTGGATGTATACTGACAAAGACATACGTCCCCCACAACAATTAGTTCAGGGCAATTATGACGAATAGCCGTAATCGCCTGCTGTACAGGCTGTGACATATCCCAAGCTGATGACCCTTGTTCATCCTTATAAGTAGGAATACCAAAGATTTCTACCCCAGGGATACCTAAGGCTGCTACTTCTTTAGCTACTTCAACAGCCACATCAACGGAACACCGATACTGACCTGGCAAGGTATCAATCGGTTCCTTAATCTTAGAACCAGGTACCACAAAAATAGGATATATTAAATCATTGATTTCTAATGATGTTTCATGCACTAAGGCGCGCATCATTGGGCTTGTCCGCAAACGGCGTGGACGATACGTTAAATCTAACATATTATGCCTCCCTAACATCTGACACTATTAATTCAACTAAAGCCGGAATCGTATACGTCTGACAAATCAAATCAACTGACAACCCTTCTTCTTGGCAGGTCGCTGCTGTAATTGGTCCAATGCAGGCTATACGGGCTTTTCCTAATAACTCCTTAGCCTCTTGACCTAAGGAATCTATCGTATTTCTAACGGTAGAAGAGCTAGTAAAGGTTACATAGTCAACTTGGTCACTAGCTAAGGCTTCTTTGACCTCTTGGCTATGAGCCCCCTCTAATACTGTCTCATACAACCGCAATATATCTACTTCGATACCAGCCTGTCGAAGTCCTTCTGGAATCACTTTTCTTGCCTTTTTCGGTTGTATTAACAATACGCGGCTCTGTACTGGCAAACTCGCTTTTAAAGCGTCCACTACAGACTCAGCCTGAAAATTAGAAGGAATTAAATCTGCCTGAATACCATGCCTTTCTAAGGCCTTTGCTGTTGCTGTACCAATCGCACAAACAGCTAGCCCCGCCAAGGCCCGACTATCCTTATGTAAGCCCTTAAGGGCACTAAAGAAGTAGCGAACACCTTGTGCCGATGTAAAGACAAGCGCCTTATAGACTGCCATATGGCTAATAACTTGCTCATCGTCGCCACTTAATGGCAAGGCTTGCGTCTTAATAGCTGGTGCCTCTAATACATTGGCACCCAATTCCTCTAATCGGTTTGTTAAGGCACTAGCCTGTGCTCTAGCCCGCGTCACGACAATTGTTTTACCAAATAATGGTTTTGTATCAAACCAACGAAGTTGTTTACGCAAGTTAACAACCTGACCAACAATAATAAGAGATGGCGGTTTTATTTGTGCTTTTTTTACGTCTTCTACTACATGGTCGAGGGTTGAAACTAAGGTCTCTTGAATGGGTTTTGTACCCCAACGGATAACAGCTACCGGTGTATCGGCAGCTCGACCATGCTCCATCAATTTCTGCGCAATAAGCGGCAAATTGCCGACACCCATAACAAAGGTAATGGTATCGACCGCTTTTGCTAATCCTTCCCAGTGTATACCCGATACGCCTTTTGTAGGATCCTCGTGACCTGTAACAATGGCAAAGGAGGTAGCCATAGCCCGCTGTGTGACAGGTATACCTGCATAGGCAGGAGCTGCAATAGCCGAGGTAACACCAGGTACAAATTCATATGCCACACCTGCTTCTTTTAAGACCAAGGCTTCTTCACCACCACGACCAAAAACAAGGGGATCGCCACCCTTTAAACGGGCTACAATCTTTCCTTCTCGCCCATATTTTACAAGTAATTCATTAATTTCATATTGATGAAGGGTGTGATGCTTGCACTGTTTACCTGCATAAATTAACTCTGCTTCTGGCCTGGCCCACTGTAAGAGATGATTATCGGCTAAATAATCATAAATAATGACATCCGCTTTTTCTATGCATTCACGGCCTTTAACCGTAATTAATTTATAATCACCCGGGCCAGCTCCAATTAAGTAGACCTTACCTTGTTTTTCTTCTGCCATTACTTCAGCACCCCCATACGAATTAACTCATCAATAACCGTTTTTCCGCCTTCTTCATAGATAGCTTTTGCTAAATTACGTCCAATAATCTCTCCTGCATTACAAGGACCTGTCATTTCCCCTTCATAACAATTGCGTCCATCTAAAGAAGCGACTAAGGCCTTTAAGGTTAACTGCCCTTTAGTAATCGTCCCATGCACGCCAATAGGTACTTGACAGCCCCCATGGAGCTGGCGAAGAAAACTCCGTTCTCCTTCCGTTATTTGCCTTGTTTCTAAGCTATTCAATAATCGTAAAGTGTCTAACGTTTCCTTATCATAGGCTCGGCATTCAATCGCCAACGCCCCCTGACCTACCGCTGGAATCATTTCATCCACTGTAAAGACTTGCGTAATTCGGTCAGCTAGTCCCAAACGAATTAGACCTGCCTGTGCTAAAACAACCCCATCTAATTGTAATTCATCAATCTTACGCAAACGAGTTTGTACATTGCCTCGAATAGTTACAATCTGTAAATCTGGTCGCATCCTAAGTAATTGAGCCTGCCGTCGCAAACTACTAGTACCAATGCGGGCGCCCTGAGGTAGTTCCTGCAAGGTCTTATAAACAGGCGCTACCAAGGCATCACACGGTACTTCTCGCTCCGTAATAGCTCCAATAACAAGCCCTTCTGGTAACTCCGTAGGCATATCCTTTAAGCTATGAACTGCTATATCAATAGTGCCCGCCCGCATAGCCTCTTCTAACTCTTCTGTAAATAAGCCTTTACCACCAATAGCTGCTAAGGACTTATTTAAAATACGGTCCCCTTTCGTCTCATGATGAATTAGCTGTGTCTCGCAGCCTGGGCATACCTTCTTTAAGGCTTCTGCAATATGTTCTGCCTGCCATAGGGCTAAGGCACTGCTCCGTGTTCCTATCCGCCATACTTGTTTCATATGTCCATCTCCTATTTCAAGTTAAACATATCGCCAAATAATTTCCAATACATGGCTTCATCTTCCTTACCAGCGATTTCATTAAAATGAATCATTGGATCCCGTAACAGTTTGCGTACAATCATACGGGACATGGAATCCATAATCCGTCGGTCATGATCACTGGCATCAGGTAATTTAACTAAGGCTCTATGCAGTTCACGACGCCGAATTTGGTCAGCCCTATCACTTAAAAGAACCATCATAGGCCGTACCGATAAATAATTTAGTTTTTCATGAATTTCTGACAAGGCCTTAGCAATAATAGGTTCTGCCTTCTTAGCTTCTTCCAATCGGTGCTGCTTATTGGCTTCTACAACCTTACTTAAGGAATCTATATTAAAAAGGTATATACCTTCCACTTGAGCCACCTCTGGATCAATATCACGAGGCACCGCAATATCAATCATAACTAAAGGGCGGCCCTGGCGATTTTCCATAATAGTCTGAGCTAATTCTGGCCTAATAATATAATGCGGGGCCCCCGTCGAAGTAATCAAAATATCCGCCGATTGGGCTTCTGTCGCAAAATTATCAAAGGCTACCGCTTGTCCATGAAAGCGATGGGCTAATTCCTGCGCCTTGGTATAGGTACGGTTAGATACGAATATACTAGTTACCCCTTTGGCAGCCAAATGCGTAGCCGTTAATTCACTCATAGTACCAGCCCCTAGAATAAGAACTTTTGCTTCTGCTAAAGGCTTTTCCAAACAATCCTCTGCCAAATTAACCGCTGCATAACTAACAGATACGGGCGTATCAGCTATACCCGTAGTGGCCCGTACCTTCTTACCGACACTAATGGCTTTTTGGAAAATAATATTAAAAACGGGCCCTGTTAAGCCATGACTATAGGCAGCAACATAAGCCATTTTTAACTGACTGAGAATCTGCCCTTCTCCAACGACCAAGGAATCCAGGCTAGAGGACACACGAAATAAATGATCAAGGCAGGCATCATCTTCATAAAAATAAAAATAGGACCTGTCAGCTTCTTCTACTTGAGACCCTTTAATGCGTCCCAATATTTGTAAAACTGTCTGTTTTAAGGTATCCGTATTTCTTCCTTCATCTGATGAACTATAACCATCGAGCGCTACATATAACTCCGTCCGATTACAAGTCGATAATAATACACATTCAGCAATACCCGTCTCTTCGTATAATTTATCTAACGCCTTCGCTAACTCTTGTTTATCAAAGGAAAAACGCTCTCTTACAGGCACCGGTGCTGTCTTATGATTTAATCCCAATACTACTAATTGCATGTAATAGGCCCTCCTTTACGTCTCTCCATTGTCCTTGTATAACCCTTCTTAGGCTTTCTCTTGTAAATTGACTCTGCCAAAAAGCACGCCGCTCTTTAGGCGTCTCTAATCTATCTTTTACTAACTGACGTAGATCAGCTAGTTCTACTAGCATTTGATCCACAGGCGCATACCGCTCTTCTATATCCTGTCTAAGCAGCTTATTAATGCGTGGACTGGCTCCGCGGCTGCGGATGGCTATATCTAATTGTGTAAAATCCGCTGTGGACGGCAACATAAAGTCACACTTGTCTTTATCATCGCCACAATTAACTAAACATCCCAAGGCCTTAGCATCCTTCACACATTGCCGATTAACCTCTCTATTATCTGTCAAAGCCAGCACATAATCGGCTCCAGCCAAGACATCCGCCGCATAGGTTCGCTTTTGCCACTCTATTTTATTGTTTCTAGCCAACTCTGCTAGCCGAGCCGTTACCTTAGGACTTACAAGGCGGATATGAGCCCCCTCCTTAAGAAAAGTCTGGACTCGTCGCTCGGCTATAGCCCCGCCACCAACGACCAAGCAATGGCGGTTAGCTACCTTTACAGCCATGAACAGCATGCTTTTACTCCTATGAAATATTGTTATATGTTTTATAAATGACAAAATCGGCTTGTACTGCCAAGCCGATTTTTATGAACAGCATCGTTTATATTTTTCTAACTCACAATTTTTATTGCTGAGACTCTGAAGCCTCATCACTTGTATCACTTATATCTGTTTCTATCTTTACCTTACTTTTACCTAAGTTACAACCTTCCAAAAGTTGTAACTGTGAGGTCAATAAAGATTCCATCTTAGCCCGAAAGACAGCAATCTCATTTTGAATGGCTGCATATTTCTCACGAGCACTTCGCAAGGATGTTTCTGCATCAGCCAAAATCTTTTTCTTTTCTTGGTCTGCTTCTTGAATAATTAAGTCAGCTTCTTTTCTAGCCGCTGCCTTAACTGTTTCTCCTGTTTCTTGAGCCAGCGCCAAGGTGTTATTCATAGTCGCTTCCATTTGTTCGTATTGATTAAGGCGTTTTTCCAATTGTTCAATTTTTTCGGTCATTTCCCGATTTTCACGATACAATGTTTCATAATCGCCAACCAATTCAGTCATAAAGGAATCAACCGATTCTTTATCATACCCACGGAACCCATTCTCGAATTCCTTATTATGTATGTCCATTGGTGTAATCATAGAAAAATCCTCTCGTACTTTTTATATAAAACGCTTTAAATAAACGCCAATACGCCCCTTTCGAGATGTACCTGTAATGGCTTCTATCTTCATCCGTCCACGACCACGTAAGGATATAATATCCCCTTCTTTAACTTCTTGTGCAGGCCCCTTAACTGGTTGCCAATTAATCTGCACAAGACCAGCCTTAGCTAGGCTAACCAATTTAGTCCGTGACATGCTAAAGCCTGACGATGCCACCGCATCCAATCGAAGAGAAGCTACGGTTGTACGCACTTCCTTAACGCATTCTTCTTTTGGTTTAATATCTGCTAAATCCATAGGCGCTACAGATACACTAACCATAGCAATTTTGGTAAACTGCGTCTCTACAAACTCAGCCACCGATGCATCAGTAAGCACTGTCGCCCCACCCTCGCGAACAATAATATCGCCAAAGTGTTCTCTATCAATGCCTAATCCCATTAAGGACCCTAATACATCCCTATGTGTTAGCAATCGAAAACGCGGATCCCAAGTAACAGCTAGGGGCTTAATCCCCCAGTCAATAGTCCCCTTAAAATCCGCATCAACAAAGGCAATACGAATTCGTTCGGCTCCTTGGTAGCCACCATTTTCCTTGACCAAAATTCCTGGATACTCCGCTTTAATAGCTTCTGCCACGGTCAAGGCAGCCGGTGTCATAAAATCAGTCAAGCGGTACGGGCGACCTGCGACTACCTGATCCGCTAAGTCCAGCATCCGCCTAGCCATATCGCCACTACCAGATGCCTCAAAATAACGGATGATTTTCTCTTTATCTTTTGCCCCACTCATTCTATGGTTACCGCCTTATCTATCTTATTGTTCGGCTTTTGGTTCTTTCCAAGCCAAGGTACTGCCTGCCAAATCTGAATAGGTTGTCTTGTCATTGCAATCAATCGTAATATTCATTGGAACGCAAATAAATATATTTTCCCCAATTTTTTGAATCTTGCCATCTAAGGCATAGGTAGCTCCGCTAACAAAATCAACAATACGAGCCGTTTCATGAGGATCTGTTTTTTCAAAATTAATAACAACCGGACGCAAATCACGTAATTGGTTGGTAATATTTTCTGAATCTTCAAATACTTTAGGTTCAATAACAACCACTTTCATAGATGATTGACGGCTGCTCATAGCCCCATAACCACTAGCTGGTTTCGGTTGGCGAAAGGAACTAACCGGCGCCGTTGGCTGAATCGATTCTTCATAATCATCATCTAATTCTTCATCATCATAATGATCCATATCATATTCGTCATCAGTTGCATAGTTATCATTAAATATGTTGCGCAATTTGTCTTTTAAGCTCATTTATATGCCTCCTGCCTAAAGTGTCCGGTTAATAATAAACGCGTTCGCCGAATATGGCTGTACCTACACGTACTATGGTAGCGCCTTCTTCGATAGCTACCTCAAAATCATGTGTCATTCCCATAGACAGTTCGCTAATCTGACCTGCTGGAAAATACTGTTTCATGTCTTCAAATAATGCTGCTGCTACACGAAAGACAGGTCGTACTGTTTCCGGATTCTCCGCAAAAGGGGCTATACACATAAGCCCTCTTACTTTTATATGAGGCAATGTCTTTGCATAGTCTCTAAGCGCTGGGAACTCTTCTACGGTCATTCCCGTTTTGCTAGCTTCACGTGCTACATTGACCTGTAATAAAATCTCTTGTACTTTGTCATTCTTTGCCGCTACTTTATCAATCTCATCTAAAAGCTTCTTGCTATCTACCGAATGAATTAACTGAAATAACGAAACAGCTTGCCGCACTTTATTCGTCTGTAAATGTCCAATTAAATGCCATGTTAAAGGTTCTCCCCTATAGGTAAGCATTTTTTCTTTTGCTTCCTGCACGCGGTTTTCGCCTACATTAGTAATGCCTAATTGGGCCACCTCTTCTACAGCTGACACAGGATGATTCTTAGTCACAGCCACTAAGGTAACTTTATCTGTACGTCCTACACGCAGCCTAGCTTGTTCTATGCGAGCCTGCACCTTTTGTAGTGCGTCTTCAATCATATGTGCCTCCCTATAACAAACCATTACATACATTACATACTAATTTATTATATAATAGATGATTCTCTCTGTATAGGTTTATTTTAACATACAAAACAATCCCATACGTCCCGTTACACCACCTGCTTTGCGATAGGAATAACAACCATAACTTGTATAGGAATCTGTTGGCGATACGGTTATCTGTTGCATGGGAACCCCCATATTCAAAAAGGACTTACTAATAAATTGTTGCAAATTAACATGAGGTGTCTTTTTTACCGCTCCAGGCCGCTTGATTAAACGCACCAAGTCTCGTTCTTTAGGCATAGCTTCAGAAAAACATTGCGCAATATCTTCCCCCACCTCAAAGGATTCTTGTTGAATCGATGGACCAATATACACATAACAATCTTCGGGCTGTGTGCCATAAGCTTCCACCATTTTATTTAAAGTAATAACCGGCAAACGGCCAATCGTGCCACGCCAACCAGCATGAATAACGGCTACCGCATGATTACCCTTGTCATATAGCAAGACAGGCACACAATCAGCAACTAAAAGCAGTAAAGGTACTTGCCGTTCTGCTGTATACAAGGCATCACAATTCGAAATGGCCGAATCCATATTCAAAGCTCCCTTGCCAACAAGCTGTGGCCTTACTTCTTTAGCAACTAAGCCATGCACTTGTTGACCGCAAGTTAAGCGTTCCACTGGCTGTCCTAAATGGGCAGCGACTAACTTACGATTTTTCCATACATCTTCTACTTCATCTTCTACATGAAGTCCTAAATTCATAGAATCATAAGGTGCCTTAGAATAGCCACCAAATCGCCTAGTCACTCCATGCAGTAAGGGAAAGTTCATAAATCCTACCGCCTCTTCAAAAGACCAAGGCTTCTTATTTTCTGTTTGTACGTCACGTACAATTACTTGTTGATTCATCATCTTGCCTCCCTACAAACACCACACCGCTGGCAACCATCCTGACAAGGCGCTGTATAAGCTCCCTGTAGGCCTTTTTCCCATTCCGCCTGCAAATAGCCATCAGCTAGCCCCATATCTAAAAAATCCCATGGTAACTCTTCATCAAAAGCCCGTTCTCTGTAATTAGCCTGGTCTACATCAATACCTGCTTCTTGACAGAGACCAACAAAGGATTTACTACCATCTGCTTTAGCACAAGCAGCCAGCACTGAACCTAAACGCCTATCTCCTCGTGCTAAAACCGCCTGTATATAGGCTTCCTTAAGGGATTCAATTAAAACCTCTATTTGCCTATCCTTACTTAAGGCCTTACGGATGCCCTTTAACTTGCGATTAACCTCTCGCCTTGTGTCCATAGCCATCCACTGAAAGGGGGTAAAAGGCTTAGGTATAAAAGGATTAATGCTTAACGTTAATCGACCATGACAACCAACTTCCTCCATATAAGCCCTT
The DNA here is from genome assembly GCA_945867815.1 of uncultured Veillonellaceae bacterium. Taxonomy (GTDB): domain Bacteria; phylum Bacillota; class Negativicutes; order Veillonellales; family Veillonellaceae; genus CAMBIX01. The sequence goes on from CAMBIX010000004.1 coordinate 96,549, forward strand.
GTTCGTTTAGCCAAATCAATAATAGCCTCTATATCCTCGTCCATCTCTGTAGGCAGGCCGACCATAATATAAAAACGAATCTGATGAATGCCACCGGCCGCTGCCATTCGGACGGATGTGCGTAAATCATCCTCGGTAATCCCCTTATTAATAACCTTGCGAAGGCGGTCACTACCCGTTTCAGGTGCTATCGTAATGGTATGCTGCCCACTAACAGCCAAACCTTTTACTACATCCGACGTTAAAGAATCCGCCCGTAATGACGCACAAGAATAACGCAGGTTTTTAGACCGAATATAAGCTACCAATTCATCAATAGCTGGATAATCAGAAATAGCCGCTCCCATAAGACCCACTTTTTTACCTAACAAAGCCGCCCTATCAACACCTTCCTTAAGCTGATGCAAAGGCCGTACACGAGGCTTGCGATAACAATACCCAGCCATGCAAAAACGACAATGACGCCCACAGCCACGAGCTACTTCTACTATATACATGGCGCCAAACTCCGTATAATCTGTAGCCACTACTGTTTCACCACCAGCCGTTAAAGGCCCCCAATGACGCTTTATTGTATCCGGTGCCCCCGCCAAGGCCTGTCTAGTGATCTGATGGGTCTCATCATTATAAGTCACCTCATAAAGACTCGGTACATAGACGCCCTCTAATTGACTAAGCTCTTTTAAAATAGCCCCGCGCGACAGCCCCCTTTCACGACCTTCATTAATACAGCCCACAGCCTTAGCCGTTATCTCTTCTCCTTCACCTATGATAAAAGCATCAAAGAAATCAGCTAAAGGTTCTGGATTAAAGGTCGCACAAGGGCCACCACCAATAACAAAAACATCTGCTGTCCGTCTATCCTTAGCTAATACAGGGACTTGCCCCATCTGTAAAAGAATGGGAATATTAAAATAATCCATTTCAAAAGTTATATCGATACCAATAATAGAGAATTGATGTAGGGGTCGTCGACTCTCTATGCTCATTAGGGGCGTTCGCGTCTTAGTGTAAGCCACCATTTCCTGGCGTTCTGGCATAAAAGCGCGTTCGCAGCACGTATCTGGTCTTGCATTTAACTCTTCATAAATAATATGCAAGCCTAAATTACTCATACCCACATAATAGGTATTTGGATAAACCAAAGCCACTTTATGGGGTTTGTGCCCATCATAGGCACTACGATTAGCTTCTTGCTCAGCTAACGCCTCTAAGCGATATTGTAAATCTCTTCTTGTTAACATATACATCCTTATCAATTATACGCATCGATTTTATTAAACTTACGAGAAAGTGTTCATATATTCAATCTAATAACCCTATGCCTGTCTATCTTCAATATATCTCTTTATTAATTAATCTACCAGACAAACAGTTAGCCATCCTTTTAACTTAATCATCTCTATTATAACAGGCTCGCCTCTATTTGTACCTGCCTATTTACGTTTCTACCTTTTCTCCTACAGGCTATCTATCTCACGTATCAATTCTTCTTTTATATTGCGCAATCTCCTTGCTAATAGTAAAATTAATTAATATTGAGTAACAAGGAGGAACTAACATGGCACATGTTAATGAAAACTATCTAAACCTACAGGGCTCCTATCTATTTGCAACTATTGCACATAAAGTAGCCGATTATAAAAAAGCCCATCCTGACGCAGATATTATTAGTCTAGGCATTGGCGACGTAACGCTGCCACTAGCACCAGCCATCATCGAAGCGATGCACAAAGCCGTTGATGAAATGGGCCAAAAGGAAACCTTCCGTGGTTACGGTCCTGAACAAGGGTATGACTTTTTACGTCAGGCCATTATTAAAGGGGATTACGAACCTTTAGGCATTACCATTGCTGACGACGAAGTATTCGTCTCCGATGGCGCTAAATCAGATGTAGGCAATATCCAAGAACTCTTTAGTGAAGATAATATCATTGCCATTACAGACCCTGTATATCCGGTATACCTAGACAGCAATGTTATGGGTGGCCGTACAGGCAAAGCTGTTGATGGCATCTTTGAAAAGGTTGTTTACCTGCCATGCTCAGCGGAAAATAACTTTTCCCCCGCCTTTCCTAAAGAACACGTAGATATTGTGTATCTATGCTGTCCTAACAACCCAACGGGGACCGTACTTAGCCGTAAGCGTTTATCTGAATGGATTCAATACTGCAAAGACAACGATGCCATCTTAATGTTCGACTCTGCCTATGAATCCTTCATCAGCAGCCAAGACACGGTTCACAGCATTTACGAATTACCGGATGCGCGCCAAGTAGCTATTGAATTCCGTTCCTTCTCTAAAACGGCTGGTTTCACAGGCGTTCGCTGTGCCTACACTGTGGTGCCAAAAGAAGTAAGTGCTAAAACCAAAGACGGCAAACGTCAGCCCTTAAATCCCTTGTGGAACCGTCGCCAATGCACTAAGTTCAATGGTGTTCCTTATATTACACAACGAGCTGCCGAAGCTGTTTACACCCCAGAAGGTCGCAAACAGACCCGTGAAAACATTGCTTACTACAAAGAAAACGCCCGCATCATTCGTGAAGGCCTAGAAAGCATTGGCCTTACCGTTTATGGCGGCGTAGACGCCCCTTACATTTGGCTTCAAACACCAAAAGGCAAAACTAGCTGGGATATGTTTGATATTCTCTTAGAACAAGCTAACATTGTTAGTACACCAGGTTCTGGCTTTGGTCCTTGCGGTGAAGGCTACTTACGCTTAACCTCCTTCGGCAGCCGCGAAAATACCATCCGTGCTGTTGAACGCATCAAAAAATTATCCTTCTAAACTATATAAGGTAAGTCAAATAACAGTACGTACGCCTGTATGTACTGTTATTGTTTATATAGACCACATAGTATGGTATTATATGTAATAGTTATTTTTTATTTATTCGTAGAAAAATCTAACCGTAAAGGATGTTATTATGAGTACCAATCTTGAAGTCGGTATTGTCGGTCTACCTAACGTAGGTAAAAGTACCCTATTCAATGCCATTACTAAAGCTGGCGCCGAAGCAGCCAACTATCCCTTCTGTACTATCGAACCAAACGTAGGTGTCGTTGATGTACCTGACGCCCGCCTAGGTGTATTGGCCGATATGTTCAAATCACGTAAGGTTATTCCTGCCGCTATGCGTTTTGTTGATATTGCTGGTCTTGTAGCAGGCGCCTCCAAGGGCGAAGGTTTAGGCAATAAATTCTTAAGTCACATCCGTGAAACAGATGCTATTGCACAGGTTATTCGCTGCTTTGATGATCCAAACATTACCCATGTGGCTGGTTCCATTGACCCTGTTCGCGACATTGAAATTATCAATACGGAATTATGTTTAGCTGACCTTGAAACAGTAGACAAACGTTTACAGCGTATTGCCAAAATTGCTAAAAGTGGCGACAAAGAAGCTCGTGCGGAAGTGCCTGTATTAGAACGCATTAGTGAAGCACTAACTGAAGCCACGCCTGTTCGTGCCCTCGACCTGAACGATGATGAACTCGATATGTTAAAAGAATTAAATCTACTAACTATTAAAAAATCCTTGTTCGTTGCTAATATTGCAGAAGATGAAATTAGTGACTATTCCCAGAACGAATATGTCAAACAAGTACAAGCCTATGCGGAGAAAGAAGGCTCTGCTGTTGTTGTCGTATCAGCCAGTATCGAATCTGAAATTGCTGAATTATCTGACGACGAAGCCAAAGCTTTCTTAGATGATTTAGGTGTTAGTGAAAGCGGTCTTGATAAATTAATTAAAGCTAGCTACTCCTTATTAGGTCTAATCAACTTCTTTACAGCTGGGGAAACCGAAACGCGGGCTTGGACCATTACTAAGGGTACCAAAGCACCACAGGCGGCTGGTAAAATCCACTCCGATATTGAAAAAGGCTTCATTCGTGCCGAAATTGTATCTTATGATGATTTAATTGCCTGTGGCAGTCAAAATGCAGCCAAGGAAAAAGGCCTTGTTCGTTTGGAAGGTAAAGATTATGTTATGCAAGATGGGGATGTAACGTATTTCCGTTTTAATGTATAAGACGCAAAGGATTATGTCCCTCGCGAGCTGGTACTATCGTAAGGCTCTTTAACGGGACATAGTTCTTTGCTCAAATTTATGAGGGTAGTGTTATTTAGAGCCTCTAGAGCTAAAGTATCGCATCAAACGACAGCATGACTTTCTAACCAATAGACAACTCCGCTTCTAGTGAATGTTTATCAAAAAAAGACAGTATCGAAAAGCACTCCGCTATTTCGATACTGTTTTTTTAGTTTTACTCTATCTAAAGATTGTACTCCTAAGAAGGAAGTCTAGTGGAGTGAAAGGCGCTACGCTATTTCACCCCACTAGACTTCTCTTTTTTACTTCTCTCTTTTATTTCTCTCTTTAAGTATTCCTTTCTTTACCCTACATAGCCTTTATCTATAACTATTTTACGTGCAGAATCCCTACTACCCGTATATTCATAAATAGCACTCCAAGTAATTTGATTTTTTTGTAGTGTTTGTAAAAGTGCTCCTAAATCAACAGCACTAAACCGTATACCTAAGCCACAAGAAGAATGTATAGTCGGTGGCAAGGGATACAATTTACAAGAAAATCCTGCCATTTGCAGGTCTCTTTCCGCCTTTGTAGCAAAGTAAAAATCACTAAATACAATTAGCCGATTATAAATAACTTGACTCATAAGGTTACAACTGGTTTATCTAACAAGGTATCAGTAATAACAAAAAGATTAGTTATATCCCCGACAGCTACTTTATCTTTTAATCCGTAATAGCCAAGGCATATACCACAACCTGCTATATCTACACCACGATTTTGTAATTGCTGCATAGCTTCTAAGACAGGCGAACCTTCCGCAATTAGTTTTACCCCACTATTAATAAAATAAATAGCTTCTGGTTGATTATCTGCTTCGACTAGGCATTCAAAAAAGGTCCTCATAAGGGTTTCCCCTAATTCTTGACTACCTTCACCTAAGTAGTTTTTTGTAATAAGAAGATATTTGTTAGCTAACACTAGTGAATGGCCCGTTCCGCTAACAGTATTAACTCTCGAGTTCTCCCTATCTTCTGCTATATCACTAGCACTACTATTGTTAACGCTACTACTCTGTCCGTCTTTTACAGCCACTTGCTGTCGTAAATTTAAACTTCGTCCCTGTACATCAAAGGCTTTTTCTTTAACCTGATTTGCTCTCGTTATAGTTACGTCTCCACTCGCTTTTTGCTTATCTATTATATCTGCCTTTGAATCTCTAACCCCAACTAATTGCAATCGGACTTGATAGTCTCTTCCGTCTTCTACAACAGATACATCATAGCCCTTGGCCCGTCCAAATTTACGTACGTTATCTCGGCTCACTTCATTATCTACAAGGATACAAACACTTTCATTCGGATGTTCTTCTATGGCTTTTTTTGCTGCTATTACAGGTTTTGGGCACAAGGTGCCTCGCATATCAACTGTATATATGTTACCTTTATTCTCTATCATATACTGTAACTCCGTATCATTTACCCAACTCACTCTTACGCTATCATCTCATATTATATTAGCCTTTACTAAGGGCACAAACGAAAGTACAAAAATACTTCCTATACATCAAATACCATTTACAGGGCCTATATTAGACTAGCATTTACCAAGCATATTTACCAAGTACTACGCTTCTCAACAAACGATATCAATCCTATACATACGTCCTATTTTGCTCGTTATATTTACTTAGTACCCCAATATTACTGTGGATATACATTCCTATACATGCGGCACTATTTTGCTCCTTATATTTACCACAACGTATAGATTGCATCAGCCCCCATTTATACGACACTATTAAAATACCCTTACCTAACTTTTACATAAGCTGCTTCTTTAGCAACTACCCGTCCTATGCAAGTAGCTTGGTTCACTCCAGCCATCTGTAAGGCTTTTACCAAGGCATCTACCTCTTCTTCTGGCAAAGCAAATAAGAGACCACCTGAAGTCTGTGGATCAAATAAAACATCACTCCACACCGTATCTGCCAAATCACCTAAATCAACACCAGTAACACTTTTACGATTACTATAAGTACCAGCTGGCACGAGCCCCATAGTAGCGGCTTCCAGTGTATCAGTAAATAAAGGCACCTTCCCATGTGCTAATTCGATTGTTATCTGACTATTACGGGCTAGTTCCGTCATATGCCCTAGTAAGCTAAAGCCGGTAATATCTGTACAGGCATGAATGGTAAAACCCTTAGCTACTTCACACGCCATTTTATTAGGTGTACCCATAGAGGCAAGAGCCTCTTTAACTCCATTAGGAAATAAATCTCCCTTTAAAGCCGTTGTTAATACGCCTGTTCCTATAGGTTTCGTTAAAACTAAGACATCCCCTACCTTAGTGCCTTGATTTTTCCAAATAGACTGAGGATTAACTAAACCTGTAACAGCTAAACCAAACAAGGGCGTATCCTGTTCAATGCTATGACCACCTAAAACAACAACAGCGAGCTCCCGCAATAAATCAGCTGCCCCTTGCAAAACACGAGCCAACGTACCAGCCTCTACCAAGGGGACTGGAAAGGCCACAAGATTTAAGGCACTTATGGGACACCCTCCCATCGCATAAATATCACTAAGACTATTAGCTGTTGCTATACGTCCAAATTGATAAGCATCATCCACTAAAGGCGGGAAAAAATCTGTTGTTTGTACCAAGGCCTCCGTCTCCGATAGTTGATAAACACCGGCATCATCGGCTCCCGTCATATTAACTAAGACTTTTTTATTGATCGGCCAAGTTATTGAACCTAAGTTTTTTTCTAATAAAGCCGGTCCTAATTTACAGGCACAACCACCCTTAGGCGCCCAGTCAGTTAATCGCTTTTTCACACATATGCTCCTTATGCCTATATACTCTTTTCTTTATCAATAGTATGTCAATTCTTAAGCAGCCTTAGCAAGTGCATCCTCCAGTTCTTTCGCTCATTATCCTACTCTTTCTAAATACGCACTATGCAAAATAGATAAAAAAGGCTCCTATCGACCTATACAGTCTAAACTAATCTTTATGTTTCTGGTTTTACTTGCGGTTCCTTTTCTACATTTGCCTGTCTAGATAAGAGCTTCTTTACATTTTTTTCAAATTTAGGTCGGGCAATCAAAACTTGCCGCCCACAGCCCTGACAGACAATACTAAAATCTGTGCCAATCCGTTTAACTTCCCACGTATCACTGCCACAAGGATGTGTCTTTTTCATTTTTACTATATCGCCTACGTAATATCTAACAAATGGTTTCGCCATAGTCGCTCTCCCTTCTCTCACCTTTTGTAACTCTTTTTTCTATTAAATCATTATCTGATAGTGAGTCATCTAGACTCCACTGATTACTCCTTATTATACAACAAGCACCTAAGTAAGCCTTATTTATTTTTTATAATCTTTCTATGATTTTTATTCTCATTATAAATTATACACTATCTAATTTACTTCCTCAACAAGTAGCTTATTAATAGATTTTCTAACTACTTCATAAAGGTCACAATGATAAGTGTTTTCACTTTTTAAATTTTATAGAAAAAACTTCACTTTTTTACTTGCTTTTCTCTTTTATTCTTTCTATAATGTAATCAACAATGATTCTTCGTTATGAACACATAACTGAATCTTGCTTTTTCAATACATTATTTATATACATAAGTTTGTAGTTAAAGTAAAGGAGTCTTTACCATGGCAGAATTAAAAGGATCTCAAACAGAAAAGAATTTACAAGCTGCATTTGCTGGCGAATCTCAAGCTAACCGCAAATATACTTACTATGCAGGAGCTGCTCGCAAAGCTGGGATGAACCGCATTGCCGATTATTTTGAAGAAACAGCAGGCAATGAAAGTGCCCATGCTAAAATTTGGTTCAAATTGTTACAAGGCGGCGATGTATCCTCCGACGTAGCTTTGAACTTAAAAGACGCTGCTGCTGGCGAACATTGGGAAACAACCGATATGTACCCAGGCTTCGCTAAAACAGCTAAAGAAGAAGGTTTCACTAAAATTGCTTACTTATTTGAACAAGTAGGTGCTATTGAAGCTCGTCATGAAGAACGCTATTTAGCCTTAGCTAACTCCGTTAAGGGCGAAAAAGTATTCACTAGTGATAAACCAATCGCTTGGATTTGCGCTAACTGCGGTTACATTCATGTGGGTACAGAAGCACCTAAAGTTTGCCCAGTATGTGCTCACCCACAGGCTTTCTTCCATCGTCATTTTGAAGCTTTGGAAGACTAATTTGAACACCTAACTGATTTATTAGTTACAAGTTCATAAATACCTCAAATTTCAAAAGAGGCTGTTACCGAATCATTTATTCAGTAACAGCCTCTTCTTTTATAGATATATCATTTCCATTCCAAGATAGCTATAGAATTTATTTTTTAAGTCGGTGTACATCCACCTATACATATAAGAGTCAGTTCTGTTCTTCTAAATCTGACACTAGCCATGCGTCTTTATGCATAGCAACTAATATTTTTATATCCACAACCTATTGTCAACCTTTCCTTTTTTCGCTATAGTAGAAGATAGTCTATATATTAACATAAAGGGGATGTTTTAATGAATCTGATTATCCATATTTTTCTAACCAGCATCGTCCCGATTTTACTACTTATCGGTGGCGGTTTTTTTATCGATAAAAAGTTTAACCTCGATTTACGAACCTTAAGTAAGTTAAATTTTTATATTTTATTACCAGCCTTTATCTTTCAATCATTATACACCGCACCTCTAAATCATGAAAGTTTTGAAATCGCCCTCTGTGCCTTTGTCATCATGTTTTCTAATAGTGGCCTAGTGAGTTTTCTTAATCTATTCCTCCACTACGATAAAATGAAAGTGCAAATTATACGTAATTCTACCATGTTTAATAATGGAGGCAATATTGGTGTCGCTATTGCTACCTTTGTCTTCTCTAATATGCCTTACGTGGTCAACGGAACAACTCCCTATGTACAATTAGGTATTGTCGCCGTTGTTTCTACCTTTGTTATTCAAACTATTGGGTGTAACACGCTAGGATTTTACCAAGCCGGCGTTGGTCGCCTAACACGTCGAGATGCGCTTAGCCTTATCTTCCATATGCCTATCGTCTATGCTGTTATTGCGTCTCTACTCTTTAAACTAGCTCCTTTTGATCTAACCAAATTTATTATTTGGCCGCCAGTCCATTATTATGCGGCTGCCTTTGTAGGCTTATCTATGATTACTCTCGGCACTCAGCTTTCTCGTTCGAGCTTAAACTTCTTCAAAAAAGATGTTATGATTGGTACCGCCTTACGCCTCTTAGCTGGTCCTGCCTTAGCGGCGCTCATCGTTATTATCTTTATTCATGTCTATGGCCCATTAAATCCTATTGCTGCCCAAGCTATTGTTATCACCTACAGTGTACCATCTGCTGTCAATACGGCCCTCATGGCCTTTGAAATGAAGAATAACCCCGAATTTGCTACGCAAATTGTCATGGCCACAACTATCTTATCAGCCATCACCATGCCATTAGCCATCATCTTTGCTTACTATCTGTTTCCTATTTAATAGATACCTAGGCTTTGCTTATATAAGCCCCTTTATCTTAAAAGCAACCTTAATTCTATTATTGAATCCTTCTTATACTGATTACTTAAGAAAATATTAAAACAAGCAGACCTAATCACAATAACACGATTAAGTCTGCTTGTTTATTTATACCCTACTAAATTTCAAATTATATCCAATTGCATAAAACCCTATCATGGGCACTCTCTATATTACTTATAGTAAAGCTAAACTGTCTATAATCAGAATCTATAGATAATGAGCCCGTAATTCTTCATCCGTTTTAGGCGACAACCAAGCTGGTGGAATATCAAATACAGTAAAGCAACCTACCCCACCATGTTGCTGCAGGCGATGTAAACCACGAGCATAAGCTACGAGTACAGAACCTGTAAACTCTGGATTACTATCTAATTTCAAACTAAATTCATAAACATGCTTAGTACCTTCTGTCGTTTCCCCACTACGAAGCACAAAACCACCATGAGGAATGCCCTTGTGATCACGATCAAGCTCTTCTTGAGAAATAAAGTGTACTGTTGTTTCATAACCAACAAAATAATTAGGCATTTCTTTTATTTCTTTTTCAATTTTTGCCTTATCGGCCCCAGGCTTAGCCACTACATAACAATCACGTAAGTGTCCATCCGTCGCACTAACATCTGGCGTCTGCCCATTTCGAATCGACTCTAATAGTTCTTCTTTTGGTACCGTATACTGACGCGCATCAGCTACGCCATCAATACGACGGATGGCATCAGAATGACCCTGACTAACACCACGTCCCCAGAAAGTATAAGATTTACCTTGTGGAAGAAAACTTTCACCAAATACACGCTGCAAAGAGAATAACCCTGGATCCCATCCACAAGAAATAATAGCGGCCGTCTTCGCTGCCTTTGTTACCTTATCCACATTAGCAAAATGTTCTCCAATGCGAGCATGTGTATCAAAACTATCAATAACCGTAAAATACTTAGCTACGGCTGGCGTCTGTTCAATCAAATCAGTGGCTGAACCGCCGCACAAAACCATAACATCAATTTTACCCTTAAAACTTTCCAATTCACTCATCGCATGAACAGGCACACCAGAAACTGTTTTTACACCACTCCGGCGAGAAAATACAGCCACTAGTTCCATATCTGGCTGATGCTTAATAGCCGCTTCTACCCCACGCGCTAAATTACCGTAACCTACAATCCCCATTCGAATGACATTACTCATAGGAGCCTCTCTTTCTTACAATATGCAAACATTTATAAATTAAATAATATTTATTATACCTTACTCTAAAGATATAATATAGCCCTTATTACGTTAAAAGAAGCGGCCTATACAACCCGTTAAAGAGCCTTGCGTTAGCACCAACTCGCTAGGGTTGTATAGGCCACTTCTTAACTAGAAATACAAAATACTCCAAACTAAAGTTATTCGTACTAACAGGGGCTATATAACCCGTCAAAGAGCCTTGCGTTAGCACCAGCTCGCTAGGGTTATATAGCCCCTGTTACCATTCATTAAATACTTTATATGCTACAAATATAGCTTTCTACTTCACTCCACCCATACACAAGGCCATAATCGCCTTCTGCGTATGCAACCGATTTTCTGCTTCATCAAAGATAACATTGGCTTGCGCTTCAAACACATCTTCTATCACTTCTTCTCCTCGATGAGCTGGCAAGCAATGCATAACAACAACTCGTTTATCAGCCACACTTAAAAGCTCTTGATTTACCTGGAAGCCTGCAAAATCCTTTAAACGTTTTGCTTGTTCTTCTTCCTGTCCCATGCTCGCATATACGTCCGTACAAATAACATCCGCATCCTTAGCCGCTTCCATAGGATCATGCAATAATTTAATCTGACTGCCTGTAGCCTTTGCATCTTCCTTGGCTAATTCAATAATATGTGAATCCATTTCATAGCCCTTAGGGCCTGCCCAATGGAAATTAATACCTAACTTAGTGCAGGCGAACATAAGAGAATGGGCCATATTATTGCCATCACCAATAAAGGTCATATTCAAACCTTTTAAATCTTTCCCCTTATATTCTTGTAATGTAAATACATCCGTTAAGGCTTGGCAAGGATGTAATAAATCTGTCAAACCATTAATGATAGGAATATCTGCCCATTTAGCTAGTTCCGTAACAATTTCATGTCCATAGGTCCGAATCATTATCCCATCAAGGTAACGAGACAAAACACGAGCTGTATCCTTAATCGGTTCTCCACGACCTATTTGTAAATCACGATTGGATAAGAACAAGGCTTGTCCACCCAATTGATACATACCCGTTTCGAAAGACACCCGTGTACGCGTCGATGATTTTTCAAAAATCATACCCAAGGTCTTGCCCTTTAACAAATGGTGTTCGACACCTGCCTTTTGTTTGGCCTTCAATTCACCTGTTAAGGCTAATATTTCTTGCACATCCTCTGTTGTTAATTCATGTATGGATAAAAAATCACTACCTGCTTTCATATATTTCCCTTTCCTGCCAACATTTACGCAACATCTCTTCTTGTAAAAAGCCCTACATCTATTTACAAGCTATCTATTCTTCCTAACTACTTGCTACTTACACTCTCACTTATTGACTCTATCTCCCTTAAAAAATTTATTGCTTTGCTAAGACACTATCTAGTGTACTAATCATCTCATCTACATGAGCCTTAGTAATAATTAATGGTGGTACAAAGCGCAATACATTGCCAGCCGTACAGTTGATGATAAGGCCCTTATCTAGGCACTGATTGACAATATCCCGACCGGGTTGGCTTAATTCCATACCTAAGATTAACCCCTTACCACGTACATCTTTTACCAAGACTGGGTATTTTTTCTGTAACGCTTGTAATTTTTCTTTTAAATAAGCACCTAAAGCATTTACATTGTCTAAAAGACCACCTGTCAACATAGCATCCAATACAACACAAGCACCAGCACAAGCTAATAAATTGCCACCAAAAGTAGAACCGTGGTCACCTGGGGCAAAAGCTTCTGCTATATGATTAAGCGCCATGAAAGCACCAATAGGAACACCCCCTGCCAAACCTTTAGCAAGAGTCACTATATCCGCTTTGATGCCAAACTGTTCATACCCAAAGAAAGTGCCTGTCCGGCCCATACCGGCTTGAATTTCATCAATAATAAGAAGTGCCCCATGCTTGTCGCATAATTCTCTTACATACGGCAAGTAATCATCATCAGGCACATAGACGCCGCCCTCCCCTTGGATAGCTTCCAAGAGCACGGCACAAGTCTTATCCGATATAGCCTTGGCTATTTCTTCTTTATCATTATAGGTTACATAAGAAAATCCTTCTGGCAAAGGCCCTAGGCCCTGGTGATATTTATCCTGGCCAGTAGCCGTCAAGGTAGCTAAAGTACGACCATGAAAACTATGTTTAGCTGAAATGATTTCATATTTTTCTGGATTTTTTGTCGTTGTATACTTACGAGCGAGTTTAATCGCACCTTCGTTAGCTTCTGCCCCGGAATTAGCAAAAAAGACCTTATCCATACCACTTAATTGTTTTAATTTTTCAGCAGCTTCAACCTGCACTTCTGTATAATACAAATTAGAACAGTGAATTAATTTAGCTGCCTGCTTGCTAATAGCATCTACTAGAGGCTTATAGTTATGCCCCACAACATTAACAGCAATACCTGCTAAAAAGTCCAAATATTTTTTACCCTTTGTATCATATAAATAAGGGCCATCCCCATGATCTAATACAATAGGATACCGAGCGAAAACCTGCATGTAGTCTTCTTTTTCCTTAGTCATAACTTCTGTATCTGTAAACATTCTTATCTCCTCTTTGTCTTATGAAATAATTTCTGTCCCTATGCCTTGTGGGGTAAACAATTCTAATAACAAGGAATGGGCGTCTCGGCCATCTAAAATGGTTACCCGGTTAGTCCCTGCCGCTAAGGCTCGCAAAGCCGATTCCACTTTAGGAATCATGCCACCTGAAATACCACCGTTCGCAATCAAAGCTTGTGCCTCTTCTTCTTTTACTGTAGATAAGAAAGATGACGGATTATTAAAGTCTTTATAAATTCCCTTTGTATCTGTTAACAAGAGAAGCTTTTCTGCCTGCAAAGCCCCTGCTACTTCAGCTGCTACATAATCAGCATTAATATTATAGGTATGACCCACCGCATCTGTACCAATAGGCGCAATAACTGGAATGTAATCCTTTTCCAACAAATCATTAATATATGACGTGTTGACAGCTGTTACTTCCCCTACAAAACCAATATCTACAGTCTTCGATGCCTGTCCTGGTTCTTTTACTTCCACCATTTTCTTACGGGCTATTAATAAGTCTGCATCTTTACCAGATATACCAACAGCCTTGACCCCTTGTTGAGATAAGAGAGACACAATAGCTGTATTTACCTTACCTACGAGTACCATTTCGGCAATGGTTACCGTTTCTTCATCGGTCACACGGAGCCCGTTAACAAACTGAGTCTCTTTGCCACACTTTTTTAAGTATTCCGTAATATCTGGACCACCACCATGTACAATAACCGGCTTAATGCCAACAAACTTCATAAGGGCGATATCCCGCATAACACAAGTCTTAAGGTGTTCATCAACCATGGCATTACCACCGTACTTAATAACAACGGTTTTACCATAAAATTTCTGAATATACGGCAAGGCATGGATTAATACAGAAGCCACGTCATTAGTCTTTAAAGTAATATTAGTAGATGGATCATTTTTAGCTTGCACGCTTTTTATATTTTCATTATTCATTGTCGTAATCATGTGTGGTACTCCCCATTAATCTTTACATAATCATACGTTAAATCGCAGGTCCAAACGATTACCGGTTCATACTGACCAGCCTCAATATCTATGGTTAAAGTAATATTTGTTTCTGCCATAATCTTAGCTAAGGCCTCTTGGTCAAAAGCAAGCCCCATACCCTTTTCAAATATAGGGATACCACCAATGGTTAAGGTCGTATGATTCGGATCGATATCACCACCAGAATAACCTGCCGCACAAATAATTCGACCCCAATTAGGATCTTCACCAAAAAAGGCTGTCTTAACAAGAGGGGAGTTAGCAATAGCCATGCCCACTTCTTTTCCCTGAGCAAATGATTTGGCATGTAATACTTCTATGGTAATAAATTTACTAGCTCCTTCTCCATCGGCTGCAATCTCCTTAGCTAGAAAAACAACAACGGTTTCCAAGGCTTCATAGAAAGTCTTATAGTCTTCATTTTCCTCTTCAATACAGGTGTTACCAGCCAATCCATTAGCTAAGATGATAGCCATATCATTAGTACTCATATCCCCATCAACAGAAATCATATTAAAAGACTTTTCTACTGCTGCACTAAGTGCCTTCTGTAGCATGGAATGACTAATAGCCAGATCTGTCGTAATATAACAAAGCATGGTAGCCATGTTTGGATGAATCATCCCCGAGCCTTTAGCAATAGCACCTATATGAACTGTTTTTCCATCAACAGTAAAAGTCCCACAAATCGTTTTACTATGTGTATCTGTCGTTAAAATAGCCTTACCCGCCGCTGGGCTTCCTGTATCAGATAATTGTGGCACAATATCATGTATACCTTTCTTTATAGCCTCCATGGGCATAAACGAACCAATAACCCCTGTTGAACCAACAACGACATCCATAGGATCAATATGTAGTTCCTTAGCTGTAACCATAGCCATTTCTTTAGCATCTGCCAGTCCTTGCTGACCAGTACAAGCATTAGCACAGCCAGAATTAGAAATGATAGCCTGAGCACTGCCTGTAGCTACCGTTTCTTTTGATACATAAACAGGTGCAGCTGCTACCTTGTTCTGTGTAAACGTGCCAGCTACCGTTGCCGGCACCTGACTATAAATTAAAGCTAAATCCGGTTTGCCGCTTTTCTTTAATTTTGCAGCAATCCCTATAGCTTGAAAGCCTTTTGCGAAGGTGACCCCTTCCCCTGTATGTACAATCTTCATAGTATCTATCCCTCTCTTATGGATACATAGGTACCAATGGTAAACCTAGTTTTTCATCAAATCCACTAACAATATTAAAGTTCTGAATAGCTTGTCCAGCCGCACCCTTCATTAAATTATCAGTTACACTCAGTACTATCACCCGATGGGTTCGTTCATCAACATGCCAAGCAATATCACAGAAATTAGATCCTCGCACTTCTTTCACTGATGGATAAGCACCTAGTCCTAATAATCGGACAAAATACTCCTGTCCATATAAATCTTCATAAGCCTTAGTTATCTCTTCCTTTGTAACGCCTTCGACTAAACTAGCATAACAAGTACTAAAAATACCACGACTCATAGGTACTAAATGAGGCGTAAAGTTAAGCATAACCTTTTGCCCTGCTAGATGGGAAAAGGCCTGCTCAATTTCCGGCGTATGTCTATGTGTACAAGCCCCATAGGCTGCAAAATTATCATAAAAATCAGGAAAATGAGTTTGCTGTTTAGGCGACCGTCCCGCTCCTGACGTACCTGACTTAGCATCAATAAGAATAGAGTCCAATTGAATCAAATGATTTTTAACTAAAGGTGCTAAAGCTAATATAGATGTTGTTGTATAACACCCAGCATTAGCAATAATAGAAGCGTTCTTAATGGCTTTTCGATTTAATTCCGCTAATCCATAGACCCGAGGCGCATTTTTATGCACATGTTTTACATGATACCAATCTTCATAAACATTGGTATCATCAAATCGATAGTCAGCTCCTAAATCTATAAGCGTAACCCCTTTCTCAAGGGCCTTCTTACCCACTTCCATAGCATGACCATGAGGCAAAGCTACAAAAACGACATCACTAGTATCTAAGATACTGTCTAAGTCATTCATACTTTCTAAGAGCTTGTCACAAAGGGACAGCAAATGAGGATATACATCCGATAAACGTTGTCCTGTATAAGATTCTGATGTTATATGTACCAGCTCTGCTTGTGGATGATTAGCAATTAATTTCACAAGTTCTACACCAGCATAGCCAGTTGCGCCTAAAATACTTACCTTCTTCATTTATATACCCTCACTTATGGTGTAATTATTATACTTCATATATGAATATTTATAACTTTTGATGTAATTATACATTCATATGTATAAAATTACAAGCAAAAAGACCTATGAGATAAAACTTATCTCATAGGTCTTTTATATACTAACTATTACTTTTATCAATACCTATCTTATTTCTTAGGACATATAATGGCATTATCTACAGTCACCCTAGAAACGGTAGCTCCTTTTTCATTATAAAAAGCAAACTGCCATACATGCCGATGCTGTCCTTTATGCATCAACTTACCTAAAATTGTTATAAGCGCCCCTTCCTGACAAGGATGCAAATGCTGGGCTGATACACTCTGTCCTACTGGTACTGTACCTGTCTGGCAAAAAGCAATCGATGCACGGCCGGCCAATTCTTCCGCTACAGCCACCCAAACACCTCCATGAACGAGCCCATAAGGCTGCAGATGATAGGCTGTTATCTTCATCTTAGCCTGACAAGAATCATTATTCATATCCATCGTTACATTTGATATATTCATCTTATCCATAAAATTCATACGTATCACCTTGTCTATCTACTCAAATATAAGATGCGCCAAGCTATGAGCTTCGACTCGCTCTTCATCAACCGTATAACCAAAACCCGATCCTTGTGGCCGTTCTAAGTTGCCCTTTTTAAAGTGTAATGGTGGTTGACTTATCTCTTCTTTAAAATACCTAGCTGAATCAGATAAATCACCTGGCATGCACGTATCACCTAAAGCTGCCAAGTGTGCATGAACCCACTTTGAAATACCGCTTTCCACCATACTGCCAATCCAGAAAGAAATACTATGGCACCGACAAAAATAAATAGCCTTTTTGGCTTCTTCTAAACCACCTAAGCGGCCTGCCTTAATATTCAACATAGATAGCCCACCTGCTTGATAAGCACTAACTACATCTTCATAAGAATGGGTACTCTCATCTAAGCACAAGGGCGTCTGCATCTGCGCCTGTACATGACCTATATCAGTCCAAGTAGCGTCACTAAAAGGCTCTTCTATACAGACCAAATTATACCTGTCATAAATAGCCAATGCCTGCCTATCAGCTAAGGCATAACTTTGATTGGCATCAACAGCCAGTAACCCATCATATATCTGCCGCACCCTTTCTATACGGTCTATACCATCCTTAGGACTCACTTTTAATTTTATCCGTTTATAGCCATCAGCCACAGCCTTACGGACTAAAGACAAGACGTCTGGTATGGGGACTTGTCCAATAACAAGCCCTCCCGCAATCGTATCTTTTAATGTATCCTCAGGGAACAGCAAAGACATGACTGGCTGTTTTTTCTCTTTTCCGTACGCATCCCACAAGGCTATATCTAAGCCCGTACAAAGCATAGGGAATGACTTACGCCACTTATCATAGGCATAACCTTGCCTAGGCTTCCATTCAAAACCTATTAAAGCCTGTCCTATATGCCTAGCAAAAACATCCCAGCCCCCCTGTAAGGTCTCCTTTGTATAGAAGGGTAAGGTAAAGGCCACATTTTCCCCATAGCCACACGTACCATCATCAGTTACAAACTTTATAACCATCGTATCCCGCTCAGCCAAGAGTCCGCGAGCCGTTTTAAAGCAAAACTGCATAGGCAGACGAATATGCCAGACCTCAATCGATTGTATCCGCATAGTTCTTCGCCTGCTCCCATAAATCTTTACGCAAAACCTTACCTGATGCATTACGAGGCATATGGGCTAAGTGAATAATCTTTTTAGGCTGCTTATAGGCTGCTAATTGTTCTTTTAACTTAACTTGAATCCTATCTGCTTTTGCCTGACCCTCATAGAAAAGAATCGGCACCTGCCCCCACTTATGACTAGGACAAGCAACCAAGGCACAGGCCTCTATCTTAGGCAGAGTATAAACGATATCTTCAATTTCCTTAGGATAAATATTCTCGCCACCTGAAATAATTAAATCCTTACGGCGATTAAGAATATACAAATATCCATTTGCATCCATATAGCCTACATCATCAGTATTAAAAGCCCCTCTTAAAGGCTCTTTTCCTAAGTAACCAGACATAAGCATAGGCGATTGAATATAAATCAGTCCAATTCCGTTCGCATCTGGATTTACAATATCTATACTTACCCCTGGCAAAGGCTTACCCACAGACTCTTTCTTATCAGGATGCCTTAATACATTAACGGTTGTACTTTGCGCAAATGTTTCTGTCATACCATAGGTCTTATATACGGGTAAGTGATGCTGCAAGCAGGTATCAACTAAGGCCGGCGGAATGTATTCCCCGCCTAGCAAAATTACTCGCAAGCCATAAGGTTTATCCAAATGCATAGGTCCTAATAGGGTTGGCACTAAGGATACCATACTTATAATCCCCGAAGTCAGCAAATTTCTTACTAACTCAGCCTTATATTTAGTAACTAAGGTAACCTTCGTCCCATTATATAGGCTGCGCAGCACAATAGACAATCCACTAACATGGAAAAGAGGCAGTACATCTAGCCAATTATCCTCTTCCTCTACGCCTAATACTTGAGCCGATGCCTTTACATGGGCCTGAATTTGTCCCCACCGTAACGGAACCGACTTCATCTGCCCCGACGTAGCACTCGTATTCATAATGGCAAATATAGCCTCTTCTTTATGCTGCCAGCATAAAGAAGTCACCCAGTCTATCCAATCAGGCCTTGTTTTTACGTCAAATAGACTAGAATCACTATGACCAGTAGCTGTCATGCCACTTACGGACTGATTGTTAGCTTCTGCCTGCCAAGTCTTGGCTTCTGCTAAAAGCTCTTCTAAGTGGACATCTGGCAACCAGTCAGATAAGCAAATATCTACCTTAGTTAATTGGCACTGCTTGTCCTGCTCCTCTTTTGTTAGCCGATTATTTAAGAGTACCACTTCTTTATCTAAGGCAGACAGGGCAAACAAAGTCACCAAAAAGAGACCCGACGAAGGCCCTATCATAGCGATTCGGTTAGTCTTTTTAGGTAAACTCTGACTAAGTTCATAAGCTCTGGCAATGACAATGCGATACCAATCTTCATAGCTATAGTCCGCGCTTGTATTTTCTTGTGTATTTATAACCGAAAGAAAGCAGCGAGCCTGCTGACGGCAGGCCTGCTGCTGTAACCATTCCATAGATATCTCCTATCAAGGGAATTTAGGGAATTTATCAAAATCTGGTTTCCGTTTCTGATTAAAGGCATCACGACCTTCTTTTGCTTCATCAGACGTATAATAAAGCAAAGTAGCGTCGCCACCAAATTGCTGCATACCAGCCAATCCATCTGTATCTGCATTAAAGGACGCCTTTAAGAAACGCAGAGCCATAGGTGATAACTGAAGAATTTCGCGACACCATTGCACCGTTTCTTCTTCCAATTTATCAAAAGGCACAACCGTATTAACAAGACCCATGTCTAGTGCCTGCTGTGCCGTATATTGACGGCATAAAAACCAAATTTCACGTGCCTTCTTATGGCCAACTAAACGAGCTAAATAACCAGCACCATAGCCAGCATCGAAAGAACCAACTCGCGGGCCCGTTTGTCCAAATTTAGCATTTTCAGAAGCAATGGTCAAATCACACACAATATGTAATACATGACCGCCACCAATAGCGTAACCATTAACCATAGCAATAACTGGTTTCGGTGTAATACGAATTAAATGTTGTAAATCCAATACATTTAAACGAGGAATATGGTCATCCCCTACATAACCACCATTACCACGTACCCGCTGGTCTCCACCAGAACAAAAAGCTTCTTTATCCTCTCCTTGTCCATGGTTAGCACCTGTTAAGACAATAACCCCTACCTTTGGATCATCACGAGCAATGGTAAAAGCATCAATCAATTCAACAACCGTCTTAGGGCGAAACGCATTACGCACTTCTGGCCGGTTAATGGTAATCTTAGCAATCCCTTCAAAGGTTTCATAAATAACATCTTCATACCCTCTGTCTAAGGGTTTCCATGCAAATGAACTCATAGTTCCTCCTCTATCTACTTTTATCTATCCTATTAATTGACACCATTAGTTGTTGCCAAAAAAGTAGTCACTATTTCATTAAAGGTCTTTGGATCTTCTATATGGGTATTATGACCAACCTTAGGTATAGCCACTGTACTAATAGTATTGTACCGTTCATAGACCTTTTGACGCAAGTCATTATATTTAGCATCCAATTCACCGGCTATATATAAAGTTTGACAAGTTAACTGCCCCAAATAATCACCGGCATAAGGCAAAACGCCCTGCCCTGTTCCCGTCAAAGTATTGGCTAAAGCCCAAGACTTATTAGCTAAGCGCCGTTGTCTAATCAGCTGACGCTCTTCTTCAGGTAAACTTTTCTGTGTCGTAAAAATAGGCAAAGCTTCCCAATAATCAGCAAACCATTGGATACCATATTCCTTAATCTTCTTAGCTAAGGCCTCATCTTGTTCATAACGAGCCATGCGCAAACCAATCTGCTTAATACCTGGTGAAGCACTTTCTATAATTAATGATTCTAATCCTGACGGCCTACAAACTAAGGCAAACTGTTGGGCTAATCGACCACCCATGGAATAACCTAACATAGCATAAGGCTCATTGCCAGCAATAATCGTAGTAATCATATCTAATTGTTTTATTATATTTTCAAACTGATAGGCTTTCGCTTCTCTTGGTTTTGACGATTCTCCATGTCCCAATAAATCAATGGCATATACCCGATAACCTGGTACATTCAGTTTATCAAAGGTTTGTCCACTTTCACTAAAACCATGTAGACACAGTAAGGCCTTACCTTCCCCATGCAAGTGCACACGATAGGTAAACTTACCAATCTTAATATTCATTGTTGGCTGCTGCTTTCTCATACGCTTCACCCATCTAGCCTTGTATATTTCTTATGTATTAAACAGCTTGCTTCTTGGTTTGTAGGAATTTCAATAATATGAATTCCTTTTTGCCCTATATATTTAGACAAAATAGATAAAAAATCATCAGCCGCATCTATCCGTGTATAGTCTACATGCATAAGTGGTGCTACCGCTGAAAAATCTAACCCATGTGGCGTAGCAAATAAATCAGTAAAATAAGGATGCTTCTTTTGTGGTAAATATTGAAAAATTCCGCCCCCGTCATTATTAAAAAGAACAACGGTTAGAGACAATTCTTCCATAGAGCCAGCTATACAACCATTCAGATCATGTAAAAAAGATAAATCCCCCGTTACCATAATCATAGGGCGATGAATAACAGACATACCAAGTGCGGTCGACAGAGTACCATCAATACCATTAACGCCACGATTACCCCATAGATGAATAGCATTTGGTTGCGCTTCCCAATAATAATCAAAATACCGAATGCTCATACTATTGGCTACTAAAATATGACTTTTCTTAGGTAGTCCTTTCTGTAAAAGTCGTACAATTTGACCTTCTACTAATCCCTCTTCCTTATCAATTTCTTGTAAGCGAGCGCGCGCCCGTTCCTGGCAATAATGCCAAGCCTCTAAATAAGAAGTAACTTCTGGGCTTCGCTTCTCCACAGGCATAGCCTCTAGTAGTCCTTGGCAAAAAGTCTTAGGTGATGCCAGTAGAACTGTCGTTGTTGTATGCGCTGGGTTCCTGTCTTCTCCTTCTTCATCTACCTGTATATACAGACTATCGAAATTAGCAAGAAACTGCTGTACTCGTTTCGATACGGGAATCTGCCCGAACTGAATAACATAATCAGGCTTTAACAAATCCCATT
Source organism: uncultured Veillonellaceae bacterium (assembly GCA_945867815.1). GTDB lineage: Bacteria > Bacillota > Negativicutes > Veillonellales > Veillonellaceae > CAMBIX01. Next base: position 118,955 of record CAMBIX010000004.1, read on the forward strand.
GCGATTTTACCTGCAAAAAGGCATCATAACTATCTAGCAAATAATAATCGCTAACCATACGCATATTAGATAAGGGGTCAGCTACAATCGGTGCATGCAAACGATGAGCTGTTTCAAGAATTAGGTCTTGATAGGTATTCATCGCGTCCGGTCCACAGAGGAGCAAGCCTTTTTTATCTCTTAACTGCGTATAGTCAAAAGAAACTGCCTTTTCCCCTCTTAGAATCTGAAAAACTCTCATCCCTCGTCCCAAGCTAAAAATATCTTTATCCATAGCCGGCACTAAAGGTTCCCTCAAAGGGATATTAATTTGTACAGGTCGACTATCAGCCACAGCCTTTAAATAAGCCCGCCGTGCTACCTGTCTTGGATAAGTATAGGCTATTTCTTCCGACGGAATAGCCAATTCTTCTGTATGTACAAAAAATGACAAATACATTTGATTTTGATTAATCGTCTGTGGTGCTCCGCAATCACGTAATTCAGGTGGTCTATCAGCTGTTAAAGCCACCAAAGGTATGCGACTATGATAGGCTTCTGTCAAGGCCGGCCCATAGTGAGCCATAGCCGAACCAGATGTACAAATAAGCCCCACAGGTGTATGCGATGCCTTGGCTAGGCCCAAAGCAAAAAAAGCAGCACTGCGTTCATCTAAATTACGGTGCAAGACTAAGCCATCATAAGCCTTACATAAAATGGCTAAAGCCGTTGAACGAGAGCCAGGGCTAACAACGACGTGGCGCATACCCATTTGATATAACTCATCAACTAATGATGCTAAATATTCATTCATTATACCGTCTCACTCCACTTTCTCACCATTATATAGAACCTTCAACGTTCTCTACTGCAAAGCATCTAATATCGTCTTAAACTTAGTCCGCGTTTCTTCATATTCTTCTTGGCAAATAGATCCATCAACAATACCGCAGCCAGCATAGGCATACATAGCCTTATTGGTAAGCAAGGCTGATCGAATACCTACAACAATTAGACCATCACCCTTAGCATCAATAAAGCCTAGTGGCGACGCATATAATCCACGGTCATGCCGTTCGTATTGACGAATTACATCCATAGCCTTTTTCTGTGGCAAACCACCCATAGCTGGAGTCGGATGCAAACACTGAATCCAATCAAAAATTGAATGCCTTTCATCCTCTACAGTTAAAAGGCTACGCAAATGAAATAAATTGCGTAATTCCATTAAATGCATGGGCCCCACCATAACGGTTCGCCCCATACGACTCATTATCTGCTTAATCATATTGACAACTAAACTATGCTCATGAATATTCTTTGTATCATGTAAAAGTTGCTGCCCGCAAACCTCTTCTTTACCAACTTCTTTTCGGATTGTTCCAGCCAAGGCATAGCTAAGCACTGTAGAACCTTGTTTTTGCACTAAAATCTCTGGCGATGCCCCTAAAAAGACCTGTTTATCCTTTTCATAGGCAAAAATAAAACATTCTTGATTTTGCTGATTTAAACGTTTAATAATACTAGCACTATCCACAGTTTCTTGTAAGTGTAAGCAAATCTGTCGAGAAGCTACCGCCTTTTTGATACTGCCGTTTTCTATATTCTTATGAATACCTTCAAACAAATAGTCCCAGTCTTCTTTATCCTCTTCCGTCCAAGTATAAGCTATCTTTTTTAGCACTACCTCTTGGTCACTCACAGACTTAGCTGGCACCGTCTCTGCATGAAGATAGCGAGCTCCCTTTTCATCACAAATATAATAATGAGCAAAGGCAACGAGTTCATTACCCATCGTTTGCCACGCACTTTTCACTTTTTGTATCGGCTGGCCTTCTTCTGGCGAAAAAAAAGTCCGGCTATACCAACAATATGGATACTGATGACTTTCTTCCTGACTTACCTTTTTTAGACGCCCAGCTGCTATAATTAATCGATTATGCTGTTGGTCCTTCCAATAGACTCGTTCTTGTCCTTCAAAGGCCTTCCAAAAGGAGAGGGGCTCCTGTAATTCTAATCCTATCTCTTTATATTTCATGAATCTTTCCACTATTGATGTAATACATGTTCTATACCTTGACTTAGAAGAACAACTACATGCTCATCATTTAAACTATATAAGGCTGACTTACCTTCTTTTTTAAAGGTAACTAATCGTGCCTGTCGCAAAACCCGTAATTGATGAGAAATGGCCGATTGTTCCATTCCCATAGCCTCTGCTAGCTCCGTCACGTAATGACTACGCAATAATAAAAGCTGTACAATCTTAAGCCGCGTCGGATCACCTAGCACCTTAAATAAATCAGCCAATTGTTGGAGCTCTTCTTCTTGTATGGCTAATATATCTCGCTCCATAATTCTATCCTTTTTCTATCTGCCTCAACACATCTAATTTACTACGTATCTCCTATGGATTTGTTACTGATGAAGTTTGTCCAGCACCGCTATTAGGCGTCACTGTTACAATTGGCTGTGTACTGCCTATATCACTAATAGGAATACGGCTATCTTCTACTTGCTGCTCCATTGTTTCTGGCACAGCTGATTCGATAGGTATCCCTTTAGAATACACGCCAGTAATAACACCGCGGCCATCCTTCAACTTAATCGTAGCTAACAAGAGACCCTTATAATTTTGATAAAAAGCCGGATTCACCTTATTAATATTTACTTTCACACGATCGAATGGCAAGGTGAATTCCACAAGTCCATTAGCATAAGCTGTTGCTTTAGCCAATATATACAAACCTTGATCAGGCTTTGCCTGCTGAGCCCGTACAATCTTCAAAAGTCCTGTTTGCTGTGGTTGAACGACAACATACATTTCACTATCAATAACAGGTGGCGTTTCCCCTGTCCAAGGTGCCTGACAACCTAAAAAGCGTACTGTTAAATAATCTGATGGCACCCAACTGTCAACACGTTGCAGGGACACAGGCAGTTGATACTCCTGCCCCCCTGTTAGTATACCTGTATATCGTTGCTGCACTAAGAAAGGAGCAACAAACACACAAACAGACAGAATTATCAGGCAAATCCATTTATAATACCTCTTCATCGGCCTTCTCCTTATCTTGTTTCTTTAACCGACTCCGATAATGACTATACTTATTTACATGCTTGTTCCACATATAAAGTCCATTAACAATAAGAATCGCTAACCCTGCGAAAACAAAAGACAGGCCTCGTTCAATAAAGGTAAAACTCGGATCAATAAATCGAGTCGCCACCACTAAAAGAAGTAGGACAATACCACTATTAATACGACCAACGTGACCACCTGTTGTACCACCAACAAGCAAAACACCGGCTAAAATAACGACATACAAATTAAATAAAAGGGTTATTGTAAACACATTCATGCCTACATGCGCTAAAAGCGTACATATAGCAATAACCGGTGCACCTAAGCTAACCAAGGCTTCTACATACTTTTTATTACGCAACAAATGCCAGAGCACATAAAAAACAGCCAATAAAAATAAACCGACAAAAAGTGTTACAAGAAAACCCACATAAGTCGTACGCTCTTGCTGCCAAGTGCCTAACAAAGTGCCATAAACCACCGTATACAACAAAGCGATGCTACCAATGATACGGAATGGCAGCGTCCAAATGGCCGCCCGATGCAACATAGTGCCAATACCAAAAGTACCTACACCCAAAGCTGTTAAGAAAAACAAATGAAAGGCCGCCCGATAGCCAGCTAAAGCAAAAAAGAAAACACTAAATAAGGAAACCATGTACATCCACGACAACCAAATCATGCGCTTACGCATTTGGTTATGATACTTCCATTGCCACAAGTAAAAAGGTATCGTTCCTGCATATAAAAGTCCTGCTGGAATAGGCCCGCCCCAAAAGGTAATCGCCTGTGGCGACAAACTCCACCAAGCAAGTTCAAGTAAGCAGCCCATCATAGCTATCGGTGAAGACAATAAATAAGCAGCCGGCAAAGACAAAACGACCATTAAAAGCACATAAATACCATAAGGTTCCCCTGTATAATAGGTATTCTTTAGAAGAAGAAGCCCCCCAGCAATAGCCAACATATAAAAAATAGCGGCTCCTTCTGCATAAGCACTTCTAGCATCCGCCTTCCAAATAGCTAAAGCCAACACAACTAATGCTAGCATATCTAACAAAATCGTCCAATCAAAACGTCCGTTAGGAGAAAATTGGTACCAGTAGCCAGCAAACAACAATACAACACCCAAAGCCAAGAGCCCTAAACCAATACATAAAATGAGGACTCTTGTTATCGATGGCCCCTTAGGTTGCGGCTTATCCTGATAAGCGTGACGCATTTCATCAGCTGTCTCCGCTGTAATCCAGCCCTTATGCACCCATTTAGGCAGCTGTGCCAACAACCATCTACGTATTTGTTTTGTCATACCTGCCTATCTCCTATAAACACAATAAGAATGCGGTTGCAGGATATACCTGTAGCCGCATTCTATACGTCCTATCTTACTCTATTTTACAACAAGCACTGGGCATGTGGAGTGACTTGTTACATAACTGCTGACACTACCCATAAACAAGCCTTTCAATGGGCCAAGACCACGACTGCCCATAACAATTAAATCAGCTTGGTATTTCTTAGCGACAGCCAATACAGCTGGTCCTGGAGACCCTACTTCAAATACACTTTTAACGGTTACATCAGCCGGCACTTCCTTAACCACTTCGTTAAGGATTTCTTTACCTGTTTCCTCCATATCTTCAGCAATTTGTTCAGATACATACCCACCACTAATTGGTGTTTGGTCAAAATTAGAAATAGCTGACACAATGTTAGCTACGTGCACAATAATTAATTGTGCCTTATTCCGTTCAGCAATAGATACGGCATGTTCCAAAGCCCGTTTAGAGTTTTCCGAACCATCAACTGGTACTACAATCGTCTTATAATCTACCATGACAACCCCTCCTATACGTCACTCGTCATGACTAGCAGCGAGTATTCTTACTGTTATATTAATACATTCGCTTTAGTATTAGTAATTTCCTCTTTATTTTTACTTTTTTTACTTATGATTTATAATCAGTCAAAACTAGTACAAGTCTATTTAACATACCTTATTATAACATAGATTGTAAAAAAGCTTGTGTTCGCGGCGACTGCGGATGGTCAAAGACCTCTTCTGGACGCCCCTCTTCTTGAATCAATCCATCCGCCATAAATAAAACCTTATCAGCTACTTGCTTAGCAAAAGCCATTTCATGGGTCACAATAATCATCGTCATATTTTCTTCTGCTAGTTGTTGAATCGTCCGCAAAACTTCTCCTGTAAGTTCTGGATCCAATGCTGATGTAGGTTCATCAAATAGCATAATATCTGGATTCATGGCCAAAGCTCTCGCTATGGCCACCCGTTGCTTTTGTCCACCAGATAAACGGGACGGATACTCGTCTCGTTTATCCCATAAACCGACTTTTTTTAATAACCGTTCAGCAATGGGCAAGATATCTGCTTCTTTCATACCTTTTACCATCTTAGGAGCTATTAAAATATTCTCAAGGACCGTCATATGAGGAAAGAGATTAAATTGTTGAAAAACCATGCCCATACGAATCTGCAAAGCCCGCTGCGTCTTCTTATCTGCATAGACAGCCTTCCCATCAGCCCCTGTTTTAACCAAGCATAAGCCATCTACCATAATCGTACCCTTATCAATCGTTTCTAATTGGCCAAGGCAACGCAGAAAGGTAGACTTGCCTGAACCAGATGGACCAATAATAGAGATGACTTCCCCCTTATTTACTTCCAAGGACACATCTTTTAATACGACATTGCCCTTAAAGCTTTTTTCTATATGCTGCATACTAATAAAACTCATCATCTATCTCCTATTCATCATAAACAGCATACCGTTTTTCTAGATAGCTGAATACCCGCGTTAATACAAAGGTCATAAGCAAATAAAAAACACCGGCTACAAAGAAAGCTGACGTATCAAAATCACGCTGTACAATACCACGCATAATACGAAGAATATCATTCATAGCTAATACATAAACAAGAGAAGTATCCTTTAACAAATTAATTGTTTCATTAGCCAAAGGCGGCAATACGCATTTAATAACTTGCGGAATAATAATCTTCCGCATGGTCTGAAAATAAGTAAAGCCTAACACCTTAGCCCCTTCATACTGGCCTTTAGGAATGGACTGAATCCCTCCACGGAAGACTTCACACAAGTAAGCCGCATAATTCATAACAAAAGCGACAATCGCTGCCGTCGCATCATCAAATTGAATGCCAATATAAGGAATAAATGGCAGGCCATAATAAATAAATAGCAACTGTAACATCAGCGGTGTACCCCGCATAATGTACACATAAATAGCTACAATACGGGCTAACACTCGCAACTTAGACATACGAATCATAGCCAAAATCATACCGCCAGGTATAGATAAGACTAATACAACACAAAACAAAGAGACGGTTACCTTTAGGCCTTCGGCCATAACCGGAACAATTTGCGCTAAATACTCCATTACTTATTGCCTCCCACAACATATATCGCTATTTACTAGCTGGCTCTTCAAAGGCCTTCTTATTAATTAAATCCGTACTACCAAACCATTTCATAGCCAAACGGTCAACTGTACCGTCCGCCATCATTTCTCGTAACACTTCATTAATCTTTTGCTGCAATACAACATCATCCTTACGGAAACCAACCGCATCATAGTCACTGCCATACGTTTGTTTTAAGGCTCTAAAAACGCCTGGTTTCTTATTCATCGTGTATTGACCTACAACGCCATCCACAACAAGGGCATCAATACGCCCTACCTCTAAATCCATAAAGCCATTAATAAAGTCACTGTACTTTTTAACTTCTTTAATCTTTTTCGTAAATGGATCTTTCTCTAAAACCGTTTCCCCCGTACTTCCCTGCTGGGTACCCACAATTTTACCTGCTAGCTGTGCCTTTGTCTGAATCGGCGAATTGGCCCGCACAACAATCAATTGCTTATCATCCAAATAAGGAATAGAGAAGAGGATTTTCTTTTCTCGTTCTGGTGTAATAGTAAGACCATTCCACAGCACATCAATATGATGACCCATAAGTTCTAATTCTTTGCTGTCCCAGTCAATAGTCTTAAACTCTACGTCCATATGAGCACGACGAGCCGCCTCTCTCGCCATATCTATATCAAAACCAATCAATTGACCTTTTTTATTCCTAAATCCCATAGGTGGAAAATTATCATCCAAGCCAATAATAATCTTACTTGGCAACTTGCTATCTGCCTGCTTATCCGCTGCTACTGACCCACACCCTGATACAACAAAACAAAACAAAAGACCTAAGAGGCCTAGCAAGGCTAATCGTGCCCACTTCATACAAATCCCCCTCTGTTGCTAACGTATGTATATGATGTATTATACTTTATCATACTAAATTCGTAAAGGACAAAAAGGGCACCCTTTTCCTTTTCCCTTCCTCCCAGTCATAAAATAACAGCATCTTTGACAACGCTATACACACATCAAAATGGGCCTGTCTGATCCCCAATATACACATACAAATGAAAAACGAGCACATGCAACCCATTAAAGAGCCTTACTACTGAAAAGACATGTTTCCTCATAGTCTGATACTATCGTAAGGCCTCCTACGTAAGTATTCCCTTTCCTCAACTAACCTCTCTCCTTACTTGTTATAAAATGAAAGCCTATACTACAATACATCTCTTCTAAATACAAAAGCAGGGTGTCTATCTCTCACAGTGAGCCTTACGCTAGTACCAGCTCACGAGGGAGATAGACACCCTGTCATCATTATTTGCTTAACCGTTGTAGTATACGCCTTTTACTTTTATGACTTACAAACTCCATGTCTATAGCCACAATCAATATACTACCCCTGTAATTAATATGCAGCTGCCGCCAATCCGGCGTAAATCCTATAATGCTTTCATATGGTACAAAAAGATAATAAGCATCTGGCTGCCACATACGCCAAATCCGATCTTGCAGGCGTAAAGGACGTCGATAAAAAACAAATCCCTTTTGACATATAAAAGCCAATGGCTTATCCTGCTGAGCAATGCGCCACAAGCAAAAAAGAAAAACAACCCCATTCAAAACTATTTGCTCTGGATACAAACCTCGCCAAATCAGCCAGCCAGCCAAAGCGGCAGGAATGCAATAGAAAAGACTAAAAAGAACTATCATCGGCTCATACATGCGTATGGTTTCTTCCACTGGCCCTGACGGAAACTGATGGGGTACCCGCTTCGCTATCATTTGCGATGTAATCCCATAGCTAATTCTACCTTCCGATAGGTCTTAGCCGCTACTTCATGCGCCTTCTGCGCCCCTTGATCCAAAATAACATCCAGTTCTGAACTATCCTTAAGTTCATTATAGCGTGCCTGGATTGGCTGCAAGGTATCAACCAACAATTCAGCTACATCACCTTTGAAAGCGCCATAACCTTTGCCTTCATACTTAGCTTCAATTGCTTCTAAGCTATCTTTAGTAATCGCTTGGTAAATGCCCATTAAATTCGATATACCTGGCTGGTTTTCCTTGTCATAGTGAACATGATTCAAAGAATCTGTCTGTGCTCGTTTAATCTTCTTAGCAATTGTGTCCGCATCATCCAAAAGCCGAATGGTAGCCATTTGATTATCATCAGACTTACTCATCTTCTTTGTTGGTTCCTGTAAGCTCATAACACGGGCGCCACCCTTACCTAAGTAAATTTCAGGCACTGTGAAGACTTCACCATATAAACGGTTAAAACGTTGCGCTAGGTTACGTGTTAATTCCATATGTTGTGTCTGGTCTTCACCTACAGGTACGTATTTTGTTTGATACAACAAAATATCCGCAGCCATCAATGGTGGATACACTAAAAGACCAGCCGGAATCGAATCGCCTTGTTTCTGCGACTTATCCTTGTACTGAGTCATACGTTCCAGTTCACCTACGTAGCTGCTAGTAATCATAACCCAGCCCAACTTTACATGCTCTGGTACTTCTGACTGCACAAACAAGGTAGATTTTTTAGAGTCTAAGCCAACCGCTAAATACAAGGCTGCTAGTTTTCTTGTATTTGCAAATAGTTCTTTTGGGTCCTGTGGTACGGTAATGGCATGTTGATTAACAATGCAATAATAGCATTCGTGTTCATCTTGAAACTCCAAAAAATTCCGTAAGGCACCTAAATAATTGCCTAATGTTAATTCACCACTTGGTTGAATTCCTGAAAATATAACAGCCATTCTCTATCCCTACCTCTTTTATTCAACAGTTACTGATTTGGCTAAATTTCTTGGTTTATCTACATCAGCCCCACGCGTAATAGCCGCATAATAAGCCAATAGTTGTAATGGTATAACAGCTAAGATTGGTTCCGTAAAGGAATCCGCTGCTGGCACTAAAATGGTATGATCTACATACTTTTCTAATTCGGTATCCCCTTTAACACCAATACCGATAACAATAGCGTCACGAGCCTTAACTTCCTTAACATTGCTCATCATTTTTTCACGCACATCATCTTGCGTAGCTAAGGCTATAACAGGTACGCCCTCTTCAATTAAGGCTAAAGTACCATGTTTTAACTCTCCGCCAGCATAGGCTTCTGCGTGAATATAGGAAATTTCCTTTAACTTCAAAGCTCCTTCCATAGCAACGGCATAGTCGATGGAACGACCTAAGAAGAAGGCATCTTCCTTAAAGCCATAATGTTTAGCAAAAGCCTTAATATCATCAACAGTTTCAAAAATTTCATGACATAAGGTTGGTAATTCCTTCAAATTTGTTAAAATGTGTTTTTCTACTTGACCGTCAAGACGACCATTCAACTGCCCTAAGTAATTAGCTAATAAAAGCAAAGCCACCAACTGAGTCGTATACGCCTTCGTCGAAGCGACAGCAATTTCTGGACCCGCCAAAGTATAAATAACTTGATCTGCTTCACGAGAAATAGACGAACCAACTACATTAGTTACGGCTAAGGTTTTAGCACCTAGGCGTTTTGCTTCTTTTAATGCCGCCAAGGTATCACTTGTTTCACCCGATTGACTAATAACAATCGCTAATGTATGTTCATCTGTCAAAGGATTACGATAACGATATTCTGATGCAATATCCACTTCAACAGGAATACGGGCTAATTTTTCAATATAATATTTAGCCACTAAACCTGCATGATAAGCGGTACCACAAGCGGTAATCAAAATACGATTGATATTTTTTATGGTATCTGGCGTCCAGTTTAATTCTTCATAAACAACCTGACTATTATCATCGGTAATACGACCTGTTAAGGTATCACGAATAGCTTTTGGTTGTTCATAAATTTCCTTTAACATGAAATGTTCATAGCCGCCTTTTTCAGCAGCTTCTGCATTCCAAGATACATGAAAGACTTCCTTATTAACAGGATTACCGTCTCTATCTGTAATCGTTACCGAATCCTTCATTAAGACCGCCACTTCACCATCATTCATAATATAGGTGTCACGTGTATGATTAATAATAGCGGGTATATCTGAAGCAATAAAATTTTCACCCTTACCAAGACCAATAACTAGCGGATTATCTTTTTTGGTACAAATCAAACGGTCTGGTGCTTCTGCACACATAATAACTAAAGAATATGACCCTTCTATACGATTTAGCATCCGCCGTACCGTACCTTCAAAGTCACCATCATATAAATCAGCCAACAAGTGAGCCACCACTTCTGTATCGGTTTCTGATTTAAAGTGATAGCCTTTTTTCATCAATTCTTCTTTAATTGGCAAGTAATTTTCAATAATACCATTATGTACAACCGCAAATAAGCCCTTTTCATCTGTATGAGGATGAGCATTCATATCCGATGGACGCCCATGCGTAGCCCACCGCGTATGACCAATACCAATATGTCCCGGATTAGGATTTTCCTTAACAAGAGCTTCCAAATTGGCTAAGCGGCCAACTCGTTTTTGCACCTTAATCTTACCTGCATTCGCTACGGCAATCCCTGCTGAATCGTAGCCACGATATTCTAACTTAGACAAGCCTTCCATCATGAAGGTCGATGCGTCTTCAAAACCTATATATCCAACAATACCACACATTGAGGTATCCTCCTTATTCACTAACAATCTAACCCCGTGTGATTCCCTTTGTCCCAGCCATCACTGTCTGTCTTTGTCAATCACTATCGATTCGGGTTAATCGGAAGGCATCCGCTGACAAACTCGATACTCCTTCACCTCGTCTACTGTCCCAAGAGCCTTTGGTCAGTACTTGCGCTATTCGCCTTTACGAATTAGGAAACTCCTTTCTATAGGTTACGGCTCATCTGAATTTTACACTCGACTTATTATACTGAACTATAAGAAATTTTGTAAAGGCTTATCAGTAAAAAGACGCCTTTAAAAACAAAAGTTTATAAAAGTAAATAGAAAGAGACTCCCCTTAGCCACTTTACAAGCTTTCCCTAAAAGAAGTCCCCCTATAGTATTTACTTTCTCTCGTTTATAAACTAGCTTACTCAACTAAGCCTTGCTCACGACCAATGCAATCAGCAACCGAGCGACAAATCCGTTCCAATTCACCTTGGTCACTACCTTCAGCCATAACACGAATTAATGGTTCTGTACCAGATGGACGAACAAGAATGCGTCCATTCTCCCCTAGTTCTGCTTCGGCTTCTGCAATGCTGGCTTTAATTAAGGCATTATCTTCCCAGCCCGCCTTAGTAACTACATGCACATTAATTAACACTTGCGGATATTTCACCATTAAGGCAGCTAATTCGGATAAAGGCTGTTTCTTTTCCTTCATAATCGACGCCATCTGTACAGCTGTCACTAAGCCATCACCTGTACTATTATAATCAAGGAAAATAACATGACCTGACTGTTCACCACCAATAGAGTAATTCTTTTCACGCATACGTTCCAATACATAGCGGTCACCAACAGCTATTGTACAAGATTCCATCCCTAACTCATGAATAGCCTTATGAAAACCAATATTACTCATAACAGTAGCTACTACCATGTTATCACGAAGACGACCCTGTTCTTTTAAATGACGTGCACATAAAAGCATAATTTGGTCACCATCTAAAGCCTGTCCTTTTTCATCAACTAAAAGGCAGCGGTCAGCATCGCCATCATTAGCAATTCCTACATCAGCTCCATGAGCGACAACGGCAGCCTGCAAGCCTTCCAAATGCGTGGAACCAGCATTTTCATTAATATTAACCCCATCTGGATTTACATTAATTGGAATCACTTCAGCCCCTAAACCACGCAACACTTCTGGTCCAACGATAGAAGCCGCTCCATTAGCACCATCATAAACAATTTTTAAGCCATCTAAAGAAATATCTGTTGTAGACTGTACAAATTGTGCATATTCATGAGCTAATTCAGCTTCCCATTTTATCCGACCAATATCAGCACCTGTTGGGCGTTTTAGTTCATTTTCGGCACTCTTACGGCATAATTCTTCAATGCTATCTTCCACTGCATCTGGCAATTTAAATCCTTGCCCATCAAAGAATTTAATCCCATTATCTGGGAATTTATTATGAGAAGCAGAGATAACAACACCGCCATCCCATTCATGTTTACGCACCAAATAAGCCACCGCCGGCGTAGGAATAACCCCAGCAATAACAACATCACCACCAGCAGAACAAATACCTGAAGCAATAGAACTTTCTAACATTGCTCCGGAAATACGCGTATCCCGTCCTATTAAGAATACTGGGCGTTTTTTACCAGAAGCTTGCTGAATATAAGTCGCAGCGGCTCTACCTAAGTGATAAGCCAATTCTGGCGTTAAAAACTCATTAACAACCCCACGTACACCATCAGTTCCAAATAAACGTTCCATTGTTACATTCCTTTCCTCTCCTGCAAGGGTGCATATTGTCGCATCATCTGCAAAGCCATTTCCGCACCATCTAATGCTGCACTCATTATACCACCCGCATAGCCAGCCCCTTCACCCATAGGATATAAGCCCTTAGCACTAGGCGATACGCCTTGTTCATCACGCTTAATCCGAAGAGGGGCTGACGTCCGTGTTTCTATACCTGTCATACATACTTCAGGCCTATCAAAGCCCTTAATCTTACGACCAAAATAAGGAATAGCCTCCTCTAAGGTATCCGTAACATAACTAGGTAGGCATTGATGTAAATCAGCCCACACAACCTTAGGCCGATAGGTATATACTAGCGTTTCATCAGCATGATTCTTAACTATATGCGCTAAAAAATCACCAATCGTCTGTATAGGTGCTGCGTACGTTGCACCGCCCAATTGATAAGCTTTGGCTTCCCACTCTCGTTGAAAAGCCATACCGGCCAAGGGATGGTCACCATAATCTTCTGGGCCAACTGTTACAACCAAAGCACTATTAGCCACACCACTATTTCTAGCATAAAGGCTCATACCATTCGTCACTACATGCCCCTCTTCAGAGGCGCTTGCCACCACTTGCCCACCAGGACACATACAAAAACTATAGACCGTTCGTTTTTTGTCTTTAGTGTGATAGACTAAGGCATAATCGGCCGCCCCTAAGCCTAGAGTTTCTCGATTATCGACTCCATATTGAGCCCTATCAATCATGGTCTGCTTATGTTCAATCCTTACGCCCACAGCAAACGATTTAGCTTCCATAGCTATGTGCCGCTTATAAAGCATCTCATAGGTATCACGGGCACTATGACCTAAGCCTAAAAAGACCACACTCGCAGGAATCTGCTCTGTCCCATTAATAACAAGCCCCATCACTTGCCCATTTTTGACTTCTATATCCGTTACCTTAGCTCCAAATCGGACCTCACCGCCCCAGGCAATAACCTGTTGCCGTAACTGCTTAACCATATGTCTAAGCACATCCGTTCCTACATGAGGCTTGTATTTATATAAGATTTCATGAGGGGCTCCAAAATCAACAAAATACTTAGTAATCTCATGAAGGCGTGGATGCGTCACCCGCGTTGTCAACTTACCATCAGAAAAGGTGCCTGCACCGCCTTCTCCAAATTGTACATTAGATTCCGGCTTAAATTGACCTGTCCGCCAAAAAGCTTCTACATCACTGGTCCTCGTATCTACATCTTGTCCCCGTTCCAACACAAGTGGCCGATAACCTTCGCGTGCCAAATACAAAGCCGCCAACATACCGGCTGGACCAAAGCCAACCACAACTGGCCGATGGGCTAACAGTTGATTCCCTATCTTTACCGCTTCTGGCTCTTGCGGAGAAAAATAAGATATATTTTTCTCTTTATCCACCCACTTAGCCAGCGCCTTTTCTTTTTCAACTTCTAGCAAGAGCGTATATACAAAAGTAATCTGCGGTTTACGCCTCGCATCTACCGCCTTACGAACAAGATGTATAGCTTGTATACGCTTATGCAGGCGCGGGTATTTTCGCTCTAGTATCTCCTTAAGCGAATGCTTGTTTTCTACATTCACTCGTAAATTAATGACTCTCAGCATTATCTGCACCTGTTAACTTCTTACTAATATCAATCTTAATATGCACTCGACTTGGGTTAGCTGTTATATCATCACCTAAGACTAAACCATAATCACCTTCCAAAGACGATGTCAACCCCCATATAGGAATATCAATGGTCTTAATATCAGATAACCCTTTTATAGCTGACTCTTTGCCACCTACACTGATTTGTGCTGGCGTTATAGTTACCTGTTTAACTTCATAGCCGTCAGCTACACTACCAACTAAATTAGGGGTAACCTGTAAGAGTTTAACAGCTCGTATTTTTTCTAAATCTAACTGCGCTTGCCCTTGATGCGGTGTTACCGTAACGCCTTCCACTTCATGCCCTCTGCTATCGACAGCAATCAAAGTACCTGATGTACTAAAAGCTTCCGTATGATTCGTCATATTAACACGCAGCATAATATGCGCCACTTCATTCACTAAATGTTTAGCCCCGCTAATAGTAGCCACTTTAGGTACCAGATTAATATTCTTAACAGCTATATTATCTGGCGTTTTCCCTAACTGCATAACCTCCACTGGCATTTCCTTAACCTTAAAATCATCCACGGTAATTGTTGCCGTATCTGGATCAATGGATTCAACCGCCATACCACTTGGTGGTGTAAAATGAATTGGTACATTCTGCTGCCCCGTTGACACATCAGCCAAATCAACATAGGCCTTCATTGTCGTTGGATTTAAGGATAAAACGGTATTTCTAGGTCCTTGTAAATGAACTTTTACCGTCTTAGGCATGTCTTCTATTACATACCTAGAGCTTAAATTCTGTACCTGTACGGGCACGGTATAAGTCACATCTGAAATCGGATTTTGTTCTTTCATAACAAAAAACCAAAGAACAATAGCGCCTACAACGGATAGGATTTTAGCTGGCCAATGATTAAGTAGACTATGTATTAAACGCATTACCATTATCGTCTACCTCCGATTTTCCAAAAACCAGCCCACATAGATTTTGGTTGCAATAAAAAGGCCCGCAACGAATCTCGCATTTGTTGTTCCGGTAATTCCCTATAAATATGACCACCATAGGTATAAGAAATCTTACCTGTTTCTTCACTAACAACCAAAACAACCGCATCAGCCTGTTCACTAAGACCAATCGCTGCACGGTGACGGGTACCTAACTCTGTACTTAAAGACCGGTTCTGCGTTAAGGGCAGCAAGCAACCAGCCGCCATGATACGACTCTTGCGTATAACAACGGCTCCATCATGAAGGGGGGTGTTAGGAATAAAAATATTATTTAATAATTCCCTAGAAACAATACCATCAATCTGAATACCTGTATCGATAATATCGCCTAATCGCACATCTCGTTCAAATACAATCAAAGCCCCAATATGCGCCCGCGCCATAACCTTGCTGGCCGCCATAACTTCCGCAATCATGGCGTCTATATCTTTTTCAGGTGCCTCACTATTGCTGGAGAAAAAACTCCCCCGCCCAATTTGTTCCAGCCACCTCCTAAGTTCTGGCTGAAAAACAATAGGCAAGGCAACCATAATCATAGTCATGCCCTGTTGCAAAATCCAACTAACCACATGTAGATTCAGCTCATGACTAACAATATCGATAATCCCCAAGATAATAAGGCCTTTAACAAGGGCAATAGCCCTCGTATTACGTATGGCTACATAGGCCCAATACAACATAAAGGCAACCACAATAATATCTAATACATCTTCTGCATGAAATGTCTGTATTAGCCCTTGTAATTGCAAACCTAACATAAGCGACTCCTTACTTATATATTCTGTGTGCGTATCCACACATCCATATTACCACCACAGACCATGCCTTCTTTAACAGACACATCATCATTTAAATCAACAAAAATGCGCCGAAAAGCTTCTTTCTTATCTAAGGCATCCATCGCACTAAGACGAATCTCATTTTCAGCACGGCCTCCTCCAATAGTACCAAAAATTTGCCCATTCGGATAGACCACCATACTGGTGCCTGCCTTACGAGGAGTGTGACCATGCGTTTGTAATATGGTTGCTACCGCTAATTTTTCACCTTCGCGCTGCTTTAAATAATCAATAAATGCTCGTTCCATTATACTCCCTCTTCTCTCTTTTGTGACAAAAATCGCCCATCACGGCCACGTGTAGCCGCCAAATACTCCCCTACAATCGATATAGCAATTTCCTCTGGTGTCTGCGCATCAATATCAAGCCCAATTGGCCCATGTATATAAGACAATTCTTTATCTGTCCAGCCTTCTTTTTTTAATTGCTGAAAGGCATAATAAATTCGCTTCTGGCTACCCATAATCCCCATATAGGTTTGTCCTAACAAGGGGCGCAACTGTTTCAAACTAGTGCTATCAAATTCATGAGCTCTCGTAACAATAATAATGCCTTTATACGTATGCACAGGTAATTCCTGGCAAATCGCTTCAAAATCAATTTGCTTACGAGTCACTCGTTCATCAAAATACACTGGTTTTAAATACTCCGTTCTATCATCTGCGACGGTTACCTGACAGCCAATAAATACTAACAAGTCCGTAATACAGCGACTCACATGGCCAGCCCCTAAAACTAAAACAGCCGAATCCTTTTGTATAGGCTCTACAAAACACTCTATATCACCAGCTAATACCAAGGCATTAGCCATTTGCTGGTTAATTCTTAATCCCTCTATAACCTCTCCATAAACAACTTCATTGTCTGCCGTATAGATTGACGACTGTCCTGCCTTAGGTCCACTTAACTGAGTAACTAAAAAAGAAAGGCCATCGGCTTCTAATCGCCTAGCCATACTATCATACATAGTCTCCATTTATACTCTCTCCTATAAATGCTAATGCGGCTTCTACAACACCGCCCCCAACAGCTAACGCCTTATCAGATATAGTAAAACAATGCGAATCCTTACAACGAGCATCCACATCACCTAACTTCATACCCTTAGTAACAAGCAAGCCTGATGTAAGAACCCCTCTAAGCACACCTTTTATTTGTGATTTTACTGGCTTATCATCAACAAAACCAATGATTTCGCCCGTTTCTACATGCTCACCAATATAACGTTTAGCTGTAAACAAACCAGCTTCAGGCGCATATAAGACACGTTCTTTTGTATAACCGCCTACATTACCAGGTACACCTGTATTAGGTAAAGCTGGCCCATCATAAATACACCGGCCTAGCGTATGCCCCCGCATGGTCTCAACAACCACATCAACGTCTCTACCAGCTGTAAAGCCCGGTCCGCAAGCAATAACCAAAGGGGCATCATCCGTGTCTGTACCTAAATTATGTTTAGCCAAAATAGCATCAACTACAATAGTCGGCTGCACAATATCAAGAACTTTTTCATAATCTTCCGTCACAACAGGAATCGTCGCCAACTGTCGTCCTTCCTGTTGAGCAGACAATACTAATAAAGCCTCTTCTAAACTCATATAGCGAGCCGTATACCGTTCAACTGTCATTTCCCCTTTATGAACAGCATTACCATAGGCGACTTCTGTACGCACCATCGTTGGAATTTTTATCTCGGTAACAACAACAGGAAAACCTGCCCGCCGAAGGCGATAAATACAGCCAGTTGCTATATCCCCGCCACCACGAACAAGGACAATTTTCTTCATAGTCAACCCTCTTATTCCATCTACTTTATCTAAGCATGCTAAGTAGACCTTTCAAAACCGTTTATACTAAGTATGCCTTCTACTTTGTCTCAATGAAAGCCAATACGTATAAGTAGCAGGACTATCTAAATCAATACCTTCTTCTGTCAGCCCTTGGCAATAGTGAATATAGGGAGCTCCTGCCTCTTGTAATAGATGCCGAGCCCCCTTATCTCCCTCTATTTGTTTCAAAAGGCTTTTCCAATAAACGCCCATAAGTAAGGGATGCCCTAGCTGCCTATCAGGTCCAAAAACAGAACGAATAATCGTTTTATTCGGTTCTTTATTTTTTCTTCGAACTCGCATAAAGTCCTGCACAGCTCTTGCTACTGTGAGACTTTGCAACATAGGTTGATCTGCTAATCCTATTAAAAAACCTACGGTCCCAGGAGTTGCTTCTTCTATAGCAAGACGCAGGGAGTAAGACTGTCCTAGGTCTATCTGCGTATTTAGTACTAGCTGATAGCCATAGGTCCCTGCTACTTTCTGAGCCTTCCTATCTCCTTGCGCTACAACAGCCACGTATTGAAACCGTACTGCTCTTTCCATAGTCTCCAAAGCCTTCTGACATCCCTCTTTATAAGTACACAAGGCCTGTTCCAAAAGCGTTCTCTGCCTCTGCCAGGGCAAATGAAGCTTATTCTGTCCCATACGCCGCGACTGACCAGCGGCTAAGATACAAACTCTTATGACTTCCATAGGAGACGCCGCCGAATTTCACAACTAGCCTTATAACCATCAGCCAAAAAGATTTCTTCTAAATCGGCCTGTTGCAATTCATCTAAAAAAGCTTCCACATAATGAAGGGGTACCGTATTATACCCAGTACAAAACAATACTTTTTTGCCCTTACTATATTGGAAAAGCCCTTCTTTATGAAGAACCAATCGAGCCAATAAGAAAGGCGTCATCATAGCCCCTTCTTCTCTTTCTAACAAATGACATACTTCTGGTAAATTATGTATATACATAGGTGATAAAGGCTTCGTAAGCATTTGTAAATTAAGCACCCCTATGGTTGTAGCTGTTAAACTTGGTATCACTGGTTCTGTCTTTTTTGGTGCCTTTAGCCATTTTTCTTTAGCTCCATCTGCTTCGACTAAAATCTGCCAATCAGGATGAACTTGAGCCATAGCCTCTATCTGTCTATCCGTAAGAGCCTGCACCTTAGTCCCTTCTATACCAGAGAACCAAGCACTACAGCGGCCCCTTTGGATGGCCTGACTGCACCAATGATCGGCTTCATTAAAGTCATCTCCATAAAAAGGATTCCACTGGGCTACCTGTGTTTCATACAAACGTGTCGTCGTGGTTACCAATAAAGGCTGACCACTATATTCACCATATTCTACTAGCTTCGTTAGCACTGTCGTCTTACCACCAGCGCCTACTAAAGCCGTAATACCTGGTCTTACTAATTGTTTCCAATAATCACGTTGTCTAATCATAAAGCACCCTCCTTATAGAAATACAAAGCCTCTACTTTTCTTGCATAGCCATAAATACTTCTTCTGGAATCATCGGTAAATTAGGTACTGAAGCACCTACTGCCTGGAGTATAGCATTATGTACAGCAGGGCAAGATGTATTAATAACAACTTCTCCAATAGACTTCACACCAAAAGCGCCCGATGGCTCATAAGATTCTACAAAATCAACTGTAATCGGTCCAAAATCCTGCCGTGTTGGTACCTTATAGTGCATAAAATTATTCGTTTCTAAACGGCCGGTTGAGGAATAGCGAACTTCCTCCGTTAAGGCCATACCTAAGCCTTGCGTAATACCACCTTCAGCCTGTACATGAGCCAACATAGGATTAACAAGAGTACCACAATCAACAACTGCATAAAAATGTGTAGGCACCACCTTGCCTGTCTCTGTATCAACCGATACTTCGGCAACACCTATCATAAAAGGCGGTGGCGATGTAGGACTACTCCACGTAGCGAAACCTGCTAATTGCTGACGATTGACACCACAAGTTTCCCTTTCAGCAAAGGCCTCTATAGATAAAACTTGACTGCCATCCCGCATACGCAGCTCTAACCCATCAAAGTCAATCCTATCAATGCTTGTTTCCCAACGTTTAGCCGCTAATTCTATAATCTTCTTGCGCAAATCTTCCGCTGCTAATTTAGCTGCTGTCCCCGTCACATAGGTCGTACTTGATGCATAAGAACCAGGGTCAAAAGGCACAACATCTGTATCCGCTTCATAAATATGCATGTTTGCCATAGGGCAACCCAAAACTTCACAAGCCATTTGCTGTAAGACCGTATTAGCCCCCATACCCATATCGGTAGAGCCAGTATATAAAGTATACTGGCCTTCTTCTTGCAAACGAATTTCTACAGAAGCCACATCAATCTTAGCTACCCCGGACCCTTGAAAGGCCATAGCTGCACCTAAACCGCCTCGATGGGTTTCATCAATCTGCCAGCTATGCGGTCGTTTATCCCAGCCAGACAGCTCTTTTACCCGCGCAATAGCCTCTGGAATGAGCCCCGACTCTAATCGTTCATCCTCCCCAAACACCAAGGCCCGTTCTCCTACACGTAAAACATTCTTCTCACGTAGTTCAATTTCATCCATATCTATCTTCTTAGCTAATTCTGATACGGCATTCTCTAAGGGCCACAAGGCTTCTGTTGCCCCATAACCACGAAAGGCACCACCTGACGAATGATTGGTATAAACGACATCCCCTTCATAGCGTACAGCCTTCAATTTACCATAAAGGCCGATTGACTTATGTTCACCTGCTGTCAAAGTCGTGAAAGCGTGATACCCATAAGCTCCCGCATCAGATAGGGTATACATGTCAATAACGCGTATAAATCCATCCTTTGTCGCACCAATACGAATGGTCCATTCTCTTGCATGCCGTGTCGTTGAACACGTATTCGCTTCACTACGGTCATAAATAAGAACAGACGGCTTTTTTAATTTCCAAGTTACAAAGGCACAGGCCGGTTCTACACAAGCCGTCTGCTTAGACCCAAAGCCACCACCAATGCGTGGTTTTATAAGACGAATTTTACTAGCCGAAATTCCTAAGGCTCGAGCTAGCTGACGACGTACATGAAAAGGAATCTGTGTGGAACTCGTTACCACTAAACGACCAAACTGATCAATAGTAGAAAAGCAACGAAAAGTCTCCATAGCGGACTGTACAGTGGCTTGGTCAAAATATTTGCCTTCATGTACATAATCACAGGCCGCTAATTCAACCTCTACATCACCAACGACATGCTTATAGGAACAAGCAATATTCCGTTTAGGGTCGCCACCTACAGGAAAGTTATAACTTAAATCTTCTTCATTGTGAATAATAGATGGATTATCTATCGCCTCATGTATATCAAGTATAGGCTTTTTTACGTCATACGTAACCTTTACAAGAGCTTCGGCTTTTAAAGCCGTTTCTTCATCAACAGCTACAACAAAGGCTACCGCATCACCTACATAGCGTACGACCTTATCTAAAATCAAAGTATCGTAAGCTGATGCCTCCGGATAAGTCTGTCCAGCCAAAGTAAAGCGCGTTTGCGGCACATCCTTATAGGTAAATACAGCCTCCACTCCAGGTACTTTCATAGCGGCACTAGTATCTATGGATACAATTTCCGCAAAGGGATGGGGGCTTCGTTTCACCTTTATAACCAAGGCATGGGCCGGCACAAAATCTTCTGTATAGGCAGCGCGGCCACTTAAGATGGTCTCCGCATCTACCTTCTTATATGACTGTCCTACGTGTTTCATTGTGCCATTGCCTCCAAGTACTTACGAATCCCTCTAAGTTGCGACTGATAACCTGTGCAACGGCATAAGTTCCCTACTAAAAAATCTTTTATTTCCTGGTCCGTAGGATGAGCTTTTTTACGTCGTAAGGCCATTACGCTCATCATCATGCCTGTTGTGCAATAGCCACACTGATCCGCCCCTTCAGAAGCTAAACACTCACCTAAAAAGGCTGCTTCCTCTTTAAGACCTTCTAAAGTAGTAATCGTATGGCCTTGCGCACGCACTGTCAAATAAGCACAAGATAAAATGATTTCTCCATCAACCCATATCGTGCACAAGCCACAGTTCGTTGTATCACAACCACAACGCACACTATAAAGACCTAAGTTACGCAAGGTGGTCAGCAGCATTTCATCTGGTGCTGCCTGCACCGTGTAAAGTTGACCATTAACGTTCAATTGTAAGGTAAGGCTCATACGTTTACCTCCTCTACTAAGCGTTTTACTAAGACAGCGGCCATTGCTTTTCTATAAGACTCTGATGCATGAGAATTCGATTGAAAGGTAAGCTCTTCTTTCACCTTATCCATAGCCATAGGTAAACCATCTAGCCCTTCTTCTGCTACTATTTGACTAGTCGCTTGTGCTTTAGTCGCTATTCCTGGACGGCCTCCTATATATATTTCATACTTATGATTGTCTAATCGAATAGCACCTGTTATATAAGGAAAATCAGCATTTGATTTACGTAAAGCTAGGGAAGCCACTTTCGGCGCTGTTAAATCGAATCGAATCTCCTTAATTATATGTCTTTCCCTATAAGCAGCATATGATTCCGCAGACAAAACCGTATTATCCGCTAAAACGACTTGTCCGTGCAGGGCTAAGAAAACCGGCCAGATATCCGAAAAGCCAAATCGGCCAGCTATCGAACCGCCTATAGTCGCCATATTACGAAATTGAACGCCTAAAATAGCATGTATCGCTTTTACAAACGCCCCATCAGCTAGACTACGACAAACTTCATTTTCTTCTATTTGTCTCTGCGTAACCATACTGCCTATACAAAGCTGACCCTCTTCCACTCGAATATAATCGAGTCCACATAAGGATAAATCAATTACAAGAGGCCACTTTCTTTTAGCCAACCGCAACCAACAACCGGATCCTAAAAGCGGAGCCAACTTATTTCTCTTAGCTAAAGCATCGGCCTCTTCTAGGGTCTTTGGTTGTTCTAATCGTGTAAAACGTAACATAGACTCTCCTTTTCTCTTTCCTACTATATAGGTCTATTATATCATTTACAGGCTTATTCCCCTACACTATATAATACGATAAAAAAAGATTAGCTCCTATCTATTCGATACAAGCTAATCTAGTAAATATTTCTACATATAATTCTCTCATACACAATATTTATCTCTTATAGGATACTTTTATTCTATAACCTATAAGCCTAAATTACTGAATATATCGCCTCAACTCCCCCCATAACCTGCCCTATAACCTATAAGCCAGACATTATATATCCATGACATACAAAAAAAGAGACGAGCTAAGCTCGTCTCTGCTGTATGGCGGAGGATTAGGGATTCGAACCCTAGCGACGAAATGACTCGTCCTAACGATTTAGCAAACCGTCCTCTTCAGCCTCTTGAGTAATCCTCCATACGCTACTCGGATATAATAGCATACAAGCCCTACAACCGTCAATAAGTAAAGTTAAAGTTTTCTAAATCGACTGCTTACTTACTTTTGCCTTTAAGAGGCGTTTTAACTTTGGGACAAAACGAAAAACCATCTGGTAAATCGCAAAACCAATAGCCACTACAATAGCCCCACTAATAGCTAAGGCTTCACCACAAGAGTAAATCGCATAGAAGCAATAGACAATAGCTACACCCGTCATAAAGTACATAGCCAAACGCAAACGGCTGGATGCACCTTCTCGTTTCAACATAAAATGAACGCCAATACAGCACATAATATAAGGTACTACATTAGTAACAACAGCTAAATTAACTAAATTTTCAAATTGCTTATATAAAGATTCATCTGTTGTCATAAGCGCCATACCTGTCTGGATAAGCAAAATAATGACAATCCCCCGTACTGGTGAATCCGTCTTATTTACGCGAGCAAACACCTTAGGAAATAGGCCATTTTCGGCACAGCTTTTAAATACGCGAGACAAGGTAAATTGCCAGCAAAGAATGGCGCCGCAGCAAGAAATAACCATGGCCGCCATAACTGCATGTCCAATCGTATCATTAAACATATAAGCAAAAGCCAATCCAAAAGGCGCTGTGGAATGCAATAAATCAAGATTCGGTACAATGCCTGCCATAATATTAGTAGACAATACATAAATCACCGCTACCGCTAGTGTACCAAAGAATGTAGCAATCGGTACATTTCGTTTTGGATTTTCTACGGCATCCATATTAGCTGCTGCTGATTCAAAACCAAGAAAGCCCCACAAGGTTAAGGCAATAGAATCACTGACTGCATCAAAAAAAGGCAAATGTTGTGGATTCCAAACCGAAATGTATAAATCAGGACTAAACCAATACCAACCAGCTACGCTGATAAAAAGTACTGGTAAAATAGTCCCCCAAACTGTAATATTACCAATTTGCCCCGTCTTATTGCTGCCACCAAAATTAAGGACGGCTGCCATCCATAAGAGAGCTATCGTCGCCATACTAACTTGTACAGGCGTTAAGGTAATATCAAATAAAACAGCTGCATAACCAACGGCCGAAATAGCAATGGCCACATTGGCAATAACTAGCGAAATGGCATAAGAATAATTTGCCATAAAATGTCCAGTCCTACCAAATGCATATTCGGAATAACCGCCCATGCCCCCAGTCTTCTGCGTAAACACACCACACTGTGCGAAAATATACGCTAAAATCAACGATCCAAACGCTGTAATTAACCAAGATAAAACAGAAACGGTACCTACCTCTGCTAATTTGGAAGGTAACATAATAATTCCAGCCCCCATCATATTGGCTGCAACCAATGTGGTTAACTGAAATACTGACATTTTCTTAGCGGTGGTTTTCATGTATCAAGCCCCTTTCTTCTACAGTCTGTACGCACTCAATTCTCATCATTTTTGTACAGTCTGTTCATCGTAATGTAACCGCCAACAGGCCACCAGTCCGAGCGGGATGTGCTCTGATGTGGTGCCTTGTATTTAATTATGCCTTATTCTACCATTGATTTTTTCAATTGAAAAGCAAAAATCCAGCAAAAATAAAAGTCCTGCCAATCCAATTACTTACTGGTTTGACAAGACTTTTTTCATAAGCGCCTCAAAACGTCCGTTATCACTATGTTTTTGTCTTTATAAAATAAAAACCCGCTCTATTCCTAGAGCGAATTTTTACACATATTGTTAATATTCTATACTTACAAATATTCTCAGGTCTACTAAAGCGACATCTGACAAGCTAAGACTAGCTTACAGCATATGAAGCTGCTCAGCCCAAGCATGAAGCTGTTTTTCCTGCACCTCTATGCTAGCCTTACCATGTACTCGCTGCCGTTCTACACATTCTGGTGCGGTGCCACTATAATTCTTCCGGCCTGCAATACACGCCGGAATAGAAATCGCATTAAATATATCTTCTTCGAAATAAGGCGAAATGCCTTTAAAATCCTCTAAAGATAAATCTAACAACACGCAACCTTTTTCAATACAATGCTGTACCGCAGCGCCAACAATAGCATGAGCTTCCCTAAAAGGTACACCTTTCTTAGCCAAATAATCTGCCATATCCGTTGCATTAGAAAAGTCGTCATCTAGGACTTTACGCATATGGTCACCATTTACCTTCATATGCCGAAGCATATCTGCCGTAATGGATAAACCAAAATGTAAGGTATCAACGGCATCAAATAAACCTTCCTTATCTTCTTGCATATCCTTATCATAAGTTAATGGCAGCCCCTTCATCATAGTTAAAAGCCCCATTAAATGGCCATAAATACGACCCGTCTTACCACGTACTAATTCACACACATCAGGGTTCTTCTTCTGTGGCATAATACTAGAACCCGTACAGTGAGCATCATCTAATTCAATAAAATTAAATTCATTAGTAGACCAAATAATGAGTTCTTCACTAAGACGACTCAAATGCATCATAACCATAGAAGCAAAGTGTAAGAATTCCAATACATAATCCCTATCACTAACTGCATCCATGCTGTTTTCATAAATAGAAGAAAAATGTAATAAATCTTGAGTAATGGTCTGGTCTATCGGATACGTCGTTCCTGCCAAAGCCCCAGCTCCTAGAGGCATAACATCAGCATAATCAAAAATAAGACCTAAGCGTTTAAAGTCCCGATTAAACATAGAGAAATAAGCCATCATATGATGAGCAAACAAA
This sequence comes from uncultured Veillonellaceae bacterium, assembly GCA_945867815.1. Lineage (GTDB taxonomy): Bacteria > Bacillota > Negativicutes > Veillonellales > Veillonellaceae > CAMBIX01. The sequence continues at coordinate 145,257 of CAMBIX010000004.1, forward strand.
ACCGGCTGCGCCCGCTGCATATGCGTATAACCAGGCATAATCACCTCTTTATACTTTTCAGACACTTCTAGCAGGGCTTTTTCCATATCAATAAGGAGCTCACCCATATGAAGAACCGATTTGCGCACGTACATATGCAGGTCAACAGCACATTGGTCATTACGACTCCGCCCCGTATGCAAACGGCCACCCGCTTCACCAATGGCATCTGTTAAGCGTTTTTCAATATTCATATGAATATCCTCTAAGGCTACGGAAAAATCAAAAGTGCCTGCATCAATTTGTTTTTCTATTGCATCAAGTCCCTTAATAATAGCCTTAGCATCGATACCCGAAATAATCCCCTGCTTAGCTAACATAGTCGCATGCGCCTTACTACCGGCAATATCTTCTTTATACATACGGGAATCAAAAGCGATAGAAGATGTAAAATCCTCTACCGCTTTATCTGTCCCTTTGGTGAATCGTCCGCCCCAAAGTTTTGCCATTATAAACCTGCCTTTTCCTTCATCAATGCATTAATCTTAAGTGGCAAGCCGAACAAGTTAATAAACCCTTCTGCATCAGCCTGATTATATACATCATCTTCTTCAAATGTTACAAATTCTTGACTATACAAGGAATAAGGAGACGTAGCTCCAGCACTAATAATATTCCCCTTATATAATTTCAAAGTCACTTGTCCAGTTACTGTTTTTTGCGTATTATCAACAAATGCTTGCAAAGCATCCATTAAAGGAGAGAACCACATACCATCATAAACAAGTTCTGCAAATTTATTAGCTACCATTTCTTTGAAGTGGTAAGTCGCCCGATCTAAGCATAAATATTCCATTTCCCGATGGGCATACATAATAATCGCTCCGCCTGGATTTTCATAAACACCACGAGACTTCATGCCTACCAACCGATTTTCTACAATATCAACAATACCAATACCATTAGCAGCCCCCAATTCATTTAGGGTTGTTAATAATTCCAATGGTGTGCCTGTCTTGCCATTAACCGCTACTGGTACGCCTTCCTTGAAGTCGATAGTTACCGTCGTATCTTTATCCGGTGCGTCTTCTGGTTTTTTAGTTACCAAATATACATCGTCTTTTGGTGCGTTCTTAGGATCTTCTAAATCGCCACCTTCATGGGATAAATGCCATACATTCTGATCCATACTGTAAGGATGAGATTTAGTGGCAACAACAGGAATGTTATGTTTGGCTGCAAATTCCATACAGTCTTCCCGCGATTTTAAATCCCATTCCCGCCAAGGAGCAATAATCTTTGTATTCGGAGCTAACGCCTTAATGGCTAATTCAAAACGTACTTGGTCATTGCCTTTACCTGTAGCACCGTGAGCAATCGCATCAGCACCTTCTTGCTTGGCAATTTCTACTAATTTTTTAGCAATTAATGGACGAGCAAAAGAAGTACCTAATAAATATTTACCTTCATATACAGCACCCGCTTTTACTGTTGGCCAAATATAATCAGCTACAAATTCTTCTTGTACATCTAAGATAAAGGCTTTAGATGCACCGGATGCAATAGCTTTCTTTTCTACGGCTGGATAATCTTCCGGCTGGCCTAAATTACAGCAAACAGCAATAACTTCACAACCATAATTTTCTTTTAACCAAGGAATAATAACTGATGTATCTAATCCACCAGAATAGGCTAATACAACTTTCTTAATCTGACTCATACGTAACACCTCTCGCACTATTATGTATCTATAAAACAAAACGTTTATTTCTATGCGTTTTATTATACATACAGTTGTATAATAATGCAAGCTTTTTACTTATTTTCTTTTGTTACATAATGTAAAAGTCCCATACGCTGATTTTCTATTTCTGTATACATATGCATTGTAAGGTCAGCCCGACTTTGGCTAGCGGCTCCAATAAGTAGAGCGGCTACCCGCCCTACGTACTCATCGGCTGATTGATAACCAATTTCCTGCAAATAGCTAAGTTCCTTATCGGCCAAGGCCTGCATAAGCAATGTATTCTGCTCAATAGATACATCTTCACGATTGATAGTTCGCGTCGGCAATAAATTACCAGCCCCTATAATAGCTACTCGCCGTGATGTATCTTGACTAGCCGATACCAATACACAACCTAATGTATATAAATCCTCGTAAGAAATGCGCCCTACGGTTAACCGTACAATCTGTTTAGCACCGATGCCAGCTTCTTTTAAAAAATATAAAGGAATAAGTGCCGTTGGATGTAATAAATAATCAGACACAGATAAGGTCGGCATCTGTTCTAAGATATTCATTAAAGGTACACCAAACAACCGGCTCTTGCTAATAATTCTATTTAAAAGAATACTATCCGTTTCCATCCCTAATGATGCCATCGTGTCATTATCTACCGTTAATTCGCCTCGAAGCCGCGGCTGCGGGCTGTATCCGACTGCATCAGGCAACATATATTGATAACGACTAAAAACAACTACCGTCTGTGGTTTTGTCGCCTTAACAGCTTTAGCTAAGAGACGCATCTGTTGAATCAAGGTTCCATAAGCCTGACTATCCTTCTGACTACTCCCTAAATTCGGAACGGGCCAAAATGATACACTAACTACTTGTCCTGCTTTCATACTTGTTACTCCAACTTCTTTTTTCTACATCCGTTTTATTTAGCTGGTACACATACTCCTGTGTAAGCTTTTATCTATGCTTATTATACTATGATTTCTATCCAATTTAGACAGCATTTAATCACACGCTCAAGAAATCCTATAACGATTTTTCATACCCCATGCATCAAATGCATAAGACCCCAAAAACACCAGTAGGCAAAAAGGCAAAAAGCGAAGCCATCTTTAAGAAAGCTTCGCTCAAATTAGACTATTTTATTTTTCACCTTACTCCTCAGAGGTCTTACGCAAGTGCAGACTTTCATGGGCATACTTTTCCACACTGTCCTTAGGAATATAGCCTTGTTCCGCCATCAGCCCAAGAACAATACGCTGGCGATTCTTGGCTTCTCGTAAATTAGTAAACGGATTATAGTAGGTGGGAGCCTGTGGCAAACCAGCCAACAAAGCCGCCTGTGGAATCGTTAGTTCTGCTGGTGTCGTATCAAAATACCCCTTAGCTGCCGCTTTAATACCATAGTAATTATTTCCATAATAAATGGAATTTAAATACATAGTAATGATTTCATCTTTGCTATAATCATGTTCCATCAAAAAGGCTAATAGAACCTCTTCCATTTTACGAGAAAGAATACGCTTAGATGATAAAAATAAGTTTTTCACTAGCTGCTGGGTTATGGTACTACCACCTTCCATAGTCTGACCAGCCACCACATTCGTATACAAGGCTCTTACAATGCCAAAAGTATCAATGGCGCCATGTTCATAAAAACGCTTATCTTCGGTAGCTACTAAGGCATCCTTCATAGATTGTGCTATGCCCTTACTTGTCACTTGCTGTGATGGTGGCACCCGTTTATCTAAGGCCTCACTAACCGCCTGTCTAAAATGAAATAAACGAGCAATACGCTGACTCCGCGTCATCTGATCTTCGCTAGATTCTATATGCTGTTCAATTGCCGTCTGTGGCGCTTTCGTATCTATCCCCTTATCTACATGATAACCCGAAAACATATACAAACTGCCTAATATGACTACAATTGGTACTGCTATTTTCCCTAAAGTCTTTATTAATCGTATCATAGTTGTATATTATCATGTATTCAAACTTTAGACCACATCTTTTAAAACAAAAGACACATAAACTCTTCTTACCCACTGGTATTTACAAGTCTATGTGCCTTTTACTATTATCTTTAAAACCGTGTATTTATGCCAAATAACATCCAGCCACTTTTGAGGATTAAGGGTGCTCCTAAGAGCGCCTTGCTTAATCGTCTAGCCCAAACTTACACCTTGCCCTTATTATCCTATTGGAGTCGTATGGTTATTCCCGCAGACGCTTATGCTAAGTAACATTCATACAAATTCGAGGATTTTTTTTTGGTACTCCTGAGAGCGACTTGCGTAAGAACGGAGTCTCGAAGGAGTGCCCCAATCCGCATTAATCATGTTCTGTCGTCAAAAATTCTTTCAAAACCTTCAATGCGTCTGCTTCATCAGGGCCATCAGCTGTCAAGAGTACTTCTGTTCCCTTTGTAGCGCCTAAAGTCAATACGGTCAAAATAGACTTAGCATCAGCCTTTTTATCACCACATTCCAAAGAAATCTTAGACTGATACTTAGCTGCTAGTTGTGTAAAAGCGGTTGCTGGACGCGCATGTAAACCTGATTCGTTTGTAATGACTACTTTTTCCTGTACCATAATAACTTCTCCTTTTATATACTATAAACTTATAAATTAAGACCACGTTTTTCTAATTCTGTTTTTGCTAAATTCAATACCGACTCAGCCGTATCCATGAACAAAGCTAGGCTCGCAATTTTCTGGCATTCTTGTAAGGTAACTGATCGAATAATATGTTTAACCATAGGAATAGATGCTGCATTCATACTAAACTCATCTAACCCTAAGCCTAATAAAATCATCGTTGTTACTGGATCGCCTGCCATCTCGCCGCACATACCTGTTATCTTATTATATTTATGAGAGGCATCAATGGTATTTTTTATCAAGTGCAATACGGATGGGTGTAATGGCTGATATAAATGACTAATCCGTTCATTCATACGGTCTACCGCTAAGGTATACTGGCACAAATCGTTAGTACCGATGCTAAAGAAATCTACATAAGGAACAAAATACTCTGCTGAAATAGCCACAGCTGGAATTTCTACCATAATACCTACTGGTAATTGATCATCAAAAGGCGTTCCTTCTTGACGAAGTTCTTCCTTCATTTCATTCAAAATAGCATTTGCTGCCTTGACTTCTTCTACACTAGAAATCATAGGGTACATGACCGACAGTTTACCATAAGCACTAGCTTTTAATACAGCCTTTAATTGGGTGCGTAAAATGTCTGGATGGCGCAAGCAGATACGAATAGCCCGATAACCTAAGAAGGGATTCATTTCCTTAGGTAGATTCAAACACTTTAACTCTTTATCGCCACCAATATCCATGGTACGAATAACCACTGGTTGACCTTCCATTGCCTCTGCGGCCTGCTTATAGGTAGCAAACTGTTTATCCAGCGATGGCAATTCATCATTTTCCATATACAGGAATTCCGTACGGAACAAGCCAACACCAGTGCCTCCCACCTGTTTAATTCGCTCTATATCCCGTACCTTACCCATATTGCCATATAACAAAACAGCATGTCCATCCTTTGTTACCGCCTCTAATTTAGCTGTGTTCTTAAGCTCTTGCACCTGTCTTTGGTAATTATCAGCTTTTACTGCATATTCTTGCCATTCTGTCTCTGTTGGATCTAACAGAACTTCCCCTTCAGAACCTTTAACAATGGCTCTTGCACCGTCTGTAAAAGAATCAATATAGCCAACGCCCATAACAGCTGGAATCTCTAAGGTACGAGCCATGATAGCCGCATGGCTGGTTGGTCCACCACAAGCCGTTACGATCCCTTTTACTAATCTTTTATCTAAAGAAGCTGTATCTGATGGCGTCAAATCATTAGCTACCAAAATCACTTCTTCCGTTAGGTGGGACAAACCTAGCGGCGTCATTCCCAGCACATTACGTAACAAGCGATCACCAATATCTTTAATATCAGCGCCACGAGCTCGCATATACTCATCATCCATAGCCGAAAACACAGCCGCAAACTGTTCTACAGTCCGACTAACTGCTTCCGCTGCCGTACATTGTTCACTAGCCACTAGATTCTTAGCCTCATCAATAAGAGCTGGATCCTGTGCTATCAAAATATGCGCATCAAAGATAGCACTTTCCTTTTTCCCCATTGTCTGTGCCGTTTTATCTCGAATGGCCTCTAATTGGGCTACGGTCTTATCCAGTGCTGCCATAATTTGAGCTTGTTCGTCCGCAACAGCTGACTCTTCAATCTTATCCTTTGGTATAACTACATCCTCATGAGTATATACATACACCTTACCAAGGCCAATACCACGCGCTCCTGATATACCACGTACAATCATTATCGTCCCACCTTTCTCTTACTTTCTTATAAATCACAACTTTATTTATTCTTTATAATCTAAGCCTAATGCTTACTTATCTCTACTAAATAGCTAAATACATAAGTATCTGCTATAAGTTGCCTTAATTCAAATTCAAATACCTATAAATCAATATCTGTTTCAAACACAATGACTGCTGGCCCTGTCATTAACACCGTACCATCTTCCTTGTATTCAATATGTAAAGTTCCTAAATAGAGTTCTACGTCAACATTTCTATCAGTATACCCATTTTCATAAGACATAACTGCTGAACCACAAGACCCTGTCCCGCAAGCCAAGGTAGCGCCAGCCCCTCGTTCCCAAGTGCGAATCTTAATATGATTCTTGTCTACTACTTCTACAAAATTAACATTTGTCCCTTTGGGAAAAGCCTTGTATTTTTCAATTTTAGGACCCATTTGCGTAACATCAATAGTCGATACATCATCTACATAAACTTCTGTATGCGGAACACCCATAAGAACAGAACTGACCAATAGCTTTTGTCCATCAATAGTAATCGGATACTGTTTTACCTTATCCATTGGCTGTTCTGTCAGCATAGGAATCTCTTTTGGTGCAAAAAAAGGTTTACCCATGTCAACAGTAACCTGTGTAACAAGGCCATTTTCTACGGTCAAGGTTGGTTTCATAATGCCAGCTAAGGTTTCAATAGTAAAAGAAGTCCCCTTAACTTCGCCCTGTTCATAGGCATATTTAGCAAAGCATCGAATACCATTACCACACATTTCCGCTTCACTGCCATCGGCATTAATAATACGCATACGCACATCAGCCACGTCTGATGTAGTAATAATAATCAAGCCATCAGCACCAATACCCGTATGGCGGTCACACCACTTTCTTGCCGCTGCCGCATAATCTTTGGTCTGACCTTCTACCTTATCTGTAAAAACAATAAAATCATTGCCTAGTCCATGCATCTTTGTTACTTTCATATGATTTACTGCCTTTGTAGGCAGCCTCCTTATTGTAATACATATATAAAATCACATATATTATAGCATATGCTCCCTCAATTCTAACTGTCTTACTAAGACTTAACTAACCTCTTATTATAACCTAGTAAGCCTACTTCTCCTTTAATAGATATATAGCCTAAAGCAAGGACAACTTATAGGCCAAAATAGTCTTTCAAATATTGCAAGGTTATTTTAGCTTATCCCTATAAGACATTTTTTGTCCCTGTAACGATAAGTCACTAGTGCCTCATTTTCTATAAGCATAACACACTTATCTGTATATTTCATAGCTATTATATATTTTTGATATAATTCCTAAAAAGCATATTGACTATATAGACTTTTCATACTATAGTCAAATCAGATAAGCCTTCCACTAAAGACAGCGTCCTATTTTTCTATCTACAATAGGCGTAGTACACCCCCTATGGGACAAGAATTGACACCACTGGTCGATTCGTTTCTTTACTAACAGACCCCAGCAAGGTGTTGACCCTACTTATTTATCCCTTGTATAGTTAAACATAGTTATAACCTCTATTAAGAACAAATAGGAGTTTCTCATGATTTATACGCTAACAATGAATCCATCATTGGACTACTTAATGGATGTACCTCAACTACAAGTCGGTGCTATTAATCGCTCGCAAGACGAACAAACATTAGTTGGTGGCAAAGGCATCAACGTATCCTTACTCGTTAGCCGCTTAGGTCTTCCTACGTGTGCACTTGGTTACATTGCCGGTTTTACTGGGCAAGAAATTGTTCGTCAACTAGATGCCTATCAATGCCCGCATCAATTCATTACCCTAGATAAGGGTTTTTCTCGCATTAATGTAAAAGTGGCTGGTCAAACGGAAACAGCCATCAATGGTAATGGGCCTATCATTACGGAGGAAGATTTAAATCAACTACTAACTCATATAAAAAGCTTAACAGCCGAAGACACACTTATTCTCTCTGGAAGTATTCCTTCCTCCCTGCCTAAGACTCTATATGCTTCTTTGGCAGCTATCAGTCAAGAAAAAGGAGTTAAACTTATTGTGGATGCTACAGGCCAGCTTTTACAAGACACCTTACCTTATGGGCCTTTCCTAATTAAACCTAATGATGAGGAACTAGCCGAATTATCTGGTCAGCCTTGTCAAACACAAGAAAGTATTTTATCAGCTGCCCAAGCTCTACAAAAGCAAGGCGCTCAAAATATTCTTGTATCCCGTGGCAACAAAGGCGCTATACTAATTACTAAAGATGGCGGTATCTTCTCTATGGGTGTCCCAAAAGGCCAGCTTGTTAGCTCTGTTGGTGCTGGCGACTCCATGGTAGCTGGTTTTATAACTGGCTATTACCTATCTCACGGTGATTGGAAGACAGCTCTACAATACGGAACAGCCGCTGGAGCTGCTACCGCTTTTACCGCTCATATTGCAACTAAAGAACAATTTCATAACCTACTATCTATTGTACAAAAAGATTTGTCTTAAGTAGCTTACTCATTCTATTTATTCATTAGCTACCTTTTTATACTTACTAAACAAAGGAGTGTATTATGCGCATTACTGATTTATTACCTAAATCGGCCATTGAACTCGGCCTTAAACCGATGTCCAAAGAAGAGGCTATCCGCCATCTAGCTGATTTAATGGAAAAAGCAGGCAATCTATCTGATACAGAGCAATATTTATCAGACGTATTAGCTCGTGAAGCATCTGGCACAACCGGCCTTGGTATGGGCATTGCTACGCCACACGCTAAAAGTAAAGGCGTCAAAGCCGCTGGTCTAGCCGCTATGACAGTACCTGAAGGACTCGATTTTGAAAGTCTCGACGGAGCGCCTTCCCAATTATTCTTTATGATTGCCGCTCCTGAAGGGGCTGCGGATACACATGTAGAACTATTAAGTCGCCTAGCAACCCTCCTTATCGATCCCGATTTTAAAGAAGCCCTATTACAAGCTAAAACAGCTGACGATTTTCTCCAGCTTATCGACGATAAGGAAAATGATCGATTTACAGCACCAGTTGCTAAGGAAGAGCGCACGGAAGTTCCGCAAGAAGTTCCCCCTTCTGACACAGATGTTAATACAAGCATAGCCAAAGATGTAACAGACAATCTAAAAGATGAAACTAAACAGAGCGAATCACCTGTTCAAAAATCATCGACTCCATCTAAATACCCACGTATTTTAGCTGTTACCGCTTGTCCTACAGGCATTGCTCACACCTATATGGCCGCCGAATCTTTAGAACGAACAGCTAAAGCCATGGGCATTAACATCAAGGTCGAAAAAAATGGATCCAGTGGCATTAAGGATAAATTAACAGCTGAAGAAATCGCCCACGCTGAATGTATTATTGTTGCTGCAGATAAACAAGTAGCTATGGCTCGCTTTAACGGCAAGCCTATGATTCAAGTTCCCGTAGCTGCCGGTATTAATAAGGCTAAAGAATTATTAACCAAAGCTATATCTGAGGACACTAAAGTCTACCATGCTGCGGGAGCTGATGGCTCTGACGATATAAGTAGTGCAGAAGAAATGGCTAGCGATCCCATTATCCGGCAAATCTACAAGCACCTTATGAATGGTGTTTCTCATATGTTACCATTTATTATTGGTGGCGGTATCTTAATGGCCATTGCCTTCTTAATTGATCCATTTAACCCTGCGGATCCCGCTGCCTTTGGTACAGGTACCCCACTAGCCAAAATGTTTATGACCATTGGTAAAGCGTCCTTCCAATTCATGTTACCTGTCTTATCAGGCTTCATCGCCATGAGTATTGGTGACCGTCCAGCCTTGGCTGCTGGTTTTGTTGGTGGCTACTTAACCAACGAAGGCGGAGCCGGCTTCCTCGGCGCCTTATTAACTGGTTTTATTGCTGGCTATTTAATGCTAGGCCTCAAAAAAGCCTTTTCTCGTATGCCTAAGACATTAGAAGGTATTAAGCCTGTTCTTATCTATCCAGTATTAGGCGTACTTATTATGGGCATTATCACACTCTACTGTATCAACCCACCTGTTGGTGCCTTAAATGCTTGGTTAATTCATAGCCTAAGCCACCTAAATATGGGCAGTCGTATCTTAATTGGCGCTGTTATGGGCGGTATGATGTCCGTTGATATGGGGGGACCTGTTAACAAAGCTGCTTATGTTATTGCTACCGGTTTATTAGCTAGCGGGCAATACGATATTATGGCCTCCGTTATGGCTGGCGGCATGGTACCTCCGTTAGCTATCGCCCTTTGTACAACCTTCTTCAAAAATCGTTTTACCAACGAAGAATGCAAAGCCGGTCTCTCTTGCTATGCTATGGGCTTATCCTTCATCACTGAAGGGGCTATTCCTTTCGCAGCATCTGACCCTATCCGTGTTATTCCATCCTGTATTATAGGTTCCGCTGTGGCTGGCGGACTTTCTATGGCCTTCAATTGTGGTCTTCCTGCCCCACATGGTGGCATCTTCGTTGTACCTATCGTACAAAATCCTTGGATGTATCTAATAGCCATTGCTGTTGGTTCCGTTGTTTCCTGCTTGGCTTTGGCCTTAGCTAAAAAACCACTACCTGCTGAACTACGCAACAAGAAGAGTACTGGCCCTCAATTATTCTAACGATACATTCTATTAGTAAGACAAACTATTAACATTTTCCATTAAAACCTTAAACAAAGACTCGTAAGAATGGCTTACCTACCTAGCCATCCTACGAGTCTTTTGTATATCCAAAATAAATTTCTTTATATTTAAATTTATGTTAGTTCTCATTATCTAAAATGCTATAATGTAACTAAGAATATTCATATCGGCAAAGGAGAGAGCTCATGAAACCCAATCAAAATGTACTACTGGCAGCCATCCTATTATTATCAGCCAATATGCGAATACCTATTCTTGTCGTATCTCCCTTACTGCCTTTAATTAATCAAACCTATCACCTAACTAACAGTGAATCAGGCTTATTAACATCTATTCCCCTATTAGTCTTCGGCCTCCTGTCCATGGCTGTTCCTAATGCCTCTAAAAGACTAGGTCTAGGCCGCTTTATCATCTTAGCAATTATCGCCATTGGTGGTGGTGAATTTCTCCGCTATCTACCATCACCTTCTATGCTATTTACCGGCACCCTTTTATTAGCCCTAGGCATTACTGTTGGCAACGTTATGATACCGGCTATGATTCGTGGTTTCTTTCCTAACAAAGTAAATGCAGCAACAGCTTACTACACAGCTCTTATGCAGGGTATGACAACACTAGCACTCTTACTGGTTGTACCTATGACCCAGCTACTAGGCTGGCGAATTACTATCGTCTCTTTTGGTATTTTAAGTATATTTACCTTACTATTATGGCTGCGCTTTTATAACTTGCGCATTGCAGACAGCCTACCTTCCGCTACAGCTTCCCCTCTAACGACAGCCCCCAAGCCAATAACTGGTAAACCATCCACTACTAGTCATCCGACTATCAAAAGCGTCTTTTCGCAACGTCTAGCTTGGGATGTCTCCCTTTTTATGGGCGTTCAATCCCTTGTTTTTTATACACTTTCTACATGGATACCGACGGCCGTTCTCTCCCACCATTTATCCCTAACTTTTGCTGGACAGATGGCCTCTCTTTTTCAATTTATCGCCGTTATTGCTAGTCTACTAGTACCTTTTTGGCTAAAAAAACACACCGTTCAATCTTGGCCTGCTGTTTGGTTAACCATGTGCTACCTTATTGCTTCTATAGGCTTCTTTTGGGGCTCTGGGCAAGCCATTATGATACTCTCCTCCATTATTGGTGGTATCGGTTCCGGTGGCACTTTTGCGGTTGCCTTACTCTTCTTTTCTCTCCGTACCCAGTCAGCTGAGTCCAGTGCTATCATATCCGGCACCGGCCAATCCATTGGCTATTTACTAGCTGCCATTGGACCATCAGCCATTGGTTATCTATATGATAGCTTCAATGGTTGGAGCATGGTCTCGCTTACTATGATTATCTTTTGTCTGCTCTTTGCCTACTTTGGCTATCGATCAGGTAAAAACACCTATATAAATGAATAAAGACCTAGTCTTCCTCAATTTCATTTCTAGCTAACCACTGATTAACTCGCTCCACATCTGACCAACGCCAAATAGGCTGGCACTTAGGCTGCGATTGTATACAATACTCAATTGGCTTTTTACTATCAAAAGGTGCCCAACCATCCACACACCCGCCATTCGGGTTACCTGTTTTAATAAACTGAACCCAAGCTGTCTGTGTTATTCTTCCTACGTAAGCAGCCTCTTGTGAGCCCATCCAATCTTCTGGATGGGCTTGAAATATATAGGGCAGTTCTGATGCATGCCGTACACCGACATCATCGATCAAGAAAGGATCCTTAAAATTAAACTGATAAGCATAAACAGCCTGCCCTTTAGCAGCTACCGCTTTCACATATTCGTATATACCTGACCTTAAAGTTGCTAATCCACCTATATAAATATAGATAGTCTTAATCATAAGGTCTTCCACAGTCTTATGATTAAGGTCTATCTCTTTTTCAACAGCCGCCAAGGCCCAACCACCAGTTAAACTCATAAAAGTAGGCCCTTCTAGGCCTTCCTGCTGGCACTTAGCCAATAACGCCTCTACATGGGTCCAAGCCTCCTGTTTAGCATGAGGAAATAAACTAGCTACTAATTTTCTTAGCATCTCTTTAGTTACTTTTGACGGTGTATAAGCTTCCAGCTCCGTTGTCGTATAACCAACTAACAAAGGTACGTTATTCACTTGACCTTGCTGTAACCTATGCATCAGTTGACGAGGTATTAACGCATCATCCGCTAAAGGCCAAAAATGAGCTTCATTTAAGGGATAGGGATATTCCTTTATATGAGGTATGGCTTTTTCTATCTCTTCTAGAGATAAAGATCGCATCTTAGCTAGCCCCTCTTTCGAATCTGTTACACCCAGTTTATCCATAAAAGACTTCCTAAAAACTTCCGTTTTTTCAAAAGACCAAGTGGAACTGGCCGTCATAATAGGAGAATGGACCAAACTGCCACTTTCCAATATGCATTGTTGAAAAAGCCCTTTCGCCTGAGGGCAAGTTAATAAGGCACTCGCCATAAAGGCCCCAGCGGACTGTCCCCCTATAGTCACTCGCTTAGGGTCACCACCAAAAACGGCTATGTTTTTCTGCACCCAGCGAAGAAGGGTCAAACAATCCCATAGACCCCAATTACCATAAGTCCCGCTTTCTGTATATGTCTCTTTTGAGGGAAAAAAGCCAAGCGCATTCAAACGATAATTAAAGGTTACTAGGATAAGACCTTGTTTAGCTAAGGCTGTTCCTTCATAACAAGACTCACTACCACTGCCAAAAGCCATGGCTCCTCCATGAATAAATACATAAACAGGGAGTCCCTTCTCTTCACTGGAGAGACTAGGTGTCCATATATTTAGACACAAGGAATCTTCACTCATAGACCGTCTGCGACTAATGGCCTGTGGCTGAATAGACCCATAAGTCTTCGCCTCATATAGACCTGTCCATGGCTGTTTTAACTGAGACGGTCTCCACCGCCTTTGACCTACAGGCGCTACTGCATAAGGAATCCCACGAAATATATGAATACCTTCATGAACAACACCTTGTACAAGCCCGCTAGACGTTTTTATCACAGGGCCATCCACTTCATCAAGCCAGAGCTTAGCGCTTTCTCCAACCGGTCCATGAGCCTGCCACTGAGCCAATTTACTTACCTTTTTCATCGTCTTAGGCGCATCAGGTCCTTCTGGGGCACTTCATTTTCATGTTGTGCCATCAATAAGCGCTTTGCATAATCGGTCAACTGCGAACTCATGTACAATCTCCTTTTATTACTTTTTATTCTTCTTATGCTTCTATTAAATATTTTTCGACAACCTTTGTATAAATCTGCACTGCTTCATGCACCATAGGCAGTTCTACATATTCATCACGTTGGTGAGCCATTTCCATCCGCCCAGGTCCACACACAATAAGCGGAATGCCTGTTCTTGGCCGATATACAGAAGCATCCGTATAACCCGTTAAACTCTTAGGCTGCGCCTGTGCAAAAATCGACGCATCTGTATAACTTAACCCCATATGTGTCAAATCAAAACCTCGCGCCTTCACCAAATAAGTCGGCAGCCAAGATAAAAAGCCCCAAAGGGTAATATCAAAAAAGAAAAAACATAGAAAGGTCTGCCATACAGCAGGAATAGCTAAAATCTGCCAAAAGCTTTGCTTTTCCTTCTTCCCAATCTCTTGTACTACTGCCCCTTGATGAAGCTTAACCTTCTCTAATGAACGAACCTTTTCTTGGCACTGATCAGATAGCCTACGTTCATCTTTTCCAAGGTCATCAGTCCCTTCAATTTCAGCTAACTCCTCTGATGTAATAGACTGACTCTCTCTCGGATGATCGGGAATATACTTCCAAATTAACCAGCACATAAAAAGACCAGGCATAAACAAACTAATAAAAACCATGTGCCAGCCCCAAGACGCCATAATAGCTACCACAAACAAAGGTGCTAAAGCCGGCCCAAAGGAATTAGATGACATCATGCTCCCTGTAGCTAGCCCCCGCTCTTTCTTGGGAAACCAATTACACAAGGCTCGATAGGAGGCCGACTGAAAAATGCCTTCCCCTACCCCAAATAAAACGCGAATAACAAGCAAACTAACCAAAGATGTGGCAAAGCCTGTTAACACGGTAAAAACAGACCAGCAAGCAACACCTAATAGCATGACCTTCCGGCTACCAAAGCGGTCGCCAATATACCTCCCGGTATCTGACACAGGGCATACCCAATAAAGAAAGCACTCATAACCACACCCATAGTTACCGGCTTAAGCCCAAAATCATCAGCCATGTAAGGTATAGCTGTAGCCATAACCATACGATCTAAATAGGAAGTTACCCACACTAAAAATAATACGCTCACTACTGCATAACGTTGCCGCCACCAAGTCATAGACATTCGTCCCTCTCTCATTATACATACTTATTAATTAGATGCTTTCTATCATATCATCAATTAATATATTTGTCTATCAAAAAAGACAAACGTCTTTTTGTATCTTTCTTACTTGCCTCTAATCAAAAATCGTGCCATTCCCTTATATACAGCTATAAAGGTAATTACTTCTACAAAATACCAACATATATTTTTAATCAAACGCGACATAAATATAGCCGAGGCTGCCTTATTATAAAATAAAACCAACCACAAGGTATTAAGTCCTAAATGAATAACAATATCAACCAGCAAAAAGGCTAAGCCCACTCGCAGCCAATTAGCTTGCCGTCCATATAAAAACCAACCATAAATAAAGCCAGTTAAAAAATCAGACAACAAAAAGCCTGGAAAAAAGATGCCCTGCCCAAAAACGGTGGTGGCTAAAAAAGTCGTTACCGCCGCCATGACACCAGCTCGCCACGGGCCAAACAGAGCTGCATAAATAGCCACTGATAAATACCCAAAATTAACATGTACGAAGGTCGTCTTTATAGCAAATACATATTGTAAGAGAATCGTAAGGGCTATAAACAAGCCTGTGTAGACGACCATCTGCGTTGACGAATACCTTTTTACTTTCTTCATAGCTAGGACCTCCCTAATCACTCTTCCTCAAAAAGTAAAATTATTATAGCCGATTCCTAACAGTCATTCAATCCTAACTACAAAAAAGACCATTTACAAAGAAATAACTCTTTGTAAATGGTCTAACTCTCTATAATTGGAGCGGGCAAAGGGAATCGAACCCTCCTCTCAAGCTTGGGAAGCTTGCATTCTACCGATGAACTATGCCCGCACAAGCTACTTGTATAGTGTATCAAAATTCATAGAACCTGTAAACCTTTAAATAAAGAGGTTCCACTTATATAAAAATAAAAGGCATTTACCTAGAAAAGCAATAAAGCTCAACCTCCATATAAATGCCTCTATCTTATAATTCGCCACGCCTAATCACACATAGATTCTTGGCACTCGTTCCGAAATATCGCAGAAAATCTCATAAGGAATAGTGCCAACTAATGTTGCTAATTCTAAAGCAGTAATACTTTCATTCTCTTGCTTACCTAAAAGAATAACCGCATCACCAGGCTGTACATCCACACCTTCTGGCATGGCTACCATGAGCTGATCCATGCAGACACGTCCGACAATAGAACAACGTTTCCCATGAATAAGTACAGAGCCTCGATTAGATAAACTCCGTGGATAACCATCAGCATAGCCAACAGGAATAGTCGCTATAGTCATCGGTCGGTCTGTTACATAAGTACTACCATACCCAATAGCTTCACCGACAGCCAAATGCTGCACATGAACCACTTTACTATGGAAACTCAAGGCTGGTTTCAAGCCCAAACGATTCGGTACATCCAAAGATGGCATAATACCATATTGAATAATCCCTGGCCGTGCATCTGTAAACAAACTATCTCTAACCACTAATAGGCCCGCACTATTTGCCATGGAAAAACGGAAATGTCGTTCTGGATAGGCTGCTTTTACCGATTCTACCATCTGACGAAAACGTTCAATCTGCCCCTTAGCATGCGTTTGGTCTGCCGCATCAGCATTGGCCATATGAGAGAAGAATCCATTCACCTTGAGATGTGGATAGGATTCAATTTCCTTTACAAAGGCTACCGCCTCTTCTGGGGCAATCCCAATCCGATGCATACCCGTATCAATAGCAATGGCACATTCGACAATCTGATCATGCCGTGTAGCACATTCCTCCAAAGCTTGAAACTCCGTAGAATGTGCTACCGCTGGAATTGACCTCGTTTCCAAGACCAAGTCAAAAGATTGAGGCAAGGTAATACCTAATAGATAAATAGGCACCATAATACCAGCCGCCCTAAGCGGCATGGCTTCTTCTGGAAAAGCCACCGCCAAGGACTCATACCCTTCTTCTACGGCAATACGACCTACCATAACACTGCCATGACCATAAGCATTCGCCTTAATAACCGCTGTACTGGTACTCCATTCTGGCAAACTATCTTTTATTTTACGTAAATTCTCACGAATCTGCGCTGTATCTATCTCTACATGTGTCGGTCTCATCAACGCCACCCCTTGCTTTAGTATCAGTCTTATTTTATACCTCTTATAAACCTTTTACAATAAGCAAGATAGGCTATCTGTAAAGTCTTATAAGGCCTTATCAAATACTGCCTTGATAAAGGCTTTTGTCTGATCGTACGTTTCACCTGGTTTTGCTTCATACTGCAAGTCCGTATCAAACCACATGCAAGGTACATAATTATATGGATGTGTCTTGTAGAGTTCTGCTGCTGTCGCATCGTCATGCCATGTTAAGGGAATATCTTTATACTTAGGATTTTCTACATATAATTCTTCAATGGCCTTACGAGCATTCGCACAATACGGGCAGCCTTGCATATAAAAAGCTGTAATCGCTTTCATCATCTATCATCCTTTCTAAAACATTTAGGAACCACTACTAAACACAGTATAGCCTTTCCACTACACTGCTCTATAAGTATTATACACAGGCCTAGGTCCATCCCCTAGTGCTTTCGCAACGCTTATAATACCCCCTTGTATAGAGTCACCTTTTTCTGTGCTATAATAATCACATAGGGATATAATCCCAGAGATAATATATATTTAGGAGGTTCCTTACTATGGCAATCACAAAAGATATGAGCATTCTTGAAGTTGTTCAAACATACCCTGATACAGCTGACGTTTTCATTAGTTCTGGTATGGGCTGTCTTGGCTGTGCGGCTTCTCACTTTGAAAACATCGAACAAGGCGCTAGTGCCCACGGCATTAATGTTGACCAGCTTATTAAAGACTTAAACGCTGCCATCGACAAATAAAATTCACATTACAGACACTTGCTGTGAATAAATCTCTAAGTCGACGTCCTTTTCTGGGGCGTCGGCTTTTTTCATTATTTTTATAAAACTAGACCCTTAACTCCTTACCATTTTCACTTATTCATAAATTAACATGTATTTTTCAAGTACTAAGATATTAAAATATGGCGATTACCACTTGTTTTTTACTTATAAAAATTTTATTATAAATTTATCAAATATCAAAATAAGCGAAAAAGGAGGCTCTTTTATGTTAGCTCACGTAGCGCATTTCTTCAAAACGCAAGTTGTACTATCTGTCTCTGGGATTCTTGCTATTATCTCCTGCTTCATCGTACCACCTAATCCCAACTATGCATCCTATGTCGATTATCGCACCATTTTATTGTTATTTTCCTTTATGTGCGTTATCTCTGGCCTGCAAAGGCTAGGCAGTTTCGACAAATTAAGTTCTTACCTCTTATCCAAGGCCCGAACGGAAAAAGATATTGCCATCGTGCTTGTCGTTATGTGTTTTTTCCTAGCCATGTTTATAACCAACGACATTACCTTAATTACGCTGGTTCCACTAACCCTAATTATCTTTTCTTCTGGTAAAGCGCCCCTAACCAAGCGACGCATGCACCTACTCGTTATTACGCTCGTACTAGAATCCCTATCCGCCAACTTCGGTGGCATGATGATGCCTTTTGGCAGCCCACAGAATATCTATCTGTACTCCTTCTTTAACATGACCATGTTAACCTTCTTTACGACCATGTTACCCTTTGCTGTATCAGGTATTATCGTCTTACTATTTATTATGCATTTTATTAAATACGATGACACCATTAGTCATGCCGACCAAACCTCTGACATAGCCATTAAAGAACCGATTTCTCATGGCTCAGAAAAATTAATCATCTTTATGTTTCTCTTTGCCCTAGCCATTGCCAGTGTCGCTCATGTCCTAGATTACCGCTTAGTTACACTAATTATTCTCGTTGCCACTATCCTTCTAGATTGGAAGGTACTAAAAAAAGTAAACTACGTCTTACTCTTTACCTTTATTTTCTTCTTTATCTTTGTCGGCAATATAGGCACACTACCTATTCTTGAAGATTCCCTTCGTGCTTACATAGACGGTCACGAAGTCTTACTATCCATCTTAACAAGTCAAGTAACTAGTAACGTACCAGCTGCCATTCTCCTATCTAAATTTACTAACTATGGTGAAGGTATCCTTATTGGTACTAACATCGGCGGCATGGGCACACTTATTGCCTCCATGGCCAGCCTCATTACCTACCAGCTGCTAGGTGCCAAATATCCTCATGCTAAATTGCCTTTCTTAAAATGGTTCTCCATTTATAACTTCGGTCTCTTGATTATTTACTTTGGATTTTATTTAGTCATTCGGTAATAACCACACTAATACTAATCTATAAGCAAAGCCTTATAATACTAATATTTCCAGTATTATAATCACCCATCATTTAGTAAACTACTCGTAATTAGACTACTCATGAGTAGTCTAATTACGAGTAGTTTATCTAATATTATCTATATACTAATAACAGCTTTATAAATGCTAAAAAGAGCACATACATAGACAATCCAAACTAAGTCTATGTATGTGCTCTTTTGTTCTACTAACCTCATATATCTAACTCTAATACAATAGGCGTATGATCCTGACGAGGCCCAGAATCCACCATGTCAGAGGCTATAATATCTTGCTTTATACGGTCTGATACAAGAAAATAATCAATCCGCCACCCCGAATTATTAATCTTACTTGTCTTAACCCGCTGAGCAAACCAAGAATATTTACCTTCAACGGCCCCATGTACTTGCCGGAATGTATCTACAAACCCTTTCGCAAGCAGATTAGTAAATCCTTCTCGTTCTTGATCGGTAAAACCGGCCGACATATGATTAGCTGCCGGATTGGCTAAATCAATTTCTTCATGCGCCACATTAAAATCGCCAGTAGCAATAACTGGTTTCGCCTTATCTAATTGGGCTAAATAATCAGCATAACATATATCCCAAGCTTGGCGATCAGCTAAGCGAGATAGACCATCACCAGCATTTGGTGTATACACGGTCGTGAAAAAGAACGTATCAAATTCAAGCGTGGTAATACGTCCTTCTTGGTCCATAGTTGATGGCGCCCCTATCTCTGGATGCGTCACTACTGGACTGTAATCTTTCTTATACAAAACCATAGTCCCTGCATAGCCCTTACGCGCCGGTTCATGCGAAGATACCCAGGCATAATCATAATCGGGGAAATAGGTAGCAAGTACTTCCTTATGTTTCTTAGATGGCCCACCTATAGGCAGTTTAGTCTCCTGTATAGCTATAACATCCGCATCCATACCTTGAATTGTAACAATCACATCACGAGACATCTGCGCCCGTGTCGACTCACTTGTTAAAGCTGCATTTAAAGAGTCAATATTCCAAGAAATAAATTTCATCATGTTTGACAGTTCCTATCTCAAATAAGTACACTAGAAAACTATGGCCTAAGTATATACTAAAACCATACAATGAACAACAGGTTTACCTCTATACTGTCACTCAATAAAAAATAGTTCAAATTTAAAAACATCATATTCTACAACTGTCCAACTCATACAGTACATAAAAAAGTATTGAGTCTTTCGATGAAATCAGATGAAATCAAATGATTATATTCAAAATGAAATAATATATCTCTTTATTCCTTTTACCGATCATTAAAAACTCTTAATCAGATATAAAATTCCCACCATCCTTTTCTAAAAACAACCTACTTATGCAGTTACTGTTATTTTTTACTGCTACCTGAGCCATCTGTTTTAATATATCAATCGCCTTAGATCGACTCGAAAAATGATCTGTCATAACTACCATAATAACTGACTGCCTCTTATCATAAATAATGCCGCCATCATCATAAAGTCCATCTAATTCGCCGGTCTTATGTGCAATAACAACACCCGGTAAGGCTGCCGGAAAACATTCTTTATCAGTTTGTCCCTTAAAATAAGAAAGCATAATCCCATCCAATTCAGGAGATACTAATTTATTATTATACAACCTAACAAAAAATGTCCCCAAATCTTTAACAGATGTATAATTTTCCCGCCCTTCCTGTACGGCAACATTATCCATCATTTTCCTAGCTAAATAAGTATCTGTATATCCATTTTCCTTACAGTATGCATTAATTGCATTCATACCTAGTAAATCAATCATCATATTAGTCGCTGTGTTATCACTTTCTGTGCTCATTAATCGCATAATCGTATCTAGCGATAATTGTTTACCTGTAGGATAATCTTGCAAAACACCAGCACCACCTACTTTATCTGATGCTTTTAAAGAAACTGTTTGCTTTAGTGATAACGTTCCAGTTTTTACACGTTCCATGGCTGTAGCCAAGATGAAAACTTTGATCATACTCGCTGATCTCATAGGCTTCGAATGATATAAATATGCCTCATTAAATTGCTTAGGATATGCTACAAACACAGCATACTGTGTTCCCTGATCTTTTTTTGTTAAAGCCAAAATCCCCGCAGCTAAATTACTATTTACAGATTTATACGTCGTTAAACTATTCACCTGCTCTTTACGATTCTCTCCCATTACTGAGTTCGTCATTCCAAATACTAACTTGTTTTCTACTCCTACACAAGCCGCAAGCATAATAACAATACAAAGTAATAACGCCACCAACCATCCTTTCTTTCGCATGACTAAACTCCCATATAATTCAACTATTATTTATACGTTTGATTAAAACTAGCATTAGCGGAATCAAAAGCATACGAAGCTTGCGTACCATCTTTAAACCCTAACGAATAATCTCCACCATTAGAATTATCAACCATTCCTTTATATAACCCATGAATTCGATCAATTTCTAATTGAAAAAGATTAGCCAATGCTGCCCTTTCCGCTTCATTTCCTGAAAGCCGTTCTGTCCTTGCTTTTGCATTGCGTGCACGTTCTTCCAATACTACTGCCCGAGATTTTAATTCTGATGCATTTTGAAAAGAACTATGTGTTGTTAAGTAACCATTAATTGCACTCGCCGTTTCTCCAATTTGTGTATCAAGACTATCTTTCTCAGATATCAAACTAGCAAAATTCTCCTCCGAGCTTTCTATTGTAGATTCTGATGTCTTTTCAGTTGGTATCTACATATCTTTATTTATATCCGATTTCACAGTATGCGCAGTCGGCACATCTTCTGTGAATTCAGAAAGAGAACCTACTAGTCCTGCTGCACTAAAACAACCAGTCAAACCTGATAAAATCAATGCACCTACAATAAGTCCTATAGTCACAATACTCCCAGAAGTCGCTTTAGCTCCCACCACTTTTTCTTCTTCCTTCCTTACATCTACCGTATGCACCACTTCACCATATTCATTACTTCCTTCTTGACCTTTTTGACACAATAATACTAATAACCAAATAGACCCAACAAGAGGTATAAGAGGAAGAAATAAAAAACCAGCCGGTTTCTCCCACATCATGTAAGCGTCGTATAGAAATCGCAAGTGATGGAACAAATATAGCTAAACTATATAAACCTATGAACACATACATTACAATTAAAGCTGCAATACCACTTTTTGTAAGCATACCTATAAAAGCAACAAAACAAGAAAATGCTGTCAAAACAAACCACTGAAACAATGAAAAACGCCAATACTCACCACGAGTAGCCCGTCCCGAAAACTTTGCATATTGGTTACATAAACAATATAAAAAATTATCAATATACCCTAATGTATATTTTTCATCTTGATACGTATTCGTCAATGGTATTCGTATCATACCTGTCGGTGTAGCATTCGCTACTGCAGACTGACTTGCAGAAAGAGATGTTATAATTGCTGTACTAGGATTTACTCCATTTCCCACATTTTGTATTTTTTTACACCCTGTAAAGAACACCCACAATCAGAGCAAAATTGTGCCGTATCCGGCAACTGCTTTCCACAATTAGGACAAAACAATTACACTTATCTATCAAAACACTCGTACCCGAACTCATACAAAAAAGGGAAGAGTTCTATCACTCTTCCCTTTTCACTAGTGTACAAACCGGCTAAGCTATCATTAATAAATTGTCAGCAACCACATAATAATAGGTACAACAATGACAAAGAGTGTCGACGTCGACACCACAATATCTGTCGCAAATTTCACATCACAATGATACTGGTCAGCCAATATAGGTAATACGGCAAACGCCGGTGTGGCCGCCTGAATAACTAACGTATGACTGAATAAAGAAACAAGATGCACACCCATACCCATCACCCCTGTCTTCATTAATAAAAAAAAATAATGCTACAGTACTGCCTTTATTAATTGTTTGATAAACAATGTTATATATCCTTTTTAGATATGAGTATTTTATATATTTCTTAATAATACGAACTATTATTTAAATAGCCTTACAAAGAATACTCCTATAGGTGAATTAGCTTCGGATTCATTACATATCTATTTTACACATCCTTATTCTTCCTGGGAACGAGGTTCTAATGAACGTCATAATGGATTGCTTAGAAGGTTCATTTCTAAGGGAACTCCTATCTGTAGCGTACCAGACGGTTTAATTAAAAGAGCTATGCACCAATGTAACAACTTATCCCGTAAAATACTGGGGTATAAAACACCTTTAGAAGCTTTCTTAACGGAAGTTAGACCCTTACTGTAATTTATGGAAGTATAAAAGTGTTCAACTTCGATTTGCAATTTAGGAAATGAATTTACTCACACCAACCAGCATATTTTAAATTTTAGTTCTCATACATAACTTATGCCTGATTTTTATTCATCATAATGTGTAAAATCTCCCGATCTGTCTCTTGCATACCCTTAGAAGCAAGCTTACCTACATTCCGTAGACTTTCATCCGCACTATTCGCTACTAAACCATCTGTCCCTTTAACACGAATCCCCTGTAAAGCCAACATTACCGCTTTATACGCAGCTGCTACAGCTGACGACACTTTCATAGCACAGCTATCAGCGGCTCCGTCGCAAACCATACCTGCCAAATCACCAGTCATGGACGCAATGGCAAATTCAATAGTATGTTCCTCTTTATTTTTATCTAACAACCAAGCCATACCTGCCGCAACACCCATGGCTGCCGTAACCGTTGCACAAAAAGCAGATAATTTAGGTAAAAATCCATGTGCATAAATAGCCATGAGCCCTGCCAAGGCTAATGCACGAATACGCTCTTCCTCTGTTACCTGTAAATAATCCGCTACTACCGTCACCGGAACGGATGCTACTATACCTTGATTACCCGAACCAGAATTTATCATGGCCGGCAGCACCGCACCGCCCATGCGTGCATCAGATGCCGCCACTGTACGGATCATAATCTCCGTACCTAAGTCAGGTCCCAAAAAATTCTTCTCTCTCTGTTTGCTCATGGCATAACCAACACCAAGGCCATACTTTCCCGTTAATCCCGCTTTAGATAACGCCTTATTTAAAAGCTCAGCTTCTTTCATAAAACGAATATCATCTAATGGAACCGATTCTGCAAAATCTACGATTTCTTTAATACTAAGAGACTGTAAGAAAGTCTGTTTTTCTTCGTAATCTTTATTAACTTTTATACTTTTAGAAAAAACTTCTTCCCCGTCTTTTTCAATATAAACAATATTATCATGACTATCTGTAATAATTGCTTTAGCTGAATGATGCCGGCTAAAGACTTCAGCTTCTGCATACAATACATGATCGGTAGCTTCATTAACAGCTACGCTTACATGCCCCGACTGAATTAATGTTTCTGCCGTACCGACTTGATCGGCTGTTAGCGTATGCAAGACTTGTAAGCCGGCCTTTTCATCACCGCCAATGGCCCCCACTGCAACAGCAATGACTAAACCGTATTTTCCTGTACCCGGCACCATAACCCCCATACCGTTTTTCATTAAATTAGCCGATACACGGGCATTAACTGATATAACAGGCTCCGTTAAATAACTTGCAGCCGTAGCAGCCGCTAAAGCCAGCGCAATCGGTTCTGTACAGCCGGTGGCAGGGATAATATCTGTTTTCATAATAGAAAGCATTTGTTTCCAACGTTGATTTTGTTTCATCATAATCCCTTCTCCTAATGAGCATCAAATTTTGAATTATCGTCTGCCCAATAACAATCACTTCGCACTGACTCTAAAAAGGTCAAGTAGTTTTACCATCTCTGACACGGTGACTTCTGTAATTAACAAGTTATCTCCTATTAAATTTTATCACTTATTCCAAATGAATGTCGATAAACTTGTTTTGTATTATAACATAGCCTACCTACTGAAATAGCTTCCAAAGTTTACAAAAAAAGCAGACAGCTCATCTCGAACTATCCGCTTTTTTACTATGGTGATCCAGGAGGGATAGCGGTAAGCTTAGTACTCTAGGAGCCTTGTGACGCAGAGTACTTAGCGTGAGCATCCCTCCCCTACACAAAAAGGATACTACTAAAGTAGCATCCTAACTTAATTGGTGATCCAGGAGGGATTCGAACCCCCGACCCACGGCTTAGAAGGCCGTTGCTCTATCCAACTGAGCTACTGGACCATATGTAATTATTTTTGTTTTTATGGTAATATGAAATTATGAGTAATCAGCAGGCGTCTAATTACTCATAATTTCCTCCATATAAAAAAATGGAGCGGGTGAAGGGAATCGAACCCTCGTGACCAGCTTGGAAGGCTGGGGCTCTACCATTGAGCTACACCCGCAGTATGGTCGGAGCAGCAGGACTTGAACCTGCGACCCCCTGGTCCCAAGCCAGGTGCGCTACCAAACTGCGCTATGCCCCGATGTATAAAATTATTTGTTGCCGGCCCGAATCTATATTGGTCGGGACGACAGGATTTGAACCTGCGACCCCCTAGTCCCGAACCAGGTGCGCTACCAAACTGCGCTACGTCCCGCAACATTGATAGTGTATCATACCGTTTCAAAAAGCACAAGTACTTTTTAAGAGATATTTTTACCTTCATGTTAGTAACTCTTCCACACCTTTTATCAGATGTTTCTAAGCCTTGAACGCTAACGGTTCAGTTTGTTCAATCCAACTGCGAATTTACCGCATGTGAGCATTATACCACACAAAAATATATCCGCCTAGCCCTAAAAAGAAAAAATATGGCGGAGAAGGAGAGATTTGAACTCTCGCGCCAGCATTCACTGACCTACCGCATTTCGAGTGCGGACCCTTCAGCCACTTGGGTACTTCTCCACATATAAAGAAAACACTAGAAAACAATCAACTATGAATGCGCTTCCGTATTCTCTCTTTTCTTAGTCTTACGTGCTTGACGACGCTCTTTAAAGAAATCTTTCATAATCTGACTACATTCATCCGCTAATACGCCAGCTCGAATCTCTGGTTCATGATTTAACTGTGGATGAGTCAATACATTAAATAAAGACTCTACTGCACCGCCCTTATAATCGCTGCTACCATAAACAAGACGATCAATCCGACTATTCATAATAGCACCCGCGCACATTGGACACGGCTCTATGGTAACATAAAGTGTACAGCCGGTCAACCGCCAACGAGCAAGCAATTGACAAGCCTCACGAATAACTAGCATTTCGGCATGAGCTGTCGCATCCTTATCAAGCTCTCTACGATTATGATGACGAGAGATAATTTTTCCCTTGTGCACAAGTACAGCGCCTATAGGAATCTCTCCTTCAGCATAAGCCTGCTTTGCCTCCTCTAAGGCCTCTCTCATATACGCTTCATCTGTCATCGTCTCATTCCTATCCATCACATAAAAAACTACCAGAGACTATTCATTTCACCATAATCTCTGGTAGTTTTGTTAAAAATAGTAACAAAGATAAGCCTAGCTCTTACTTATGGTATCAGCTTATACTGCACATTCTTAAATAAGCTTACCACAAATAAACTAACACAAAATATCCGCTTATCCATTAAACCCCATAATCACCTAAGGAGAAATTTTCATGGCCATAAGCCAAAGCTACCACTTCCACTTCAGCAAGCATACCTGCAGGTAATTCTTTAACAGCGACACAACTACGAGCCGGTTTACCAACAAAATACTGGCCATAAATCTTATTGAAAGCTTCAAAATCTGACATGTTAGCTAAGAAGCAAGTTGTCTTAACAACCTTATGTACATCTGTACCCGCTTCCGTTAAAATAGCATCAATATTTTGCATAATCTGCTGGGTCTGTTCTTCAATAGTAGTACCAGCCTTACCTGTTGCTGGATCAATTCCAATTTGACCAGATAAGTAAATAATCCCGTTTGTCTGAATCGCTTGTGAATAAGGACCTAATGCCTTCGGCGCTTTATCTGTATGAATAACTTTCATAATGTGCCTCCTTATATAACAGAAATCTCTCTTTTTTTATTATATACTATTTTTGATAAATACATAACACTTACTACTTATATTATGCAACAAAATCAATAAATTTATATTTCCATACTACAAGTAAAACGGAGGTTCCTCTCATGGCAATAAGCAACTTATACAAAACAAGCTTTTCTATCCCTACTCTAGGCCTTCTACATGCCTTCAGCAACGGTCTAGCCTTAACAGGGCTTGCCTTTCCCAGCCAGCTAGATAAAAACAAAGACTATAATACCTACACGAGTATAGCCTACCAAGACCTACCTGTATTCGCAAGCACCTACCACTGGTTAGTCACCTATGCCAAAGGCTTAGAACCCCAATTCTTACCACCTCTTGATTACTCTTCTGGTACAGCTTTTCGTAAAGCTGTTTGGTCAGCTCTATTAGCTATTCCTTACGGACAGACTCGCACCTATGGGCAATTAGCCCAGCAAGTGTACGGGCAAACGCCCAAAGGATTCATGGCACGTGCCATTGGTAGTGCAGTGGGACATAACCCGATTGCCATTATTATCCCTTGTCACCGCATTATCGGTGCAGACCATTCATTAACAGGTTATACTGGTGGCATCACTATTAAGCGTCAGCTTCTTGCGCTCGAAGGAAGTTATCCTTTTTCAAAATAAGCAATTTTCTATTTAAAGCTACTTAAAGCTGCTAATCATAGAATTAAATACAGGTGTAAAGTAGCCGCGTTCTGTATCAGAAGTTACAAACACATACATAGTCGGCTGCGGTGCCGTTATAATGCCTGCCATTTTAACAAAGAAAGGCATTTCAAAGCCATTTACATTCGCAATGACACGAGTACCACAAGTAATTGTTTGATAAGCCGTATTTGGCACAACAACAACAGGTTCCAAATCAATTAACTGTACCTTAGCTTGGATCTGATTACCTGGGCGACTTTCCATACGAGCAATGGCTTGATTAATCGTATCTTGCAATTTAGGCATCTGGTCATTCATAAAAGCCGTCATAAATTTCAACTGCATCTGATTAATACCCTGTGGCTGCTGTTTAAAATTCTTAATTTCTTTTGACTTAGCGAACAAAGAAGCATGTACTGGCATACCTGGCGCCATCATCGGAAAGGCTGGCAACTGAAAAGCAAATACACTAGCTGTATTATAACCAGTAGCTGTCTTACCCGTTAATTCATAATAATCATATTTTGTACCAAATTGACCAATCAAATCTTTCATGAAAGCCGCCCCATTCATTGGGTCCATGAAATGGCGATTATGGAACTGACCTTGTTTATGACCTACCCGATTCGCATGGTCTTTGTGATACTTATAAGCCCCCATATGTTTCTTGTGGTGCTTTTGCTGATCCGCTGGTGCTTTTACATTTAATAGTTGCTTACCATCAATCTTTTCCACTGGTCCTACTGGTCCTAACGGTCCCATACCTGGTATTGGTTCAATACGATTCAACTGTTCTGAATGGCCTGCCTTATCCGATGGTGCTTGTGTATGAATTAATGTTTTTCCATTAATCTTTTCCACTGGTCCCACGGGGCCTAGGCCTTTTGGAAAATGGTGCTTAACTTCTTTACCATCTTTTTTCTGAGCTTCCTGCGCATAGCGATCAGCACTAATCATAGCTGAATCTTTTAAATACTGTCCAGTTGCCGTTTTAGAAAAGTTCGTTAAAATAACACCTGCTGGCACCTGCATAGTACCACCAACAACAGTCGCTGTATTACCTTCTGTCGTTGCTATCTGATTAACAATAATTGGTGTTGTCACTGTATTCACTGATGCCGCTTGTGCAGGCACACTCAAGCCCATAGTTACTGCTGTTGCTGCCATAACAGCCATTGTCTTCCACGATTTCATATATCTAGTTACCTCCACTCTTATTGAATACCCCATGCTGTTTTTACCACATTATACCAGTAAGCATAGTCATGTTGATTTGTATCAACAACTGTAATCACACGCCCTGTATTGGTCTGTTGTTGTAAAACAATAAGAGCTACTGGCGAATATAAACCATCTTTAATCTTCGTCACACGCACGGTACTAATATAGACAGGCCCTACATTCGACTGCACTTTTTTAGATGGGCTATATTCACTAATATCATAAGAAACATCTTTGCCCATGGCATCATAATACTTACTAAGTAAATCTTGCTGTTCCTTCATGGATTGAGGATCATAAGTCGCACTACGCTGTAAAAAGCTGCCAACTAAGCCGTCGCTAATTCGATTAAAGGTGTCCAACTGTTTTTGTAGCTCTTTAGCATTCGTTGCGCCACCAATATCTTTTGGCTGCCCTGTTGCCGATGTATCTTTTAAGGTATAGACCATAGCTGTTGTATGGCCTTCATTTGTAACGCCCTGCAATTGATAAATATTTAACGTATCTATTACTTTTTGTGCCTTATCGACGCCAGCAATCGCATTTTTTACCTGCTGTGCCGTTAAACTTGGAGTGACTTGCATTTGTGCTGTTGATAAACTCTTATTAACACTTTCACGAATACGCTTCATCAAATCAACCGATCCCTGTGGGGTTTCTACCTGTTCTGCATTAAAAACGGTAATGCCTGTAGGCATATTCACTGTCTGATTACCTGCTGTCGTTACCGAATCAGCCCATACCGGTGTAGCCAATACACAGGCAGCCGCTGCGGTTACCAAGCCTTTACGCAAACTCTGTAGTTTCATAGTCTTCCTCCTAACACTCTTCTCTTATAAAGAAAACAAGCCCTATGTTATAATACATTTCGTAACTACCTACTAGATTCTATATTCTTATAATTAATTCCTACTAATTTATAAGTCTCATTGCCGGTTACTATAAACTGACTATATTAATATTTCATGAAGAACTATCCGTAGTTAGTCGTCTCTCCACCTTGGATTTTCAATTTATATACTGTACAAAGGCTGTCTTTTCACTATATTTCTTTCTTGAAAATGAACAGTTTTATTGTATCTAATCTACATTAATTTTTCTTAAACAAATCAACTAAAAGAGGTTATCCTATGAACACCATTCAATTTATCCGTCTAACCCGTCCACGAACCCTAGCCGCCAGCCTAGGTCCCGTTATCTTAGGAGCTGCTTTTGGGGCCAGCCAATTTCCCCTCGCACAAAATATAGCCTTATCTTTCCTTTATACCTTGGCCATCCTCACCTGTGTTATGTGTGCCCAAATTGCTGCCAATATATGGAATGAATATTTTGACTACAAATCCGGTCTTGACTTAAAACAAGCTGCGGGCAACAGCGGTTCTATTGTTCGTGACGGCCTATCCCCCGCCTTAATAAAAAAATTGGGTCTATACGTTTCTATTATCCCCCTCATCATTGGCTTCTTCCTATCAGCAGCCATCACTTGGTGGTACCTGCCTATAGGCGCCTTTTGTATTCTGATTAGCATTATTTATTCAGCTGGTCCCTATCCCCTGTCTAGAACGCCCTTTGGCGAACTGGCTTCCGGTCTTGCTATGGGCTTTGCCATTGTATGCATTACCATCTACGCTTGGGCTGGCATCTTAACCGCAACCTACCTTATCCCTGCTATTCCTTCCATGCTACTGGTAGGCGCTATTATGACAACAAATAATCTAAGAGACTATGCAAATGACCTTGCTCATGGTCGACATACCTTAGTCATATTGCTTGGTGAAAGCAAAGGGCTGTGCTTCCTAGGCAGCCTCTTTATCTTCTCCTGTTTATGGCTTAGTGCCTTTATTGCCCTTGCTCACCTATCCCTATGGACTCTACTTGCCTGGATAAGCTTACTACCTGCTTATAAGTCCATTCATATTCTTAACCAATACGCTGACAGTCTAATGATGAATCAAGCCATGAAATTCACATCCATAGCGACCATGCTCTATCATATTCTATTCGCCATAGGTTTACTGCTTGGCCTTTAATATTTGTCTACTCATATTAAACTTTTTTACATTTGCGCTTTACACGATAAAGCAAACCTGTTATACTGTAAAAAATCAAATAACTCATTATCAAGAGTGATTGAGGGACGGGCCCTATGAAATCCAGCAACCATACGATGGTGCTAATTCCCGCGGTGTGTAGCCGGCAGATAATACTAAAAGCGACGCACGCAGGGCGCCGCTTTTTTTATTTTTCTATTATTTTGAGGGAGGACACATATGAAAAAACTCTGGTTAGCAGCTTGCACCGCTATTTTAGGTGCCGCCTTATTAGTAGCTGGTTGTGGCAACAGCAGCTCCGGTTCATCTGGCGATAAAGTATTAAAAGTAGGAGCTACTGCTGTACCCCATGCAGAAATCTTACAACAAGTAAAACCTATCTTAGCTAAGGAAGGTATTAAATTAGATATTGTTGAATTTAGCGACTATGTTCAACCTAACCAAGCCTTAGCTGATAAAGATTTAGATGCTAATTTCTTCCAGCACAAACCATACTTAGATGAATTTAACAAGACGCATGGTACAGACTTAGTCATTGCTGGTAAGGTTCACATCGAACCAATGGGCATCTATTCTAAATCCATTAAAAACATTAAAGATGTGCCTAACGGCGCTAAAGTAGCCATTCCTAACGACCCAACTAACGGGGGGCGCGCTCTTCTATTGTTGCAAAAAGCTGGCTTAATTACTCTTAAACCAGGCACAGGTACCAATGCAACAAAAGCAGATATTGCTAGTAATCCAAAGAATTTACAAATTATCGAATTGGATGCACCACAATTGCCTCGTAGCCTAGACGATGCTGCCTTAGCTATTATCAATACAAACTATGCCTTGCAGGCTGGTTTAAATCCAACTAAGGACGCTTTAGTTATTGAAGATAAAAGTTCACCATACGCTAACGTAGTTGTTGTTCGTAATGGCGAACAAAACAATCCGGAAATTAAAAAGTTAATTGAAGCTTTGAATTCTCCACAAATTAAACAATTTATTGAAGAACATTATAAAGGGGCTATTGTACCAGCCTTCTAAAGAAAAAGGAGTTGTCTAAAAAGACAGCTCCTTTATTTTATATACCTATATAACTATTACAACTACGCCTTCTCGCGCTAGTATGTATTTTTTGCAGCAAGTATTAGCCACAAATAAAGTATTTCATTTATTATGAATCGACTCTACTCTTTATCTAAAAGAAAGACAGTTGTTCCCCTGCCCCCTTCGCCTCCTGCTTACGCCGCTGTTCATCCGTCAAAAAAGCATCCGATTTCACACCAATTTGAGATAATAAATCAGGCAGAGAGTCAACTGCTTCTTTTTTAGCCGCATCAATAGCAATACGAGCGCACGTCTCCGCATCATCTAAGGCATAATGATGTTTAAATTCTATGCCCAAATAAGCTCCCACCGTATTAAGCTTATGATTAGCAAGATCCGGCCATACCTTACGAGATATTTTAACAGTACAAGCATAGGTTAACTCTGGCCAATCCAAATGATAATACGATAAGGTCGAGCGCAAGACGCCTATATCAAAGCGCGCATTATGAGCCAAAACTATATGTCCTTTTAAATAGTTTTCATAAATAGACGGCCATAATTTATCAAAGGTTGGTTTATCCGCCACTTCTTTTGGTTGTATACCATGGATGGCTGTACACCCCGCATCAAACTGCATAAAGGGTGGATGAATCAAACTATAACCCTTCTTTACAATATCCCCGTCCTTAACTACGACCGCAGCCAAAGAAATGGCACTATTAGGATACTTATTGGCCGTTTCAAAATCTATCGCTACAAAATCTAACATATATACCTCAATTCCCTTATATCAAAAGCATTCTTTTTACTAGGAACAAGCGCCTTATCTTTACACAGGTGCTTTCTTCCTATCCATGAGCTTTCAGCTGGATACCTATATAACTAAGGTCCACCTTTTCATTCATCTCAGCTAATTTATTATACTATTCTATCTTGACTTTATAAATTCCTTTATGCAACAATAAACTGATAAGAAAAGGAGAGGATGTCATGTCAGATAATCGACTTATTGTCGCTCTTGATGTACATTGCATGGACGACATGAAACAAATAGTAAACACACTCGGTTCTAGTGTATCTTTTTATAAAGTAGGCATGGAACTTTTCTATGCTGCTGGCGAACAAACTGTCACCTACTTACAAAAAGCTGGCAAATCTGTATTCTTAGATTTAAAATTACACGATATTCCTAATACAGTAGCCCAAGGCGTACGCTCATTAACTCGCCTAGGTGCCAATCTAATTACCATACATGGTCAAGGTGGTCCTGTTATGATGCAAGCCGCTGCTGATGCCGCTCGTGACGAAGCCGCTAAGCTTGGTATCGACCGCCCCAAATTATTAGCTATTACTGTATTAACTAGCTTCGATGATAGTTCTTGGACCTCAATTGGCGGTCAGCTACCTATCCAGGATCAGGTGGTACGCCTAGCTAAACTAGCTAAGGCTAACCATATTGATGGTGTTGTCGCCTCGCCTTTAGAAGCTAAGGCCATAAAGGACGCATGCGGCTCCGATTTTCTCATTGTAACCCCTGGCATACGTCCGTCATTCGCTGCAACGAATGACCAAAAGCGAATTGCCTCACCAGCCAGTGCACTTGCTGACGGTGCTAAAAAGTTAGTTATCGGCCGTCCTATTACTAAGGCTGCTGATCCTATAGATGCTGTTCAACGTATTATTAAAGAAATGGAGTCTGTTCAACTATGATGAAAGAAGAGGAAGTTAAACAATTATTACTTGATACCAAGGCTATCCTTGAAGGTCATTTTCTATTAACATCTGGCTTACATAGCCCTATGTATGTAGAAAAATTCAATGTTTTGCAACATCCTAAATACACAGAAAAACTATGTCAAGAACTAGCAGAACGATTTAAAGATCAGAAGGTAGAACTAGTCATCGGCCCTATGACTGGTGGTATCTTACTTGCTCACGAAGTAGGCAAGGCACTGGGTACACGAGCTATCTTTACTGAACGTGAAAAAGGCGTTATGACCCTTCGCCGTGGGTTCCGTATCGAACCAGGTACACGCGTGCTTATTGTCGAAGATATTGTAACAACTGGTGGCTCTGTTCGTGAAGTCGTAGACGTAGTAAAACAAAGCGGTGGCGAAATTGTTGGTGTCGGCTTACTCGTTGACCGTAGCGGTGGCAAAGCTGAATTCGGCATTCCAAAAGACAAGGTACAAGCCTTATTGCACTTAACCGTCCCTACCTATCAGCCAGATGACTGCCCTCTTTGCAAAGAAGGCGTACCTATGACTGAACGAGGCAGTAAACACATTAAATAATAAACCAATATAATAAAAAGGACACAGCCTAGGCTGTGTCCTTTTTATTATATTGGTTACCTAATTATTATTTTGCTGCGCTATGACCCAAGTCTTTCTGCATAACTTGTTGTGCATGTTTTTCAAAGAACTGAAGAGCAACTTCTGGGAACAATGCATAAGACAATACGTCTTCTTCACTGAAACCAACAAATCCTTTTGCTTCCAAATCTTTACGATAAGCTTCCATACCTTCTGGTTTGATAGCATCAACAGGACGGCAAGTAATTGGTTTTTCGTCGCCAACAACTTTCTTCTGTACTTCAGGATCAACTTTTGCAGGTAAACGACCATATTTACCAAGAATCAAGTCTTTAACTTCCTGAGGAGCCATCTGGTAACGATCCATACCATTAGCTTTGAAGTTTACGTTCATCATAGCCATAGTACCAACGATTTGGCTAGTCGGTGTTACCAATGGAGGATAACCTAATTCTTTACGTACGCGAGGCATTTCTTCCATTACATCGAAGAATTTATCAGCCATACCCATTTCTTTCAACTGGTTCTGCGTGTTGGACAACATACCACCAGGAATCTGGTATTTACGAACTTCTGGCAATACCTGAGAAGCAGCTTTAATACCAAATTCATTTTCAATTTCAGAACGAACACCACGGAAGTATTCAGCTAATTCACGCAATTTATCTCCGTCAAGACCTGTATCATATTCAGTGCCTTTGAAGATTTCAACCATAGTTTCTGTAGCTGGTTGAGAACTTGCATGACCGAATGGACTAAGTGCTGTATCAATAATATCAACACCAGCTTCTACGGCTTTCAAATAAGTAGCACTAGCTAAACCGCAAGTGAAATGGCTGTGTAAATCGATAGGAATATCTGGACCCATAGCTTTCTTCAAGTCTTGTACCAAGTTGTAAGCATCATATGGAGCCAACAAACCGGACATATCTTTCAAGCATAGGGAGTTAATACCCATTTCTTTTAATTCTTTAGCTACTTTTACGAACATTTCATTCGTATGTACTGGGCTGATAGTATATACCATAGTCCCTTGTACATGTACGCCATATTTATTACAAGATTTAATAGCTTGTTCCAAGTTACGAGGGTCATTCAATGCATCGAATACACGAATACGATCGATACCATTTTCAGCAGATTTTTTAACGAATGCATCAACAACATCATCTGCATAATGTTTGTAACCTAAAATATTCTGACCACGGAACAACATCTGTAACGGTGTGTTTTTAAGATGTGCTTTTAACGTACGAAGACGTTCCCAAGGATCTTCATCCAAGAAACGTAGGCAGCTATCAAATGTAGCACCGCCCCAGCATTCCAATGCATCATAACCGATTGCATCTAATTGTTCTAATGCTGGAACCATCTGGCTTGTACGCATACGCGTAGCCAACAAAGACTGATGACCATCGCGAAGAACTGTTTCCATGATTCTTACTTTTTTCTTGCTCATTAAACCGTCTCCTCCATTATTTTCCCTAAATCAATTTCTCTCAATCCCTATTAAGAGCATTAACATAATCGATTCGGGTCATAAATTTTGTTGCATAGTGACATGCCCTATACCTAAAATTATCGATATAAACCTAGACAGCACGCACTTTTATGCTATGACTCTATTAGACTACTTATACTTTTACTTGTCAATAAATTTTTGTTGCCGAATAGTCATGACACAAAAAGCTTTTTATCGTTTTTTTTATTTTCTCTTTTTAGGTGCTGTTTCAAGCACTATATTCATACCATCTCGTTTTACCTGAATAGAAAAATCACCATAGCCATCTTTAAAATAATCCATTTTAACAGCTAACAATAATTTACCAATTTGACTTTCCATTTTTTCAGTAAAAAACTCCCGATAAAAGGCATCTTTTGTTACGCCCTCTGCCTTTACTCGTCCTGTTTTTACCGAGCGTGTCACTTCCCCTTCATGACCAGCCATCATTTTATCAGCAAAGGTTTCTTCCTTATAGCCCTTTAACATATCCGCATCTGTTAAATCTTTTTTTATTTTAAATTTTGCCATATATATCACTCCTTTACTTGTATCATAAAAGAAGACTTGCCCTCTGGCAAGTCTCCTCTTTTTTTATTATGCAATTTTATCATATCTATTGATAAGCGCCTAATTTACTTATCAGAATCATTGCTGTTTCCATTATCTTTCATCGATTTTTCTACTGATGCAACCGTTACCTCTGATAAATCCGTTGGCGTATCAAACGTTTCAACAACCTTAAATCCTACACCTAACTTACCTCGACTCACAGAAACAACCTTTTCATCATCATTCATCTTAGCAATATAAATGTTCTGATCTTTATCAACCCCAACTAGACGATAGGCTCCTGGTGGATTAATAACCCGCCAACCTCCTTCTTCTCCGTTAAACATAAAGACATCATTCGTCCGCGCATTATCATAGAAGAATAAATCCTTATCATAGAAGACAGCTATCCGCCCTATATCAGAGGCCTGCATATACACACGGCGTGTATCATAGTTTGCATCTGTCCGATAAATACGATACTTATCATCGCCGACTTTAATCTTCATATAGACAACATTCGTTGCTGTTGAATAAGCCACATCATCAATTTCACTGCCTTCTGGCAAATCAGAAATCGTCGTATCCGCTTCATGATCTGGATTTTGTGGATCTACTCGGGCCAAAACAACATCATCAGAATCGCCACCATAAA
Organism: uncultured Veillonellaceae bacterium; assembly: GCA_945867815.1. GTDB lineage: Bacteria > Bacillota > Negativicutes > Veillonellales > Veillonellaceae > CAMBIX01. Next base: position 182,605 of record CAMBIX010000004.1, read on the forward strand.
GCCCCATAATAGCAATATCTCGGTCAGGCATCCATTCAAAGTAACTAACTTCCCGCCCCTTCAAATCAATTTGTATAGGCTTATCACTGCCAGCTGTATAAATATTAACAGATGTCTTAGTCACAAGTGCCATATAGGTCTTATCATAAGAATAATAGCGCTGCCCTTCTCCTTTTATACTATCAAAAGCACTCGTATCTCCATCATCAGAAGTGCCACTTACGGTAAAATCAGACGTTGGTGCTAAATAGTAATGATCCAAATAAAAGTAAACACCACCCTGCAAGGCTACGCCAAGAACAAAGGCCGTGGCCACTCTGCTAAATGTATTCATGGATCCTCCTATTTTACAATAAACGCTGTTGGAATCATGCGTTCACCTAACAAATCGGCCGGTTTATTCACGACTTTACCATTATAATACAAGGTTGAACTAGAACCACCATCTAAGTTGGCAGCAATAACGCAACCTTCTTCATACAAAATATCTTGTACGTCACGTAACGTAGCTCCTGTCGAATAGCCAGGCTGACGACCATCAATAACTAAGAAAATAACCGTGCCATCTTTTTTCTGCCCAATGGCTGTCCGCGGTCCAATGCCCCAGCCGCCATCGCCATCGGTAATCATTTTTTTACCATTAACAATAAGTGGCGGTCCAAATGTAACGCCCCACATAGCATCCATATCTTTTAACTCTGTCTTGTCATAAGAACCAGCAATTAAGTTACCACTCTTAGTAAAGCCAATAAAGTCAACCGATTCAGAAGGCCCTACATCCTGCCCCAAGGTATACTTACCATCCTGCAAAATAAAACCATAAGGAAGACGCCCTGTACCTGTACCATTAGGATCATAAAAGCCGCCTGCATTAATAGCAGCAATAGCATGATTTGCCTTAGCAATATTGCTCGTCGTATCTCCTTTTTCTTGGATATCCGGTGCCGTTGCTACTTGTATCATCTTTGGATTAGGGATTTCAAGCAAATAACCTACATAACGAGTCGAATGAATCTGTCGTAAGGTTAACTTCGTATCTGATTTAGCTGTAAAATCAAATAATTCCTGCGCATCGGTGGTGCCAACCGTACCTAGCATTTTCTGTATCTCTGCTGGTGTAAACAACCACGTAATAAACTGCGGGTGTCTAGACCGCACAATAGCCCCTACAACCGTCCGCCGTATATTCGCGAAAGGGCCAAACAATATAACAATAGGCGACGTCACTATGGTAAATGCTATCATAAGAATAATAAATTTTACCCACGTCTTTCGCAAGAATGCTCTCATTCCGTAATCCTCTCTACCTTCTATAAGTCTGTATAGTGTTCTGTCGTAATTCGTTCTCTAAAATGATTTAAATCCACTGCATTACCTATCCAAATTCTATGTAAGGTATATGGATTATCACCTACATGAACCCAGCCCGGATTCATAGATAAAGCCGCCTTAATATTATTCGCCTTACAAGCTTCTTCCGAATACGTATTAAAGCTGCCATAAGGATAACAGAACCAAACATTGCTAATACCTAATTTATCTTTTAAAGCTTCCTGCCCTTTTTGAATATTTTCAACCTGCTGGGCATTTGTTAACTCTTTCATATGAATATGTTGGTAGCCATGGTTAGCAATTGTATACCCTGCTTCTTTCATTTCCTTTAATTGAGCCCATGTCATACGCTGACCTACATCACCTGGATTAACAAAGAAAGTCGCATCAAAGCCATATTCCTTTAATACAGGAAATACAATGCTATAAGTATCAGCATAACCATCATCAAAAGTTAGCACCACTGGTTTTACTGGTACGGGTGTCCCTTTAGTCACATAATCATATAACTGCTGCATAGAAATTGGATGAAAGCCTTCTTCTTTTAGCAGTTTCATTTGCTTTTTAAAGAGCTCTTCACTAATAACCGCATCATTATCTTTATCGGGTCCAATTTTATGGTACATCAGCACAGGAATTCCCTTAGGTACAGCTGTTGGCACATTCACATCTGGTGTAATAACAGAGGCCGTTTTCTTCGGCGCATCTGATGTAGAACTTCCTTCTCGGCCTTGTAAACTGCAACCACTAAGAAGCAATAAAAGAGCACTGCAAAACACAGTTAACAAGGCTATAAGTATATTACGTTTCATTTATATCCCTTCAATCCTCATACACGGAGTTATTTTACCATTTTTTAGCCATTTCTGCGAATTTAATTTATAAAATTTCTACTTCTAAGAGCCTATAAACAATTCTCTTCAGCAAAACTATCTACTACCTGTCTAAGTCTTATAAGTAAAAAAACAGCCTATTCATTCCCCATCACCATGCTTTCTAATATATACGCTTGAGGTAGTTAACTCACTTCTCGTATAATAAAAATAGAGCTTATAAAATAGCATATTCCCTATATACACATCTGGAGGTCATATACGCCTATGAAAAAAATAATTACCTGCTTGCAATATGATTCCTTTATTGGCCAAGTAGACACCAATTTCACCAACATGGAGCATCTCATAAAAAAAACGCTTCAAGGCCATCCAAATACAGATATCCTAGTCCTCCCCGAAACATGGAACACCGGTTTTTATCCATCCCCACAACTAGCCCAAGCAGCCGATCCAGATGGCAAACGAACCCAGGCACTTATGGGCCAATTAGCGGCTGAGTTTCAAGTAAATATTGTAGCTGGATCCGTCTCTACTTTACGAGACAACAAAGTCTATAACACTCTATATGTTTTTAATCGTCAAGGCAGTGTCATTGCTAATTTTGATAAAATACATGGCTTTTCACCTGCCCATGAGCAAGAGTTCTATACCGGTGGCCAATCGATTCCTCTTTTTAAGCTCGACGAATTATCCTGTTCCGCTGCCATTTGTTATGATTTACGCTTTCCTGAACTCATCCGCAAAGAAGCTCTGCAGGGTATCGACATACTCTTTTTACCCGCTCAATGGCCAAGTAAGCGCCTCCATCATTGGCGCACACTAACCATGGCAAGGGCTATTGAAAACCAATGCTTCGTCTGTGCCGTAAATGCAGTCGGCGCCATTAAACATACACCCCTAGCCGGCCATTCGCTTGTCATTGATCCATGGGGTGAAATTCTCTTAGAAATGGATGATAAAGTTGGTTCTGCTTCAGTGGTTATTGATACAAGCATACTCGATCCAATACGCCAAAAAATTAATGTTTTTAAGGACCGCCGCCCCGACATCTACTAACCTTTTATCAATGCCCTCCTATACCTATACCCCCATATTGACTCTTCCTATTCACACGTTATACTAAAGGTATAAAAAGCAAAGGAGATTTTACTATGAAACGTGTATTAACCGTATTAGGTATACTAGCTATTGGTGCTATTTTTACTTGTTTTGTTTATGCCGCCGGTGATGGCGGTTGGTGGTGTGGTGGTTACGGCTACTACGATCGGTATAATCCAAGTTACACAACCAGCCAATCAGTAGCTCCGACTAAAGACGCCCCTACACAACAAGTAGCTGCTCAAAATCAGGCAAAACAAACTCAATCCTACACTAACGATGACGATGATTACTGGCATGGTCATGGCATGATGCATCATCACCGCTACTATTGTGGCATGTATTAATAAATAAAGCCCCTTATAAAAGTATACGGTTTTCCCTATTATAAGCATGCAAAATTAACTAGACAGAAGAATCAATAAAACCGCTACAGCACTAATATCAATCTAATGCTGTAGCGGTTTTATTTGTTTCTAGCCTTTCAACAAATCTAAGCCAACAAGGCAAAAATTAACTTTTTTGCCTATAGCGGTCACGTATCTGCTAGTATTTCTATCCTTACAACTATACGAACTTATCTATACATTACATTTTCTCAAGAAAGCAACCTCACTATTCGCTAGATTAAATCAGATAAGGCCTTAAGAACTTCATCAGGTAATTCATTCTTTTTACCAATCTGATTTACTACAAATTGATGTCTAAAACCAAAGGCTTTAACTAAGGCTTTCTTATAGCTTTCTGTAAAAGTAACAGGAAAGCCTTTAATCGGTGCGTATTCCATATGCTTATAATTACCAAATGGCTCAAAATGTAATCGCCCATTAACCATGTCTTCCAAAATACCTAAGGTTACTTCTTTAGGTATCTTCTTATCACCGAAGAAACCTGTATTTAAGATATAGCAGTCCACGCCAGCTGTAGCAAAGAGCTTTTTATAACTTTCATAGTCACGAACTAAAGGATAAGTACGGAATGGGTTGGCATACGGTTCAATAACCAAAGCATTCCGATCAACGTCGGCATCTAATTTTTCTGCCGTCGACCGTTTTGTAGCCAACGTCGCCCCCATAGTTGCTGCTAGGCACGGATCAGTAATCCGCATCACTGGCGGCAAAGTTTCATCCTTCATAAGCCAAGCAATCGCATTGACTGATTCTGGCATAAACTGTACTCGGTTATCTGTCCAGAACATGGACTTAATAGCTCGGCCATTCGAATTACGTACATCTTCTGCCAATACGACCTTATGCCCTTCTTCGTCTACCGTAACGCCTACATTCATCAAAGTTAATAAATACTTATTAGCCGGATGGGTAATCGGGTAATCCTGCATTTTATCAAAATAGGTCGGTTCCATCGCTTCCGATGAACCATCTTTCGTATTAATAATATATGCATCATCATGAAGGACAGAAATAGCATACCGACCTTCATGTTTTTCATGCGTCAATGTCGATTTTCCTGAGCCTGATAAACCAAAAACACCTAGTGTAAACTTATTGCCATCAGCTAAGATATACTGCTTTAATCCACCATGACAAGCTACATAACCTTGCCTATTAGCTACTGACCAGCCCAAGGTTAAGGTACCTTTCTTATGTTCCCCAAAATAGCGCATACCCAAAATCATAGCACAATTATGGTCTGGATCAAACAAGGCCAAGCCCCCAGGACGACCTTCCACCTTATAGTCTGGGTCTGAATAGATATAAATATCTCCTTCAGGTATAACCTTACTATTTTCATAAAAGTTCTTTAAATCATCGCTATAAAAGCGGAAATTTAAAATCCAAGAATACAAGATAGACGCATGGTCTTTGGGAATCATCAAATGGGCCCGAATCGTAAAATGGTCATCCATACCAACTAAAACTTGGGCATGTAACCATTCCTTATTACGGCTATCATAAACGGCTTCACGAGCAATACCACAGTAATAATCTTCATCTACGCCTTCATCACCAATAATTTCACGGGCTTTAGCATAGCGGCCTGTCGTACGACCATCATTGGTTACCAATACACAAGCCCCATAAGGGAGTCCTTGATCCTCAGGCTTATACACAGGCATATCTAAGGCTATAACACCTGGTTCCTCTTTAGCCAACTGATAGGCTTCCGCTTTAGAATTTACACGATGTACATTATTACCATAAAAAGCAGATTCTACTGTACTGCGCAATTTAGAGAACACCGGATTCGTTTTTATTTCTGCCCGATTCCATTTACGTATACTAGCCATAGATACTCCCTCCCATAAATACGTCTGTTCTAATACAGGAAATATTGTACACTATATAAAATATTTTGGCTAGTCATGTTTACTATTTCTCAATAAGACTTATTTATGTTGATACTGCGATTTATGAGATAAGGCATAATAAAACATATACTGCTGCATAACACCAGCTACTTTTCCATACTTATTAAAAGGATTTTCCCCTTCATATTCTTTCTCTATAATCTTCCCTATCCAAGCATCAACTGGCGCTCGTCCAATCCGATGATAAGCAAATAGTGCAACACAATTAGCCACCTTAATGCCCACACCTTTAACTTGCATTAATCGGTCTACAACGTCTTTATCACTAACTGACGCAAGGAGTCCCAAATCTAACCTGCCAGAACAAACCTGTCCTACCGCATCAAACACATAAGGCGCCCGATAGCCAAGTTTACAAGCCTTTAAATTCTCAACAGAAGCCTCTCGTAATTGATCCGGCTTAGGAAAACTATAAAGCTTCTCACTATTTACATCTAACGAAGACCCATAAGTCTTAGCTAACAATTCAACAGCTCCTTGTATGGCTGGAATACTTTTACGTTGAGAAATAATAAAAGTAATGAGCATTTCCCATGGATCTTGCCGTAAAATACGTATACCTTTGCCATACTGACTAGCCTCTTCTAAATAGGTATCCTTCTTTGGTATCTGCTTTCGTATATCCTGATAGGAGGTCTTCAAATCAAAATAAGGCACCCAAATAGTTTGCCAAACCGCTTCATCACAACTAACCTCATACCTATCCTTATCTATTTGTTTTATATATATAACATGTTCTCCATGAATAAAACGGTAGGTCTTATCATCAGCTAAGCAAGCAATTCGAAAGGCCTGCCCTGATTTTTGTATTTTCTGTAAATCAAAATCATCTTCTATACGAACATTCATAAACTTTCTCTACTTACCATTTAACACTTATTCCTTACCGATTCATCTATAAGGCATTCAACGCCTACTAATACAGCCTCTAAGAATATACCCTATACCTTATCTACTCATAGCCATATTCTTCTGCATAGGACTGCAATAAAGCTTTTACATTATCTTCATCGTATTCAATTTCTTCTGACCATCGTGCAGTCTGTCTCAATAAATCACCATTTAGTGCTGTCAACAGAGCAATATATTCCGTTGCATCCCAAGCATAGTCTAACAAGATTGGCCATTCATACTGACTTAAGGCATCTAATTGACGATAAAGAATATATGTATAAAGCCGGTTATATAAATCTATATCTTTACTAGTCATTTCTTTATAGCTCACTAGCATCTTTCCTAATTGCTTTTGTAAGACTTCTCTATCTGTAATCCATGTTTCCTGTAAACTTTCCAAGGCGCCATAACGTTCTAAAAGCACCTGTGCTCGCTCTACAGTTAGCCCTGGATCAAATTACAAATCGCAAGAGTCTACCTCTATGCCTAATATATTAACTATATCTGCCAGACCTTTTAAGGATACTTCTTTTAAATGTATATCTTCTTCTGTACCACTCTTATTAATCGTCTCTTGCTCATCATATAAATCAGATGTAAATTGACCCTCTCCTACATCTAATAAACTGACCTGTTTCTCTCTTACAGACAAATTATATATATCTTTTATATCGTTTACATCGTTTAGCTTTGTCTTACCAAGAACTGATTGTAAATATAGAAATTCTTCCTGACTATCAGCTACAGCTACATAAGACAAAGCTTCCATTCCCAATAACAACTCACAAGTTCGCTCACAGGCAAGACCAACACCACACAATTCTAAATTTTCAATATATTTATAAAAACGAGGATGATTATGGCAAATAGCGCCCAACGCCTCTTCACCTAATTCGAGTACAATCGGACACAGACCGTCTTCACGCAATAATTGACACTTATTGTCTGCCCCTAACTTGAAACACCAACCATCTTCTGTTTGCCTCATAGCCTGCCGTATTTCCTGCCCTAATGACGTATCTAACTGCTGATAAAAAGCAACTGTTTCCGCATCAATATCTATCTCCCAAGTTTGGCAGCAAGTATGTTTACAGACTCCTGCCTTACAAGTAAATCGATTATAAGTACTGGGATAAATAGATATCATCTGTCAGCCTCTTTCTTCACCATTAACAAATACATCTAATACATTATTGTAACAGCAAGCTATCTTTTAGAAAACAAGCATTTTATAGATACCCATCTATTGTCACAACGACCATCCTGTTATAGGATAAAGATAAAAGAAGTCGCCTCTTTAATGGCCTACTTTTATCACCTATAACTTTACTTTGAAAGGAGGCTGCCATTTACCCCTGTAAATAAATGGCAATCAATATGGATACACAAAAATTACAAACAGCCACTAAGACTGTTTCTACCCGTGTTACTGAAAAGAATTGTGCCAGCGCCATAGGCAGTGGCGAGCTACCAGTCTTCGCTACGCCGGCTATGTCTGCCCTTATGGAACAAGCAGCTTGGCAAGCTGTTGCTCCTTACTTAGATGAAGGTGACGGCACCGTTGGTATTTCTATGAATATTAGCCATGACGCCCCTACCCCCATTGGCCATACAGTAACTGCTACCGCCACAGTCACTCAAGTTGACGGCCGGAAACTAACCTTTACCGTTGAAGCCTTTGATGGAGCTACTTGCATCGGCAAAGGCACACACCAACGTTTTATTATCAATAATGAAAAATTTATGGGGAAAGTTAAGAAATAAAATAAAAGACTTAAATCAGATAGTCCACTAATATCAAAGACTAGTTTTACCGGTTGGAGTATTTTAGCTGCCATCCTATTTTTTATAAGCCTTACACTTGATATGTACGGCTCTATATTGATTATGCTTGTTAGCTTTTGCTATGCGGCACTCATTACTCAGTACGGTTTATCAATTAAATAGGGCTTTGTAAAAAGCTCACTTCTAGGCTTTTTAGGCCTATTTCCTTGTGTCGCTATTATCCCTTTTTAGTAGTTATATGCTCATCAAATAATCAAGATGACACTACCAATAAAGGAGGTAAATTTACGGATGCAGAAAAAAAAGCGTTTAGAAATATCCTAAATCAAAATATAAAAGGAGATTCCACTCTATAACAAACAATAATTTACTAATAAATTATATAAAATATTTATTAATATAGATGAAATTGATAATTATGACCCCATCGCCCAAAATGGCAATGAGGTCATCTTTCGCGAGGTGTCAAAATGGGGTCAGCACTAAAAAAGCACCCTGCGAAAACCTTGCAGGGTGCATAGTTACTAGCTTGGTGCGGTTGGCGGGACTTGAACCCGCACGAGCGTTAGCTCACCACCCCCTCAAGATGGCGCGTCTGCCTTTCCGCCACAACCGCATATATGGTGCCTCAGGACAGGATCGAACTGTCGAGACAAGGATTTTCAGTCCTTTGCTCTACCGACTGAGCTACCGAGGCACATTTAGATAAAAAAAAAGTGGCGACCCCGATCAGATTTGAACTGACGATCTTCGCCGTGACAGGGCGACATGTTAAACCGCTACACCACGGGGCCGCATACTGACTTGCGTCAAGTACTCGTATATAATAGCATATCCATTTACTACATGGCAAGCTTTTTTTATAAGTTTTCCTAATTTTATTTTTCACCTCCCCTTTTCTCCTGTTCTTCTTTTTCGTCTAGCCTTTTTAATAGTCTATTTTCGCCGTCTATACTATAATAGACCTGTTAGCCCTTTTACTGACTAACTTTTCCTATTCTTATATATACCTTCACGGAGGCTATATGAAACGTTTTTCTATTTTTCTAAAAAATATTCAACAAGAAGCTTACTGCTTCCTTTTCTTCTCTTTTTTACTCACCCTATTCAGAGGCATCTTTCTAGCCATCTATGCTAGCCAAATCGAAGCTAATGCTCTCAACCAAATTCCAGAAGCTCTTCTTTTAGGCCTGCGCTTAAGTTTTAAAACCGTTGGCTACATTTGCCTAACCGGCATCGTATTTTCCTTAATCCCTAACCTATTTTATTCTAAATGGCCAGCCTTCCGCATCCGTCGCTATTGGTACAGTGCCATTACTTTCTTTTTAACTATACTTTACGCCATCCAAGTGGCCTATTATGGCATCTTTAACAATAATTTTAATATTATGGTTCTAAACGGGACCCAAGATGACGGCTCAGCCATCTTACAAACAGCCATCCACCAATATGGCCTCATTCCTCGCACAATCATCGGCATCATCGCAGCCGCTATCCTAATCTATCTATTCCAATATATCTTTCGTCTGCCTTTAAGTCCTTGGCAGCCTAAGACAAAACGTAGCCTTACTCTATCTACCGCAGCTAGTATCATTATCTTAGCTATACTCTTTATATTCTTTCGTTATGGCGGTGCGTTTTCCTATAAAAACTCCGTTACTTGGGAAAATGCCGCTCGTCTTCAATCCCATGTCTTAAATGAGGCTATCCTCGACGGACCACAAGGACTATATCGCGTCTGGTCCATCCATAACCGTATTGAGTTATCTACTAAAATCACCTTCACCGCCAACCAATTACGGCAAATGATTAAAGCCACTGGCGGTAATACGCAGGCAAGCACAATTGATGCAGCCTATCAGCACACTATTACTAAGACCTACTTACCTAAAGCACCAACAACGGTTGCTTTTATCCTCGGTGAAAGTTACGGCTTGTGGCCATTCCTCCCAGAATTCAATCATCCAGGCCAATATATCGCTCAAGAAGGCCGTGCTCTTGCACAAGCCCCTAATAGTATAGAAACAAAAGACTTATTAGCTCAAGGTACAGGCACCATGCCTGCTGTTAACGGATTTCTTACAGGCCTACCAGATGTAAATTTATACCCTAATTACATGCCAACAAAAGCACCTTATGGTATGGGTATTGGCTCCGTTATGAAAAATCTAGGTTATAAAACTGTCTTTTGGTACGGCGGCTTTGGTTCCTGGCAAAATATCAAAAACTTCGCTCTATCACAAGACTTTGACGAATACCATGATGCTACTGACTTTTCTTATACTAATGGCAATGCCTGGGGAGCCCCTGATGCAGCTTTATTTGATGCTATCGAGAAATACCTAGCTAAACACAAAAACGAAAAGATTTTTCTCTTTATCTTAACAACATCTAATCACCCCCCTTATGACTTACCATTAAGCCAATATGGCTACGACAGCAATAAAGCACGCAACCAGCTGCCAGACAGCATTGCCAACACGGACAAACAAGTCAACGAAATGGGCCACTATTGGTATGCTGACCAGAGCCTAGGTCATTTTGTTCATCATGTAGAAAAAACGGACCCGTCCTCCCTATTTATCATTACAGGAGATCACAGCGAACGCTTCACTTTTGCTAAAGACGTATCCACAGAAACCCGTTCCGCCATTCCTGCTATTTTCTATGGACAAGGGATTCAAAAGGACTGGATGCCTAAAAACCAATATGGCACAGCTATCCAAATTATTCCAACTATCGCCGAACTTGTCGGCCGTCCTGGTCAGACTTATGACGCTATTTTCCCTAGTCTTTTAAGTCACTATCCATTTGCCTTTAATCATCGACTATGGATTAATAGCAAGGGGCTATTCTCCGAAAAAGATATGCCTGCTGCTTATCAAAAGCTTATGAAAGATTATCGCGCTATTGCCTTATGGCGCATTAAAAACGGCAATTCATTATAGAGGAACCACGTAAAAGAATATTAAAAGAGGACATACAAATCTAATGTATGTCCTCTTTTCTTGTTTTATATAATACTCTTTATTTCATACCATGAAAACCACAATTAGCAACTAACCATCGTTCAAAAGCTAACAATTCTGGCCGATTATATACTGCTGATACATATCTAACATGTCGAGGTGCTTGATAAATAACAAAAGCATCATGATTTCCACTCTCGCAAGCCCAAACATATCCTTCATCCGATCTGAACCACCAGTTTTTCTTACTAATTACTTTATTATTTTTTACTGCTTTTAATAGTCCTGCTGCCTGTCCTCCACCAGCACATACCGTTTTACTATCTGTCCAATAAGTGGTTCCATCATCAGCCGTGTAGACCCAATAATCTTTTGCAAAAGCCGAATTATTTCCTGATACCATCTGAAGTCCTAACAAGCCAGCAAATACAAACATAGTTAGTACTATTAATTTTTTTATAATCTTACCCCTCTACTAAAAACTACACTCCATAATAATATATATTAGCAAATTTCCCTTATATAAACAAAGAACCCAGCAACTAAAGTTACTGGGTCTTATTTTGCTATTTGATTATTCAGCAGTGAATGGAAAATCGCCGTAGGTAAGCGATTTTAGGGTGTTTAGGGTAGCTACCGGGTAGCTACCATCTAGGGGCTAAATACAACCTATCTCCGTTTTAGCGGAGCAAGCGCTCCATAATTTCGATATATATAAAAGCAAAGAGGAGCAACATTACCATCAGTTGCTCCTCTTTATTTCGCTCACGTTTGACAAACTATATTGGCTAGATGGTTTTAGTCCCAATACACAAAAATCAGCGATTTTAGATTTTTTACTCTGTCTGATGTAATTATTATAGCATGTTTTATTGCAAAATATACCAAGTTCTCATTTAAAGCACCAAATAGGCTCTGTATGGAGTTTTTGCTTGTTTTGCATAAAACCATAAGCGGATAAAATTTAAATCGTCTTATATCGCCTAATTTTAAACGCAAAAATAGCCCCCAATCTGCAAATTTTAACAAATTGAGGGCTGTTCTTATAATTCTGCCTTAAACATTTCTAGTGCATCCGCTTTTTCTGCATCCATTCGAGCATATACACCCGCACGCACATCATCTGATAAACGGCGGCTAATCCACTCAT
>CAMBIX010000005.1 GCA_945867815.1 uncultured Veillonellaceae bacterium
ACATTGGTAATAGTAAGTATTTAATCATTGGCTACTATCCAACTAAAGAAGATGCTCTATCTGCACTAGTCGAATATAACAACGCCAAGCCTACCATTAGCTCTATTACCCTTGGTCACGTATATAATGCATGGTTTCCTCATCACTCCTCTCTCGTAGGCAAATCAGCTATACAGTCTTATCAAAATGCCTATCGTCATATAATCAGGCTTATATCAATGCCAATCGCTAATATTACTTATAAGCAATTACAAAACATTCTTGATACTATGCAACAACAAGGGTTATCGTACTCTTCACGCAAGAAAGTTAAGTCTTTGCTAAGCATGTTATTTAAATTCGCTATGATTAATGATTGGATTGAAAAGGATTACACCCCTTATCTACAACTCGGTAAGGATGAACACCCTTACCCTCATAAAGCATTTACTCGTCAGCAAATAAATAGAGTATGGGTGTCCAATCTTAATACAGACGGAACACTCATACTCTTATACACAGGTTTGAGATGTGGTGAATTATTAGCACTCACTCGTAAAGATATTAATCTCAAATCTAAATATTTAATTGTTCGCAACTCTAAAACAGAAGCAGGGAGAAATAGAATTATTCCTATCCACAAACGAATATACCCAATAATTGAACGACTATACCACGCAACTAATAACCGCCTAATACCTCTAACTTATGCACAATTTAGTGCCATATTTAAGCATTTAATGACATCTATTAACGCCAAGCACTCTACCCATGATTGCCGTCATACAGTCGCATCTCTACTCGATAGATATGGCGCTAACCCTACCGCCACACGATCAATACTAGGGCATAAAAACGGCGATGTTACAATTCGTGTATACACGCATAAAACTATATCTGAACTAAGAAAAGCAATTAACTTACTCCCATAATGTTGCAAACTTGTTACAGATATTGTTATTATAGTTGCTTTTAATGGCAATGTATTGCATATATCGCTGTTACAAATCTGTTGCAATTTATCGATAATTCTATACTTTTTTCTTGTATGTATCCCTATCATTCATATCCAGTGGGGAAACCGCAGTGTTATAACTGGAAAAGATAATATTGAACAGTTTATAATTCCAACCAATTCATTGACTATTTTAGCAACTATTAAATGTCCATCTGAGAATCCAGGTAGTATTAACTTTCCACAGTTATATACATATGAAATCGACAAAACATCATTTAAACTAGTTCCAGATGTTATGTCAGAAATCGATTTTAATAAGCAATTTGATTGTTGGTGGTTAGCTATAGGAAACTCCAACTGACCAGTGGTTAAGATATGCCTATTGCAAGCCAATGAATCCATCTACTTATTCCTATTCGGTTAGATACAGTTTGAATGGTAAATGCATTACCTTGATAAGAATCCGTTTCTCTATTTACAGAAACAGTTGCAATATAATCATCATATTGAATACCGCCCCACTGCGCACCTACCGTTTGTGCTATTGGACATAAATGCGATTTAAATTTTGTTTGGAAATTCACTAAATGCAATTGCGTATACATCACTTCACCTCCATGGACATTAGCATTATAGTTGCCTAATTTTGCTTCAAATAGTCCCCACTGGTTATAAAATTTACCAACACAGTGCAATCCAACGAATATTTGTAGTATCAGAACAAATATAATTAAATCCACTAGTATTATGGTCAGAAACATTGATTGATGTGATTTTTCCTAATGCATCGACTGTAGAGGCCACGCCTAAAGAGCCATGGGCAGTATTCGTTAAATAGGTAACAGTGCCTTGTTTAACATTAGCAACATATCCCCACTGGTTACTTCCCAATAGCAATGTATCTGAACCATATATTTGTTATGCCTGATATGCGCCTGCCGGCTATCACAAAAGATGCATTCGAATACTCATGAATCCCAAATACAATAGGGTCATTTTCTATGTTGGTATCAATTGCAATAACTGCAAAAGGCGACACCGAAAATGCAGTAGGAAAGTTTACCTTATACTTGGAAGATACATTATATACAAATCCCCACTGGTTACTTACCTACGGCGAACCACCAAAATACAACAGTATCATTCCCCTTATTTTCACGTCGGATTGTAAATTTGGATTTACTTATTGCATCAAATCCAAGATTGTAATTCTTGCCACCAGTATCTGTTGTTTGCGCACTGAGACATCGCTCCATAAAATCTATATTAAATGTGTATGTCCATGAATCAACATTGATAGTAATCAATCCCCACTGGATAGTGAAGCCGCCCAAAAAGCCCATGCGCACGAAGCCATTAGTATCTAGCTTAATCTGTGTATCTAATATTTCAGTTAGAGCATCTTTTACAACACCAATCACGGCTTCCTTAAATTTAGAAAAACTTTTATTAATCCACTTATTAAGGAGTGGTGTATGTGCATTTTCATTATTATCATGTTCATTTAAGTCTTTAAAAATTAGATATGTACTACCGGATTTAACAATTGTTACGTTTTCCGCATCACCGATATTAATATCAGCTTCTATAGTTTGAGCATCGATCGGCGTGGACTTATCAGGAATATAGTCTACATAGTTACCACCATTAGTATAAGCAAATAAGACTTCTTCGCCGCCATCGATTTTGGCAAAAATGCCTACTTCACGAGCGTAAAACCCATTTTCTAATTCTTTATTATTGATTACAAAATCAAGTTGAAATTGCCCATTTCCGATGTTACTAGCGTTATTGAAAAGGCATTCCATTTTAGTGCTAACTATGTCAGTTAAAGTGTCAATATTTCCGCTAAAAGAGCCGTCCCCCAATACAGCTTTTGTATAGGTGACGGCTTTATTTTGAACATTGGCCATTGATACTAATTCACGACCTTTGTTTGTGGTATGTAGTTTTGGATATTTAGCCATATTTTCCTCCTAAATTTTAAATTTGACATTTTTGATTGAAACGGTACCACCTATTATTGGCTCAGCTTTTAGTGGCTCAATGCTAAAGCCCATATCGGCTTCTATGTGGGTTACTTTTTTGAAATTAATAATTCCACCGATATATAAATCTTCAGTTACCTTCTTGACATTTTTGAAAAGAAGTTTTAAATTCTTAGGAACGATAATTTCTGCAAAATCATAAATTTCATTAATTTTGTAAGTAGTAGTAGTAGTTTCAAACCATAACTCATATTTATCATTGATGAGTTCTAGTTTTACTCCACCTTCCCCATACATAGCATCAAGCATATTTTGAAAGCTTTCCAATGTATATGGTCTAAGCCCCATTAATTCCCGCAATATTCGGTTTCTTCGAGTCTCGAAAGAGCCATTCGAAGATATATCAAGCATACTCTCCCACTGGGATAAGCCATATTCTGTGGCATATTTAATGAATTGATTTGAAAAGATATCAAGCATAACATCCCATAGTAGATTAAGTTCTACATTATGAATTCGCATGATTTCTTGAATATCAAGGCTATCTCTTGATACAGGGGTTAAGAGTTCAGATGCATCGATATCACGACCAAATGTTACTTTAATCTCGTTCATCCTATACCTCCTGTTTTAGAGTTATATCACCAAGCACCGGAATAGCATCCGTTTCAAGGTCTATTTTTGTAGCGCCACCTGTGAAGGTAATATCAACATCTTTAACACCTTTGACATCAAGAATTTTAGATAAAATAAAAGCACTCCGAACGGTAATATACTGCTTATCCGTTTGAGTGCTCCACTCTATTCGCTTGTCAGTTAAATATTCATTGACCTTTTCCTTAATGGACGTCATAAGTCCATTTAAAGTATATCCACTATCAATAGTAGTGGTCCCTGTAATATTAATTGGCGTTTGAGTAGCCCCTACTACCGTTACAATATGACCAATTGGAGCCACCCCATAGCCTTTGCCATCTTGAGTAGGATCTAACTCTTGTTGTACTTCATCAATCATTTCACTGTCAGGACTATTATATTGGGTATCGATGATAACGCATTTTACAGTACCGCCTCCATTCCAACACCGATATGTTTTAACGCCACCAACGCCGTGAATTTTACGAACTTTCTCATCATAATCATCACCATTACCACCATAAGCTTTAGATTTTAAAGCCTTGATATACCGTTCTCGGAATACTTCCGTATCTTCTTCATCTTCGCCAGGGGTAATGAGTTTAGTAATTTTAGCCACTTCTAAACCGCCAATTTGAGTAATAGGTGTAATGTCTCCTATACAAGAATTACCACCTATGCCCGGTGTTTCACATTGTAATTTATACGTATGTTGCTTATCGTCAATAAGTTCAGTGACAACAAAATTATACTTATCTGAGTTAAATCGTGTACCAATGTCAATTGATTTGTTAAATTGACCTTCTACTTCAGCAGGTGTTGCTTGTTCCGGATAAATATTATATTCGGCGGCCCTCAGCTCTAACCCCCACCGACTAGCGGTAGATGCAAAAGTTTCTTTTAAAATAACTTCCGCCATGATATAGGCCTCTGCTAATTCAAAAGAAATAGGGGCGGTAGCATCAAATATAATACTGCCTTCTCGCTTATCAAACTGAGCCTTTACCCTATTGAGTATTCTCTTTTGAATACGTTCATATGTCATATTTTCATACAATATCCCTCACCTCCTTCGATACATTCGTAATAATTCCATAATCAGTGACTACATCAAAAGTTACAAACACATCGCCACTTTGTGGGTTACTAAAATTAAAATTAGTAACATTGCTAATTCGGTCATCTGCTAACAAAGCCTCCGTTATACGACGCTGAATTTCAGCATATACATAAGGTATTGGTTGCCCATACAAATCAGCCAATTCAATACCATAATTCCACGAATAAATGAGATATTGATAGCGCTCTGTATTCAGTATTTTAAATACAGCTTGTTCAATGGCTCTTCTCTCATCACAGTACCCTCTAATTTGACTGTCGTCATCATAGTCTAACTTCCATGTATAAGAAGGATATTGCCATGATGTAGGGGTAGTAACGGTATTAACCCCTGTAGGAGTTAGTTGCTCACTCATTTAGTCGTACACCCCCTATTAGGATTATAGTAACGGTCCAGCGCAATATATCGTTGCCCACCACTTTCACGTAATAAAATAACCTTGTCCCCAACTTGCAATTGGTTATGAACAAGATATAATTTACGACCGCTATAGTCATGGTTATGGCTTGCAAATTCAGCATCTCCACCGCCACCAGCTCTATTTTCTGTCACATGGTCAACCGACATTTCCATAGTCCATTCACAAGTATTTTTAGTAAGGATAATGCTATCCTCATATATCGTTATCTTATCTTCTAGCTGAATCGCTAAAGGGTTTGCACTTGTAACTTCTCCAATCTCAATGTCAGAAAGTACAGAATCATGCATAACCCCTACCGTTATGTCTTTAATCGAGCGAACAATTTTATGATAGTCATTTTCCATCTATTGCACCCCCATTCTAATAATTTTAGTAGGTGGCTCACCATCACCATAAGCATAATTAACGTCTGAATAGGAACGGGCATAACCAGCGCTAGAAGAATTGCCAAAGCACCCACCGGAGCCATCGGCAATGACAACATGATCATTATTACCATAGAAAAGCAAATCACCTTTATTGGCAGTACCATTATAGGCTTCTACGGTATAACCTTTATTTTCTAAATCACTCATAAGAACATCACAGTTGGCGGTGCCTTTTCTATATTCTTCGGCCAAATCCTTATTATACCAACTACCAACCGCACATGCTGTATCGGCACAACCAACAGAACCATATGGGCTTACACGCCCTTCATTCATAGCAAATGCAGTATCAACTTGCGCACTTGTACCACCTGCACTAGTTGGAACTCCCCCTAGTGTTTGGCTAGGTGCTTGTGCTTTCTGATTGGCTTGAATTTTAGCCACCGCTTCAGAATCTGTATTTTGTATAATTTGATAATTACCAATCGGCTCATCATATCTAAGGTCTAAATCCATGAGGTGTATGCCGTTTTTAAAAGAATGTGTGACACTTTCTACCATAACATAAGAATCAACGTTTATATCGCCAAAATTATGCTTTAAATAGACGATAGAACCGCCACGAACACGCACATCGCCTAAAACATTCTTAAGTCGTACATCTCTCGTTTTATGGTTCTTTTCCTTAATCATATTGACGGCCATATCAATGGCGTTGGTTACTTTATCTTCTGGTAGGTAAAGTTGTTGTAACCGCCCCCATTCTTTAACGTGGTCCTCATCAGCTACGATACCCGTTACTTGTAATTTCTTGCTTTTACCGTCAGGCACATTTCTAACAACTTTAATATAGTTATAGGTGTCTTTGTCGATAGAGCTTTCGCAAGTGAAATCATCAAAAGTTTCAGTATCAATATAGAGGTCCAATTTCATTGACTCATCAGAAGCTAGCATGATCTTACCCGCATCGTCATAAACTTGGTAAAGCTTATGGCTATTGATATGTGTAAGATATAAAGCAGTATTCATGATATCGGTCAACGTTTTATCCCGTTCTATCCGCTTTTTGATTTTAAATTCAGTATTGGCCACATCACCAAGTGTGAGTTTAAAATCATCGGCAATCATCTTAAGTACCTCTGTAGCTGTTTTATCCATATAGACATAACAGTCTTTGTTCTTAAAGTACCTCAATTGGTCATAGCAAGTAACAGTGATGATATTCTTCTTGTCCCTTGCTTTACTAAATATAAAGCCTTTAAATACAGGGACTTCATTCACATAAAATGTAACAGCATTACCTTCTGTAATATCTAGTATTTCATCTTTAACAACTTTAAAAGTCATTTTAGATGGTACACAGTCCATATTACGAGTAATCTTAACATCTTCTTCAATAGCTAAGATATATTCAGTATCCTTATTTCTAACAATCATCTTATAGGAAAGGTCGAAAGGGGCAACTGCGCCATTACTTAATGCGTATGCGTATGTATCAGCCATCAAAATTCCCCTTTCTTATGCATTTGTAACACTTGTCCCACGGCTAATACACCAGGAACCGCAATCTTATTTAAGGCTTTAATCCTAAACAAATTGTTAGTGTTACCAAATTCTTTTTTAACCATCCGCTGTAGAGTTGTTTTAGTAGATACTTTAGCCGTTGCACTTGGTAATTTATTCCCAGCCACCCTATTTTGTTCAGCAGTACCAGTAACATTACCATTTTGGTCAGTTTGAAGCATTACCTTTTTAGTGCCATAGTCTCGCCACTGCTTAAGAGTGATATCAGCATAGGCGTCAAACCCCTCTTCCGCATCCTCAATAATCTTGTAATCCTCTAGGGTTACTTTCATATTAGTCATTTGTAGCATTTCGCCGTTTGGTTTCATGCGAACTACTATAAATTGAAATTTTCTTTTATCAAGCATACCAGCTAAACCGCTATATCCCGCCGCACTAGCTAAGTCGCCTAACATAGAACCGCCATTTTTAAGTTCTTCTAATTTGTCAATATAATAAGACGCCTTTCTCCCTTTGAACAACATAGACTCATTAAAAGGATAGTTACTGTTAGGCAACATCATTTTAAAAGAAATTTCACTAAGCCCAGGGGGCTTTAATACATTAACTTCCCCTAAGCCTAGTAAATCTATAGTTGAATTCTTGTTATTAATAGTAGTAGTAAGGCTAGCTGGAGGAATTGGTATTTGCATGGTATCCATGTACATGTAATAAGCCATTAAGCAAGCACCCCTTCCCCTTGTACTTTAATTGTTTCTCGTAAACCTTTAGCAAAGTTGCTAGTAAATACGTCTAAGTCCACATCGCTATTAGCGGTAATAGTATTATCAACATTAATTACAACATGTTGACTTTGCCATTGTTGAAGAGTATCAGACAGGGCACTGTCTCTAAGGGCCTTAATATCCTCATCTGCTAATTCAATAGCTTTAGCCATTTTCTCCGTATTCTTAGCCGTTTTACCATGGTTTTTAGCATTTTCCTTGGCATTAGGGTCACGACTTTCTACGGCTGGATTTTTAGATGGATCATATTCCTTAGGTAGCTTTTGTTTCATCTGTTCAATCATGTCACCAGGTCCATTAACAATACCTTTTACAGCATTAACGACACTGTCTTGAACATTCTTACCAGCATCATATCCAGCGGCACCATAAGCACTAGGGTCATAATCACCAAAGCCAGCATTCATTTTATAATCTGACAAATCAACCATATCATCACTATACGATTTACTCATATGTAATGCTTCGGCCCCAACGGAATCAATGTTAATGCCTGGTATTTTATTGACCATACCTATAATTTGGTTGATAGCAACTTTTACCAAGTCAACAACACCATTCCAAATATCAGCGAATAAGTTAGCTATCGCTTGCCCTGGATGTCTAAATACATTGGCCATAAATTCAGCTAAAGATACGAATCCATTCCAAGTATACGCAATCCCAGCGCGAATCATGCCCCATAACCAAGCAAAAGTACCCGCTATAATACCGGTAGCACTAATGGAAGTTCCAGCGAAGTAATTAACCACCGCAATAGCCCCATAGAACATGGCAATAAGTAGAATTACAAGCCCTACTATCCAAGTAAGTGGACAAGCATATAAAGCAGCATTTAAACCTTCTTGGGCATAAGCACTCGCGACTTTTGCAGCCGTAAGACTTATTTCTGCCGCAGTGGCAGCTATGGTTTCTCCTGCTGAAATTGCCATTTGAACCGCATGGGCCGCCCACATGCCAACTGTAAATGCTAAATACCCACCTAATACAGTAAATGCTCCATAAACTAGCCACGTATTATTACGGAGGAAGTTAATCGCACCACCCAAAGTATTCGTAATAACCCCAGCTAACCATACTGCATTATTCACCAAGAAATACATGCCAGCGGCCACATAATCAATAGCTGTATCAATACCTTGTAATAGGGTTTCCATGGTGTCACTATTAGCCATATTACTTAAGGCATTAAATACACCACCAAACTTCATAATAGCTTGGTTTTCTATCCAAGTAAGGTTATCGCCCCATTGCTTAGGTACTTGATTAAACTGAGCATTAATTTCATCCATATTATCTAATACGGCTTTTTTAATAACTTCGGCGGTAATCTTACCTTCCGACGCTAAGTTTTTTAATTCCCCTCGAGATACACCCATAGTCTTAGCTATCATATTTTCAATGATAGGAGCATTTTCAGCGATAGATCTAAACTCATCACCCATCAACGCCCCGCTAGCTAAGCCTTGTGTTAATTGCAATGTAGCAAACTTACGATTTTCTTGGCTAGTGCCCCCAATGGCATATAGCTTATTGATACCTTCCATAAAGCTTACAGCCTCTCTAGGGTCTGGGAATGCATCTTTAGCTGATAACGATAATTGAGATACAGCATGAGCCATATCTAGGTAGCCACCCCTAGCCCTTTGAGCGCTCTCAAATATCTTTTGATTAAGATATATAGCATTCTCTTGACTACCGGCCACTAAGTTTAATCGAGCATTAATACCAGCATATTCATCTGCCGTATCAATTAATGCACCAATGCTTTGAGTCATTTTATCAAAGGCTCGCATGGCAATATCAGCGCCTAGGCTACCGGCAAATATAGCTCCCATAGTACTACCTTTATTACCAGCGGTTTCAAATCCATCGCCGGCACGATTAGCCGCACCGCCTACTTGCTCTAGCTTATTAGCTACAGTATCTGTAGCCCTACTAATTTTTTCGAGAACAGGAGAAAAGCCATCACGTAACGATATATAATTATCAATCGTTGCCATATTACTTTCCTTTCATCTTTTTAACAGCTTTTGCTTCTTCTTTTGCGTGAAGTTGCATGGCCGCTATTACAAAAGCTTTTTCGTTTTCCGGTAAAGACAAGAGCGTACTAGGCAATATCTTTAACTTGATAAGTGCATAGTACGCCAAGACTGATTCTGAGTCTTTACCTTCAATTAGTTTTTTGCTTGCTTAATTTTTTGATCCATACCAACTTCAAAATCACTAGCTTCATTTACCGCTAGGAACAAATCTTGAAGTTCACCAGGTGTAAGCATGGCATTAAGCAAGCTATCAGCACCAACTACACCATAGGATTCTTGTAATTGAGCATCGTCAAGAGGTGGGAATTCAATGGCAGTAGTAGCCATTTCCATTGTGAACCCCTCTTTGTCAAAGATTTTTTCTGATTTTTGCGTCATTTTATTTTTAACGCGTTTTGTAAAACGATCGCGAAGATTATCCAATTCTTCATTTGTTAAAGGGCGAATTTTCCAAGGAATTGGATTACCTTCACTGTCTACAAAGTCTTTACTAGCCACATATTCATAGGCTTCACGTTTAATTTTGTTTTCTTTTAAAAATGCACTTAATGTTTGTTCCATAATTGGATAACCTCCATTACTTAGTCATACCATCCAAGATTTTAAAGTTTTCAGGAATTTTAAAGCCTTCAAACGTAAAATCAATATCATCTGTAAGCCAATCACCATCAGCATCAAAAGCAGCGATAGTAGAAGAATCAATATTACAATTAAGAAGTGTAATAGTTCTTCGACCCGCGTCAGATGTAGGGTCAGAGTTAGATACTTGCATATCAAAATAGGTATCTACCCCTTCATTAGTAAGCTTTTCCATCATTTCATCGAATAATGGCGTGTTTTTGTAAATTTTAAGCTTGCCAGAGCCCTTAACAGAAGTCGCTTTATTACCTTTTTGCATACGGCCCAAGATAGCAACTTCTTTCTTTTCTTTATCAAGCTTAGCTTCCAAAGAAACCGCTTGGAATAATTTATAGCGGTTACCATTTACTGTAATATATGCCATTGCCATTTTAGAGCTAACAACATCCTTAGCAAGCATGGTTTCCACGGCGTTAATTACTGCAGCATCTGCCATAGTTTTATGTCCTTTCCATATAAATCAAAAGGACGGTATTATACCGTCCTTATAGGTCAAAATATTAAGTTCTATGCAACCGTGCAGGTGCAATACAACTTGGTCATAGCCACAACAGGGTTTACTTCGAGATTAAGAACAACATCGCCTTTATTATCCCCTTCATATGGCATTTGAACGTCTTTATCATCAAATTCCTTAATTGCCCGAATTCGTTGATATTCAGTTAAGAGCTTAACTATATCCGTCCATAAAGCGGTAAAGCCGATAGAGTCGGTGCCCTCTTTACCTAAGTAAGTACGATTGAAAAGACGAGCAATATCATAAGCTAAGTTATCCAATACACGAATAACTTGGTTTTTAGAGAAGTCTTTGGACTTATCTTTAGTAAATTCCGTGAAAGAGTTTACATCTTCAAGCACACGCACATCACCTTCAATGTTGCCACTAGCACCATCAGTTACACGGTGCATAACCAACTGCCCATCTTTAATAGCTTGTTCTAGTTCGTATTGTTTGAAGTTTGTATCCACATCATACTCACCATCATATAGCTTATTAGTACAGGATTGGTTAATTTCACAAGATGCCTCTGCGCCGGTTACCCAGTACACAAGAGAACCGACTTCGGCGCCTTTGTCCTTAACTTTATTAAGAACAGATATAACACCTTCATAGTTAGCTTTAGCCTTGTTATAACATACGACTTGGAATTTAGCCCCTGTATCTTCACGACAACGTTTAGCAAAGGACTGTAGTAATGTTTTGATAGTGTCATCAGAACCAACATAACCCAACGCATTAAAATAATAAGGCTCGATATATTGGATATACTTTTGATACTCAGCGGCCGTGATTTGTTCGCCGTTTGTACCGCCTGTAAGTTGTGTACCAACCGCCACTACAAAAGCACCGTCTTTTTTAAATACTACAAATTCGTTATCCACCAAATCAGCTGGAGTAGAAAGGCCTGTTTGTTTATCAACTGCTTTCTTAACCCCATCGGTAGTAAGATATGTAGTTACCATATACTTGCTATCTTGGTCGATATCCGCTTGTACGGAAATGGAAATATCATTACCACGCACACCACCAAATTTAGCCGTTGCAATATCACATTTAGCTCTTTCAGCACCGCTATTCAAGCGATACAAGTACAATGTTTTAGCATTCAAGAAAAGGTCACGTAAACCTTTCATTTTTTCATGTGCATAGTCATATCCAAAGATAGCTTGGCAATTTGTTTGGAATTCATCTTTTTCCACGCGAACAATAGAATCAGATGCACCCCAATCTAAATCGAGCGCCATAGTACAATAGCCACGATCTACACTATCAAACTGCGCTTTTCGTTTAGACACAAAGTTAATATAAGCGCCTGGCAAGACTTTATTCATCTTAAGCCAAAAGCCACCACCTAAAGCCATTTAATCACCCCTATTCATTTACTTCTACTTTGACTGGTGTAGCCAAAGTCTTCTTTAATAATTTGTCAATTTCGTTAAAAGAATATTCCTTATCTGGTTCGAGAATGGAATCAAGCAAGTTAGCATATTCTTTATATCGTTCAGATGTGACAATAGTAACCGCATCAAAACGGTTAACAGTAGCATCTGCTTTTTTAGTTGCCATCATTTTTTACTCCTTCGTTTAAATCCAAAGATTGCATAGGGTCACTATGTACAATGCGTTCAATGAAATGGTTGTAATGGACGGTAAACTCTAGCACATCGTCTACAATCTCATATTTCATATCAGTACCACGAATTTTAGAACCATTTACATCGATGTATTCCAATGCCCAAAATAGCTTTTCAGCCCAATCATGTAAGGCCCTACTATTGGTAATTTCTCCATTTTCTGACATGAAAAAAGAGACGGTATATTTACCCTCTCTGAAATATCGTGTATTTAGTTTTTGTTCGTGGTCTATGTCTTCACATTCAACATACCAACAAGGGAATTTGGCTTTTTGCTTTTTAAAATCAACATAAATGGGAAAATCAGAAATTTTATGTAATTGTGCTGAAATTCCATTGATAAAATCGCTTGTATATGCCAGTTTCTACACCCCCTTAGTATGTTTACTTATGACATTCCTAAAAACTCTACACTGTGCCCTTTTTACGGCTTTTTCAGCTTTATCAGTAATTTTAAGACCTTTTACATAATTACCAACTAACTTTTTTCCCAAAATAGGAACAAATCGCCCAGGTGTTTGCCTGTGTCCCTTGTCCACAAAAGTCGCATAGGATGCACTATTGGAAACTTTGATACGATATTCATTACCATGCTTTTCAACTGTGCCTATTTGCCATGACCTTCGCATATGTTCGGAAGAAGATAATAGCTTATAATTCTTGTTAATTTTACGGAGGTTCTTTTTACCGCCCACTAAATCCGCTCTAGCTTTAACCCATTGACCTTTTTTGCCAGTTTCTTTATCAACAGCCTCACTATCAAAGGCTTTTGCCGTGCCTACTGGCGTATTCCTCTTAGCACTAGCAAGATAAACCGCCCCCAATTGAGTAACGGCTTCTTTACACATGCTATCAGTTGGAATGGCATTTAGTTGTTTGGCAAAATCCCGCAATCCCCTAAAATCAACCTTTACATTAGCCATGATATTTAACCCTCTCTTCTAGTGGTATCTCTTGATGAGATTGGAATACCATAGGAACACCGCTAGCCTTATACTGTAGAGTTCGCCCATTTTGAATAACATCCACATCAGAGCCAGGTGGAATGATTATGTCAGGAGCTAAGAATAAAGTTACTGTTTGTGTGGTCGTTGCGATTTTATCGCCACTAGAAGGAGTGCTAGTTTTGTAAGATATCCTACACGGATATTCTGTACTTATCTTCTTCCCCTCAGTCACAATACCAGTTACCTCATCCACGGCATCATCTTCATAGGTATATACCACACAGGTCGAGGTATGGAGCTTAAATAAGGCTTTCTTTACCATTTGAATTTTCGGTAACATGCCATATCACGCCCCCTATCCCTAAGTAGGCTATCAATAATACGATGTAGTCTAACTTCTGCGCTCACATCGCCAAATTGAACCTCTGTATCGCCTTCCTTGATTGATTTAACCACGGTAAGGTCTTCATCACTCAACACATCCTTAATTTTGAGTTCTAAGTACCGCCCGGCAGTACGTTCAATAACGACATACTCCAATGCGGACGGTAACTCATCAAGGTTGCAATTATTAAGGATATGCTGTTTTTCAGAATTGAAAATAAACTCTAGTAAGGTATTGTCATCAACATCATAACCAATAAGGGATTTGAGTAATTCATTTACCTTATCCATTATTTATCCTCTTTCTTAGTGCGAGAACGACGAGGTTTTTTCACTTCCTCGTCTTGAGGCTGATTAGGCTCTTGAGTTTTCACTTCCTTGTCTTGAGGTTTCGCATTTCGATATCGATTAAGCAACATACCCATAATTACACCTCCTATTAAGCAGTAAAGGATACTTTTACAACTTTAGAATCATTAGTTAATGCAACGCCATAATGTTCATCAGCTGTAATAACAGTGGTTTTTCTGATGATATCACGATCAGTTTCAATAGCCACATCACGTTTCATGTAAATAGTAACGGCTGGTAATACTGGAGTGCCATCTGTAGGTTCTGCAGTCGCACATACAATAAAGT
The DNA here is from genome assembly GCA_945867815.1 of uncultured Veillonellaceae bacterium. Taxonomy (GTDB): domain Bacteria; phylum Bacillota; class Negativicutes; order Veillonellales; family Veillonellaceae; genus CAMBIX01. Next base: position 14,570 of record CAMBIX010000005.1, read on the forward strand.
TATCGAATTTAGTACCACCATTATCAGGAACACGACGAGATACAACAACACGAACGCCAGCAATCATACCGATTTCACCAGTAGCCATTACATCGTTGCCATATTTCGTTTTATCAATGAATTGTTCATCTTTACGAAGAGTAGTAATTTGTTTTGGATGGATAAAGATATATTTTTCTGTATCAGATTCTTCTGCGAATAAATCAACACCATCAACAATGCCAGCATAAGAAATAGCAGCACCCGCGTCTTTTGTAAGGGTGGCACCACTTAAAGCAGTCACAACATCATCTTCAATGCGAGAAGCGATAGAAAGTGCAATTTGTCGTGCCGCTTCACCTTGAGGGTCTCCATATCCGGATAATTGTGCTTCATCGGTGATTTCAACGCCTTTACCCGCTTTAACAATGGACATTTTAGCAACGGAAGTTTTCATTTGAGATAAATCAATTGCTTCACCTTCGCCTACTACAGTGGCATCGCCAATGTATTCCCATTTAGGAATCGTAATTGTATTACCAGCTTGCCCCACCAATGTTGTATCAACCTTGGCAAAATTAGTAAATTTGATAGCTTTTGGCAATGCAGCTGATACCATATCAGCCATTACTTGAGGGATAACCACATTAGTGGTTTTTGTTTGTGCGAAAGTTTGTAAATCAAATGTAAATTTGTTCATAAATTAATTGTCTCCTTTCAATTCGTTGTACAATTCTTGATTTTCGTTGTACAAATTAGCCCTTTCTGCATAAGACATCTTGTTAAATTGTTCTTTTGTAATAGTTTTAGCGCCACCTTCAGGAGTACCTGGTACTGTACCAACCTTACCTAAGTCAAATAAATACGCATCAGACTTTTGTAAGGCTTTAATTTGGTCATCTAGTCCTTTAATATTATCTCCATCGATTTCCGCATTTTCCAAATTCAACAAGGCTCTTACAGATTTAGAATTTTTAGCTTTAGCACTAGCTAATTGACGTTCTACAATGCTATTAATTTGCATTTTCTTAATATTCGCATTGTATTCATCGTCACGAGCCTTAGCATCCGCTTTCATTTTGTCGATTTGAGCGACCAATTCGGCATTATCCTTGTTGGATTTCTTTAAGCCGTCGATTTCGCCCTTAAGAGTATCAACTTCCCCTTTGACTTGTTTGAGTTCATCGTTCTTCTGATTAAATTGAGATTTAGGAACATAATTCTTACCATAATCCTCAACTACTGCAGTAATTTGTTCATCAGAAAGCCCCAATGCCTTCAATTCGTCTTTTGTCATGGTTAAATACCACCTTTCTAAAATCTCGAATCCGCTTTATTATCGTGAGCTACACCTCACATATCTACCCTTGTTAGTTATCGCCCAACAATACTAAAATGGCATGAAAAAAGCACCCACATAAGTGAGTGCTATATAAATCTTAATTTTCGTAGCATATTTTCAGAACACTGTATTTCAAAAGTACACTGTCCCTCATCGGTTAGATCCAAATCAGATACCAATAAGCATCTATCAAATGTTACCGACTCATATATGCCATCGCTCCGAAGTATATCTCCTTGAAATCCAATGGCTACCAGTGAATGTATGTCTACCAATCGCCATATATGATTAAAGGTAATTAGCATAGATGCCAAACGACGTGTAATTATATTACCTGTTCCTAAAGTAGGAATGTTTTCAGAATGTTCAATTATCTCAATTTTGGCTTCACAATCAGCTAGTTTATATCGGTTAGTATCTACAATACCAAACAACTTGCCGTTTGTAACATCAATTGTTTTAACTACTTTCTGCATTTTGCCACCTACCATTCAGGATGAGTGGTAATTTTAGTAATAATATCAGCCGCGATGCCATAATCTTCATAACCGAGATTATCTACTATCTTTTCTGCCAAATCAACATCAAGATTATTAGATGCATCAAAGCCTTTACTTTTCATAAAATTCAATTCTTCATTAGTGAATTTTAACTTTAATACATTACTCATATCACTCACTCCTTCTTTTTATACTTACGAATAGTTCTTTTACCAGTGCGCCAAGATGTAATAATAACTCCTGTTTCTGGATTAATATTTACTGTAATCGTATTTCCTATAAATCTTTGCGATGGTCCTTTTTCATCAACTTTTATTTCAGATATATGTAAAGGCTTTAATATGGCATCTTTAAGGCCTTCTATATCTACCTTACGTTCATCAGCTCTGTCTTGTTGATGAATGGACACACTAGATATAGTAATACCATTACTAGTTTTTAAACCAACTAAACTATCCGTATCTTTATTTCTTACATACTTATTATACCATTCATCATAACTTAATGTCTCGTCTGTATAGGCAGTTTTACCATCTTCATCACGATAAGCACGGCTATCTTCTTTACTGTCCGTAATACCTTTAATATAGGGTATGGTAGTAGTACGACAATAGCAGTGAAAAGGTGGAGCCGTAACCCCCGCCTTATAGTCTTTCATATCGACTATCTTACCGTCCAAATGCCTACAAGTGGAGCTAGTGCGATTATCCAATGTTGCTAATATTTCGTACTGTTCAATACCATTATTTTCGTACTGCTCTTTACTTGCTAATTCTTGCACATGAGCCATTTCCGTCTCAGCCAATCGTCTAGCATTATTAAACGATACATTGTACCGCTTAGCTATCCTATCAGCTAACTTACCACTGCCCTCACCGATAATCAGGGAGCGTGTAATTTCAGATTGTAGAGTATCAACAAGATTTTGACGATTATCCCAAATTCGACTAGAGAACTCTTTACCATCATTGGTCCATGGTTTAGAAATTGCTTGTTCTACGGCTGTTTTATTAAGTAATGGTACATCTTTATACTTACTTGTCATTAACTGCGTCTCATAGGCGATTTTATAAGTACTAGATTCATAAGCATCGGATAAAGCCTTAGTTAAAATCTCTTGTTCATTATTTGCCAATAGGGCTGTGTGTTGTAAAACTTGGATATAAAGTTGTTGAGCCCTATCCAATCGCACCCTAGTAGAAGCATTTTGTAGCATTTTGACATGTTCTTTTGATAGTTCCTTTTGTTGTGCTAGTCTTTCGTACTGCTTAAGAGTTAACTTAAAATCTTTCAACTCTCTAGCATCTAACTGCTTTCTAGCATCGGCTAAAGCTAAGTTATTATCGCTAGCATATCGATGATACCAATGATCTATATCGGCTTGTAGTCGCTGTAGTGAATAGGCATATACATCTTCTAAATCAGATATAGTTGTATCAACTCGGTTCATCTCATCAAGTTTTAACTTCTCGAACCTATTTGTCCAATACTTTGTTGCCATCCTCAGCACCACCTACTACAAAATCACCCATATGGGTTCGCTCTTCTTCGTCTAGTCGCTTAAGTTCTTCCTCTGTGTCCAAAGTCCAAGGATGATTAGCGATAATAGTTTCACGAGAGATAATGCCCACACTGTTTTTACAGTTATTAATGACCTCACCCTGATTGATAGGTAAGTCACGATTGAATATGAATTGGGCTGTAATAGTTTGTCCTTTATACTCAGAAATAAACTCCATAAGTAGTTCTAAAGATGCTTGGAATTCACTTTCCATATCGTTAGCATCCAAATCAATATCCGAATACATAGATTGAATATTCATCTGATTGGGGTTATTACTCATGCGTTCATCTTTAGCATCGAACCCGCGGCCATTTTCAACAATAGACCTCTTGAGCATCTTGAGGATAGTTTCATAATTAGATGCGTCCACCTCAATTTTGAGAGCTTCAACGTCACCTTCAACACCATCAATAGATTCAACTTTAATAGCCCCATAAGTAGCTAGCTTTTGTCTAAATCCGTTAAGGTCCTCACCAGCATAGTTCTTAATTACTAAGATAGTAGAACGAATATCCTCTTGCATGTTGTCAGCGAAGTTACTCATTAATGTATTTAAGGCATCTTGTAAGGATTTAACTTGCAAGATAATACTTAATTCTGCTGAGTTTCGTTTGAAAGGAATAAGCGGTACATGTTTCCACGACCTAGGCTCTTCCCCTTCCATATAATGAGGTTGAGCCTCTCGGTCCTTATCAACTTCCAAGCCTAAGTGATTCCAAATGTAATACTGAACACCCTCACGAGTGTAATATTCCACTTTATGGATAATCGTCTTAATTGACCCGGCTCCATACACTTCAATTGGGTACATATAAATAAACGCATCCAATATGGTATGCTCATCATCAGCCCAAAACGGTAAAATGTTTTCAGGTAATGCCTTTTTGAGTTTAAAGTTACCTTCCCCATCAATATAAGGAATAAGGTACCCTACACCGCCGATAATGGCATCACGACCAACATTCTTTAATTGGCGATTAAAGCGATTGTTAAATATGTCATCTAGTTCTGCATCACATTGAACATCAATCGGCTTAGCTAATAAGTAATTAGCTTTTTGGTCCACTAGATCATCAACCTTATTATCTAAGATGATGTTATTAGGTGCGTTGTTTAGTTCGCTAGGTTGTCCGTTTTCGTCATAAACCAGCCGTTTCTTATTCCGGATATCTTGCTTACCTAAGTAATACTCCCTAGCGGTAATCATATCTCTATGGTGTTTAGATTGTAGCCACGCATTGATTTCAGCATTCAAAAATTGTAATTCCGTGATACCAGCATGACCGTATAATATTCGGTTCCATAATTCATTTAATCTCAATTCATCACCACCCTATTACTGACGGAGTATTAATTTGTTCCATTGCATACCGCATGGCATCCATTAAATGGTTGTTAGCATCTTCAGGCTTACCAGTGTATTGGCCAAACCTATCCTTTTCCCATTGATATTGGCTGATTTCGGTCAAAAAATTAACGCATCTAGGATGTATGATAATTTCATAATCCTGAATGCGTTGAATACCATTCAATATGCTGTCCTTACCCTTACGGGACCTTTGGACGTTATATAAGCCATATTCTCTTAACTCTGTAATTGATTTAGGTTCAGCACTATCAGCTACTATCTTTTCTTTCATGTAACCCATAGCCATAACTCTATCAGCTATCATCTTGTTAGTGAGAGCTCGTTCATACAATTCATCAAATACATATAATTTCTTATTGTCTTTATCCACAACCGCACAAAATAGAGTTGTAGGATCTGTAGTATAACCAAAGTCCATACCAAATACCGCTTGAGCATAAGGAAGTTGTCTAATCTCGTCTAAATCAAATTGTTGTTCTTTCCAATTTTCATAAACTAGACCATCAACAGCGCCCCACTCACCTAAACCGGCTGTACGGTACCGCTTAGGATTCTTCTTCATCTCCTCAAATAATACGAGGTCACTCTCACCCAAGAACTCATTACACATGTAATTAGTAGTAATTGCCAACACATTAGGACTTGGTTCATCAAAGAATCGCTTTTTAATCCAATGCCTATCTGACCAAGGATTAAGGGTTAATGTGACCTGGTGAAACAATCCATTAGGTAAAGGACCACGGATAGATTCATCTAGCCTATCAAAGTCTTCTTCATTCATAACTTCATAGGCTTCTTCTATCCATAAAAAACAAAGCACACCAACATCTACAGTAACAGATGTTACTTTCAATGGATCATCAAGCCCCCTAAACAAAATCTTTTGACCTGTGGGAATGTATGTTATTTCCAGTGGTGACTCAGTGCATTTAAACCACCGCTCCACACCCAATCGTCTCATGGCCCATTTTAACTGTGCAAAACAACTATCCTTAAGAGTTCTATACGTTTTACGAACAACCAATAAATTAGCAGCAGGATATTTCATCATGCTAACAATACACCACAAAGCCATAGTAGCGGACTTCTTACTAGCACGGGACCCCTTAACAACTCGATAACGACCCTTCCACCGCCAAAAGGAACCATAGCCACCACCAACTATATCGGGGAGCGATATATTAATCTGAGAGCTCATCTTCTCCTCCTATGACAACAGGTTTAACTGTCGCATCCAAATCAACCTTATCAGTAAAGAGGGAATTACGCTTGCCGATAAGTTCAGCCGCCTTGATGCGGTCCTTAGCGGAAATGCGTTTTTTGACAATGCGAGCCTCACTGCAACCTTCGCCTACGCCCTCAGTCACGACTACCTCTTCTTCAATATCGCCACGCATGGCTCTAGCAAGAAAGGCTTCAGCTTCTTCTGCCGTTGCAATGGTAGCCTTAAATTCTTTCTTGCGTAATTCGTTGATGCGATTTTTAATCTCTGTATTTCTCAGTAAATTATAAGCCGTTGCGTCTGCTCTAGTAGGAGCATATCCAGCTCTAATAGCTGCCTGCGTCCCGTTCAAATCTACCAGGTACTCTGCACAAAACTTTTCTTGTTTCGGTGTCACGTAATCACCTCCTTATTTTCCTAACAAAGTACATTTACCCGCATAATTTCATACCAAAAAGACACCGCCATTAAATGAACGGTGTCTCTTTGGTTACATTTGGAGTGTTTTGGTGAATAATCCGCGAGAATTAAAAGGGGCGTTCTGCTTATTTTCCCTTCTTCTCACAGCTTACACTATATCATGTCAAGAGGGTGTCATTCTATGTCATCCTCAATTTTTCCGTAGCACTCAAGAGCTTTAGCATGAAGCCTATGTATCTGCTTCCATGAATAGCTTAACGCCACGCATACCTGCCCCCATGTCTTGCCGCAGATATAATACTCAATCAGCAAAGACTGATAGATAGGCTTATCCAGCTGTCTAATTTTAAGGATTACCCGTGTACGTTCATCAATAAGCCTATCCCATAATCTGTCAGCTTTATATTTTAGCTCGGTAAGCCGGCATATCTTATCGGATAAATCGCTATGGCTGAAGGTCTGTACTTTGTCCTTGCTATAGTCTGTTGCCTGCAAGCTGTATATATCAGACCGGTAACGGCTAATTTCATCTTCTGCCGACTTTAACGCCTTATCAAGGCTTCTAACGTAGTGCAGTTCTCTTTTTGCCTCATCGACTGTCATCATCGCTGCCCTCCTATAAGTCTTCCATAACTTGGGCGCCGCAATCGTTACCGACTCTCCAGTTTGTGGATTCACGCCTTGCCGTTCAGGCACATCCTTGGTGTCAAAAGTCCCACGATTTTTTAAAGTTTCAGCTAATACAGATTTAGTAATTACTTCCATAACGTTAATCCCCCACAAAGCTAATAATTTCGATTGCAACGATAAGGCGGGATAGCTCATAGCTATCAAAGGATTCCGCCCCGATTCTGCACACTATGTCGCCGTCATCGGCTAAAAAGTCGACATCGATGCCGTCGCAATCCTCGTTATATCGAAGTTTTAAATGGTCGTATTCCATTCGGGCCATATCAATTTCATCGAGTACGTCGAATACATCAGAATCCATCATTGCGGATCCCTTACAATTACCGCCCAAAACTCGGGTAAAACTCCCTTTATAGGCCCCGGATTGCAATGTATACTTCACACGATGGACCCCTGTTCCACGCTCTAATGCAGGATAGTTATTCATAATTAAGCCTCCAATCGATATTTAATAGCTTCTAGTAGGGCCTCTTGCCCTACTTCTTTTCGTTTCAACGCACGCATGACCTGCTCGTCAATCGTGCCTTTAGTAATTAAGTGGTGAATAATCACCGGTTCCGTCTGCCCTTGCCTGTGTAGGCGGGCATTCGCTTGTTGATAGAGTTCTAGGCTCCAGGTTAGCCCATACCATACGATAATGTGCCCGCCCGCTTGCAGGTTCAACCCATAAGCAGCTGATGCGGGGTGGGCTAGTAACATAGTTACCTTGCCATTGTTCCAAGCCTTCACATCATCGTCGGTCTTGAGTTCCCTAGCTTTAGGGAATGCTTTTAAAATGGCATCCCGGTCGTGTTGAAAGTTATAAAACACTAACATTGGCTTACCCTCGTTAGTATCGACTAGCTCTTTCAATCTGTCTAACTTTTGATGATGGACTTCTAATACAGCGCCGTCGTCGTTATAGATTGACCCGTTGGCCAACTGTAATAACTTATTCGCAACGGCTGCGGCATTGGTGGCCGTGACATCGCCGTCATCGATAATACTTAACACGTTGTCGCGTTCCATTTCTTTATATAAGGCCTTTTCTGCCTTAGTCATTTCCACAACGACCTCGTTATCGATTCGAGGTGGTAGTGTCAAATAGCCCTTAGCTTTTAGGCTCATACAAATATCCTGGATACGACTGTAGATCCTCTTATCGGCATCGGGTAACAGTCGATAACTGTACACTACATGTCCGTCGGTCTTATCGGGTGCAAAGTAATTCATGCGATAGGCTGTTATCGTTTTCCCCAGCCGTTCTCCGCCATCTAGTAAGTAGATTTGAGCCCATAAGTCCATCAAGGTATTAGGTGCGGGGGTACCGGTTAGAATAACTATCCGATTAAAGCTGCCTCGCTTTTTCCGAAGTTCCTTGAATCGCTTCGCTTGCGGATTCTTAAAGCTAGAACTTTCATCAATGACCAGCATATCAAATGGCAACACCTTCTTATAGTATTGGCATAGCCATTGCACATTCTCCCGATTGATAACGTATACATCGGCATCGGATTCCAATGCTCTGATACGCTGCTTCTCACTTCCCAATACGGCTATAACTCTCAAATTTCGCGTCTGTGCCCATTTCTGTGCTTCTTGCATCCAAGTACTCTCGGCAACCTTTTTAGGGGCCACCAGCAACACTTTTTGCACTTCAAATCGGTCATATATTAATTGGTTGATAGCATATAGGGTGGTAATTGTTTTCCCAAGGCCCATATCCAATAAAAGCCCATAATGCGAATGCGTTAATAATCGGTCAATCGCTACTTTTTGATAAGGATGAGGTACAAAATTCATAGCCATGTTCCTGTCGGGTTAAAATCGGGATCTACCTTTTCCCTCGCCTTAGCATATCGTATATCCGCGACCAATCGCTCAGCATCTGCCCGGCCCTTGACGACTCTAACAGGTGCCCCGACTCTTTGAAGTCGTTTGATTTGTACGTCCTGGATAGCGGAGGTCCGGCCCTTATCCGTTTTAAGTTCGACAAATATCGTGACTCCGGGGGGAAACACAATGATGCGGTCCGGCACTCCCCGGTTCCCTGGCGATACAAACTTGTAGTACAGGCCCCCCATGTTAGTGACTTGGTCACCTAACCATTTTTCAATATCCTTTTCCAACAACTCACCTTCTTCTATTAATTCGCACATATGTGTGTATCCGATGTTGCATTGATTTTTCCAAAACATATATATACGCGTTTACGCGTTTTTACGTGTATATATATACGCGTATATATACATATTTCTTTATTTTTTAATTAATAATAAATAATTGGATACACTAGATACAATATCTATATAACATAGATTTTATAAGGCTTTTAGGTGTATCCGAGGGTGTATCCGATAGGTGTATCCGTATCCGATTTCTTGCAGTAAATCGAATTGTGTCAATGTATAGGGCTGTATACTCTAATTTGATAAACTTAGATATAGAGAATTGGATACACCATCGGATACACTAATTGGATACACCTTTTTCCGTATTTAATAACATACGATCAAGGTCGCTCATCCTAGGGACGAACGCTTTTTGCACCCCGTACAGCTTCCCAAATCGCACTCGACCGGTCCCCTTGTTATACGGCTCCCAACCTTCCAAGGACTGCAGCACATCAATGATTTCCCGCGCCCGTGCATTCGTGAGACCCTTTCGGTCCCCTCCCATCACTTCGCACCAGATTTCTAGTGCGCAAACGCGTTCGCGAACCACGTGCCCTGCTGGGTCATCCGGATCATAATTCTCTAGGTATTCACGCCTATCATATATGTCCTTATTGTTCCAGTCATCCGGTAATAACTTAGATAAGTAGTCCTCAATAAGCCCTGTAATCTCGGAGCCCTCGGTGTGCGATTGTTGCACTCGGATAGCTTCTTTTTCGATTTCAGGGTCAAGGACTAAGCTTTCTCCGTTAGCCCATAGCTGGAAGGCTTCCGCCCAAATTTGGTCGATATCCCCGCTCGTCATATTCCAACTGTAGTGCTTACGGTCAATCACTCCTCCGGTAATTGGCCAAAAGCGACGGTTGCCTGTCCGGTCCTTTAAGAATAAAAGATTATTCGTGGAACCGGCGAATACGCATTGGCGCGGATATTCTTCGGTCCGCCTACCATATGGCGCTCGGAAACGGTCTGTAGTCCTACTAAGGAAAGATTTAACGACTTCGTTGTCCTTCTTGTAAGTCGGTGCCAATTCCGCTAATTCGTTAATCCAGGAGCCTTGGATTTGTTCTAAGGCATCCTTGGACTGCACATCGGCGAGGGAATCGTTGAACCACTCTTTCCCAAGTTTCGACAGGATGATTGACTTACCTAAACCTTGGCGCCCGTATAGCACGATAGCGTTATCAAATTTAATACCCGGCTCCATAATGCGGGCTACCGCCCCCGTAAGCCATTTTCTCGTTACCGACCGTACATATGGGGTATCCTCTGCACCGATGTAGTCGATGAATAAAGTCTCCGCTCGTTCGGTACCGTCCCATGTAAGATGGGTTAGGTAGTCACGCACGGGATGGAATTTGTTGAGGTTCATCACCTCTTGGAGCGCATCATCGATTATGCCTTTACCGCTAATGCCGTATACCTGCGCAAAATAATTACGTAGGCAAGCATCGTCGTTATCCGTCCAAAATCGTGATACGTCCATCGTCCGCCAAGGCAAGTCAGCTAGGCACACAAGCCGGTGAGCGAACTCATCAAGGCCGAAACGCTGTTTGAGCCAAGAATCATTCTTGAGGATGAGCAGGCAATTCGGAGCGGTGGAGCGGGCTATACCATTTCGGTCGCGGGATAACTGCTTCCGCCAATCCTCCTTTTCCTTATCCCCCACTAACTCGTCGTCAAAGCCCGCTAGCTTTTCCTGGTCGAGTAGAACAGGTGCTTCGCCGTCCTCTACAACGAAGTCCAGCATAGCCTTCATAGAAGGTAAATCATTCACCCGCGTTCCCGTGTCACAGTCCTCATCGAGTGCGCCGAATTTGTGAATCCGGACCAAGTCGAATGCATTGACGAGTAGCCCCGATATAGGGTCCGTGCCGTGATGGCTGTACGCGAAAGTATCGTTATCGTACACCACTAGCCCCGCTACTGCGGTGCCTTGTTTATAGGTGTATCGGCCTTCCTTGTCACAAGGCTCGTACACATCGGATAAGAATTTCTCGATGGCTGCCGATATGGAGTAGCGGCGGTTAAAAGCCCCGATAAGACCAGGTCGTGCTAATGGGTCGCCTTGCTTATCGGCCATTTTGGCGCGTATCGTATCCGCTTTTGAGCTTGTTGGCCAAAGGCTGATATCGCGCCAATTCTTATAACGGGCTAATGTGTCATCGACCCCTATTACCATGCCCATGTTATGGTCAAATACCGGCTCCACATCGCGCGGAGTACTTGGCCAATACATAAGCCGTTCCGGCTCATGCGTTGACGGATCAAAGGAATCTATACCAAGGTCATCGGCTATCTTACGCGATACCGCTTCAAATTCGTCCGGTAGCATAGGTCTGTCGACCGGCATGATAAGACGATAGCGAGGGGCCTCTTCCGTGTGGCTGTGGGTCGAATATAGCACATAGTCCGTTCCGCCAAACATTAGGTCAAGGTCAATCATGAAGTCGTCGCTAGGGTTATCGGCGTCAAGCGTTATTAGGTACCGCTCTTTTACGGCCCCCTTTACCCGCCGACCATTATTAGGGATATACCCGCCGACGAAACCGCCGACGTCCTTGATTTCGCCTTGCTGTTTCTTTGACATTTTGCGATATTGAGCCGCCGTTTCTTGCGTCACCTGGACTTTACTTAGCCGCTCGACTAAGTCGTCCCAGGTAAGCGATTCAGCTTTCCACGACTTCGCGTAACGACTGGTGCCAGTCGATATTATTAATTTGTCCATGTCGTTACACTCCTATATCCCTAGCGCACTGTATCTCGAGCTTGTGCATAGTCGCCCAAGTCGTTACTGCTTGCTTAACTAATTGATTCCTAGATACAGGCGCGTTATTCTTAAGCTTAGCCTGGTTAAGAACGGCGAATCGGCCGTTCGTAACCTTCGGATTAATCTCGAGGCAAGCAACCGCCTGCCCGTCCTTTTGTACTTCGACGATTGCCGTCTTGCCTTCTTTAACACGGCCACAGTAGGTTCTTACACAGTTATTTAGCTGTAGGCCCACTTTAGCGATTGCATGCGTCGATTCCGGTGCGTAAAATGTAAAGCCCTCAATCGTATCCTCGAGCGCTTTATAACGCTTAGTAAGTTGGACAGGTACATCCTCGATTTCTTGTAACTTAACCTTGGAGTCTAAGTAGTCATGCAAGTTCTTGCGTTGGATTCGAGTCCCTGCCCATAGCGCTTTACGCGATGACCGATTTAATCGGCTATACAGGATAGCTGTATCTCGAATATCTCTAAAATCTCTACCATTGAGAATATATTGCATAGCTGCCTTTTCGCCCCAGTTAGCGCGGATAATTTTTACAAATTGGATCATTTCCGGTATGCCGTATCCATCGAGACTAAAATGCGTGCGCCACGAATAGCCTCTGTGCGCTATTTCGGCGAAGAAGTCGGATAGCTGGTGAGCATAGTTTGGGTTATCCGTTAACTGCTGCACAAGGGCGATGTTAATGGCCGCGAAGAATGGTCGTTTAGTAACGGCCCTTCTGTTAGCCCGTGATTGCTTAATCTCGAAGGCATCCATAAAGGCATTGACCCACGACTCGCCGCTTACTGTGTTAGCTATGATTTCTCGCATTTTAAAGCGAAGACTTGAGCCATATGTATCACGCGCCTCATTGATAAGCTTGGAAGTAACCGCTGGAGCGTCAGGGGCAACCATGCGCCACACTAGGTTATCGAGTACACCACCAAGAGCACCCGATGGCCCTTGGGTCGCAACCGCCTTTTGACGAATGGCTTTAGACTTATACCCGATTCGCTTATCCAGTTCTTCGGCGAAGGCTCGTTTCAATTCAGATACGAGCATATTAAGTTGCCCGCGGTGCTCTTGCAAATAGCTGCTATCGTTGAGCTGTAGGTGGGAGAATGGGGTCGATGTCCAATCACAAGAAGAGAAGAAAGGCTCAATCTCTTCGATGATAGCCCTGCGCGATACACCTTTTCTGATATAGAACGATTTGCGCTTCCTAAAATCGAAGCGGATAATATCCGTCCGGCAGGGCTTAGTACCTTTTGAGATATCTCGGAAATCTCCATCGTACAATACCGAGTCGTATTTCATCTGTAAGTCAAGACTACCAGGGCGCTGGATGACGGATAAAGTACAGGATATAGGGACAGGCAAGCTAAGGCCACGCGCTTCCGCCGTCAAAATTGTGGCATCTAAATTCCTACCACAGCAAGGACAGTAGAAGTGATCCGAATATTCTGTGTCAACATATGCGCCTAGCCCAGCAGTACGCATTGGCCATAGCGCCGAAAAAGACTGTCCGCAATCAACGTGGTAATTGACGCTAGGGGTATATGAGTTAGTTTGACGGGTTCGCACGATGCCAAATAATCTTGGCACCGTGAATTCGTATAATACTGTACTCATAGTAATCCCCCCCCGTTATAACAAGTCGTCTAAATCTAAATCATCGGTAGTAAGTTCAGGTGCTGCAGGAGCTTCTTCCTTAACAGGTTCTTCTGTAGAAGTAGGCTCCTCAGCTTTGGCTTTTTTAGTGGTCCGTTTTTTCTTAGGCTTTTCTTCCGCTGGTGCGTCGGCTTCCTTCTTCGCATTTAACTGTTCGAGTGCTAATTCGCAAGCGTCGATACAGCCATTGCAGTAAGCCAAGGCGCGTTCTTTTTTCTCGGAATCGGCTGCCTTTTCCGCTTCTTTTTTTAAGTCCGAGATAGCGGACTTTTGTTGCTTTATTTGACTTTCAGATATCATAGTAGGTCTCCTAATCTTTCATATAGTAAGGATTCTCAAATCCCGCAGCATTGAGGATAAGCCCCTCTGTCCAGGATTCAGGAATACACATAATTCTAATTACATCGTCGAGACATCCCTCGCCGATAGGCGCTTCGATAACGACCTCATCGTGAATGTGGGCGCATATCTTGTATCCTGCTTTCGTTAATCGGAGCATGGCTGCTGCTAAGCAGTCCCGCGCCACCGCTTGTACGATGTTTTCGACAAGCTTGCCGCCGTAGGTCTCAAGACGCATCCATTTATTAGCAGTTTGGCTCAGCCCCATGTAGGTGATTGACTCCCCGCCAAATCGGTTAGTGCCAATTTTAGGGTGGATATAGGCTAGTCGCCTACCGCTAGGCAAGACTACGAATAGTGCGCCTTTTTCGCGCTTGAATACGATTCCGCCCTGCCTAATCTTGACCGGCTTAGCGGTTGTGATTGCCTTTTTAGCGGCGTTGTCGACGTCGTACCAAAATCGCACGATATGCGGGGATGCCTTGCGCCACAACTGCACGATTTCCGGTAGCTCGTCTTTGGGAATGCCACCTTCTAAGGCGCCCATAGCAATGAGGGCTGAAGGTCCGCCACCATAGCCTAAGGCTAATTCGGCGACTTTACCTTTTTGGCGAAGGTGTCCATTCACGCCGTGCTTTTCCACCGGAACGTGAAACATGCTAGACGCTGACGCACAGTATATGTCTCCGCCTTTAGCGAATACATCTTGGCGCCACTGTTCGCCCGATAGCCACGCGATAACGCGGGCCTCGATGGCTGAGTAGTCAGCTACGATAAACCGCTTACCAGGCTCCGCCACTAAAGCGGTGCGGATAAGCTGGGATAAGGTGTCCGATACATCGCCGTACATAAGCTCCATCATATCGAGGTCGCCCGACTTAACCATGTCACGGGCTAAATCTAAGTCCTCGATATAATTCCGGGGAAGATTTTGCAATTGCACGATACGACCGGCCCAGCGACCGGTGCGCATAGCGCCGTAGAATTGCAGCATGCCGCGGATGCGTCCATCGGAACACATCGCATTCTGCATAGCCACATATTTTTTGATGCTTGTTTTACCTAGCATTTGGCGAAGTTCTAACACACGGCGTACATTGGCAGGAATGTCAGACTTGAGTAAGTCTTTAACGACAACTTTCGTCATGCCGTCAATCTCATAGCCAAGTTGATCTTCTACCCACTCTTTTAGCTGCATAGGAGCATTAGGGTTAGCAAGCCCTGTAAGCTCTTGCGCTTCTGCTAATAGTTTGGCTTTAAATTCCTCATCCAGGCGAAGTGCTTGACGAATCATATCCTTATCAACCGCTATCCCGTTCCGGTTGATTTGAAGGTCCATAAGCCAATAATCGTGCTCTACCTTAGGGGGCTTGAGTGCGATTAGGCGCTTACGAATTCCAATCTCAACCACTACGTCTTGCCGGTTGTACTCGATGAACTCTGCCCATTTATCCGGTGCATGTTCCGGCAAGTTCCGAGTACGGCCACCATTGGCCGCCGTCGGCTTACACGGAACACTGAAATACTGGATAAGTGCCTTACCACGACGGTCCTTTTGGGCGTCCATGCGCAAGGCTTTTGCTACCCCGTCAAGGCTCGTCGGTAAGGAATTATATAAAGCAAGAACGGAGGAGCATTCCCAATTCTCGAAGTCGGCATCGGGGAAATACTTCCTAAGAGCCGTCATTTCGAAGTTGGCATTGAATGCTGTTTTAGTGATAGTTGAGTCATATAGGGCGGCCTTAACATTATCGGGAAGGTCGTCCTTAGTCATATCGACCACTTCCACAGGAGCGCCGTCAAAGCTATAAGCGAATAGGAGAATCTCGAACGATGGATCATCGACGTATCGCTGCGCCCCATATTTAATGGGGCACTCACCATACGTTTCCAAATCGATACTGAGTTCCATAATTCAAGCTCCTAGAATACATCGTCCTCAGCATCTTCTACCAAATCGTCGTCGAAGTCATCCACTTTTACAGTAGTGCCGCCTAGACGGTCGCCGTCGGCTACCTTGCGTACAGCTTCAAGGCCAACACCTACACCCTTATTCCCGTTTGCGTTATATACATACAAGGATAATTGGACTTGCGCGTAGCAGCCGGAGTAGAGTTGCTCTTCAATGTCGAATGGCGCAAGGTGTTCTTTGCTTTTACCCAAGCACAACACTTTACGCTTGTTCTTAGCATTTACGAAATACTTGCCATCGTATACATCCGGCGCATTCGCAACGGAGTCCGCTGTATCAGTATCTCCGTCGCGGAACGGAATAGCGATAGCTTTTGCGTTGTTATTGACTTTTGCCAAGGCTTTAGGATCTTGGCGAAGTTGTTCGATTGCTTTTTCGAAAGCTTGGACAGTTCGTTTGTCTGTCTTATCAATGATAATTTGTGCACTATAGAACGGGTTGCCCTGCATATCGTCCTTGGGCTCCGCCAAATTTACGAAAGAAAGTCGTACTTTACCTGTAATTACTTTTGCCATTGTTATTTCTCCTTTAATCAACTAATGTGTCGTCGAAGTCGTCGACGTTAACTTGTTTCATTTCAAGCGGTTCGCGCTTGTCAGAAAGCGGCACCAAAGTAGGCTTACCTTCCGGCTTTTCAATGAACTTTCCAATAAGAGTGTTGAGCTCTTTCTTACCGACTAGCTTAGTAAGGTCGGTAATGCCCTTGAGCTCCTGGGGCTTGTAGATGTCTTGATAATCCGCATCAAGGAGCGCTTTGGCTGCCGATTCGGGGTCTACAATCTTGCGACTCGACCGCCCTTCTACTAATTTGTAGCCTGGCCAAATCTTGCCTTCATTGACCGCCATATTAAATGCGTAGTCCTTGATATCCTTGGCCCACTTGGTAATCATATCGACTAGGTCTAGGATTTCCGCTACTTCGGTATCAAGAAGAAGCTTTGGCTCCTTATCGCAATGCGCCCTGTATTCGGCCATGCACTTATCAGCTAATGCCCTGCAATTATGCCTTGCCTTACAAAAGCCACAGTGCTTGCCGGGGTTACATTTCCCTTTTCCGTCGAACGCGGCAAGGGCTGTATCCTTGATGGAGTCGCCCCAAGCTAGCAGGTCCTCGATTGAGATGAGGTCGGAGCTAATGGAGTCCAATCTAGGTTGGACAATTGTCATCCGTACCTGTTCGATGTCGTAAAAGAGGTTGTTAGCCTCATAAGCACCTAAGGCGTATAAGCGCATTTGCGGGTTATTTTCCGCCGATACGGGAACCCCTTTGCCATATTTCAGGTCAACAATTTCTAGGACCCCGTCGGCTACGATAACCATGTCGCCTGTGCCGAATCCTTCCGGCACCCACCGACTAAAGTCAACGCGTGCCTCGACTTGAATGTCGGCATCCTGCGTGCGAGCTCTAGCCTCATTGACCTTCTCTAGGCAGATATCGACATAGCGCCGTACCGCGTTTTCCATCTCCTTATCGTCAAAAGTTGGCGCGTCTTGCGGAAATGCCTTCTCTGGCCATATCTCACGGACAAGAATATGTTCCGCTGCGGCATGGGCCCGCGTCCCTTCCGCAGCATAAGGCGACTGTTCGTCCTTAAATTGCTGCTCTAGTCTAGCGGACGGGGTGCAAGCTAACCATCGGTAAGCGCCCGACGCGGATAGTATTGCGTGAGCCATTAGTTAGCCCCCACAAATTCAATAATGCGAGGGTACACATCAGCTGGCGCTTCCGTGATAGATTTAACGCCTAGTTCGTTGTGCAAGAATTCAGCGATTTTCTTCTTATTAGCTGGATCCTTTTGCGCGAAGTCCTTGGCTGCAGCCCGTACTTCATCAACTGTGTAAGTCTTTTCTTCTGCAGCTTTAGCTGGTTCTTCAACTTTAGGCGCTTCTTCGACCTTAGGTTCTTCTGCTACTTTAGTAGTAGCCTTCGCTTTAGCTTTCTTAGGTTTTTCTTCGGGAAGTTCGACTTTTGTGCCTACTGCTCCAATGTTTTCGACCATAGGCGCGCCTACGATTTTTTGATACAAATCCTTTACATCTGCGGATAATTCTTCTGCGGTAGTGGCTGTAATTTTAAGTTCAATCATGGTATTTTTTCCTTTCGGTGTAACAATGTGGTATACTTTAGGTGTCTGAATAAATTGACCGTTAACCTTTGCCGAGGTTGCGGTCTCTTTTTTTTGTTCGTCCTGCAATTTAATCACCCCCTAAGCAATCGTCGGGAACACAATAATCCTTGTAAGGACATTCACTACAACCCATGTTCATCACCTCCTTTCACTTATACAGATTTGAGTATCATCCGAATTTCTTGGCCGACTTGTAGCCTGTCTTTAAAAGTGCTTTGTGTGCGGAAGTCTTCCATATATACCTCAAGCATTTCGCGGTATATGTCGCCCTTAAAATCTTCCCTAGGGTCGATATTCTCCCGCATCTTTTTCAGAAATACGATACGACCGTCATAATCAGTATCAATAAAGCCCTTTCTTTTAAGCCGGCTTTTCATTTGACGGACCTTATCGTTATCCCACCCTAGTAAATTTTGTAGGTCCTCATTCTTATATAGCCCTGAATCGCGATACGCGTTATACAGGACTTCTTGATCAGTAATCATTAATTATCTCCTCTCTTGTAAACCGCTCCCGTACTAATCTCGTCAGGTAAGCAATCGGATAGTTTATTATTTTTAAATACTTTTTTAGGAGGCTGTTGCCGGGGTACCTTTTTAGAGAGCAGCTTCGCTATTTTCTTTCGATTAAGGAAAGCCATACAAGTTAGCATGACTAAAGCCATGTAACCCATTCCTTCCCAGGTAGTTTCCGGTCCGACGAATGCCATTGCCGCGAAGACTAGGACAAGGACCGCTACCTCATCTTTCTTTTTCAATCTAGTAACCTCCTAACTGGTCCTGAATAAAATCGTTTAATGCTTTAGGGAATATTTTGTAGGAATACCGCTTAGAGCCTTTTGCTTTTACGGCTACCCCAAAGGGATACTTATCTTGCTGCAGCCCAACGCGTAAGAAGCTGACATCCCAGCCAAGCATTTTAGCCGCTTGCGCGACTGATATCGTCTTAGAATACATATCAGGTCCTCCTTTCTTTGCTATAATCACCTTGAAGGAGGCGATTATATGGGCACTAATATTGAGCGTTTAACTGATTTGTCTATTGGTAGACAAGAAGACTTGCTTTCCTATATTCGTCAGAATTTTACTTACCGAACAACCATAAACACTAAAGCGTCGGAATACGGGTTAAAGCAAAAATTTACAAGACTATTTCCCAGTAAATCCGAGCACATCACAACTCAATGCTTTAAAGAAGCTATGGAGTATGAAGGCTATTCTTCTAAACCAGTTAAAGGACATATAAGTAATTGGCACTTCAACGTTAAAGTATTACGACGCTAGCCAATTCTCTATATCCGTCTTTGATGGGGCTCCTTGTTGCTCTGTGCTCACATTTTGGCGAGTTAAACACAGGGCAACAGCCCCTTCTTTAACCCCGACAGCTAGCGAGCCAAGTACTCCGCTAGGGCTCACATCCATAGGTTCTTTTACACAGCCATAGCCACCCGCTTTGAAAATTTCGGAAATAAAGCTTTTACCAGTGCCCTCTTGGCCATATAGATAAACCGTTACGTTATTTTGTATGGCCTGCTTTAGTATCCCAATTTGAAAATCGGTCATTGACCAGCTGAGAAATTTTTGTAAATTATTCATGTAATTCTCCTTACTAATTATTTTTGGTACAATCACCTTGAAAGGAGGTGATTGCGATGAAACACATATACGCTAACTTGCTTGGGAACTGGGTTAACTTAACTAGTGCGCCAGACTGTGTTATTGGTGAAAGTCGTCTTAGCCCTAATGCTTGGTATGAAGAAAATGCGGAAATCTTTGCCCCTATTAACAGAACAAGTAAAGATACCCTCTACCAATTCCCCTATGTCCATATTTACTATCAAGGTAAGGACTACAAGATTAACCCAACCGTTCACATTCAAATTGTCACTGAAACTAATTAATCCAATCACGTTGGATACTCTTTTTAATTAGTTCCAAATCAGAGCCGTCTAGTTTGCACTGGGCGGCTTTTTTACTGAATGCCATTTCAATATTAGATACGAGCCAATGCCAATCACTCGGCTTCAAGCCTTCCAACAGTGGAATAAGCACATCTAATATTTTTTGTTTTTCTGTATTTTCCATTCACTCAACTCCTTTATTTTTTCGGATTAGGACCACTTATTAATTTTTCGTAATATTTACGATTACTGTCTTCAGGAAACCATTGTTTACTAGAGCTCTTTTTCTCTTTCTATCACTTTCATGTACAGCTCAATTTCTTTTTCAAAATCTAAAGATAGAGCATCAAATACTGCAAATAACATTGCCCGCTGATAATCTTCATGACAATCAGCATTCATAATGTGACCGTTGATACTAACTTCCGGCTTATAATTTGGATCATTACAAAGTTTTGCTTGCGCTTTAGCCCATTCGATGCCAAATTGCACCTATTATTCCTCCTTTAATACGGAAAACCGTATTTATTGATTAAAAAAAAGACGATTAATATCATCTGCGTTTAATTTATTAGCTTCAACGGTTTTAAAGATTTCACGTTGAGTAAACGGAGTCTTATTATTAAGCTTTTCGTACAAAGTTGTTACGCCGATTCCAAGGAAATCTGCATAATCTTTATTTGTTTTATACACCTCCTTTATAAAGCCTCGTAAATAAGCATAATTAAATTTAACACCCATGCTTCCACCTCCTTTTGTTGGTACGGTTTTCCGTATTCACAATATAGCATCTCCCAAAATACATGTCAACGGGTTTCCGTATATTTTTTTATTTTTCTGTTGATTTTTTACGAATTTCCGTATATTATAGAGACATAAAAGAATTAATATACTAGAAAGTAGAGTGTTATTATGAACATCCTATTGATTAAAAGAATTAAAAAAATGTTGGAAAAGTTAAACTTAACACAAGCAGATTTAGCTAAAGCAACAGGCATAAGAGCCTCTTCCATTTCCGACTACCTATCCGGCAAGTATGACCCCAAACAGGACAAAATATATCTTATTGCTAAAGCATTGAATGTCAGCCCAGCTTGGCTTATGGGGATTGAAGACGATTCGGACGCTTCTTCGGGTGGATATTATACGGATCCAGAGGTGGCGCAATACGCGGAAGAGCTCCGGACTAACCCTAACATGCGACTTCTCTTCTCTGCGGCAAAAAATATATCTAAGAAAGATATGGAAAAGGCAGTTGAATTCGTAGAGTTTTTAAAATCGCAATCCAAGGGAGGCGAATAGCTTGGATTTTAAAGACCCAAACAATCAGCAAGAATTACAAAAACGATATAATCAATTATGGAGTAAATTCAAAAACTTAACCAATACTTTAATTGCTGACCCACAAGGAGACCCGGTCAATTATAAAAGAGGGGCACTATTATTTTACTGGCTACAACAATATCATGGGTATATAAAAGGAGAGCAAAAGTTTAATCCTAGATACCGCCCAGCACTTTTAAAAGGGAATGTCGTAAAAGTAAACTTTGGCTTTAACCTTGGCAATGAGTTTGGAGGGTTACATTATGCAATCGTAATGAATGATAGCGCAGCCGGCAACGGGGTTGTAACTGTTATCCCCCTCCGATCACTAAAAGAATCTGAAGATCCTTCTCGGTTACGAGGAAATGATGTATTCTTAGGAAGAGAATTATACAATCTGCTCCAAGGGAAGTTAGTAGGGTTACGAAGTAACTACTCACTACAATTAGATGAAGCACGTAAAGAGTTAGAAGAGGCGGAGCATTGGAGAAGCAATAACCCAGGTAAAATTTTACCAACAACTACCATAAAGAAACTAACAGATAAGGTCGAATTTATAAAGCAACAGCAAGCCCTTATCGAAAGAACATCTAAAGAAATTAAAAGTTTAAAACTAGGCTCAATTGCTATCGTTAATCAAATTCGCACAATTAGTAAAATGCGCATAGAAGACCCCAAAGACTCACTTGGCATTTTATATGGTTTACGGTTAGGCAGGGATAAAATGCAACTAGTAAAAGCCGAATTAATGAAATCATATGATATGTAAAATATAATTGACATCTACTTACTAAATTCATATAATAGAGTAACAAAGAGGTTTAGCCTCGAATTAAAATTATTACAAGTGGCGTAGGCCACAACTAAGCGAAAAGCACTGTTGCTCTATTATAGGGTAACAGTGCTTTTTGTATTTATTGGAGTGATGTGTATGAATATTAATATAATTCTCGCTAGGCTACCAAGACGCGTCCACGCGATGACAAAGTTAAACGAGGACGATACCTATACAATATTGCTTGATGCCAATTTATCGCGAGAACAAGCAATCAAAGAGTTGCTTCATGAACTGTCACATATAAAAGGGAATGACTTTTCCAGCGAAACACAAGCAACATTATTAGAAGGCATGGTTCGTCAATCCAATTTTATTAGCGATGGTTTTGAAGATATAAACTTTTATTATCATGTTGTTTAGGGAGGTAAAAGCGTGAAAAGAGTGATTAGTATTGTGTTGATACTAAAGCTCAAGCGGGGCTCAAATAACAACAAATAAAAAATAGCCCCCTCACCTGCGCCAACAGATGAGAGGGCTGTAACACAATTCCATATCCCTAGTGAGGTATAGAATCACGTTAATACTCTTTGATTATACCACCTCCTAGGGTCTATTTTCTATACCCTTCAGGAGGTGTTTTATTTTGAAACGAGCTAATGGAACGGGTTCCGTTTATAAAAAATCAGATAAAAAACGGCGCAAGCCGTACTTCGCTATGGTGACCGTAGGATTTAACCCCGAAACAGGGCGCCAAATACGTAAGTCGTTAGGCAGCTTTGAAAAAGCCGCCGATGCGTGGAGGGCCATCGAGCAATATAACGCAGGGCCACAGCTCTATTTGGCCAAGGATATAACATTCGGTAGAATGTGGGATCTTATGATTGAACAAAAGAAAAACCTCGGTGTCTCCGGGGCAGCGAATTACAACATGACGAAGAGCCGATGCCTACATATTTGGGACACCCCTATTCAAGACTTACGTCTAGTACACTTACAGGATATCGTCGATAAGAGCGGACTATCTCCGGCTAGCAAGCGCCAAATTAAGGTAACACTCAATGCAGTATTCAGCCTCGCCTACTCGAATGATTTTATTCAAAAGAATTATGCCGAACTAATTCAGCTACCGGCCTTAGGACAATCCGATTTGCACAAGCCATTTACTACCGCGGAAATGCAAAGACTATGGCAACACTCCGATGATGAAGTCGTGCAAATGTTACTGACCTATTGCTACACCGGAGCCCGCCCAGTG
Organism: uncultured Veillonellaceae bacterium; assembly: GCA_945867815.1. Lineage (GTDB taxonomy): Bacteria > Bacillota > Negativicutes > Veillonellales > Veillonellaceae > CAMBIX01. The sequence continues at coordinate 37,932 of CAMBIX010000005.1, forward strand.
GAATTATACGAGATGCGCGTCGAGAATGTACATCTAAAAGAGCGCTATATGGTTGGCGGGGTTAAGACCGAGGCCGGCAAGGACCGAAAAATTCCTATCGCGGATTGTATATACCCTTTCATAAAGAGGTGGTACGAGGCCAATGCCTTTAAAGGCGGAGCCCTTTTCCCAATAAAGAATAGCTCGACTATGCGCCTAAAGTTAAAGCGCGTAATCGAGGAATACGGAATTGGGAAGCACCGACCTCATGACGGGCGGCACACATTCATTACTATGGCCAGTAACTATAAAATAGACGAGGTCACTGTAAAAAGGATCGTCGGTCATGCTAGAGGTAGAAACGTAACCCAAGCTGTCTACACACACAAAACACAAGAGCAACTTTTGCAAGCGGTAAACGCGCTCCCATGGGGGCGAAATATGACGATGTCGCCTGGTGAAAAAGTGGGTGCTACCGCCACCCTCGAAGCCTGAAAAATGGGTGCTACCGGGGTGCTACAAACTCAATCTATCCCCGTTTATCTCCGTTTTACAAAACAAAGAACCCAGTAACCACCGCGGTTACTGGGTTCTTGTCATCGTATCGATTATTCAGCTGTGAACGGCAATAAAGCGATTGCACGTGCACGTTTGATAGCTAGCGTCAATTTACGCTGATGTTTAGCACAAGTGCCAGAAATACGACGAGGTAAGATTTTGCCACGTTCTGTCGTAAAACGACGAAGCTTAGCAGCGTCTTTATAATCGATTTCTTCTACATGATCAACGCAGAAATTGCAGACCTTTCTTCTAGGTCTTCTGCCTCTATCTCTTCTCATTGCGAATCCTCCCTTCGAATCCGTAGGGCACTACACCTTAATTAAAACGGAATATTTTCATCATCATTAGCATTCTTTTCTGCAGGACTTGCTCCAAAACTATCAAAGTTAGAAGCACCGCCCATAGCACCAGCAGTTGATAAGTCTAACGATTGTCCTACGAAGTTAGCAACCACTTCTGTTACATATCGTTTTTGACCATCCTGCGTCTCATAAGAACGCGTATTCAAACGACCTTCCACGAAGCACCGGTTACCTTTACGAAGACCACCTGCCGCTTCACCTAATCGACCCCAAGCTACGCAATTAATAAAAGCTGTTTGTTCTTTCGCTTCATTTGTAGTGGAATCAATATACGTATTAGTTGCTGCTACAGTAAATGTAGCAACTGCACGACCGGTCTTTGTATACCGAACTTCTGGATCACGAGCCAAATTACCTAAGATTTGTACACTATTCATAGTTTCCTCCCAGGCTCTTATTTTTCGTGTTTAACAATCAGGTGTTTAAGGATTTCATCGTTGATTTTCATAACACGGTCAATTTCCTGAATTTCAGTCGGTGCTGCTTGGAAGTTAACCAATACATAAAAACCATCTGTAAATTTCTTTACAGGATAAGCAAGATGACGCTTGCCCCAACGATCAACCTTTTCTACTGTGCCGCCTACACGAGCAATTAAAGCCTCAATTTTTTCAATTACAGCATTCGTTGCTTCTTCTTCGGCTGGTTTCACAATAACCATGACTTCGTATTTATTCATACAAAATCACCTCCTCTGTTGGACATAAGCCCCTACCTGTCTATAGGGGTAGGAAGTGCTCATCATTAATAAGCTTTTTAATTATACACGATTTCAGGTTTGACTTCAAGACTTACTTTATAGCTATCTTACCAAGGACAAAATAAGACCAAACCTTATTTACTTATGGAAGTAGTACCATCTACTCTAGATACTACTATCTACCCATAATCTACCCATAATCTACTCATAAAAAAAGCAGAACAGGTCGCTACCTGTTCCGCTTTCTCTATTATATATATAATTATAGTACTTCCTTACGACCAGCCTTAAAACGTTGATCTGTTTGATAAGCCACATAATTAACAAAGACCTTCATGGTTTCCCACTTAGAATTATTATGACGGTAAGCAAAACTTACCTGCAAATTTAATGGTTTATGTAAGATATAAATACCATCTTTCTTACCTAATACTTCTAACAAATGTTTAGGCACTAAAGCGCCTGCTTCATTACTCTGACAATAGTTAATCATCGTATACGGATTAGATAAACGCAGTGTATTAATAGCTGGCTGACGACCTTCTTCTCCAAAATAAGTCCGCAAACGCTGACTCATAAAGTATTTTGGTGGATACATAACAAACTGATTATCCAAAATATCGGCCACTGTCGCTTCTTCATGGCCTAACTGGCAATTAGGTGCATAATACACAATTTCTTCTTCATGAAGAGCTACACTTTCATAAGCACTCATATCTTTATTATTAGGCAAATACAATAAAGCAATATCAATACGGTTTTCTCGAAGGTCTAACAGTACTTCTTCTTCTTCCATATCATAAACAGACACGGAGAATTCCGGATGACAGCTCTGAAAATATTTTACATATTCATTTAAACGAATATCACCAATACTACGTAAAATACCAATATTCAAGATTGGTTTTTCTAATTTATTAGCCAAACGGATTGCATGAATGGCCCGTTCTAAACTTTCTACAATATGTTCGACTTCTGGTAAAAACTTTTCACCTTCTGGCGTTAATCGACTGCCTCTAGTAGACCGCGAAATTAATCGCACACCTACTAAATTTTCTAACTTCTTCATTTGCGCACTAAAAGCAGACTGCGTAATATTTGCCGCCTGCGCTGCCAATGTAAAGTTCCCTGTTTTGCTATAAGTAATAAAGCTCTGTAATTCCTGTAGGGTCGGCAGTTTTTCAATCATTTCTAAATCCCTCTTTGCTGCAACAATCTTTTTTATTTATACATCTGAGTAATAACCTTACTCATCAAAAAAATCTACCACAATTATTATCCATGGCTTCATGTATGTTATTCTATCACAAATTAAGATTCTGTATAGGTATTTTCTCATCTTTTTCTATAAGCAACTGTTATTGTTTATTCATCACTTTATTTAACTTATCAGAATATCTGCCCAAGTATACTTTTAGTTGCTACCTTCTTATCTAATACCTATAAAAAATACTACCTTTAGATTTTTCCTCTTAAAAGAGCTACGTCCTAGCACTGACTTAGTTACCACTTATCCTATTTCATATTCATATATAATTGACAGGCTCCTTATAAGAATGCTAAACTATAACAGTATTGGCATAAGCCATACAGTTTTATATTTATATAAGAGGTGATAACTCACATGGCAACGAGAAGAGAAGCACGATTTAAGTTATGCCGTCGTTTTGGTGTGAACGTTTTCGGTCACGCTAAGGCTTTAAAACGTGTAAAGAAAGATCAAAGACAACGTAAAATGTCCGAATACGGTTCCCAGTTATTGGAAAAGCAGAAAGTTAAAGCTTACTACAATCTTTTGGAACGTCAATTCGTACGTTACTATGACAAAGCTAAAAAAATGCAGGGCGTTACTGGTCAAAATATGTTGATTCTTTTAGAACGCCGTTTAGATAACTTAGTATATCGTGCTGGTTTTGGTAATTCAATTCGTCAGGCACGCCAAATGGTAAACCATGGTCATATCTTGGTTAACGGTCGTCGTGTAGACATTCCTTCCTATCAGTGTAAACCTGGTGATGTTATTGAACTTCGTGAAGCATCCCGCGACAATGAAATGTTCAAAACTAACTTCCAAGAACTTGGTTCTTTCGATTTACCTTACATCGAAAAAGACTTGGATAACTTCAAAGCTACATTCTCCCGTCTTCCTGTACGCGAAGAATTACCTATCGAAGTTAACGAAACGCTTATCGTCGAATTGTACAGCAAATAATAATTTATTCTCAAGAGAGAGCTTGCCCAAAGGCAGGCTCTCTCTTTTTTTCTAAGGAGTTTTACTTATGAAACGTTTATTATTTAGTCATTTATATTCTTAGACTCACATAGGATTATTAATCCTACGTATCTTATTAGGTGCCATCCTAATCTATCATGGATATATAAAAGTTGCTGGTGGCTGGGCAAAATCGAATCTACAGGCGCTGCCATGCAATATTTAGGACTTACAAGTGGCTTTTTATTTTGGGGCCTAGCGAAAAGAGCCTCCCATCTATGATAGGAGGCTCCTTCTTGTATTTTATTTGTAATTAATGCTGTTGTTTTGTCAAACGACGAGCTTCTGCTCCATTCTGACGACCTGTTGTGCGGCCATACATAAAATGATACATAAAGAAACATACAAGAGCAATAACAGCCGTTATTGCGAAAATATCAGAGAAGCTAAAGGCTGGACGTAAGAAACCTAAGATATAAGGCCCAACACCTAAACCTAAGTCTAGGGCAATAAAATAAGTAGATGTAGCAACCCCGACACGTTCAACAGGAACAAGTTTAATACAAACAGCCTGTCCATTGGACATGTAAGTCCCATACCCTAATCCAACAAAAATAGCCGATACCAATAATACCCAGCTAACATGAGCAATAGCGATTAAATACAAGCCAATAGCTAAACAAATAAAGCACGGATACAAAACAGGATTTTCTCCACGACGGTCAAATAAAATACCTAATAGTGGCCGCGTTAAAGTAATAATTCCAGCATAAACAACGAAGAAGAAGGTAGCCGCTGTTACCAAGTTCAATTGGCGAGAATAATCAGCTAGAAAAGCCAAAACACCAGAATAAGCAAAAGCTACGAAGAAGCCAACAATACAAATAGATGAAACAGCCGGTTCTAAATAATCAGAAATCTTGAATTTCTTTTCTGTCTTAACTTCGGCTAATTCTTCATCTTCTACTTCTTTCATTAACTTAGCCACTGGTTGTTTAAAGCGTAAGAACACAGTTCCCAACAAGCAAAAGACAACAAGGCCAATACAGAACCAAACGATAAAGGTAAAGCTCGTTAATGTCATTAGCAACATACCAATGAAAGGTCCTATAGCAGCAGCCAAGCTCGTACTTAGGCCATAATAATTAATACCCCGACCACGTTGACTAGCCGGAATAATTGTTGCTACAATCGTACTCGTTGCTGTAGAAGCAATACCGTAACCAGCCCCATTTAAAAAGCGAACCGCATACAAGGTCCACAAATTAGGCAACCACAAATAAGCAATCGACGTAAACAAATAAATAAATAAACCTAAATACAAGGTTCGTTTATAACCAAACGGTTCGACACAATGGCCAGCCCACATCCGCGCAAACAATGTACCTATAATAAAAATACCTGTAGCCAAACCCGCTTCACTCATAGAAGCACCTAATTGGTCTTTAGCTACCAAAGTAATGATAACTACTAAAATGTAATAAACTAAAAATATAATCCAGTTTATGACCGTGTCTAACATAAAAGCCGCGGTCCAGAGTGATTTTCCATCTGACGCATCACTGCTCATTTACTATCGTCTCCCTTTTATATAATCTTTAGAACGATAGTGATTATAGTACTTCACCCTTACTTTGTACAGCCATAATTATTAGAACTCTATTATCATTTTTTATGATGATACCGTTGCAACACCTTTTATTCTGTATATTTGTTATAAGCGCGTTTATATCATTACCTTTTATCAAAAGAAAGTCATATACAAGAATCTATTTTCGCTGCATAAACAATACTCTTCATGTAATATTTATAATTTTCCTCCTTTTATACAAAGAAAGACTACTAACAGAAAAAAGCCTCATTGACTCTCTTCCATTAGTAGTCATTTTTATTATATTCACTTTCACTACCGATAAGCTACCCGTTCTGGCACTGTGTCATGAAAATGCAAGCGTTTATGAGCTGTTTCTTCCCAGTCTGTCCCTGGCTTTCCATAATTAGCAAACGGGTCAATGGATATGCCACCACGTGGCGTAAATCGGCCCCATACTTCAATATACTTAGGAGATAATAGCTTAATCAAATCCTTCATAATAATATTGACGCAATCTTCATGAAAATCACCATGGTTACGGAAACTAAACAAATAAAGCTTCAAAGACTTACTTTCCACCAATCGCTGATCTGGTACATAGGAAATATAAATCGTCGCAAAATCCGGTTGTCCCGTCATTGGACACAATGAGGTAAACTCTGGACAATTAAATTTTACAAAGTAATCATTATCTGGATGTTTATTAATAAACGATTCCAATACATCTGGTGCATAATCTGTTGGATACTCTATTTTATGACCTAAACCATGTACCCCTTGTAATTCTTCTTTTGTACGTCCTGTCATATGTATACTCCTTATCACTACATCCTTTAATACAATACGCTTAATTTCAGTGTCCTCATTGTACCATACTTATAAAATATTACTAGCTCAACAGCTATGACTTTACCTCACCATTTCCCCCGTCTTATATACACCTATATCCCCTATCCTTAAATTCATAAGATAAAGAAACCTAGCGCGCCTACTCTTACCAATAACGTGAAAAACCAAAAAAGGCCTAAGCAAAAAGCTTAGGTCTTTTCCTATACAAGTGACTAACCTTGTCTACTAACAAGAAAAGAAGTTAGACACTCCTATTATTTAAATTCTTGACACAAACTAGCAAACAGTTCCGCACTTGGCTTTTCAACCGTCTTAACTAAAGCCTGTGCATGAGCCCCGTTAACCGAAGCCATCGCTTCTTCAAAGGAACCACGGTTATCTTCATGATAAACAAGACCGGTTAATAGGCCATCATATTTATGCAAGGTGGCCATAGCTAGGCTACGGTCACTCGAATCATAACCATCTACATCAGCTAAGGATGTTAGATGTTCCTTAAACCAGTCATAGCTATTTCGTTTATTATAAGTTACACAAGGGCTAAAGACGTTGATAAATGAGAAGCCATCATGCTGAATCCCTTTCTTAATCAAATCAACCAATTCTGCCCGATTAATCATATAACTCTGGGCTACAAAAGTAGCACCAGAAGCAATAGCTGTTTCACAAATAGGAAGCGGTGTTTCAAAAGAACCTTTTGGTGACGTCTTTGTTACAAAGCCAATATCAGACCGCGGGGATGTCTGCCCTTTAGTCAAGCCATATACATGGTTATCCATAACGATGTAAGTAATATTTACATTACGTTTAATGGCATGAACCGTATGCCCCACGCCAATAGCGTAAGCATCACCATCACCACCAGCAACCAATACGGTTAAATCATCATTAGCTAATTTTACCCCTTGTGCATAGGGTAAAGCACGGCCATGTGTAGTATGGGACCCATAGGTATAAAAATAACCACCAATACGGCTAGAACAGCCAATCCCAGAGATAAGAGCCATCTGTTCTGGCGCAATATTAAGTTCCGTCAAGGCATCTGTAATCGCTGCCTGCACGCCATAGTGACCACAACCTGGACACCAATTCGGACGAATATCATTTTTATAATCTGCAGCAACAGTCATATTAGAGTACCTCCTTCACTGCGTTTACCACATAGGATGCTGTAAATGGATTCCCATCATATTTTAAACAGCTAGCAATTTTATCTTTATCCGGCATATGGATACGGAACATGTCTGTTAACTGTTCTGTTGCATTTTGTTCGCAAATAACAACCTTTTTAGCCTTTGTATAGAATGGCAATAATTGCTTGGTTGGGAATGGTTTAATTAAGCGAAGTTGCAAGTGATTTACTTTTACCCCATCGGCTTCTAAACGTACTTTCGCTTCTTCCAAGGCACCACGGCTAGATGCAATACCAATGAGCAAGACATCACATGCATCATGGTCTGCATTATTTAAGAATGGATCATAGTAATCAGCCACCGTTTCTAACTTACGAAACCGTTTATCTGTTTGACTTACGTGCATGGATGGTGCTTCCGCTGGTTTCCCTTCTTCATTATGTTCTAAACCTGTTGACAAGAATAGGCCATTCTTCATACCAGGGATAGTCCGTGGAGAGATACCATCTTCTGTCAATTCAAAGCGTTTGAAATAATGAGGCCGTTCCAAAGCAGGTAGATCGGCTTCTTTTACTAATTTACCTCGTTCAATAGGTACGCGATTTAAATCAAAGCTTGGTACTGACTGTTTATTTAGTCCCTGCTGTAAATCCGGCATAAAGATGACTGGACATTGATACCGTTCCGCTAAGTTAAAGGCCTTCTGAATTTCATAGAAGCATTCTTCAATACTGGTTGGAGAAATAACGATATTCGCATAGTCACCATGAGCATTATGACAAGCTGCATTAATATCAGACTGTTCTACCTTTGTCGCCATACCTGTAGATGGACCAGACCGCTGTACATCAATAACAACAACTGGAATTTCTGCCATAGACGCCATAGATAGGGATTCAGCCATCAAGCTAAGACCTGGACCTGATGTACAAGTAAAGGCACGAACCCCAGCATAAGCGGCCCCCATAGCTGTCATACAAGAAGCAATTTCATCTTCTGTCTGTTCAACAGTAGCATCAATTTTATCCATCTTCTTAATCATATATTCCATAACTTCCGAAGCTGGTGTAATAGGATAAGACGCCATAAAACGTGAACCAGCCGCAATAGCTCCTAAGGCAATAGCTTCGTTACCTAAGAGGAACATCTGATCCTTCTTTTCTGGTACTGGTAACGTATCTGGTTCAGCGCCTAATTGTTCTTTTTGTTCTAGTACAAGTGCATAACCATCTTCAAAAGCCTGCAAGTTCTTATCTACAATTTCTTGTGACTTCTTCTGGAACTTAGCTGCAATGGCATCACGGAATGGTGCTTTTTCAAAGCCAAGCAATGCCACAGACATCCCTAAAGATACAATGTTACGCATCAACAAAGTACCCTGCTTTAAGGCCGTTTCAGAAATTGGTAAAGCCAAGCAGTGAATTGGTTTACCATCAAACTTTGAGAAGTCTGGTTTTACCTTGCTATCACAGATAATATAACCACCATGACGGACTTCATCACCATGCTTATCTACCGTTTCCTGGTCTAAAGCGACTAAAAAATCAACCGATTCGCCAACCGTCATGATTGGTTCTAACGCAATGCGAAGGCCAAAGGTTGTATGCCCTCCTTTAATACGAGATGCAAACAAACGCTGGCTGTATAAGGAATACCCTTCTTTCGCAAGAATCGTAGCCATAATTTCGCCACAAGACTCGATTCCTTCCCCTTGTTGTCCGCCCATTTTCCAGATAAAATCTTTACGTTTCTCCAAGAAATTCACCCTCCTTAGGATTAATAAGTATCATTACTCCTGTGAATTTACTTCTTCACTCAAACGCATTTCCGTTCTTACCTTTATCATACCATTTTTGCGCCTTAATAACTACGCTCACCAAGATGTATATTCTATAGAATATACAATTCTGATACTCCATCCATAACCCTTATGAATCACACCTATCTAACATGTAAATCCGTTCCTGAAGTCGCTGCTCTGTAAAAAACACTTCTTCCAAACACAGTCCCTGCGCTGGTGCTGTTTTGCCAATGGCCCGACGGTCTTTTCGAGCAAACAAATCGGGTATCTGCTCATAGCAAATTCGTCCCAAACCTACATCAACTAATAGACCGGCTATATTACGCACCATATGGTAGAGAAAGCCATCACCAATAACATGAATTTTTAACTGATGCCCCCCTTCATCTAATCGCACCCGCACGGCATACAGCGTCTTAATCGGTTGAGCTGGTGTAGAATTCGTCCCTCGAAAGGTGGTAAAATCATGTCTCCCTTCTAATAATTGACAAGCTTTTTGCATATCTTCTAACTTTAAGGCCTTACGTAGATGCCAATGAAACCGTCGATGCAAAGGGTCATCTACCTCATGATTATGAATGGTATAAACATATTCCTTTCCCTTTATCTGCCAACGAGGCTTCCAATCAAGCGGTATTTCTTCCGCCTTGGTCACTACAATATCTGGTGGCAATAACCCTAGTAAGGCTCGGGTTAAATGGCTAACTGGGATACGTCCCCGTGTAAAAAAAGTTACCACTTGAAAACGAGCATGCACACCCGCATCCGTCCGCGACGACCCATAAATCAAAATCGGTTCTGCACACACTGTACTTAAAGCCACTTCTAAACAAGCTTGTATAGTCCGCCCATTCGCTTGTCGCTGATAGCCTTTATAATCTGTTCCATCATAAGCCACAATCAATCGTATATTACGTAAGGGTCTATGTTCTTTTTTTCTTCTTATCGTTTTACTCTCTTGTTTAGCTTCCATTATCTTTTACCCAAAATTATATAAAAAATGCTGTGCAAGCAACTTACACAGCATAAAAACGCATAACTAAAATAATTAGAACAACCAAAATAAGTATAGACATACTTACTGTATCTAAACGCGTATAACACAACTCTTTCATACGGGTTCGGCCTTCACCGCCTCGATAACAACGAGCTTCCATAGCTACCGCCAAATCATCAGCCCTACGAAAAGCACTAATAAATAAAGGTACTAATAAAGGCACCATGCTTTTAGCCCGTTTTACCAAACTACCAGTCGTAAAATCAGCTCCGCGTGACTCCTGCGCCTTCATAATGCGGTCTGTTTCTTCTAACAAAGTCGGAATAAATCGCAAAGCAATCGTCATCATCATAGCCAATTCATGAGACGGTACCCCTAACCGTTGAAAAGGTCTAAGCAAGCGTTCAATACCATCCGTTAACCGAATCGGTGATGTAGTATACGTTAACAAGGAAGAAAATAAAATCAAATAAACCAAACGAGCTGTCATGAGCACCCCCATTTGGAGACCTTCCTTAGTAATATGAATGAAACTCCATTGCCACAATACCGTTCCTGTTGATGTAAATACATGAATGGCTAACGTGAAGACAATAATAATCCATAAAGGCTTAAGTGCATTCCATAATAAACGGACAGGCAATTTAGACATCCAAATAACCCAAACTGTAAAAGCCGTTACAAATAAATAAGACACCACAGTCTGTGCAAAAAAGATAGCCACAATATAAATAAGTGTCGCCAATATTTTAGTCCGTGGATCCATGCGGTGTAATAAAGAATCGCCAGGAAAATACTGACCGATTGTTATGTTTCCTAACATAATTACCTCTTTTTTAATGATTCTATAGATGCCACTACATCATCGACAGTAATCGCCTCTTCTGATACGGGCAGTCCTCTCTGATTTAAATAGGCCGTAAGTTGTGATACAGGTGGTACATCTACGCCTGCCTTTTGTAATGTCTCTCTATACTTCATAAAAATATCTATAGGCTTCCCATCTAGGAGCACCTTACCATCATCAATAACCAATAAGCGAGTCGCCATTTTAGAAATATCTTCCATATTATGTGATACCAATATAACGGTAACCCCTTGTTCCTTATGAAGCCGCATAATCTCAGCAAAAATTTCCTCACGTCCTGCTGGATCAAGCCCTGCTGACGGTTCATCAAGAACTAAATACTTAGGCTTCATAGCCACCACACCAGCAATCGCTACCCGCCGCATTTGTCCTCCAGACAAATGAAAGGGTGACCGATCCGCATACGTCTTATAATCTAGCCCTACAAAGTCCATCGCGTCTTTAACCCGTTGCTCTATTTCTTCTTGTGTAAGTCCTAAATTAGTCGGCCCAAAAGCAATATCCTTAGCAATAGTTTCTTCAAAAAGCTGATGCTCTGGGTACTGAAAGACCATACCTACCATATGACGGCTCTGTTTTGCTTCTTCTGTTTTATCAGCAAGATTTATACCATTAACAGTTACCTGGCCCTCCGTTGGATGCAAAAGGCCATTTAAATGTTGTACCAATGTCGATTTACCTGACCCAGTATGTCCAATAATACCGATAAATTCACCTTCATTAATCGTAAGCGATATACCCGTAAGAGCCTGTTTTTCAAAAGGCGTCCCCTGTCCATATGTATATGTAACCGAATCTAATACGATAGGCATAATGCATCTCCTAATTCTTTATCCGTAACGATACCTTCTGCTATAGCATAACCATCCTTACGTAATTTATCTGCTACCTCAGCCGCTACGGGTACATCTAAGCCTAACTCTTTTAAGCTTTCTACCTGTTTAAAAATATCTGCCGGCCGTCCTTCTTGTAAAATATGTCCATTCTTCATAACAACAATACGATCAGCCGTCATAGCTTCATCCATAAAATGAGTAATATAAACCACAGTCATATGCTCCTCCTTATGAAGAGCATGTACAGTCTTTAATACATCTTTTCGCCCCATAGGATCTAACATAGCCGTTGGTTCATCTAAGACAATACAATCAGGGTTCATAGCCAATACACCCGCAATAGCTATCCGCTGTTTTTGCCCTCCTGATAATAAATGCGGCGCATGATGTCTATAGGCTTGCATACCTACTACATCTAAAGCTTTATCCACACGCTTTCGAATCTCTGCTGGTGGAACACCTAAATTTTCTGGCCCAAAAGCTACATCTTCTTCAACAATAGCCGCCACTATCTGGTTATCAGGATTTTGAAAAACCATGCCTACATGACTTCGAATACCCCATAACTTCTCTTCATCCTTCGTATCCATCCCCAATACGGATACTGTACCTTCCGTCGGCTCTAATAACACATTAAAATGCTTAGCTAACGTACTTTTACCACTACCATTAGTACCAATAATAGCTACAAATTCACCTTTATTAATGGTCAAATTAATTTGATCTAATGCCTTCACTTGATTGCCCATTTCATCCTCATATGAATGACTCATACGAGAAACAACAATCATCGGCTCTCTTTCTCTCGTCTGCATTTCTTCTAGTTCCATCCTATGCTCCATACATAACGAATCTATCCCCTTGATAATACGAAAGGAAAGGCAATTCGTCAACCTTTTTATAGAGAATATGGTTATCAAATATAAAAAAAATAGTGCCTCCCTTAGAAGACACTACTCTTTATAGAAATTAGATTAAACTAATTCAATAATAGCCTGCGGTGCTGCGTCACCTTTACGTAAGTTTGTTTTAATAACGCGCGTATAACCGCCTTGACGATCTGCATACTTTGGTGCAATTTCATCAAATAATTTTTTTACAATGCTTTCATCCATGATATAAGCCAATACTTGACGACGAGCATGTAAGTCGCCACGTTTAGCTAACGTAATCATCTGTTCAGCAAGACCACGTAATTCTTTAGCCTTTGCTTCCGTTGTTTCGATACGATCATATTGGAAGAAAGATGTTAACATGCCGCGGAATAATGCTTTACGAGCAGAACTATTACGGCCTAATTTTCTATAAGACATCTCTAATCCTCCTATTCACCTTTTTGCTTTAATGTAAATCCACCCTGCGGATGATTCTGAAGTTTTTCTTCAATTTCATCAATTGATTTAGAACCTAAATTACGAACTTTACGTAAATCATCAATTGACTTATCTAACAAGTCCGCAATTGTATTAATACCAGCACGTTTTAAGCAGTTATAGGCACGTACTGACAATTCTAAATCATCAATTGGAATCTGAGCTGGGCCTTCGTCAACTGGTTCTGCTTCTTCTTCACCGTTAACGATTTCCCCTTCATATTCATCAGCGTTCAGACTAATCATTTCAGCAGAATGCGCCAATTTAGTAAAGTTCCCCAAATAGCTAATCATAATAGCTGCCGATTTTGCAACAGCATCCGCTGCTGTAATAGAACCATCTGTCCAAACTTCTAAAGTCAACTTATCAAAGTCCATTTCGTTGCCGACACGAACATCGCCGACTTCATACTTAGCACGAAGAATAGGAGAATAAATGGAATCAATTGGAATCTGACCAATTACATCATCATCCCGCTTATTCTTTGTTGATGGAACATATCCTTTGCCTCGGTCAATGCGAATGTCCATAGACAAATGACCTACTTCATCCATAGTGGCAATAACCAAATCTGGATTTAGTATTTCCACTTCTGGTGGAAATTGGTTAGCAAAATCATCAGCCGTTACTACACCATCTTTTTGAATATCTACATGGATATCCAATGGTACCTGTGCTTCGCTATCTAAGCGAAGACGCAATTGCTTAAGATTTAGGATTATATCCGTAACGTCTTCACGAACTCCTGTAATCGTCGAGAATTCATGTAAAACACCATCGATTTTAATGGACGTAATCGCTGCTCCATCCAAGGATGAAAGCAAAATCCGACGTAAGCTATTACCGAGTGTAATACCATAACCACGGTCCAATGGTTCACATACGAATTTACCGTAGCGGCCATCCTCGGTCATATCGACTTTCTCGATTCTAAGTTTTTTTTCTTCGCTCATTAGGACAATCCTCCTGTAAATCCCGTCACTACTATGTATTTACGGCTCAATTCTAATAACTGAATTGTCTGCACTGGATTATACACGACGACGTTTAGGCGGACGGCATCCGTTATGAGGGATTGGAGTTACGTCTTTAATACTTGTTACTTCAAGACCAGTAGCCTGCAAAGCACGAATAGCAGCTTCACGACCAGCACCAGGGCCTTTTACGTATACTTCTACCTGACGAAGACCATGTTCCATAGCGGCTTTAGCTGCTTGTTCTGCTGCCATCTGAGCTGCAAATGGTGTGCTTTTACGGGAACCACGGAATCCTAATCCACCAGCAGATGCCCAAGAAAGAGCATTACCGTTCGTATCTGTTAACGTTACAATTGTATTATTGAAAGTGGAACGAATATGAGCCGCACCGGATTCAATGTGTTTTTTTTCTTTTCTTTTACTTCTAACTACTTTTTTAGCCACGCGTTATCCCTCCTTTATTATTTCTTTTTACCAGCTACCGCTTTTCTAGGGCCCTTACGAGTTCTAGCATTTGTCTTTGTCCGCTGTCCACGGCAAGGCAATCCCATACGATGACGGCGGCCACGATAGGAGTTGATTTCAACTAAACGCTTAATATTTAGAGCTTCTTCACGACGAAGATCCCCTTCTACTTTGTATCCATCATCCAATACTGTACGGATTTTAGCTACTTCATCTTCTGTTAAATCACGTACACGAGTATCTGGGTTGATACCTGTCTTAGCCAAAATTTCTTTGGATAAAGTCAAGCCAATACCATAAATATAAGTCAATCCGATTTCAATACGTTTGTCGCGTGGTAAGTCTACACCGGCTATACGTGCCATCTATCAATCCACCTCCTTGCAATTAACCTTGTTTCTGTTTATGTTTCGGATTTTCGCAAATAACCATTACACGGCCTTTACGTTTAATAATTTTACACTTTTCACACATCTTTTTTACTGACGGTTTAACCTTCATTAGTACCTCCTCTGTGGATGTCTTTCACTTATTTAAAGCGATAAGTAATACGACCACGATTCAAATCATATGGCGTTAATTCCATAGTCACTTTATCACCGGGAAGAATACGAATAAAATTCATACGCATTTTACCGGATACATGAGCTAATACCACATGACCATTTTCAAGTTCAACCTTGAACATAGCATTCGGCAATGCTTCAAGTACGGTACCTTCCACTTCAATAACGTCTTCTTTTGACATATCATTAATCCTCTGGCAGCCTATCAATCTATCAAACGCGGTTTACTCCGCATGGTCAAAATCTCTGGGCCATTTTCTGTAATCACTATTGTGTGTTCAAAATGAGCTGCCGGTTTACCATCTAAAGTAACCGTTGTCCAGTCATCACGAAGCACTTCTACTTCATATGTTCCCATGGTAATCATTGGTTCAATACATAAAACCATACCTGGTTTTATCTTAGGTCCGTGTCCAGCAGACCCATAGTTAGGTATTTGTGGATCTTCATGCATATCACGACCAAGGCCATGACCTACGAAATCCCTTACAACGCCATAGCCAAATCCTTCACAATACGTTTGTACTGCATGAGAAATATCGCCGATATGGTTGCCTGGTACGGCCTGTTCAATTCCCTTAAACAAGCTTTCTTCCGTAACCTTCAATAATTTAGTAACCGCTGGTTTTACATGTCCTACAGGAACTGTTATAGCAGAATCACCTTGATACCCATTTACTGCAGCCACTAAATCAATACTAATGACATCGCCATTTCTCAACTTAGTCTTTGCATTAGGAATTCCATGAACAACAACATCATTAACTGACGCACAAATAGTTGCCGGAAACCCGCAGTAACCTTTACAACTTGGCACACCGCCATGGCTGCGAATATACTCTTCAGCTAACCGATCCAATTCCAAGGTACTAACCCCTGGTTTAATGGCTTTAGTTAGCATCTCAAGTGTATCTGCCGTCAAACGACAAGCCTGTTTTATATATTCAATCTCTTCGGGTGTCTTAAGGATAATCATACGTATTACCGTCCCAATGCATTAACAATATCTGTAAACACATCATCAACATCTTGTAAGCCATTAATATCTTTATAAATACCACTATTGCGATAATAATCAATCAATGGTTTAGTTGACTCTTCATAGACAGTCAGACGCTTCTGTACTGTTTCCGGTTTGTCATCATCACGGTTTTCAAGACGTGCGCGTTCACTGATACGACGAACCAATTCATCTGATGGAACATTCAAATTAACTACGGCATCTAAGGCAATACCCATTTCTTTTAAGATAGCATCTAAAGAAACAGCCTGTGCGGTTGTCCGTGGGAAGCCATCAAGAATAAAACCTTTTTTGCAGTCGTCTTTAGCTAGCCGTTCTTTAACGATACCAACAGTAACGCTGTCAGGTACCAATTGACCAGCATCCATATACTTCTTAGCCTCAAGTCCAAGGGGCGTCTGTTCCTTAACTGCTGCACGGAACATATCGCCAGTTGAAATTTGAGGGATATTATACTTTTCAATTAAACGAGCTGCCTGAGTGCCTTTACCTGCACCAGGAGGTCCCATTAATAAAATATACATATAGTTTCCCTCCTATTTAACAAACCCTTTATAATGTCTTGTTAAAGCCATGGACTCAGCTTGCTGCATTGTATCAAGAGCTACACCTACGACAATCAAAATAGCCGTACCGCCAAAGTAAACACCTTGTACGTTGGTAATATATCCCATGAAGTTTGGTAACACAGCAATAAATGCCAAGAAGATAGCACCTGCCAATGTAATACGTGTCATAACACGATCAATATATTGAGCCGTTGGTTTCCCCGGACGAAGCCCTGGAATAAAACCACCTTGCTTTTTCATATTGTCAGCTACATCATTGATATTTAAAGAAATAGCTGTATAGAAATACGTGAAGAATATGATTAAAGCTACATACAACACTGTATTTTCCCATGTACCCCAAGCAAATAAATCAGCAAACCACTTAATCGTTGCATTCTGAACAAATTGTGCCAATGTTACAGGGAACATCAAAATAGATGATGCAAAGATGATAGGCATAACATTAGCTTGGTTAACCTGTAACGGTAAAAAGCTAGTGTGACCACCATACATTTTACGCCCTACAACACGCTTAGCGTATTGAATAGGAATACGACGCTGTCCACGAACAACAGCTACAACTAAAACAACAAGGGCTATAGCCATAACTGCAAATAAAACAGCTTGGAATAAATTAATTGTCCCTACCTTCAAGTACTGATAAATTGTTTCCATACCAGAAGGAAAACGAGCTACGATACCAGCAAAGATAATCAAAGAAATACCATTACCAATACCATACGCTGTAATACGTTCACCGACCCACATCAAAAATACGGTGCCGGCTGTTAGAATAATAGCTACCACAAAAACAGATAAAATACTGTTATCTAGTAGGGCATTATTCATACGCAAAGCATAAGCCATACCAAAAGCCTGAACAAAGCCAAGGCCAACGGTAGCATATCTCGTTATAGCTGTAATCTTACGTCGCCCTTCTTCACCATCTTTACTCCATTCTTCAAAGATCGGCACAACAGCTGTTAACAACTGCATAATGATAGCCGCATTGATATAAGGAGTAATACTCATAGCGAACAAGGAAAATTTACTTAAAGCACCACCAGAAAACATATCCAACAAACCAAACAAACTACCGCTTGAGAATAAGCTTTCTATAACATTTGGGTCAACGCCTGGCACTGGAATATAGCAGCCAAGGCGGAAAACCACAAACATTAACAGTGTGTATAAAACTTTATTACGCAGCTCACGTACTTGATAGAGATTCAAGAGGCCTTGTAGCACCCTAAATCACCTCTACTTTTCCGCCTGCTGCCGTAATTTTTTCTTCTGCAGATTTCGTAAATCCGTTAGCAATAACCGTTAATTTCTTTTCTAATGTGCCATTGCCAAGAATACGAATGCCATCACGCACGTTCTTTAAGATACCAGATTCAATTAATGCAACTGGATCAACTGTATCGCCATCGTTAAAACGATTCAACTGAGAAATATTAACTTCTGCATATTGTTTAGCGAATACATTTTTAAAGCCACGTTTCGGCAAACGACGATAAAGAGGCATTTGTCCGCCTTCAAAACCAGTACGAACACCGCCACCAGAACGAGAATTCTGACCTTTCTGACCACGACCAGCTGTCTTACCTAAACCAGATCCTAAGCCACGACCACGACGAGTTCTGCTTTTCTTCGAACCTTCTACTGAAACTAATTCATGAAGTTTCATTCGGTGCACCTCCTTATCTATTATAATTCTTCTACAGTAACTAAATGTCTAACTTTTTGAAGCATCCCTTTAATCTGAGGAGTAGCTTCTTTTACAACTTGGGAATTTGTCTTTGTTAATCCCAACGCTTTTACTGTCGCCCGTTGATCTTCAGGACGACCAATTAAGCTACGAGATAATGTAACTTTTACCTGTGCCATATGTATCGATCTCCCTATTATTCAAAAATTTCAGCAACAGTCTTACCGCGAAGTGCTGCTACGTCAGCAGCGCGTTTTAACTGACTTAAACCTTCAATTGTTGCACGAACCATATTATTAGGGTTAGAAGAACCTAATGATTTGGTTAATATATTACGGATACCTGTTAATTCAAGTACCGCACGAACTGGACCGCCTGCAATAACGCCAGTACCTTCAGCAGCTGGTTTCAAGAAAACACTGCCTGCACCAAAACGGCCAGTTACAGTAAACGGAATCGTACCGTTCTTGATTTCTACATGAATTAAATTTTTCTTAGCATCATCAATGCCTTTGCGAATTGCTTCTGGTACTTCGGCTGCTTTACCTAAACCTACGCCAATATGACCATTGCCGTCACCGACAACAACCAAAGCGCTGAAGGAAAAACGACGACCACCTTTTACAACTTTGGCAACACGGTTGATGAATACAACTCTTTCTTTAAGATCAAGACTTGTGTAGTCAATTCTTGCCATGTATAACGTTCCTCCCTCTTAGAATTTAAGGCCAGCTTCACGAGCACCTTCTGCAAGGGCTGCTACACGACCATGATAAATATAACCGCCACGGTCAAATACAACCGTGTCAATTCCTTTAGCGATAGCACGTTTAGCTACTAATTCGCCAACAGCTTTAGCAGCAGCTACGTTACCACCATAATTTAAGTTTAATTCTTTATCCAATGAGTTAGCGGATACAATTGTATTACCTGCTACATCATCAATAATTTGTGCATAAATATTGCTTAAACTGCGATATACGTTCAAACGCGGACGTTGTGCTGTCCCCGAAATGTGACGGCGTAAACGAAGATGACGTTTTGCACGAGCAATATTTCTTTTGGACTTACGAGCCAAGGTGTTCACTCCTTCCTAATAGCTTCTATTATTTACCCTTTGCGCCAGCTTTACCAGCTTTACGACGAACAAATTCGCCTTGATAACGGATACCTTTACCTTTGTAAGGTTCTGGTTGTCTCCATTTACGAATATTAGCTGCTACTGCACCAACAACTTCCTTATCTGCACCAGATACAACAATCTGATTAGCAGCTGGAACATCAATTTTAATTCCTTCTGGAGCATCCATTTCTACTGGGTGAGAGAAGCCTAGAGTCAACACTAGTTTTTCACCTTTTTTTGCTGCTCTGTAACCAACACCGTTGATTTCCAAAGTTTTAGAGAAACCTTCGGTTACGCCTTTTACCATATTAGCAATAAGAGCGCGCGTTAATCCGTGCAACGAACGATGATTCTTATCATCACTCGGACGGGACACCGTGATTACATTCCCTTCCACAGCAATATTGATTTCTGGATGTAAGCTGCGAGATAATTCCCCGTTAGGACCTTTTACGGTCATATGATGATTATCATATGTTACCGTAACGCCAGCAGGAATCTCGATAGGCATTCTACCGACACGTGACATTCTACTTTCCTCCTATTGCTTAATTACCAAACGTAAGCAATTACTTCGCCGCCAAGACCTTCTTTACGAGCTTTCTTATCGCTCATAACGCCTTTAGACGTAGAAATAATAGCCACACCTAAACCGCCTAATACACGAGGAAGTTCTTCTTTCTTCGCATAAATACGCAAGCCCGGCTTAGAAATACGTTTAATACCGGTAATTACTTTTTCACCATTTGCGCCATATTTTAACGTTACTTTTAACGTAACTAATTTACCGTTTTCTACTGATTCAATATTCTTAATGAAACCTTCTTCTTTAAGAATAGTAAGGACTGCTGCCTTAATTTTAGATGCTGGAATTTCCACTGTTTCATGAAGTGCCGCATTTGCATTACGAATACGTGTAAGCATATCCGCAATTGGATCAGTCATTGTCATATTCTAAAAACCTCCTCTCGTAAGTTATTACCAACTAGCTTTTTTAACGCCAGGAATTTGTCCTTTATACGCCAATTCACGGAACGCGATACGGCTAATACCGAATTTACGCATATATCCATGAGGACGACCGGTCAAATTGCAACGATTATGCAAACGAGTAGGAGATGCATTAGCCGGTAACTGGGATAAAGCTTCATAATCGCCAGCTTCCTTTAACGCTTTGCGTTTTGCGGCATATTTTGCAACGATTCTAGCACGTTTCTTTTCACGTTCGATCATAGACTTTTTAGCCATCTGTGTGTTCCTCCTATTATTTTTCGAAAGGCATACCAAACAATGTTAATAATTCACGAGCTTCTTCATCAGTTTCAGCCGATGTTACTACGATAACATCCATACCTGTAACTCGTTCTACCTGATCATATTCGATTTCAGGGAAAATCAATTGTTCTTTTAGCCCTAATGCATAGTTACCACGACCATCAAAAGCCGTTGCACTTACACCGCGGAAGTCACGCACACGAGGTAATGCGATATTAACTAATTTATCCAAAAATTCATACATGCGTTCACCACGAAGCGTTACCTTCGTACCTAATGCCATGCCTTCACGAACTTTGAAGTTTGCAATGGATTTTTTAGCTTTAGTAATAACTGGTTTTTGGCCAGCGATAATTGTCAAATCCTTAACAGCAGAATCTAACGCTTTCGCATTATTAACAGCATCACCAACGCCAATATTAATAACGATCTTTTCTAACTTCGGAATCTGCATTACATTATCATATTTGAACTTATTCTGTAATGCTTCACGAATTTCAGATGTATATTTTTCACTTAAACGAGACATTCGTAGAACCTCCTTTCCCTATTATTTATCGATTACAGCGCCACTTTTTACTGCTGCACGAACGAATTTCCCATCTTTTTCAACTTTCTTAATGCGAGTTGGTTCTTTTGTTTCTGGATCAACAAGCATTACATTAGATGCATGGATAGGTGCTTCCTTCGTAATAATACCGCCCTGCGGATTTGCTTGGGATGGCTTCGTATGGCGTTTTACCAAATTAATCCCTTTTACAATAACGCGTTGTTTTTTCGGTTCAGCAGCGATAATTTCACCTTTTTTACCTTTTTCTTTACCGGAGATAACAACAACGGTATCGCCTTTTTTTACATGAAGTTTAGACATGCTGTAGTTCCTCCTATTACAATACTTCAGGTGCTAGTGAAATAATTTTCATGAAGTCTTTTTCACGAAGTTCACGAGCTACTGGTCCAAAAATACGAGTGCCGCGAGGACTCTTGTCATCTTTAATAACTACAGCAGCATTTTCGTCAAAACGGATATAGGAACCATCAGCACGACGAATTCCTTTACGTGAACGAACGATAACTGCCTTAACTACGTCGCCTTTCTTGACAACGCCACCGGGTGATGCATCTTTTACAGAAGCAACGATTACGTCCCCGATATTGCCGAATTTACGATAAGAACCACCCATTACCTGGATGCACATAATGCGTTTAGCACCAGTATTATCGGCAACATTCAAAATTGTTTGTTGCTGGATCATCGTTTTTCCTCCTTACATCCCTGATTATTGTTGTCTTTCCAAAATTTCAACAACTCTCCAACGTTTATCTTTCGATAATGGACGAGTTTCTTCCATTTTTACAATATCTCCAATTTGGCATTCATTGTTTTCATCATGAGCCTTATATTTTTTATTAGTTACCATTGGCTTGTTATATAATTCGTGTTGCACTTTACGTTCAACAGAGACAACAACAGTTTTATCCATTTTGTCACTAACTACTTTGCCAACACGGACTTTGCGTACATTTCTTACTTCTGCCACGACCTTAGCCTCCTTTTCAATCCAAACAAAATTTGTTATTATGCGTTTCCTTTAATTTCTTCTTCGCGCTGAACAGTCTTGATCCGCGCAATAGTCTTCTTTACTTCACGAATACGCATCGGATTTTCCAATTGACCAGTTGCAAGCTGAAAACGGAGGTTAAATAACTCTTCTTTAAGTCCAGCAATTTTTTCTTCCATTTCGGCAGCGCTCATGTTGCGGATTTCATTAACCTTCATTTACGTCACCACCCAATTCTTTACCCTTAACAACGAATTTCGTCTTGATTGGTAGTTTATGACCAGCCAAACGCATAGCTTCACGAGCGATTTCTTCCGTTACGCCATCCATTTCAAATAAAACACGGCCTGGTTTTACTACTGCAACCCAATATTCTGGATTCCCTTTACCAGAACCCATACGAGTACCAGCTGGTCTTGCTGTTACTGGTTTATCAGGGAAAATCTTAATCCATACTTGACCACCACGTTTAATATAACGTGTCATGGCAATACGGGCAGCTTCGATTTGACGGTTTGTAATCCATGACGGTTCTAATGCAACCAAACCATATTCACCATGGGCTACTTTATTGCCACGCATAGCACGGCCTTTCATACGTCCGCGGAATTGCTTACGATGTTTTACACGCTTTGGGATTAGCATTAGTTGTCACCTTCTTCCTTTTTGGAGCTTTTCTTAGCTTCTGGGAGAACTTCACCTTTATAAATCCATACTTTTACACCAATACAACCATATGTTGTATGTGCTTCTGCTGTACCATAATCAATATTGGCACGTAATGTATGCAATGGAATACTGCCTTCACGATAAGATTCGCTACGAGCGATTTCAGCGCCGCCTAAACGACCGCTAACCATGATTTTAATACCCTTTGCACCTAAACGCATTGTACGGCCTACAGCCTGCTTCATAGCACGACGGAAACCAATACGGCGTTCCAACTGACTAGCAATATTTTCAGCAACCAAAACAGAATCCATATCTGCTTGTTTAATTTCTGCAATATTTACGTCAATTTGTTTGTCAGTAAAACGTTTTAACGCTTTACGCATATCTTCGATACCTGCACCACCACGGCCGATAACCATGCCTGGTTTAGCTGTATGAATTGTTAATTTGATACGTTTATTTGTACGTTCAATTTCAATGCGAGAAATGCCTGCACTGAAAAGCGTTTTCTTCAAGAAGTTACGGATTTTAACATCTTCATGAAGATTGGCAGCGAAATCTTTATCAGCATACCATTTTGCGTCCCAATCTTTTACAATACCGACACGCAAGCCATGTGGATTAACTTTTTGACCCACTATATATCCCTCCTTCTGTTATGCTCTTTCAGAAACTACAACGGTAACGTGGCTAGAACGTTTCAAAATTTTGAAAGCCTGCCCACGGGAACGGGGATGAACGCGCTTCATTGTTGGTCCTTGATCAACTAAGATTTGAGACACATAAAGATTGTCGACATTCATATCAAAATTATGTTCAGCATTTGCTACTGCTGAACGTAATACCTTTTCTACTATATCAGCGCCAACTTTCGGAGTGAACTTCAAGATGGCAAATGCTTCGCCGATATTTTTGCCACGAACCAAATCAGCAACAATGCGAATTTTGCGAGGCGCAATGCGAATATGTCTAGCGACTGCTTTTGCTTCCATTATTTACTTCCTCCTACTATTGAGCAACTGTAGCTTTTTCACTCTTAACATGGCCTTTAAAAGTACGTGTTGGAGCGAATTCACCTAACTTATGTCCTACCATGTCTTCTGTAATAAATACAGGCACATGTTTACGTCCATCATGAACAGCAATCGTATGTCCTACAAAAGCTGGGATAATGGTAGATGCACGGGACCAGGTTTTAACAACTTTTTTATCATTTGTTTCGTTTAATGCATCAATCTTTTTAACAAGAGATGCTGCAACGAAAGGGCCTTTTTTTATAGATCTGGACACTATATTATCTCCTTTCCGCTATCCTATTTTGTACGACGTTTTACGATTAAGCTATTAGAAGCTTTTTTCTTATCACGAGTCTTAACACCATGTGCAGGTTTGCCCCAAGGAGTAACTGGATGTTTACGACCAACTGGAGATTTACCTTCCCCACCACCATGTGGATGGTCACAAGGGTTCATAACAACACCACGGTTGCCTGGGCGAACACCCATCCAACGATGACGACCGGCTTTACCGATTGTAATGTTTTCGTGATCAATGTTACCAACTACACCAACTGTTGCACGGCAGTTAATGTGTACACGGCGAAGTTCGCCAGATGGTAAACGAAGTAATGCATAGGAACCTTCTTTAGCCATAAGCTGTGCAGAAGTACCTGCGGAACGAACGATTTGTCCACCCTTACCGATTTTCATTTCTACATTATGTACTTGTGTACCTAATGGAATGTTAAGAAGTGGCAAGCAGTTACCTGGTTTAATATCAGATTCTGGACCACTATATACTACGTCACCAACTTTTAAGCCATTTGGTGCCAAGATATAACGTTTTTCGCCATCAGCATAGTTTAACAATGCAATGCGAGCCGTACGGTTTGGATCATATTCAATGCTAGCAACGGTAGCCGGAATATTATCTTTTGTACGTTTAAAGTCAATAATACGATACTGACGTTTATGACCGCCGCCTTGATGACGGACTGTCATTTTACCAGTGTTATTACGACCACCCTTTTGAGAAATTGGTGCAAGTAAAGATTTTTCAGGTTTGCTTGCTGTAATTTCAGTAAAGGCGGACACTGTCATAAACCGACGACCAGCGGAGTACGGTTTAAATGATTTTATTGCCATTATTGGGCCTCCTTACCAGACTTATACACCTTCAAAGAATTCAATGGATTCGCCTGCTTTAAGCGTAACAATTGCTTTTTTATAATCGCTGCGTTTACCTTGCGTACGGCCCATGCGTTTTACCTTACCTAACACACGAATCGTTGCTACTTTTTCCACTTTTACATTGAAGATTTTTTCAACAGCTTGACGAACCTGTACTTTAGTTGCCGTCAACGGTACTCGGAATGTATATTTACCATCTTCCATTAAGATTGTAGTTTTTTCCGTGATAACCGGACGAATTAATACATCGCGTAATTCCATTTATCCGAGCACCTCCTCAATTTTTGCTACGGCTCCTTCTGTAACGAAGAGTTTATCGCAATTAAGAAGATCAAAGATATTCATATTTT
Source organism: uncultured Veillonellaceae bacterium (assembly GCA_945867815.1). Taxonomy (GTDB): domain Bacteria; phylum Bacillota; class Negativicutes; order Veillonellales; family Veillonellaceae; genus CAMBIX01. The sequence continues at coordinate 63,659 of CAMBIX010000005.1, forward strand.
CGCAAGCCAATGCTTTAACGCCAGGGATGTTGCGTGCAGAGCGTTCTACATTTACATCGCCTTCTGTAATGAATAATACTTTAGTACCTTCTACTTTGAAGTTATTCAAAAGAGCTACCATATCTTTTGTTTTTGGTGCATCAAATGTAATTTGGTCAACTACGAATAATTCATTTGTATTAACTTTATCACTAAGAGCAGATTTTACTGCTAAACGTCTAGCTTTACGAGGCATAGCCTTATAATAGCTGCGAGGTTGTGGTCCAAATACAGTACCACCACCAACCCATAATGGGCTGCGAGTAGAGCCTACACGAGCACGACCTGTACCTTTTTGTCTCCAAGGTTTACGGCCACCACCACGTACTAAGCCTCTAGTCTTTGTTGCATGTGTGCCCAACCGTTCGTTAGATAACTGGCGGACAACAGCTTGATGCATAACGGCGTCATTAACTTCTACGCCAAATACGGCATCATTTAACTGAATTTCTCCGACTTCAGCGCCGGACATATTGTATTTAGTTACTGTTGGCATTAGATATCCTCCTTTCGAAATGACTATTTAACCGGTTTTACTGTATTACGAACCATAACTAGGCTGCCTTTAGCACCAGGAATACCACCTTTTACTAAAAGTAAATTGCGTTCTGCATCTACTTTAACAACCGTCAAGCGTTGTACAGTTACACGGCCACCACCCATTTGTCCAGGAAGTTTTTTACCTTTAATAACTTTACCGCCGCCACCGGAAATCATAGGACCGATGGAACCAGGTTCACGATGAGATTTAGAACCATGTGTTACAGGACCACGAGAGAAATTATGGCGCTTAATCGTACCAGCGAATCCCTTGCCTTTACCTGTACCAACAACATCTACTAACTCACCTTCAGCGAAAATATCAGCTGCCAGAGTTTGGCCCACTGTGTATTCAGTTTCACCATCTAAACGTAATTCACGAAGATATTTAACTGGAGCCACGCCAGCTTTGTCAAACTGCCCTTTTACCGGTTTCGTTAGATGTTTTTCTTTAATGGAGCCATAACCAAGCTGTACTGCGTTATAACCATCAGTTTCAACAGTCTTAATACGCACTATTACGCTAGGCGTAGCTTCCACTACAGTGACAGGAACTAACTGACCTTCAGCTGTGAAGATCTGTGTCATTCCCAACTTCTTACCCAAAATAGCTTTAGACATTATCGCACCTCCTTTTTAAATACAAAATTATAATTTTATTTCAATAGACACACCAGCTGGTAAATCCAAGCGAGTGATAGCGTCTACTGTTTTCGAATTTGGTTCAAGAATATCAATTAAACGTTTATGCGTACGCATTTCAAACTGTTCACGTGAATCCTTGTTAACATGTGGAGAACGAAGAATAGTAAAAATATTCTTTTCTGTTGGCAATGGAATTGGGCCAGATACTAAGGCACCATTTCTTCTTGCTGTCTCTACAATTTTGCTAGCACTTTGATCAAGTGCTTTGTGATCGTATGCTTTTAAGCGAATACGAATCTTTTGCTGTTTAGCCATTACAAATCCTCCTGTCGCTCATTTCAAGAATGAACTGCTCCATAGAAATTCTCCTCCGCAGAGGTAACCTTCTATATCATAGTTTAAAATAAATAGGTAGACACAACAGTAGAGCGGCATAACGCCGCTCTTTTGTTGTTGTGTTTCCACACTATTCTTTTATTATACACTATCTAGTGCTTAGGCGTCAATCTTACTTACAACGCCAGCACCAACCGTATGTCCACCTTCACGAATAGCGAAGCGTAAACCTTCTTCAATAGCGATTGGTGTAATCAATTCAATAGACATAGTTACGTTATCGCCAGGCATGCACATTTCAGTACCTTCTGGTAATGTGATAACGCCAGTTACGTCAGTTGTACGGAAGTAGAACTGTGGACGATAGTTAGAAAAGAATGGTGTATGACGGCCACCTTCTTCTTTCGTCAATACGTATACTTCAGCTTCAAATTTAGTATGTGGATGAATCGTACCAGGTTTAGCCAATACTTGCCCACGTTCGATATCTTTACGGTCGATACCACGAAGCAAAGCACCAACGTTATCGCCTGCTACAGCCGAATCCAAAGTCTTACGGAACATTTCAAGACCAGTAATAACTGTGCTTGTTGGTTTTTCCTGTAAGCCTACGATTTCAACTGTATCGCCAACTTTTACTTCACCACGTTCTACACGACCTGTAGCAACAGTACCACGACCAGTAATTGTGAATACGTCTTCCACTGGCATTAAGAATGGACGATCCGTATCACGAGTTGGTGTTGGGATGTATTCATCAACAGCATCCATCAATTCCATAATCTTTTCAACATATTTTGCATCGCCTTCCAAAGCTTTCAAAGCGGAACCTACGATGATAGGTACTTCGTCACCAGGGAAGTCATAGGAGGAAAGAAGTTCACGAACTTCCATTTCAACCAATTCGATCAATTCTTCATCGTCAACCATATCAGCCTTGTTCAAGAATACAACGATAGCTGGTACACCAACCTGACGAGCTAACAAGATGTGTTCACGAGTCTGAGGCATAGGACCATCAGCTGCGGATACAACCAAGATAGCACCATCCATCTGAGCAGCACCAGTGATCATGTTTTTAACATAGTCAGCATGGCCTGGGCAGTCAACGTGTGCATAGTGACGTTTATCTGTTTCATATTCAACGTGTGCTGTGTTGATTGTGATACCACGTTCACGTTCTTCTGGTGCCTTATCAATCATGCTGTAATCTTCGAATTGAGCCAAACCTTTGTCAGCCAATACTTTAGTGATTGCAGCTGTTAAGGTTGTTTTACCATGGTCAACGTGACCAATTGTACCAATGTTAACATGTGGTTTTGTACGTTCAAATTTTTCTTTAGCCATTAGTAAGCCTCCTTATACTCTAATTACCTATTGGCATTAACCATTCTTTTTAGAACGGATTTCTTCAGCAATTTTTGCTGGTACTTCTTCATAATGGTCAACAGACATTGTGTAGTTACCACGGCCCTGTGTCTTAGAACGAAGATCTGTTGCATAACCGAACATTTCGCTCAATGGAACAAAGGCTTTAATGTGCTGTGTGCCATTACGAGCTTCCATACCTTCCATACGGCCACGACGGGAGTTCAAGTCGCCGATAACATCGCCCATGTATTCTTCAGGTACGTCAACTTCTACATTCATATATGGTTCAAGAAGAACTGGATTTGCTTTTCTTGCCCCTTCTTTAAAGCCCATAGAACCGGCAATTTTGAAGGCCATTTCCGAAGAATCGACATCATGATAGGAACCATCATAAACGATAACCTTGATATCAACCATTGGATAACCAGCAACAACACCAGATTCCATAGCTTCTTTTACACCAGCTTCAACTGGTCCAATGTATTCACGAGGAATAGCACCGCCAACGATTTTGTTTTCAAATTCGAATCCAGCACCTGGTTCCTGAGGAATCAATTCCAACCAGCAGTCACCATATTGACCACGACCACCGGACTGACGAACGAATTTACCTTCAGCTTTAACCGTTTTTCGAATTGTTTCACGATAAGCAACCTGTGGTTTACCTACGTTACATTCTACTTTGAATTCACGATTCATACGGTCAACGATGATATCCAAATGCAATTCGCCCATACCAGAAATGATTGTCTGACCAGTTTCTTCGTCTGTACGAACTTTAAATGTTGGATCTTCTTCAGCCAAACGAGCTAGGGCAATACCCATTTTTTCTTGGTCGGCTTTTGTTTTAGGTTCAACAGCAACGGAAATAACTGGATCTGGGAATTCCATGGATTCCAAAATAACAGGTGCTTTTTCGTCACAAAGTGTATCCCCTGTCGTTGTATCTTTAAGACCAACAGCAGCCGCAATATCACCAGAATATACGATTTCTAATTCTTTACGTGTATTGGCATGCATCTGAAGAATACGGCCGATACGTTCTTTCTTGCCCTTAGTCGAGTTGTAAACGTAAGAGCCAGATTCCAATGTACCAGAATATACACGGAAGAAAGCTAGTTTACCAACATATGGGTCAGCCATAATCTTAAATGCTAAAGCAGCAAATGGTTCTTCATCAGAAGCTGGACGTGTTGTTTCTTCGCCCGTTTCTGGATTAGTCCCTTTAATCGCTGGGATATCTGTTGGTGCTGGCATGTAATCTACAACCGCATCCAATAACATCTGAACACCTTTGTTCTTATAAGAAGAACCGCATAATACAGGGAATAATTTGTTTTCACAAACGGCTTTACGAAGTGCCTTCTTTAATTCATCAATGGAAAGTTCTTCCCCTTCAAGGTATTTTTCCATGATATCATCATCAGTTTCGGCAATAGCGTCGATCATCATTTCCCGACGTTCTTCTGCAACACCCTTATATTCTTCTGGAATATCTGTGATTTCGAATTCTTTACCGTCATCACTCTTATAGATTTCGGCCTTCATCGTCATCAAATCAATGATACCCGTGAAAGTATCTTCTGCACCAATTGGCACCTGAATAGCAATACTATTAGCGCCTAGGCGTTCTTTCATCATATCGATAACGTTGAAGAAATCAGCGCCTACTGTATCCATCTTATTAACATAAGCGATACGAGGTACACCATAAGTGGAAGCCTGACGCCATACAGTTTCAGACTGCGGTTCAACGCCGCCCTTAGCACTAAATACTGCTACGGAACCATCTAATACACGAAGAGAACGTTCTACTTCTACAGTAAAGTCAACGTGACCCGGGGTATCGATGATGTTAATACGATGATTTTTCCAGTGACAAGTTGTAGCAGCGGACGTAATAGTAATACCACGTTCCTGTTCCTGTGCCATCCAGTCCATCGTTGCCGCACCATCATGTACTTCACCGATTTTATGAACAATACCTGTATAATAAAGAATACGTTCCGTCGTGGTTGTTTTACCAGCATCGATGTGAGCCATGATACCGATATTACGAGTTTTTTCTAGAGAAAATTCTCTTGCCACTTCCGTTACTCCTCTTTTATTTAATTACCAACGATAATGTGCGAAAGCCTTATTAGCTTCTGCCATTTTATGCGTATCTTCTTTTTTCTTAATGGCTGCGCCTGTATTATTAAACGCATCCATTAATTCAGCAGCTAACCGTTCTTTCATCGTGCGTTCACCACGAAGACGAGCGTAGTTGACTACCCAACGAATACCTAAGGATAAGCGACGGTCAGGACGAACTTCTACTGGTACCTGATAGTTAGCACCACCAATACGGCGAGCACGAACTTCTAATACAGGCATAACGTTCTTTAAAGCCTGATCAAAAACTTCCATAGGATCTTGTCCCATTTTGGAACGAATAATTTCAAATGCATCATATACGATGGATTCAGCAATGCCTTTTTTGCCATCATACATAACTTTATTAATGAAACGCGTAACTAATTTACTATTGTACACCGGATCCGGAAGTACATCGCGTTTCGGCACAGGGCCTTTTCTTGGCATGTCGATTCCTCCTCTATTATGTTAGTTACAATTGCCTTAGCTGTTATTATTTCTTAGCTTTCTTAGCGCCATATTTGGAACGGCTCTGCATACGATCTTGTACGCCAGCTGTATCCAATGCACCGCGGACAATATGATAACGCACACCTGGAAGGTCCTTAACACGACCGCCTCTGATAAGTACTACGCTATGTTCCTGTAAATTGTGTCCAATGCCTGGGATATAAGCAGTTACTTCAATAGCATTTGTCAAACGAACACGGGCAACTTTACGAAGCGCGGAGTTTGGTTTCTTTGGAGTAGCTGTATAAACACGAGTACATACGCCACGTTTTTGAGGGCAGTTCTTCAATGCTGGTGCATTGGATTTCTGAGTCAAAGTTGTGCGGCCTTTACGTACTAACTGGTTGATTGTTGGCATTAGGGCACCTCCTTTCCAAACAATTAGATTTATAATTGATCCGAACCAGCAAAAGTTGTTTGTTATGTCCGGATATTACCAAGTTAACGAAGAACACCTACGGCAACAGCCTTCACCTTAATATGAGCGGCCTTGCCCAATTCTTCCATTGTATGTGTGTTAACAAGCGGAATGTCTTGTTCTTCACACAGTGCTACAATTGATTCAATCTTAGGAGCATCACAATTATTAGCTATATACACTTTAGCTAATCGCTTATGCATTAGCGCCTTATACGTTTCCTTAGCACCGACAGTCAATTGCTCTCTTCTATACGTTGCTAATTCCATAGGCCTTTTTCACTCCTAACTTAGTCTTTTTCTAAAGCACTTTTCTTAGTGTATCATTCTCTCCTAGGAGTGTCAATAAAATTACAAGGAAAAACCGCTTATTATCTATGTTTTATATTTACACCGTTACGTGTGTGTCATTATGATTTATTAGGCTATTAAAACGACTTCCACACAAGACTAGCTAAAACAGCCTATCCCCGCAACAAGACCTATAAAGTTTTAACTCATAAATAACTGCTGGCATACATAAGCTCACTCGTTCTAGCAAAAAGAGAAGTGTCTACTCCTCAACGTCCCACATAGTGGTTACATTTAAAGAAATAGACACTTCTCTTTATTTATATTGGTCTACAAGGAACAAAACATTATTAGCATGTATGACTTATGCTTCTTCTGCTTCGTCCTTTACTTCATCGATAATCTGCGGTTCTTTTTTTACCACTTTAATCTTGCGATAACGGCTCATACCGGTACCAGCAGGAATCAACTTACCAATGATTACATTTTCTTTTAGACCCAACAATGGATCAATCTTACCCTTAATAGCTGCATCTGTAAGAACACGCGTTGTTTCCTGGAAAGAAGCAGCCGACAAGAAACTATCCGTAGCCAAAGCAGCCTTTGTAATCCCTAATAGCATCCGTTTACCAGTAGCTGGTCGTTTGCCATTAAGAATTAGGCGATGATTTTCTTCATCAAAGGTATTTACATCAATTGGATCACCTGGTAATAAATCGGCATCGCCAGCATCTTCAACTTTAATCTTATGAAGCATTTGACGAACAATAACTTCAATGTGTTTATCGTTGATTTCAACACCTTGTGATTTATATACCTTCTGTACTTCATATACAAGGTACCGCTGTGTTGCTTCTGTCCCCATAATCCGCATGATATCATGTGGATTAATAGAGCCTTCTGTTAATCGCGCTCCTACCTGAATATAGTCACCATCTTTAACAATAATACGGGAACCATATGGAATTAAGTAATCCGATTCTACCCCATCTTTATCTGTAACAAAGATAGTATTGGTACCCTTCTTGTTTTCATTAGGTACAACCCGAACGGTACCTTCTACTTCACTAATAATGGCATTACGTTTTGGACGACGCGCTTCAAACAATTCTTCAACACGTGGCAAACCTTGTGTAATATCATCACCGGCAACCCCGCCTGTATGGAAGGTACGCATTGTTAACTGTGTACCAGGTTCACCGATAGACTGAGCAGCAATAATGCCAACAGCTTCACCAACTTGTACACGGTTACCCGTACCAAGGTCCCGGCCATAACACTTAATGCAGACACCATATGGTGACTTACATGTCAATACGGAACGAATCTTAACGGTATCGTAATATTTTACAACTTCATCAGCTAATTCTTCTGTGATTTCACCATTCAACGGAACGATAACTTCACCCGTTTCTTTATTGATTAGTTCTTCTGCTGCTGTACGACCTACAATACGATCCTTTAACGGTTCAATAATCCCTTGGCCTTCTACGATGGCTTCTACTTCAATACCATGAATATCATTATTGCGTACACGAACTTCTTCTACATCGCTATTAAGAATCTGTTCGATAGCTTCTTCTGTAAGAGCAACACCAGCACCAATAATTTCATTACCTTCTGAATCAACAATAGCATCCACCGTATCTTTGCCTAACATGTTTTGAACCATCGTTTCATGTAAGGTCTGACGAATGCTTTCATCCGTTTCACCTAGGATAATATTCTGTACAAGATTAGTGTGATTAATATCAGCATCGCTACCCAAATGAGCACCACGTAAGCTAATAGCTGGCACCTTATGCTCAGCCAACATATCTAAATCATCATTATCCAAGATTGTTTCAGCTGGCAATAAGATTTCACCTGTTGTAGTATCCACTACATCTTTGTCAAGCACACGGCCAAATAACTTATCCCGAAGCAATTGTACAGCCTGTTTGGTAGAAGAAGCTAAGCGAGCCCGTTCACGAACTAAATCAATACCCACTACATCACAGTCTTCTTCACGAACGATAACATCTTGTGATACATCAACCAAACGACGTGTTAAGTACCCAGAATCGGCTGTACGTAATGCCGTATCAGCTAACCCCTTACGAGCCCCATGACTGGATGTAAAGTAATCCAATACGGTTAAGCCTTCCTTAAAGTTAGCCTTAATTGGTAAATCGATAATACGACCTGATGGATCCGCCATCAAACCACGCATACCAGCTAGCTGACGAATCTGCTGTTTATTACCACGGGCACCAGAAATAGCCATCATGTATACCGGATTAAAACCTTCTTTATCCTTCATCATGTTATCCATCATGACATCCGTAACATCTTCTGTGGCATTTGTCCATAATTCAATGGTCTTACGATAGCGTTCATCTTCAGAAATAAGACCACGGCGATACAAACGAGATACCTTACTTACGTCTTCGTCTGCTTTATGTAAAATAGCACCCTTTTCCTGTGGTACTTTAATATCTGCAATAGCAATGGTCATACCTGCCCGACGAGCAAACGAATAGCCTAAAGCCTTTACCCGGTCAAGAAGTTCAGCCGTCATTTCATTACCAAACAATTGGAAGCACTGATCAATTAACTTACCAACCATTTTCTTATCCATAACACGGCCTAAGGTATAATGACCATCTTCTTGTTTTTCAAACTGACGAAGTTCTGGATATAAAGCATTATTGAAAATCAAACGACCAGCTGTTGTTTCTACACGGCCATGACCTTCCATACGAATGTATAAAATATCCTGAAGACCTATAACACCTGAGTCATAAGCTAACATAACTTCATCATAATTAGCAAAGTACTTCGCCTTATCCTTAGTATCTGGACGTACTACTGTTAAGTAATAAGTCCCTAAGATCATATCCTGAGACGGAATGGCTACTGGTTTGCCATCCTTCGGCGCCAAAATATTATGCGTAGATAACATCAAGGTACGAGCTTCTGCCTGTGCTTCTACGGACAATGGCAAGTGACAAGCCATCTGGTCACCATCGAAATCGGCATTAAAAGCAGCACATACTAATGGATGCAACTTAATAGCCCGGCCTTCCCAAAGAATTGGTTCAAAAGCCTGAATACCTAAACGGTGCAATGTTGGAGCACGGTTTAAAAGAACTGGATGTTCTTTGATAACTTCTTCCAAAGCTTCCCATACACCATCACCAGCACGTTCCACTTGTCGTTTAGCTGCCTTAATGTTACTTGCTTGCCCTGTTTCTACCAAACGTTTCATAACGAAAGGCTTGAACAATTCAAGAGCCATTTCCTTAGGCAAACCACATTGATGCATCTTTAATTCTGGGCCAACAACGATAACAGAACGACCAGAATAGTCAACACGTTTACCTAACAAGTTCTGACGGAAGCGACCTTGTTTCCCTTTTAACATGTCAGATAAGGACTTAAGTGGACGATTACCAGGACCTGTTACGGCACGGCCACGACGACCATTATCAATTAAGGCATCAACAGCTTCCTGTAACATACGTTTTTCATTACGAACGATAATATCTGGTGCCCCTAAATCTAACAAGCGTTTTAATCGGTTATTACGATTAATAACTCGACGATATAAGTCGTTCAAGTCAGACGTAGCAAAACGACCACCATCAAGTTGTACCATTGGACGCAATTCTGGTGGAATAACTGGAATTACATCCATAATCATCCATTCTGGACGATTGCCAGACCGACGGAAAGCTTCAACAACTTCCAAACGACGTACGGCACGAATTTTACGCTGGCCAGACGCCGTTTCTAAATCCGCCCGTAATTCTTTATTAAGTGCTTCTAAGTCAAGTTCAGCAAGCAAAGCCTTAACTGCTTCAGCACCCATGTCAATACATACGAAGGTCGCTTCTCTTTCTGCAGCTAGTTCATAACGTTCTTCACGAGTTAGTTCTTCTTTTTCTCCGTCTTCACCCGTTTCTTCAAGACGAACATTATGAGCCTGTTTACGGCGTGCTTCTTCCAGTAACTGATAGCGTTCCTTACGCTGAGACACCGTTTCGATGATGACTTCTTTACCACCAATCGTATAGCCGTCTTCATTAAATTGCGCTTCATATTCACGGAATTCAGATTCAGATAAAAGCTGTTTCTTCATTAACGGCGTTTCACCTGGATCAACTACGATATAAGAAGCAAAGTACAATACACGTTCCAAGGTACGTGGAGAAATATCCAAAATAAGACCCATACGAGACGGAATCCCTTTGAAATACCAAATATGAGACACTGGCGTAGCTAAAGCTATATGCCCCATACGTTCACGACGAACCTTAGCTCGTGTAACTTCAACACCGCATTTATCGCAAACAACGCCTTTATGGCGAATTCGTTTATATTTACCGCAATGGCATTCCCAGTCTTTGGTTGGTCCAAAAATTCGTTCACAGAACAGACCATCACGTTCTGGCTTTAATGTACGATAATTAATGGTTTCTGGTTTTTTTACTTCTCCATAAGACCATTCCAAAATTTGTTCCGGCGATGCCAAACCAATTCGCATAGAATCAAATTCATTTACGTCTAACACATCTATCGCCCCTTCCTATTATTCTTTCGTTACGTAATTACCAAGTTCACTAATTACGTCGTCTTCCTGACCAGCTGTTACTTCTTCTTTACTATCGGCAGCTGCGTCTGTTTCTGTCTGTTCTGCTGCTTTGTCTTGCGCCTTATCCATCGCTTCCGATGTCGTTGTAGCACCTTCCATAACTTCTTTTATTTCTGCTTCATTACGAGCATCATCTTCGTCTTCATCATCTAACTCTTTGATGACAACTTCTTCTTGGTCTTCATTCAAAATCTTCACATCAAGACCGATACTCTGTAATTCTTTAAGTAATACTTTAAAGGATTCTGGTACGCCTGGTTCTGGAATGTTTTCACCTTTAACAATCTTTTCATAAGCCTTAACACGACCTACTACATCATCCGACTTAACAGTCAGTAATTCCTGCAAAGTATAAGCAGCACCATAAGCTTCTAGTGCCCAAACTTCCATTTCCCCAAAACGCTGCCCACCAAACTGAGCTTTACCACCTAATGGCTGCTGCGTTACTAAGGAGTACGGACCAGTGGAACGAGCATGAATCTTATCATCAACCAAATGATGAAGTTTCAACATATATACATAACCAACGGTTACGCGATTATCCATTGGTTCTCCAGTACGACCATCATATAGAACCGTCTTACCGTCATCACTCTTACCAGCAATCTGCAAAGTATTAAATACATCGCTTTCATGTGCTCCATCGAATACAGGCGTAGCAATATGAATACCAGCCACATCTGGTTTTGGCATACCATAGGTCTTGTAGTCATAACCAACGGCTTCTAAATCCTTACGGATTTCAGCCCGTTTTTCTTTTGATGATTCAACCGCATCAACGATAGATACAACAGATTGCAACCGTTTTAATTCTTCAACCAAGCCTTCTTCCATAGCTGGTGCTTCTTCATCTAGGTCAAAATACTCGATTTCCATATCGCTGTATTCTTTTTGCATCTGTTTCAATTCATCATAACGAGCACGGCCACCCATAGCTTCTAACTGTTTTTTAGCTTGATCATGAATCAAGGTAATAGCTTCTTCTTTACGAGCAGCGATTTCCTTATCAATATCAAGATGTGCAACCGTTACATCATCTAGAATTTTAGCTTTTAAGTCATCAATTTCTTCATATAAAGACTTAATATGATCAATCGTATCCCAGTATTCTGGATCCGCCTTAGCCTGATCTAAGACATGCTGAATCTTAAGGTCTGTTGCCTTAATCTGCATACCTAAGCCTTGTACAGCCCAGCCAAGATGTGTTTCCAGTACCTGTCCAATATTCATTCGAGATGGTACGCCTAATGGGTTTAATACGATTTGTACAGGCGTCCCGTCTGGTAAGAAAGGCATATCTTCTTGGCGCATAACGCGGGATACAACCCCTTTGTTACCATGACGACCAGCCATCTTATCGCCTTCGTGAATCTTACGTTTTTGCGCAATATAAACACGAACTAATTTGTTAACACCTGGTTGTAATTCATCACCATTTTCACGAGTGAAAACCTTAACATCAACAATTTTACCTGATTCACCATGTGGTACACGTAAGGACGTATCACGAACTTCTCGTTCCTTATCGCCGAAAATAGCCCGCAATAAGCGTTCTTCTGGTGTTAATTCGGTTTCCCCTTTTGGCGTTACCTTACCAACCAAGATATCGCCTGGATGGACTTCAGCACCAACGCAGATAATACCATCTTCATCTAAGTTACGAAGATTATCATCACCTGTATTTGGCAATTCACGGGTGATTTCTTCGGCCCCTAATTTCGTATCACGCGCATCACATTCATATTCTTCAATGTGAATGGATGTATAAATATCTTCCTTGCAAAGTTCTTCACTAAGTAAGATAGCATCTTCGTAGTTATACCCTTCCCAAGGCATGAAGGCAACAAGCACGTTAAAGCCTAAGGCCAATTCGCCGCCATCAGTTGCTGGTCCATCAGCCAATACTTGGCCTTTAACAACTTTATCGCCACGATATACGATTGGCTTTTGGTTAAAGCACGTCGATTGGTTAGACCGTAAGAATTTATTTAACTTATATACGTCTACCTTACCATCTTCACGCATAACGTGAATTTCATTACCCCAGCAACGAGTAACAGTACCGCCTTCTTTAGCTAGTACAGCTACACCAGAGTCACAAGCCGCCTTATATTCCATGCCTGTACCAACAAGTGGTGCCTGTGCGCGAAGCAAAGGTACGGCCTGACGCTGCATGTTAGCCCCCATTAAGGCACGGTTGGCATCATCATTTTCCAAGAATGGAATCATCGCTGTACCGATAGATACTACTTCTTTTGGACTAACGTCCATGTAGTCAATTTTATCTGGCGTTACTTCTAGGACTTCACTGCCACGACGGCAAGCAATTAATTCATCAGCAAAACAACTATCATCGTCCAAACGAGAGTTAGCCTGTGCAATCGTCATGCCTTCTTCTTCATCAGCTGTCATGTAAACTACATTATCCGTTACATGTACACGAACAACCTTGTCCGCATCAGCCCCTTGTCCATAAATCTTTTCAACCTTACGATAAGGCGCTGCAATAAAGCCAAATTCATTGACCTTTGCATAGTTAGACAAAGAGTTAATTAACCCGATATTTGGACCTTCTGGCGTTTCAATTGGACACATACGGCCATAATGAGAATGGTGTACGTCACGAACTTCGAAACCAGCTCGTTCACGAGACAAACCACCAGGACCTAAGGCGGACAAACGACGTTTATGTGTCAATTCACCTAATGGATTAGTCTGATCCATAAACTGAGACAACTGAGAAGAGCCAAAGAATTCTTTAATTGCTGCTACAACCGGACGAATATTAATCAACACCTGTGGTGTAATCGCAGAACTATCCTGAATCGTCATACGTTCTTTAACAACGCGTTCCATACGTGTCAAGCCAATGCGGAACTGGTTCTGCAATAATTCACCAACACAACGCAACCGCCGGTTGCCTAAATGGTCAATATCATCAGTGTGCCCTAGGCCATCCATTAAATTTAATAAATAGCTAATATTAGCTATCATATCTTCACGAGTAATGGTACGGAATTCATATGGCAAATTACAATTATTGCAAATAACCTTAGATACTAAGCCACTTTCATCTTTAACAAAGAATTCAGCAAAACCTTCCCCGCCAAATACATTGCTATTAGCTACTGTATCTAATTGTTCTTCACCCATATAGGTATCTGCATCAATGATAATTTCCCCTGTTTCGGAATCGACAATTGGTTCCGCCAAGGTGCAGCCAAACAAACGTTGACGCCAACCTAATTTCTTATTTACCTTATAACGGCCTACACGAGCAAAATCGTAACGGCGAGGGTCAAAGAATAAATTATCAAACAAATTACGAGCGCTGTCCACTGTTGGTGGTTCACCTGGACGTAATTTTTTGTAAATTTCAATTAAAGCTTCTTCTGTTGTTGTCGTTGTATCTTTTTCAAGTGTACGAATCAAGCGTTCATCATAAACAGGATTGCCATCTTCGTCTGTTTTACCATTCCAGAATAATTCCAAAATAGATTCATTTGTACTCCAACCTAACGCACGAACTAGAATCGTTGCTGGCATTTTACGGTTACGGTCAATACGTACCGATACCACTTCATTAGCATCTGTTTCTAATTCAATCCAAGCACCACGGTTAGGGATAACAGTGGAACCATACAAATGATTCCCCATGGTATCAATTTCTTCCGTATAATATACACCTGGTGAACGAACCAATTGGGATACGATAACACGTTCAGCCCCATTAATGATAAATGTACCTGTATCTGTCATTAATGGAAAATCGCCCATAAATACTTCTTGTTCTTTAATGTCACTATTTTCTGGGTCATTGTTAACCAAGCGAATATTAACACGCAAAGGCGCTGCATACGTAGCATCACGATTTTTGCATTCATTAATATCGTACTTTGGTTCACCTAGACTAAACCCTTCAAAAGAAAGCACTAAATTACCGGAATTGTCTTTAATCGGAGAAATATCGTCAAAAATATTTTGTAAACCACTCTCCAAAAACCATTCGTAAGACTTACGTTGTATATCCAACAAATGTGGCATTTTTAAAACTTCGTTAATCTTAGCGTATGTGTAACGAGTTCGTTTGCCAACCTGTTCAGGTTTGAACATAAAAGCTTTCACCTCTTCATTCTAACTGGCTTACCATATTCTATAACGGTATGACAACGACAATAATCCGGGTCTCAGTTTTCCTGTTGAACAATGACAAAATAAGCAAGGCCCTTATAGAAATTTGAACCTTGCTTTTATTTCAACACAACCTCGGAAGATTAACCCTTATCACGAACTATGTTATAGTCTTATCAAATCTTGTGTGTCCCTCTGTGTCATCCAGATTTATTTACACAATTGCAATTTAGTATTATATCAAATAAAGACGCCCTTGTAAAGGACGCCTTTATACAATACTATTCTTTTTAAAATCAATTAGTTGCCATGCTTCTTTAAGATGTCAGCCCCTGCAATACCCGGCCGTGTCATTTCCGCCGGCGATAAAATATGGTTCATATCGCTTTCAGATAACATACCCTTTTCCAAGATAATCTCACGAATGGAACGACCTGTCGTATAAGCTTCTTTAGCTAATTTTGACGCATTTTCATAGCCAATATGAGGAAGCAAAGCAGTTACGATACCCACACTACGTTCTAACCAGTAAGCACACTGTTTCTCATCTGCCTGCAAATCAACTAGCAACTTATCAACAAAGGTATTTACCCCATTTTTCAAGTAACACATGGAGTTAAATAAGTTATAAGCAATAACTGGTTCCATTACGTTCAATTCGAACTGGCCATTTTCGACACCTAAACTAATGGTTAAATCATTGCCAATAACCTGATAGCAAACCTGGTTAAGTACTTCTGCAATTACAGGGTTTACCTTACCTGGCATAATCGAGGAACCTGGTTGCCGTGGTGGTAATTTTAATTCACTAATACCACAGCGTGGACCAGACGCCATCAAACGGAAGTCGTTAGCCATTTTAATAAGCACAAGCGCTGTTACTTTTAATCCTGATGAAATATCAGCAAAGATATCCGTATTATTGGTTGCATCAATTAAATTATCAGCCCTACGGAATGGTTCTCCTACTACGTGGGACAATTCATTAACAACATCTTCAATATAACTTGGTTCTGCATTAAGACCCGTACCAACAGCTGTTGCCCCCATGTTAAGCGTATGGGCTTCAATAATGGCAGACTGGATACGATGTAAGCCACGACGGACCCCCGAAGCATAGGCGCCCATTTCCTGGCCTAAGGTGATAGGTACTGCATCCTGCAAATGAGTTCGACCCATTTTTAAGACTTCCTTATATTCGTCTGCCTTCTTTTCTAACTCATCAACAAGACGCTGTAAGGCTTCTAATAAAGGTTTACTCTTGATAATCGCACAAACCTTAATAGCCGTTGGGAATGTATCATTCGTCGACTGCGCCATATTAACCTGATTATTTGGCGAAATGATATCATAGGACCCACGAGGCTTCTTTAAAATCTCAAGAGCCCGATTCGCTAACACTTCATTCATATTCATATTAAAGGACGTACCAGCCCCACCTTGAATCGGGTCAACAGGAAATTGATCATATAACTTGCCAGCAATGACTTCATCGGCAGCTCGTACGATAGCATCACCTAAAATCTTATCCAAACGGCCTGTTTTCATGTTAGCTAAGGCACACGCCTTTTTAACCATAGCCATAGCCTTAATAAAGTCATGGTCTATCGACTTACCTGTAATATGAAAATTATCTAGTGCTCGTACCGTCTGCACCCCATAATAAGCTTCATCTGGTACATCTAATACACCTAATAAATCGTGTTCTTGTCTCATATACATCCCCACTTTGCATTATCATGTACTTTATAACTATAGCTCTTATAGATATACAAGAGCTATCTATGCCTATAGTATAGCATGTATACAAAATTCATAATACACTCTAACATCTTATTGCTTATACCTATTCTTTATATTAAGCCGTCTTAAGTCCAACAAGAGTGTATTTTTGTCTTCTATTAAACGAAATACCCCCCACTCTCCCTTATATATAATTATGCATACATAACATAATTTAATTGCTTTTTGCGGATATAATATATTTTGCTTATAGCCATATTTTTTATAAACATACCATTAAGAAAGTGGGCGGGACTCAGCCACAAAATTCCGCCAGTGCTTAATAACATGTCCTTTAAAATAAGCATATAAAATAACAATAAAAAATCCCGTTACAATCCAACTAATAGGGTATACGACCATAAGACCTGCAAAGGTATGCATAGAATCAAAAATCGTATATACCCATGTGAGCCGAACACCACAAACCCCTACCATAGTTAAAACAGCCGGTGCCAAGGAAAAACCATACCCACGCATGGCACCTGAGAAAATATCAATAAATATCTGTATGCCTTCCGGAGCCACTACATACCACATACGTTCCACGCCCAAGCGCAATACATCACTGTCATTATCAAAGAAGCCTATGATAGCGTACGCATAATACATAATAATAGTACAAGCAATGGCTGTAAACAAAATATTGAGGCCTAAACACCACCAAAGAATCTGGCTACACCGTTTTCCTTGGCCAGCCCCATAGTTCTGACTAACAAAGGTCGTAGCTGCTTGCGAAAAGGATAAGATAATACAATAGACAGCTAATTCAATGGCAATAGATATAGCCGAAGCAGCCATAGCTGCCGCCCCTAAGCTATTAATGGCTTCCTGAATTAGCATGTTAGACATAGAAAAGACCATACCTTGCAAGGCCGCTGGATAACCAATAAGAATCATTTCTTTTAAAAGCTTACGATTAACCCGCATATGAGCCAAAGATAAGTGCAACACATCGTGAGAATGGATTAAACGCCACAAGAGAAAGAGAGCGCTAACGCTAATCGATATAACAGTAGCTGCCGCCACACCAGCCACACCATTAGCAAACCACTGTACAAACCAAATATTAAGTATAATATTTAAAAGACTCGCTACAAGCAAAGAGACTAACGGCGTTGCTGTATCTCCACGACTTCTAAAAATAGCTGCTTCAAAGTTATATAAGCTAATCGCCGGAATGCCTAACAAATAAACTCGTAAATATACTTCCGCCATAGATTCCACTTCTGGCGGCACGGCTAATAACTGCATAATCGGATTCGTTATTAGCTGCCCTACAATCATAATAAGGAAACCGGCTACTAAAGATAAAAGCCATGCCGTATGCACCCCTTCATTGGCTTGCCTATCTTGCTCTGCCCCTATGCAACGAGCAATGACAACATTCGCCCCTAAGGCCAAGCCTAAAAAGAGATTGACAAAAACACCAATTAAGGCCAAATTATTACCAATAGCCGCTACGGCATCTTTTCCCATATACCGGCCCAAAACAGCAATATCCCCTGCATTAAAAAGCTGTTCTAAAAAAGCTGTCATAGCCAAAGGAAAGGCAAATAAAATCAACTTATCCCATAAAGAGCCATGCAGCATATCTATCTTATGGCCAAGAGTCAATGTCATATTCATCTCCTGCTTCATTAAAATCAAATAACTATATATTAAAACACTGATTTATCGTATCACATAAATAAAAAAAAATTCCATGGTCAAATAAAAGAAACCGGCTTCACTAAGTCTCCTGTTGCATTATCAACCCAAGAGCCAAAATGATTTAGATACCGGTCTTCATGTCTAATCAATGCTACTAACTATTATACACCCTCCTAAATTATACCAATAGCATACGAACAAAATATTTCTCAACGAAAAAGTATCATTTACTAACTTTTTTAGCCTATAAGAAAAAGAGCGGAAACACGATGTGTTTCCGCTCTTTTACCCTGTCTATTATTAATAGAACCAGTAATCTTAATATATCTAAAATTACTGTAATTCTACAGTTGCGCCAGCTTCTTCTAATTTAGCTTTCATAGCTTCAGCGTCAGCTTTAGCAACGCCTTCCTTAATTGTTGCAGGAGCGCCATCAACTAAGCCTTTAGCGTCTTTCAAGCCTAAACCAGTAGCTTCACGAACAACTTTGATTACGTTGATCTTAGAAGCGCCAGCTTCTTTCAATACTACGTTGAATTCAGATTTTTCTTCAGCACCACCAGCAGCACCGCCAGCAGCAGCTACAGCTACAGGAGCAGCAGCAGTTACACCAAATTCATCTTCAATAGCTTTTACTAAATCATTTAATTCAAGAATTGTTGCTTCTTTTAATTCGCCTACGATTTTTTCGATATCCAATGCCATGATTGTTTTCCTCCACTATCTGTGACACATATACAACAGTCAACAATTATGCTACTGTTTCTTCATCTTTTGCATCTGCAACTGCTTTAACAGCATAAGCTACATTGCGTACAGGAGCCTGAAGTACGGAAAGAAGCATGGAAAGCATTCCTTCACGGTTAGGCAATTTAGCAATTGCTTTAACTTCATCTGGATTAAGAACCTTACCTTCAACGACACCGACTTTAACAGTAAGAGCATCGCCTTCAAGATCCTTAATGAAGTCTTCTAATACACGAGCTGGAGCCGTTGCATCTTCTTTGCTTGTAGCTAATGCAGTCGGTCCTTCCAACTGTGCTGCCACTTCATCCATTCCTAATTCTTTAGCAGCAATACGAGTCAACGTATTTTTAATGACTTTGTATTCAACGCCTTCTGCCAAGAATTTACGACGAAGATCCGTTACCTGTGCAACGGTTAAGCCATGATAACCTACTACTACAGCACCTTGCGCTTCGGAAAGAGTTTCTTTCATGGAAGCTACAATTGCTTGTTTTTCAGCACTGACAGCCATTTAATTACCTCCTTGTAAATTTTGTTGGTAAACCTTATGTGCTATCTTAGCGTAAAAAACGACCTCGCCATACGGTGAGGTCGTAACCAGTCTATATTGGTTAGCCTCAGCGGGCGGACCTAAGTCCATTATACATACCAGCTATCTACAGCTAAGAGACATACAAGATTATTGTTCCTGTGTGGATGCACCTAATTTGAATACATTCAATGGAACACCAGGGCCCATAGTGGCACTCAAAGTAACAGATTTAATATACTGTCCTTTGGCAGTGGCCGGTTTAGCCTTAGTAATAGTATTAACGATTGTACGATAATTGTCAAGTAAATCTTCATTAGAGAAAGAAGCCTTACCAATTGTACAAGCGACATTACCAGATTTATCGGTACGGTATTCAACCTTACCTGCTTTAATTTCACTAACAGCACGTGTTACGTCTGGTGTTACAGTACCAACCTTAGGGTTTGGCATCAAGCCTTTTGGACCTAAGATTTTACCTAGACGGCCTACTTGACCCATCATATCTGGTGTAGCAACGACTACATCAAAATCACTCCAGCCGCCTTGTACTTTAGCGACTAATTCTTCAGCGCCAACATAATCAGCACCTGCATCTTCTGCTTCTTTTACTTTATCGCCTTTCGCAAAAACAAGAACGCGCTGCGTCTTACCAGTACCATGTGGTAATACAACGGCACCACGAACTTGTTGATCAGCGTATTTAGGATCGACATTTAAGTTGAAAGAGATATCAACTGTTTCGTCGAATTTTGCCGTTGCTGTTTTCTTAACGATGTCGATAGCTTCTACTGGTTCGTAGAATTTACCAGCTTCGATAAGCTTAGCTGCTTCAGCATATTTCTTACCTACTTTTGCCATGTAAAAATCCTCCTTATGTGGTTAAACGGGATTGCCCTCCCACCGATACAAGGTTGTATCGTACGCTTATTAATCAACGATTTCAATACCCATACTACGTGCGGTACCTTCAACCATACGCATACCTTGTTCTACTGTATTTGCATTCAAGTCAGGCATTTTAAGTTCTGCGATTTCACGAACTTTATCGCGACCAACTTTAGCTACTTTATCACGGTTAGGAACACCAGATCCTTTAGGAATACCGGCTGCTTTTTTCAAAAGAACAGCTGCTGGCGGTGTCTTAGTGATAAAATCGAAACTACGATCTTCATAAACAGTAATAACAACTGGAATTGTTAACCCTGCTTGTTTAGCTGTACGTTCGTTAAATTCCTTAACGAATGCCATAATATTTACGCCTGCCTGGCCTAATGCTGGACCAATCGGTGGCGCCGGACTTGCTTTACCTGCTTCACATTGAAGCTTCACCATTTTAGAGACTTTCTTTGCCATGGTGAGTACACCTCCTCGTGCTTATAAATGTGGTGGTAACGGGCTAATACGCCCTCCCACTGGCGGACCACCAATGCCGCCATAGGTTAGAGTTATAAAAATATATATTAAAGAGTCTTTTCGATTTGAGAAAACTCTACCTCTACAGAAGTATCACGGTTAAACATTTCTACATTCAGTTGAACTGTTCCCTTTTCGTGATTAATTTCAGTAACAACGCCTAAGCGATCTTCAAAGGCGCCGGATGTAATGCGTACTGTTTCACCAACCTCAACATCAATTGTCTGTTTAGGCTGCTGTCCCAGTCCCTGTGATTTAAGGATATATTCCACTTCGGAATCAGACAAAGGTACTGGTTTGGTTGCGGAACCAACAAATCCTGTAACCCCCGGGGTATTACGAACTACATACCAGGAGCGGTCATTGACTTCCATGTTAACTAATACATAGCCAGGGAAAATCTTACGCTTTACTACTTTTTTTACACCATCTTTTTCGTCAATTTCGTCTTCCATAGGCACTAAAATCTGTCCAATTACATCTTCCATGCCCATAGATTGCACCTTAAGTTCTAAGGTCGTCTTGACTTTATTTTCGTAGCCTGAGTACGTATGGATTACATACCACTTCTTATCTGCTTCCATTACGAAGTCCTCCTATCCGACCAAAGCCATTAGCCAATCGAAAAAATGATTGAAAATACCATCTACAACGGCAATTAATGCTGATACAAAGGCTACTGATACAATAACCACAATTGTATACATCACTAATTCTCTTCTGGTCGGCCAGACTACTTTCTTCATTTCCATTTGCATGCCCTTAAGGAAATTCACATTGTTACGGCCACGCGAACGGTTTTGAGATTTGGAGTTAGACCCTGCCATCGTTTCACATCCTTACATAACAGGAATAGGAACTTACTTATTTTGTTTCACGATGTAATGTATGTTTTCCACAGAACTTACAATACTTCATCATTTCAATACGATCAGGATTGTTTTTCTTGTTCTTGTTGGTCTGATAATTACGTTGTTTGCATTCAGTACATGCTAACGTTACTGCATTACGCATCCGGATACACCTCGCTTCATTTCATACTTATAGAGTGGTCACCCACCGCATACATACTAACATAGGCTAACATACCTATATATATATGTCAAGAAAACAACTTAAAAAAGCCAGGCCTTCACCTGACTTTTCTATTATAGCAAAGCACTAGCTACCTGTCTATTATTTTCTTACTTTTAAATAGACCCATAAGCCATTAAAAATAAACAAAAGGCCTGTCGCCCAAAACAAGGTCGTAAAACCACAGGCCGCCATAAAGGAAGCCCCACCAATAGAACCTAAAAAATATCCTAAGAACTGCACGGATTGTACATAGGAGAAGACCTGTCCTGCTAAGTGCTTAGGTGCATGATTAGAAATAAAAGTATTAATTGATGGCAAAAGTCCACCAAAACCTAAGCCTAAGAAAAAACGAAGCACCGTCAACTGTATTACATCCCTTACATAGGCCTGAGGAATCGTCAAGATACCCACATAAATAAGAGCCGCAAATAAAATCCGCCTAGGCCCCAAACGGTCAACAAGTTTACCAAGTACACTACTACTCATCATCTGGGCAAACCCAGTAGCCGAAAATACAATGCCTGCCAGTAAGGCTACATGCGTTGTATTAGGCGGGATAATTTCTTCTACGTAAACCGTGATAATCGGTTGCAAAGCCAATAAGGATACCGCATAAATAAAAGTAGATACGGCCATAAGCGCAATAAGGTGAAAATTTGGCAACTGTTTCTTTAACATACGAAAACTTTGCTTCACCTTTTCCACTGGCGGTTTATAACTTTCATGTACAAAGAAAAGTGTCAATAAAAAAGAAATACTCAAGAAAAAACTAACAATAAAAAAGGTGCTTCGTATGCCAAACATAGATGCTAAATAGCCACCAACCAAGGGACCAATCAGAGCTCCTGCTAAATTAGCCGCCGCCAACATACCTAAGGCCCAGCCTGTATGCTCCTCCGGCGTTTCTGCCGACACCAAGGTCACTGATCCTGAAAAAAAGCCCGAAACAGCCCCTTGAGCTGTACGTGCAAGAACTAATTGCCACGGTGTCTGAACAAAAGCAATCAGTAAATTACAAAGCATCATACCAAAACTAGCACGCAATAAAATTAATTTTCGCCCCTTGCGGTCTGCCAACTTACCCCAAAAAGGAGCCACCAAGGCTACCACAATAAAGGTAATACCTAGCGCCCAACCAGACCACTGAGCAACAGCGGCTTGGTCGGTAACCCCCATAGTCTCCACATATAAGGGCAAAATCGGTGCCACCTGACTTGTCCCCATAGAGGTTAAAAAAGCACCAAACAAACATATATAAACAGTTCGCTTCCAAACTTCCATACTATCTCTCCTTATATTTTCATTATATAAAGGAGTCAACTCTTTGTCATTATCCTGACCTAAAATTCAACTAGCCTCGTAAAGCCTTTCTCTATCACAAGCTATTCACCAGCCTATAATTAACCCTTATTACGATAGCCGAAGACACCGTTTCATAAGCTGTTCTTTAGCATAACTTATTTTCCTATCTCTTTTTATAGATCCACCCTACTTACCAATTATTTACAAGTATTTAAATAGGGAAATTTACCCACTCATGATATAATAGGCGCGAGAAATAATCGAACCCATAGACAGCAAAAAGGAGACTGCCATGAAAGTAATCGATAACAAACGAATACACCAAAGCCTCGCCGCTGCCCTTGTTTGTGTTAGCAGCTTATTGGGTCTTTCTAATTACGCCCAAGCACAAACGCCAAACAAGCAACCAGCGCAAGTATATGAACGAACAACCCAAGTTCAAGAATCACTTAGTGAATCTCGTCGCACCCGCACTAGGGCGACTCATACGTCTAATCATGTTCAAGACTTGCAAGTGAAGCAAGCTGAACGAACAGCTCAATTATATGCAGCTAACGACATTATCATGCCCTTCTTCCCTGATCTTGTGTACCGCCCAGCACCTAGCAGTATAATCGCAGAGAAAACAGCCCTTTTCACCTCCGATCGTTTCTACAATCTAGGTGCTCTTGCCTTAGTTAAATCCCAGGGTAAATGGGGCGCTATCGGCACAAAAGGAAACGAACTCATTCCACCAACTTATAAAACGCTTGTGCCATCAGATACAAGTAACACCTTTTTAGGGCAAAACAGCAAAAAGAACTTTGTTGAACTATCAGCTACGGGTACCATTCTGACACCTGAAGAAATCTCTGCCCAAACAAAAGCCTACGAAGAATCAAAAAACAAAATCGAATCACAAGATACTTACAACCAATATGCCCCTCTTTACAGCTTTAAGGAAAACGGAAAATATGGATTCAAAAATGCCCTAGGTGCTGTTGTTATTCCACCAACCTTCAAAAAAGTATTCGCCGATTTTAGCGAAGGCATTGCCTTTGTTAAAAACGAAGCAGGTGAAAAAATAGCCATCAATGAACAAGGCAAAAAATTATTCATTGCCCCAGGCGACGACATCTATCCTTATCACAACGGACTAGCTGAATATACCCGCTCTGTAGGCGGCTTTAACTTTGGCAGCTTATTAGGCGTTGTATTTGGTGTCGGTCATGGTTTTTATGGCGGTATCGGCGGTGGTTTTACCTATGACGGCGTCAAACGCGGTTATATCAATCGACAAGGACAAATCGTCATCGATGGCAAATTAGACCAAGTATGGCCTATGACTCCTTATGGGACCTTTGTGAAAAACAAAGGTAAGTTAGGTTTCGTTAATCGAGACGGTTCCTATTTAGTCCAACCTGGCAACTATAGTGCAGGCAGCCTAGATCTATCTCGTGGTCTATTCAGTTTAAAAGATAACAAATCGGGCTTATACGGTGTATATAATGCGGTAAACGGACAACAGGTCATTCCTTTCACCTATAAAGCCATCGACTTCCTAGGCAGTAGCCGTATGGCTGCACAAGGAGATAAGCAAATCTACTTAATTGACTTAACAACGGGCAAAACAGTTGGTGCTTATCCAACAGGTACTAGTTTCCAATCCTTTGGTACGGGGCAAGTCACTTGGATGCACGACAAACAAGGCTACGCCATCATTAACGCGGATGGTCAAGTCCTATACACCAACAAGAGCCATAGCTTCTCTGATGTAACACCTTTCACGCACGACTACAGTGCCGTCAAAGAAAAAGGGAAATGGGGCATCATAGATTCTCATGGGAACTGGTTAGTAAAACCAATCTATCAAGAAATAACAATGTTATAAATAAAAAAAGAAAAAGGGCACACCCCGATCGGTCGCTAATTACCTTAAGCAAAAGCGACTCACGGCGTTTGCCCTTTTCTTAACTACATACTATTGTCTTTAATCTATCACGATATAGGCTATTCTCCATAGATATTGGCTTAAACCCAATATCTATATCCCTTATCTTAAATATAATATTCAATCTTTTCTTCATGAGCCATATGAAATTCTTCAAAGATATGGTTGCGAATGGTTAAAAACTCTTCACTATTGCGGTCTGACCGATCAGCAATGGTAATCGGCACAATCGTTTTGAGTCGCCCAGGATTAGCCGCTAAGATAACCACACGGTCCGCCAAAACAATAGATTCATCAATATCATGAGTAACAAACACAACGGTCTTTCCTTGTTCACGACAAAGTTTTGTTACCTCATCCTGTAGGCTCATACGTGTCAAAGCATCAAGAGCTGCAAAAGGTTCATCCATAAAAATAATCTCTGGTTCCACGGCAAAGGCTCTGGCAATAGATACCCGTTGCTGCATACCTCCAGATAATTCTGCGGGGTGACTATTCTTAGCCGCCGTTAAGCCTACCATATCAATATATTTTTCAGCTATTGCTTGCCGATTCTCCTTAGGTACGCCCTTACTTTCTAATCCTAGTTCCACATTACCTAAAACGGTACGCCAAGGTAAAAGTCCATATTGTTGAAAAACAGTCACATACTTTATAGACGGCTGACTGACCACCTGCCCGTCAATTCGGACCTGACCAGAGGTACAGTTTTCAAAACCAGCAATTAAATTTAATAGGGTACTTTTACCGCAACCAGATGGGCCTAAGAGGCAGATAAACTCGCCTTTATCAAAATTCAGACTTACATCATTTAGTACAGTAAAAGCCTTACCATCCCGTATATACTCTTTATGTACATGATCAACTTCAATATAACTCATCTCGTTCTCCTTCTCTTTAACGTCCATCTTATTATCAACGTATACTTAAACCCGCTTAATGCCCCAACGCTTATAAATCCAGCCTTCAAAAAGCGAAATAGTCCAGTCTAGCCACAAGCCCATCACACCAATAACTAAAATCGCCACCATCAATAAATCCATACGAAGGTTATTACGCATATCTACGACCAAAAAGCCAAGCCCTGTTTGAGCTCCCACCATTTCACCAACAACTAAGAAGACCCAAGCTGTCCCCATAGCTAGATGAAAGCCCGTTGCTATACGAGGAAAAACAGCCGGCAGTATAATTTTAAATAATAGCGCTGGCTGCTTTATACCAAAATTACGAGCCACTTTCAGATAAATCGGTTCAATACTATTCACCGCTGACACCGTAGATAATAATACAGGAAAAAAGGCAGCAATAAAGATAACAACTAGGGCCGGCATTTCACCAATACCAAAAATTAAAACGATAAAAGGCAGCCATGCTGTCGGAGAAATAGGGCGCAAGACTTGTACTATAGGATTAACAAAGCCCCCAGCCGTCTTGTACCAGCCTAGAAAAAGGCCCAGAAAAACACCACACACAACCGCTGTAACATACCCAATAATAAAGCGAATGAGACTGTCTATAATGTCCTGAAGGAGAACACCGTCATAAATCAATTCCCCAAAGCCTAAAGCGGTCTTATAAGGGGTCGGAAACAAGGCCTCATTCCAGCCTCCAGCTAAGGCAATCAGTTCCCACACAGCTACAAATAAAATAAAAGCACCTGGTATATATACATAGTTCTTTTTCATAGGTTCACACTCTCTTCTCTCTCATCTCTAGTGACTCAAGGACTGATCAACAAAATCCTTATAAGCCGGTACCCATTTTAACAAATGCTCTTTAACCATACGCTTCGTCAATTCATCGTATTGTTGCGCCGTAATTTGCAAATGATCAAAGCGTATCCATTTTAAGGACTGCGCCAATATAGCATCATTAACCTTCATATACTTCTTAGCAATCGGCAGTTGTTGGTCTGGATGGTCCGTTAAGTACTGTCCCGCTGCTAAGTATTCTTTGGTTACCTGTCGAGCTAATTCTGGATGCTTATCTACAAAAGTCCCATTAAAAACTAGAGCACAGCAAACACTATCCGGCCACAAAGTCTTTTCTGGATCCATAAGCACCTTACCTTTATGTAAGACCGTCGACTTCGCACCAAAAGGTTCCGCTACAATATAGCCTGCAATTTGATTAACTGCCAAAGCTGACGGCATTTCCGTTGGTGCCATCTCTGTAACGATAACATCTTTTTCAGACATGCCCGCTTCTTCTAACATTTGATCTAACATTAATTTCTGCGTTGACTGTTTATGCGGAATGGCAATGCGTTTACCTCGTAAGTCTTGTACTGTGTTAATATCGTTACCTACAATAATCATATTACCCGCTGTATGCCCCAAGGCCGCAGCTCGTACATCAATGCCCTGCTCGCGCGCTTTAACAGCCAATTCAATTAAGACCGAGGCTCCATCTACCTTACCTGTATTTAAGGCATCCATTAATTCTGGCCACGAACTATATTTAACTAGCTCAATATGCACCGGCCCATTTGGTGTTTCTAATTCTTTCGCTGCAAATAAGGGTAAGGCATGAGTAATAGGTAAATAGGCGATGCGGACCGTCCTTATGGACTGGTTCTCCTGGGCTATCACATGTCTATGATAGGCATACCAAGCACCACCAATAATTAACAAAATAAGTATTCCTATAAGTCCTAACCATTTCTTTTTCATCAGCAGCCCCCACTTCTGATTTTTCTCACTTAATCTTCTCAAATTCTCAATAAGTTAAAATGTTATTTCCTATAATAATAGTATGTTTTAATCCTGTCAATGTTTATTTATAAGAATCCATTACTTTTAAAATCGTCTTATAAGGCAAAGTGTATCCGTTCGTAAATCCACCTTATTAAGAAAAGATAGACCTATAAGATAAAATATGTTAATTTTAACCCCACTGCTTATAGAGAATCCATCAGATTTATGTAAATCTATCCATACGATAGTCTCTCTCCCACATATACCCCTACTAAAAAACGAGGAGAAACCTTCTTCGCGAGCTGATACTATCATAAAGCTCGTAACTAAAGGTTTCTCCTCGTTCAATTAGCTAATTCTTAATACAAAATGCCAAGGTAGCCAAAAATTAAACCACCCACACCAGATCCAATTAAGACCTTAATAACACCTACGTTCATACGGGAAGCCGCTACGGCACCAACCAAGATGATAAGACCACCCCAAGATATATTGCTAAGTTCAGCCCATGTACGCGGCATAGTTTCAATATTCCAAACAGATAGCCAGATAAAACTAAAACTAGCTACACAGATAAGGGCTACAACAGCAGGACGTAAGCCATTCAAAATACCTCGTACTGGCCCAATATCCCCATATTTGAAGAATAACTTGGCTAAAATAATACCTAAGATAAAAGAAGGGGTAACAAAACCGGCCGTCGCACAAATGGCCCCCGCTAGCCCAGCTACCTTGGTGCCAACAAAGGTAGCTGCATTAATACCAATGGGTCCCGGCGTCATTTGTGAAATCGTAAATACATCGATAAATTCACTCATAGACAGCCAATGAAAGGTATCGACTACACTATCCTGAATTAAGGGCATAGACGCATAGCCGCCACCAACACAGAAAACGCCAACTTTACAAAATTCCCAAAATAATTGCCATAATATCATCATCGTTTATCCCTCCTCTTAGCTATATTTCTTATCTCTAAGAAGAAATAAACCAATAAAGCCATCAATTAAGACAAGAGCCATAATATTAAAGTCCCATACGGCATTAGCAATAAAGGTGGCAATAATGATTAAAATGGGCAAAATCAATTTCTTTTTAGCCTGTTTTAGCACTAGGTCAATACCTACATTGACAATAAGAGCGGTGGCCCCACATTGCATGCCTTTTAAAATAGTCTTAACAACTTCACTACGAACGAAAAATTCATAACAATAGGCCACAATGGTAATAATAATTAAAGGCGGTAATACCGTTGCCACCAAGGCTACCAAGGTACCTAAAATACCCGCCATACGATAACCAAGAATGACGGCACTATTAACCGCTACAACACCTGGCATAGACTGGGCAATAGCGACCAAGTTAATAGTATCTTTTTCTGTCAACCAATGATATTCATCAACAAACTTACCTTTTAACAAAGGAATAATAACGAAACCGCCGCCTACCGTAAAAGCACTAATTAAAAAGGTCGATTTGAACAGGGTCCAATAAAATAACCAATCTCGTTTAGCTGACTGCGCCTTAAGTTGGCGTTCCATTTCGGCTTCCAGCTCTTTACGGCGTTCTTCCTGTTCCTCTTTGCTAATCTTACTTTCTTGTGAGCTCATAGACTTGCTCCCCTCATCGAATAACTACACACCCACATACTGCCCCTAATCGCTTTTATCTTTTGTTTTTATTATATCATTTTCAATAGGTTCTCATAAGAAAAAATTTCATCTATTCCAAACTCCTATCCATAACCAGCAGTTCCTTAAGTCACCTGCTATTATCATCCTCTATATGCAAAAACCGAGAGACTCTAGTACCTCTCGCTTATACTTATTCAACATGCAATATTTACTTCTTTTTGTCTACGATAAACCAGGTACCGGGCCAGAGCCTTCCGTCACATTCAATGCCGGCGGTGCCGCTTCTTCTGTCTTTGCTCCTGCGGCTTCCTGTTTTACCTCCGCCTTAGCAGCCGCTTTAGCGGCTCGTTCTTCCTGCGCTTTAGCTTGTGCTTCTTCCTTAGCCTTTTCCTTGGCTTCTTTAGCCTGCTGTTTTGCTAGCTGAGCTTCTTGCTTGGCTTGTGCTTTGGCGGCTGCTTTAGCGGCTCGTTCTTCCTGTGCTTTAGCCTGTGCCTGAGCCTTAGCCTTTTCCTTGGCTTCTTTAGCCTGCTGTTTTGCTAGCTGAGCTTCTTGCTTGGCTTGTGCTTTGGCGGCTGCTTTAGCGGCTCGTTCTTCCTGCGCTTTAGCCTGTGCCTCTTCCTTAGCCTTTTCTTTAGCCTCTTTAGCCTGCTGTTTTGCTAGCCGAGCTTCTTGCTTGGCTTGCGCCTTAGCAGCTAATTTAGCCTGCCTCGCTTGCTGCTTAGACATTTTTATCGTTGGCACCTGCGCTTGTTGTGCCTTTGCCACCTCTTCGCCATTATCAGCAGACATATCAATCACTTCTTTGGGCTGCAAAGCAGCCGGTACCGCCTCAGACGTACTGCCACCAATGACAAACTCAACCCGTGTCCGCGTATCCGCCTTATGGCCATTCCCTGCGGTATTCATAAAACGAACACGTGTATCCCCATGTACAGTTACCGCTGAATCATCCACCTTAAAAGCTTTCATTCGTTCTTGAATTTGTTCTTCGGTTAGAGCCTTTTCTACCGGTTGGGTAACCAGTCCTCGTTTTTCAGCTTCTTCTTGATTTCGATCATAATTCAAAATATCATCACGATATTCACTATAAAGCCGAATGGCAAGCATCTTATCACTTTCATTCATCGTTTCCCTATGGTTAACGGCATAACTAATTAATGGCACAAGTTGATACCGTGTATAAGACGCCGTACCTAAATCAATACCTCTCGTATCAGTAATAGCCCCATGTTTTTCCAAAGTTTGTAGTGCTTTGTAAGCCCAATCCTGTGGCGTCACTTGGTCAAAAGCAGACGCGGCCAACACAGGGCTCGTCAAACTAGCACACATACCAAGAATAAGAGCTAATTTTTTCCACTTCATATTTATTCCTCACTATGACTTACATCTATCTTTGCAACTGATTTCTTCCTACAAAAACGAGTTAATAGATTTTCCTAAACTACCTTTATTTTTCTTTTTACAGGCAGCTTCATCAATTATTTTATATTAATGCCTTTTATTATACCATTATTATTTCTATGTCCCAAACCTATCATTTTTACCTTAGACCTACCAAGACAATTATGACCTTTCTACAAGGCGTCCAATTTTCCGTAAGTCATGCGCTTTCTCAGTCATAAACCTTTCACCTGTAAAACTTGATGCTGTCACTGCCAAAAAGGCTGTGGCTGGACCGGCACTGGCTTTATATAAAGGCTCACTTTGTACTGCTTTATCAATAATAAGCTGCATACATGAAAAATCACTGAAAGAGCTAGTTTCCAACTTAGTAATCATCTGATTTACATAAGTAACCTTACCCGCTATGCCTTGAGAACCTAAAGGAATCAATTCCTTAACTAAGGGATAAGACTGCCAAACCTTCCAGGCCTCATAATCTGGAATTTCTTCTTGATGTAATATAACCTCTTGCCCCACATAAGGCTGCCCGACTAGCCAAAGTGTATCCCCCACTTGCCAAGTCTGGCAGGGCAAATCCCACTGACTGCCTTTAACTTGCCGCCGACCAATTAAAGTAAGCCCTAAGGCGGTCTCCGTCGTTGGCAGGTTATCTTCACTGCTACCAGTAATTTCAACGCCCTCATAACCAACTAAACTAAATTCTTTTCTAAGCTGAGGAATCATATCCATCTCTGCCTCTTGCCGACTACGCCCCCACAAGCACACTGCCTGCATAGGCTCCGCCCCTACAGATAAGAGTTCCAATAAGGCTGTCCGAACCACCGACCAAACCACTTGCCCTATAGGCACTTGCAATATATCATGCTTAGCCTCACCGATACCAGCCGCTATATCACAAGTCGTCACCAATTGCAGCCCTCTCGATTGCTCTAACCACTGTATCTGACAATCTCTATACTTCATCACTTTCGCACTTTCACTCAAACCATCCATATATAAAATATAGGCATGCGAATACAAAACATAATTTGCATTCCATGCCTACAAGAATCTTACTTTGCAACAACCCAATCATTGTCTTAACAACTATTAAATTATACAACTTGCTCAGCCCATTTTCTACCTTTAACGCGGTATCGAGCGCAAATCATACGAATCGTTTGGTCTAATAAAAGAGCCAACCAAGCTCCATAAAGACCTAGACCACAAGCAAAACATAAACCATAAGTAACGAGCGGGCGCAATAAGGCCACGGATAATAAGGTATATTTCATTACATAATAAGTATCGCCTGCTCCCCGCAAGACGCCAGCATAAACAGCTTGCAAGGCTTGTGGAAAAGACGCTATCGCCAAAATCAACATAATATGACTACCTAATGTCACTACATCTACATTCTTAGAAAAGAGTTCCATTAACTCTTTTCCTAATAAGCCATATACTAACAACCCCACTAGGCTCAAGCCCAAGGCCAGTTGAATGCCTATATGTCCAAAAAATACAGCAATTTTACTTTGCTGCCGACCTAACCATTTTCCTGTTTTAGCCGATGATGCCTGACTTAATCCATTGGCTACTAAATAATAAACATCGCATAAGTTCATACAAACATAATGAACAGCCAAAGCAACAACTCCTAGCTCAGCTACCAGACGAGTATAAACAAACATGCCAAAACGCTCACACCCTTGCTCCCCTAAAGCAGGTCCCCCTATATGCTTTATCGTATGAAGTGTTTCTGTTTGTAAGCACCAGCCTTGCTTCCCCTGCAAGGTTAGTAAAAAATGCCTTTTGGGCTTATGACTTAATTTATAGAGCAACAAAGAAAGAGTTATAAAATAACCTGCCATAGTAGCTATTCCAATACCAGCAATACCTAATCGAGGTAAACCAAACCAGCCATAAATACAAAAAGCGTTACCAAAAACATTAACTATATTACCAACCACATAGCTTTTAAAAAGCTCTTTTGTATACCCCATACCTATAAAAGCAGCGCCTATAGTCTGTGTGCAAACAGAAAAAAACAATCCAGGCACCAACCAAGACGCATAAGGTATGGCTTGTGGCAATAAATCTAGCCCACCACCGGCTAAATAAATTAACGACGGCAACTCTATATAAGCTAATATCAGCAAAGGAGTATACAGCAATACTGTCAACACAAGTCCCTGTTTAAGTATGGCTTCTACCGCATCAAGCCGGCCTTCTCCATAACGCCTAGATACCATAGCAATTATTGGCACCGCTAAGGATCGAGCCATTAATAAGATTAGCATTTCTGGTTGTTCAAAGACACCGACAGCAGCTACTGCCGTAACGCCTAAGGAGCCTACCATAATTAAATCCGCCAGTAAGGCTAATTGCAAAAGCAATCCTTGCAGGACAGCTGGCCCTGCTATACGCAAGTATCGTTGATATACTTCTTTAAGGGTAATAGACAGACCTATTGCACTTAAGCCTTGAGGACTTAGTCCAAGCCCCTTTCTTTGCCAGAACTTCATCAAAGCCCCCTTTTATCTATCATTATCTACAACTATCTATAGTTACCTACAACTATCTTGTTCACCAGCTCAGATATATAAACACTTATAGGCTCGCCTCAATTAGCTTTTTCGTATATGGATTGCTAGCCTCTCTCCACTGCTTAGAAGGTAATACTTCAACTACTTGTCCGTCATGCATAACCAACATACGATGAGATATACTTTGCGCTAACGCTATATCATGACAAACAAATAAATAACTTACACCACGTTCTTTTTGTAAGCGCACTAACAACTTCGCAATACCATCCTGCACTGACATATCTAAAGCACTCGTTGCTTCATCACAAATAAGAAGGTCTGGTTCTAATACGAGTGCCCTAGCAATCGCCACCCGCTGACATTGACCACCGCTCATTTCATGAGGATAGCGCCGTAAAAAACTTTCATCTAAGCCTACCTGTTCTAATAACTGCCTAGCTATTTGCTGTCCTTCTAGCTTACCTACCTGCCTATAATTACGCAAGGGTTCACAAATAATATGGCTTACATTCATCCGCGGGTCGCAAGCGGCTATGGGATGTTGAAACACCATCTGCATACCTTGTCTAGCCTTTCTCAGCTCGCCCCCTGACAAGGCTAACCAATCCCTATTTTTAAAATAAATAGCTCCAGATGTAACTGGCAACATACGCATAATAAGTTTCATTAGCGTTGATTTCCCACTGCCTGACTCTCCAACTATCGCTAAGGTCTCCCCTTTTTGCAAGGAAAAGCTAATATTCTTGCAAGCCCATAGTTCTCTGCCATTTTCCCTATAAAAAACACGACTAAGGTCTTCTACCCTGAGCAAAACATCCTTATCCTTCCACATAGCGCGAACCTCCTAAGCGGGGAACCGCAGCAATCAGTTGATTCGTATACTCTTCTTGAGGATGAGCCATAACCAATTTTGTCGTCCCTGATTCAATCACTTGCCCTTTTTTCATAACAAGCATTTTATCTGACATATAAGCTGCTATTTTTATATTATGTGTAACAATTATCATGGCCATACTTGTCTTATCTCTTAAGGCTAACAGCTGTTCTACCACTTGCTTTTGTGTTGTTACATCCAAGGCGGCTGTTGGTTCATCAGCCAATAACAAACACGGATTAAAGGCCATAGCCATGGCAATCCCCACCCTTTGTTTTTGTCCGCCACTCAACTCAAAAGGATATTTTTTTATGATATCTTCTCCATTAGGTAAAGCCGCTAAGGATAAAAGCTCCAAGGCACGAGCTTCTGCCTCTTTTTTTGTATACGGTTGATGAGCCTGTAAATACTCACAAAACTGTTTACCGACTCGCTGAATGGGATCCATTGTATTACCTGTATCTTGGAAAATCATAGTTACCTTTGTCCCCTGCCAATTTCTTCGACTCGACTGTGACATAGCACCTATATTCGTACCTTCCAAGCAAATACTACCACTCGCTATATGAGCACTTGCTGGCAAACAGCCCATAATTGACCGAATAACCGTTGTCTTGCCACTACCCGACTCACCTACAATGGCCAAAATCTCTCCCCTATCAATTTGCAGATTAACATTTTTTACAACAGGTGCCTTGTCCCCATATTGTACTCCTAAGTCCTTTACCTCTAACAACATAACAACTCCTTATTCATTGGCTGGTTTAATATCTGTCGTAATCCAATAGTAATCTGCTGGCATCATCTTAACACCTGTTATAGCCTTAGAACTAACCATATTAGTTTTAGGATAACCTAAGAATAAAGAAGCCGCTGTATTCATAAGTGTTTGCTGAATATTAATAATTAATTGACGTCGTTCCTCTGTATTAAAAGCCGTCGTCAGCGTATTTAAATCCGCATCAACAGATGCATTACTATAGCCAGACCCATTCTGCGGATTATCTCCATTTACATTCGTCTTCCAATACTGGGAAAGATACGACTGTGGATCACCCGTATTTGCTGTCGTTACATTAAAAATTAACATATCATAATCCCCATCAATACCAATCTTATCAACCAAGTTATAATCAACAGTCTTAATCTTTACATCTACGCCAACCTTTTTTAAATCCGCTTGTACTGCTTCCGCGTAAATTGGCAGTTCTGCCCGACTGTTATAAACAGTAAAATTCAAAGATAGCGGCTTGCCATTCTTATCCCGAATACCATCACCATTAGTGTCCTTCCAGCCAGCTTCATCTAATAATTTTTTAGCTCGTTCCGGATTATACGCATTCGAATCTTTTAATTGGTCAAACCCATAATTTAAGGATGGCGGCACCGGAGCCTTACCTGGTATAAACGTTCCTTTTAACAATACATCTGCATATTCTTTCCTATTGCAAGCCGAAATAACAGCTGCCCGTACTTTTTCATCGCCCAAAGGCCCCTTTTCATTCATCCGGGCCAAAACTGTACGCAAGGACGAGATTTCATCAACGGTAAAATCTTTGTTATTACGAAATTGATCTATATCGTTAGGCCCTACATTAACAGCTAATTGAATATCCCCTGATTTCAAGGCCATTGCTCTTGTATTTGGATCATCAATCGACTCGATTTCAACCGTTTTAAAAGGAACAGCTCCATTCCAATAGTTATCATTTTTCTCCATATCAGCCCGTTCTTTTGTAAATTTCTTTACCTTATAAGGACCGGTTCCAATAGGGCCGTCTGTAGTAAAATTACGTCCTTCCTTTTCTGCCTGAACATCCACAATCAAGAATAGAGGATCCGCAATCAAACCTGGTAAATTAGGAATAGGCTTATCCGTTGTAATAGACAAAGTCTGTCCCTTAGCCATCATATTCGTATAAGTAAAAAAGGTCTTAGCCCGATTACTCTTTTGGAAAACACGTTCTATAGAAGCTTTAACTGCTTCTGCCGTAACGGGGCGTCCATTAGAGAACTTCGCCTTATCATTAATAATAAAAGTCCACGTCAATTTATCCGGACTTACCGACCAAGACTTAGCCAGCCATGGCACCGCTTCCATTTTCTCATTAAACTTCGTTAAGGTTTCTCCCACGCCATAGCGCATAACGACCCAAGCAAAATAATTTTGTGTTGGCTCTAAGGTATCTGCAAAATTAGTAACACCTACCTTTAAATCTGTTTTATCTGCCAAAGTTGATGTACTATGCCCACAACCAGCTGCCAACATCATACACGCAGATGCTCCTAGAGCTACTAACATTCCATAGACTTTCTTCTTATTCATGGTTCCCCCCATTAACAAATAACTACCTATACAAAAATAACCAAAGGCATATAAACTACCTGAAAAAATAAACGGCCCCTTAAGTGTAAGTACTTACTATCAACTTTCTCTAGGATCCAATTTATCTCGTAAAGCATCTGACCAGACATTAAATATAGTGACCACAATAAGTACCGCTGCTCCAGGAAAGGCCAAGAGCCAAGGTGCTACCTGCAAATATTGCCGTCCCTCATTAATCATAAGACCCCATTCAGCTGTTGGCGGTTGTGCCCCAAACCCCAAAAAAGATAGTCCAGCCACTTCCAACATCATTGTCCCTATATCTAAGGCTGCCGTCACAATTACAAGAGGAATGACATTGGGCAAAATATGGCGAGATAGCATAACCCCTGTTTTAGCCCCTTGCATAATAACCGCCTGCATATATTCTTCATGCTTAATCTTAAGCACAAGACTCCTGACCATACGGGCATATTTAGCCCATCCTACAACCGTCAAAGCCAATACGGCATTAGTAATGCTACCTCCTAAAATTCCTGCAATAGCAATAGCTAATACAACCCCAGGAAAGGCTAACATAATATCAACACAACGCATAACAACAGCTTCTACCCAGCCACCAAACCAACCAGCTAAAGCACCTGCCAAAGTGCCAATGGTCGTCATAATAAGAACAATAAGCAAAGCCGTAAATACAGATAAACGCATACCATCAATAATACGCGCCATAACATCTCGCCCTAACTTATCTGTTCCCATCCAATGCTGCCAAGAAGGAGCCTGTAAGGCCTGTGCCATATTCGTTGTATAGGCACCATCTGGGGCAATCCAAGTAGAAATAGCCGCTATAAATAAACATAGCCCTACCAAAACAGAACAAATACCAAAAGTGTCGATATGCCTCATTTTTCATGGCCCTCCTTACTCAATCTAGGATCCAACCACGAATAGGACAAATCCACTAAAAAGTTCAAACAAATATAAGCTAAGGCAATCCACAATACAAAGCCTTCAATCAAAGGATAATCGCGCATAGCTATCGCATTAATCGCCATTTTCCCTAAGCCTGGCCAAGAGAAAATAATCTCAACGACAGCAACGCCTCCTAAAAGCCAACCAATAGACATACCCAATAAAGTAATTAAAGGTAAAATCGTATTAGGCAACACATGATGTAATATAATCCGTGTAGTAGACAAGCCTCTCGCTCGCATTCCTAGGACATACTCTTTTTCCAACTCTTCTAAAACAATGAGCCGCATCTGGCGCATATACTTACCGCCCATGAAAAAGGCCAATGTTAATGCTGGTAAAACAGCTCCTTCAAAAGATGCTTTAGAACTTCCTATCGTGAACCAGCCTAGTTTTAAACCAAAGAAGTACAATAACATAAGGCCCGTCCAAAAGGTAGGTATAGACACGGCAAAAAAAGTAACAATTCTAAGCAAATAATCAACCCAGTGATTTCTCTTTAATGCGGTTATAATACCTAAGGGAACAGCAGTGACTAGCATAAAAGCAATAGACATAAAAGCCAATAAAATCGTAGCTGGTGCCGCTTCCTTCATCTTATCTACTACCGGCTTTTTAGCCGAATAGGACTGTCCTAAATCACCTCTTACTGCCTGCCCAAGCCAAGAACCATACTGCACTAAAAAAGGTCTATCTAATCCCATTCCATGTCGTGTAGACTCTAAGGTCTCCTGCGACACAGATATCTCCGCCGTTTCTAGCACAGTCATAGCTGGATCCCCTGGTGCAATATAAGACAGACAAAAGGTAATAAAAGTAACCCCTATAAGTGTAATGATAACTTGCAATAAGCGACTAACGATTCCTCTAATCGACATATCTATACCATACCCCCTCTATATACTTACCTGTTCTATGATAGGTGTATCGTACCATACTTATTTGTATGTTTATATATTTTTATGATAGGTATAACAACTTTTCATTATAAAAAAAGAGCCTAGCTGGCCTTATTCCATGTGAGAAAACATAAGTTAATGCACATAAAATCAAAAGCCAACTAGGCTCTTACATTCTTCAGATCAAGAAGAATGACCCTATTCATATTTATACTTAATTACAATTTTTCCCCATACAGCTGTATATCTCTCGGCAAGGCACCATAAATAATATCAGCTAAAATTAAATTCATTAAAGCCACCGTCGTTAGAGGGAAAAACAAAGCCATAACGCCATTACCCAAGAATGGCAACATAGCTAACAAACCTAAAATAACATTAATCACGTAGCCAACAACGGTACTGGCTATATAAGCCGTCAAACGGCGGCCACTTTTAGCTTCTCGTTTAAGCTCATCATCCGCATCTGGCCCCACTCTAACTGGTCGTTCCAAGACCCGGAAAGTCAAACCTACCATATAAGCAGCCAAGGCCATAATTACGGCCACTAATAAATGTATAGGTATTGACAAAGGAAAACCTACCAAAGCCGCCGATACCATATGCCCAATAAAGGCTATGACCGCGCCAGCTACTGGTCCTAATACAAGGGCTGCTAAAAAGCCTGGCAAAGAATCAAAGGCAATCGATCCCGCCACCTTTATCTGGGCTCCTATGACCGCTAAGGCAATAAACAAGGCATACATAACGAGTAATTTTGTTTTCATACTAAAAAACCTACT
Source organism: uncultured Veillonellaceae bacterium (assembly GCA_945867815.1). GTDB lineage: Bacteria > Bacillota > Negativicutes > Veillonellales > Veillonellaceae > CAMBIX01. Next base: position 103,262 of record CAMBIX010000005.1, read on the forward strand.
TATTATTTTTCTGCAAGGCCTTACGTTCTTCCCGCATTTCGATAGCTTCCTGCTTATTAAACTTAGTATTAACCACCGTACATACTAAATAAATAGCCGTCAACACAAAGGCTACCAAGCCAAGCCAAGCCAATTAGCTGCATCAGTAAAATCATCCCCCACTAAGGCTAATGGATCAGCAGACCCACCGGACGATGCAGATAAAACGATAATAGCTGCAATAATAACACCAATAATACTTTCACCAACAATTAAGCCTGATGCAAACAAAATGCCCTTACGGTTACATTGTTCTACATCTTCCAGTTCAAATCCTAAACTACGCTGACTAACCCGTCGTGCCAAATAACGATGGACAAAATAGTTAATAATAGAACCAATAATAAGCGGGGTCTGCAAGGTTGGCGGTAAATAAATACCAATACCAATAGCCAAAGGCGGCAAGGCATAGCCCCAGTAAAGCCATACGCTTCATATAACATATTCAAGACTGGCGCAATAACAACCGCACCGGCTACCGAACCGATTAACAAGGCTATCTGTTGTTTCCACGGCGTCGCCCCTACGAGCTGCCCTGTCTTTAAGTCTTGTAAATTATCATTAGAAATGGCCGCAATACATACAATGACACTCGTCATAAACAAGGCCAAAGCCGTAGCAAATTGTACACCAGACTGGGTAGCGAAGAGATGATTCATAGAAGCAATAGCATAAACAACAAGGGAAGAAATAATAATCCCTAAGATACCAATCCCAGAAATCGGACTGGAAGACGTCCCTACGAGGCCAGCCATATAGCCACAAGCAGCCGCTACAAAGAAACCAACTAAAACAGCAATAACCACACCGCAAGCAACTAAGGTCCATAATAAGGCTGGACTAATAGGTACCGCACTAACAAAAGAATAGAAGCAAAGCACCAAACCAATTAACAAGACAAGAAATACCCAAGCAATCGTAACTGGCTTCATATCCGTATCCATACGGTGCGTATCCCGTTCTGCTTGAGACATTTTCATGCTCTTAACCGATACACGAATTCCATCAACAATCGGTTTTAATAGAGTCAGCAAGGTCCAAATGGCAGCCACGCCAATCGTACCAGCCCCAATAAAACGAACCTTACTAGCCCATACCGACTGGGCAAAATCTGCTAAGCTGCTTCCATCAGGGAAAGGCAATACATTGGTGTAATAAGGCACAAAGCCAAGCCAAGCAATAAGTGTACCCACTAACATAGCTAAGCCGCTAGCAATACCAATCAAATAACCGGCCCCTAATAAAGCAACCGAAAAACCTAAAGGCAACTGTGATACACCAGCCCCAAAAGGAAACCACACACTCCATTCACTCGTAAAGACTTTAAATCCATTCGCGCACAAGCTAATAAAGCCAGCGATAGCGGTACCGCTAATGATTTCCTTCATACCACCGCTGCCAACAGCTTTTTCATCTTCTTCCGAATGACTGCCTACTTTAATATTTCAGCGGCGGCCCGTCCTTCTGGGTAGGTTAAATCACTATGCACGACCATAGCCCGACGTAAAGGAATGGTAAACAATACTCCTAAGGCACCACCGCAAGCACACAGCAATAAGGTCTCTGTATAATGAAAGCCTTGCCAATAACCTAACATTAATAGACCTGGCAAAACGAAAATAACCGCTGACAAGGTGCCCGCAGCCGACGCCTGGGTCTGTACCATGTTATTTTCTAATACATTAGACTTCTTAAAAAAACGTAACACCGCCATAGAGATAACTGCTGCCGGAATGGATGACGAAAAAGTAAGACCTACCTTTAAGCCTAAATAGACATTAGACGCAGTAAAGATAATCGTAATTAAAATACCTAGTAACATACCACGCAATGTTAGTTCCGGAAGCTGTAAGTCATGGCTCATAAAATCATGCTTCATCTTACACCCTCCTAAAAATAGTATAGTTCTATTGTAGTTGTTCATGTCCATTCTGGCAAGAATATTTATTATCCTTTATTGTATATATATAAACCTGTTCATCTTCTCTATCCCCTGTTCTATCCTAATCCCTATATGTTTAAAAAATGCATATACTATGCAAATTACTTCATCAAATGAACTTATAGCACACCAATTCTGCTTTCTACCATTAATTTAACAGACTGTGAATTTATATGAACCACGAATGAGCCATTATTAAAGAAAAAATAAACTTCCCTATTTTTAGTTGCCATTCCTAAGGCCCGTGCGGTAGGATAAATTACAATAGAATTTTTAAGGAGGTCTCTCTTATTATGAACATGAAAAAATACATTTCTGCATTGACTATTTCCGCCTGCCTAGCAGCTCCACTAGCTGTTAATGCCGCAACACCACAAACAACAGCTAATACACCAGCAGCTAAGGGGATTAGCAGTCAAACCAACACTACAGGTATTGTTTTCGGTGCTATTTCCCCAACCGCTTCTCCTGCAACGAATAAAGCTGTTCGCGAAGAAAGCAACAAATTAGCTGCTAACAGCACGACAACTGTCGTACCAGTAGCTCATCCTTACTTCATTGGCGACCAAGTAGCTGTTACACCTATCGCCTTACAAGGAGCCTATGTTAACGTTACTTACCCAGATGTACGAGCTTTTACACCAAAGCATCAAAATGCTATTAACACAGTTATCGTTAACTACATTTCTGGTTTAATCAACCAGTTAAATACAACAAACGCTACGGCTTCTGACCGGTCTAACTTATACGTTATGTATAACGTAAGCCAAGATGACAAGGGTATCTTCACCTTAACCTTGTATTCCTATGTCATCCAGGATAAGGCCGCTACCCCAGTTGTTAGCCAGAAGACGTTTATTTTTAACATCAAAAACTGTACGTATACGGAACAGTAAAGCAGAAAATTAAGTATCCCTTTGAACTGTAAATAAAAATTATATACGCCATCGGAACTAAAGCAAAACTGCACATGCCCTCGGAGCCATTACTATCGTAAGCCTCCTTGCGGGCGTGTGTGGTTTTTTAATATAGAAAAGAGCCTGTATAGATTATCATTTGGATTCTATACAGGCTCTTTTTATGTCATTCTCTTAAATACCGTTTTTATACTATTTCGAACTCACGCCCTATACAGCTCAAATACACTAATCTCCCGCGGACAATTTACCCGCATAGGAAACCAGTGTCCTGTTCCATTACTTATATACCCATAAAGACCATTTTGCTTATAGAGTCCCTTCCAATAGGTTGTTTCCAAAGGTATCAATGACATATCAGCAACTACAAGTTGTCCCCCATGAGTATGGCCCCCTAAGGTTAATGGAATACCCGCATTAAAGCCTTGCTCTATAAAATCTGGATGATGGGCTAACAGAATGGTTGTGGCCTCTTTAGGAATGCCCGTCATAGCCTTTTCAAAAAAGGCTTGCCGTTGCCAAAATTTCTGCGAGAAGGGATAGTCAACACCAGCTAAATACACCTCTTTAGATCCACTATGTATCTTAACCGATGAATTGCGCAAAACTGTCGCTCCGCTTTTACGCATTTCCCCTAGCACATAGTCTACATCATGAAAGTATTCATGGTTACCCAAGATATAGGTAATACCATCAGGGAAAATCTTATTATACTTAGCTACTAATTCTCGCACTTGAGGCATCCAGGCAAGATCATCAATAATATCACCGGTAATGACCAACCGATTAGGTTTCTCTGCCTGCACTAAGGCTAGGGCTTTTTCAAAATCATTACAGTTAATAAAAGGGCCGATATGCATATCACTCATCTGCCCTATCCGATAGTCATTGAGTTCTCTAGGCCAGCCCTTAAGGCCTAACTTATGATGGGTTATCTCTAATTGACTGGCGCCTTCAAAGGATTCAATAGAGGCCCCCACCAAGGATACGGCCGGCACCGCTAAGACAGCTTTTCGCAAAAAGGCCCGCCGCGATTGCCCTTCCACCTCTGTCTTCTTACTGGCCCGCCAATTAACTAAAGCGGTGACTAAGGCTAACACAGCCATAATAGCAAGTGTTACAATGATACCTATCATTAGACCGTATGTCTCAACACTAATCCAACGCCCTGGCCAATACATCCATGTCGTAATTAAAGCATTTTCATTAAACTGATAGCCTAGTGTTATAGCCAATAAAACAACAAATACGCCTAAGCCAATGCCCAACCAGCCTTTCTTACGATGGCTCCCATATACATAGGCCGTCAGCCAAATGCTTATAGCCGTTATCATGACTAGAAACCCACCAGCCACCAGTAGCATAATCATTCGTTTACCCATAATTTATATCACATGCTAGGCATGCGCTCCTTTTTCTCTTATGTTAAATGTATGTCCTTTTAATCTACTAATTGCCTAACTGGCAAATCAAAGTTAAACACATCTTTAGCCCCATTAATTTACTAATTGTATAGCTCGTTATCTGTTACGCGCGTCATGTCTAACATATCTAATAAGATGATTCTATTTATTACATAAAATGGTGAGTTTACCATGAGGACCTGCCCAAGGCAGACTAGCAAAATCTTTTGGCGCTACCCAACGCCATTCATTCTTACCTATATCTAAGTTCGCATCAACTTCCTTAGCTCCCTTTATTGGATTTTCTATAGCTAAAGAAAACGGTCCCTTTTGCTGCTTACTTAGGATATTCTCTATAGCCGTCCCATCACGCCATCTGCTTTTCACTGTATACACATGCATCTGCCATTCTCTATGAGAAAAGACATGCCGCAAGCGCTTTTCTTCATTTATAAAATCTAAGAGCTCTAATCCCATAACTTTACAAGTTTCTTGCAGCTGTTTATAAGCTAAGTGCTGAGCCAATAACAAAGGCTCTCCCTTTATATATTTTTTATCTTCTCTCTTGCTCGACTTACCATAAAGACTCGCCTCTTCGGCCACTAAACTTTGCTTGCCATCAAAGCCTTCATTACGTATTAACTTCAATCTAGCCGAAAATGCCCGCTTAGATAAACCACTACTTGTTTGCCCTATACTAAGCTTTTTATCTTTTATAGCACTTTCTCCTTCTCTAGCTACTTTTACTATGTCATAATCGTCAATATAAACACTAGGAAACTCCCACATAGACCGCAAGAGCCCCTTATCTGGCCGTTTATGAAGCAAATAATAACCGTTCTGTTCTATCAGAAGAGTAATAACTACAGTAATGGGTATCGCTTTTTTCTTAGTACGTATAGGTAAGTCATTCATAGTTCCCTTTTCATAAGCTAAGCAATCTTTTTGCAAGGGGCATAAATGACATCGAGGCGCCTTAGGAATACAAATAGCCGTTCCAAAATCCATTAAAGCTTGATTAAAATCACCGGGCCTAGCTGAAGGTAAGGTTTCTTCTACCTTAGAGGTAATAAGCTTTTTACCCTTAGCCTTTAATACATCCTCATGGCAATCATAAAGGCGCGCATAAACACGCAAAACGTTCCCATCCACAGCCACTTCAGGCAAATTATAGGCTATGGACAAAATAGCACCCGCCGTATAAGGCCCAATGCCTTGAATACTTTCCAACGTTTTTCTATCCGTAGGTATTTGCCCGCCTTGTTTAGCAAGAATTTCCTGGGCACCTAGACGCAAATTACGTGCCCGTGAATAATAGCCTAAGCCCTGCCAGGCTTTCACCACGTCATCTTCACTAGCCTCTGCCAAGTCTTTAATGCTAGGAAACAATCGCATCCATGTCTCATAATAAGGCCGCATAGCCTCAATACGGGTTTGCTGGCTCATTACTTCCGATACCCATATATGATAGGGATTTTTACTCTCCCGCCAAGGCAAGTCCCTTTTATTACCATCATACCAAGATAAAAGCACCTTTGGCCAATTTATGTTCATTATATACAATCCTTATCTATTATCGTTTACCAAAAATTTTAGCCAAATAGTCCACTGCTTCCTGTCCCTTATCAGTGCGAAAGACCTTATCTACTGTTCGAACTTTTACATCGGCCACGCTGTCATTATCCGCCCCAAAGGTGACAACACCTTCCACACAAGTACCTGATAATACCTGCGGCACCCATTTTCTATCCCCAGACCACATTTGATCATAAGGAATGGCATCCGAATCATACCACGCCGGCTGCATTTCTTCCGTCTCCATAGGCAGGCCTAAATACTCTTCAACGGTATAAATATAGCCGATATGATGTAATTCTGGCTTATAAGGAAAACGAAAATCAAACAGGCCTAACTCCTTAAAAGCCTCTTTTTCTGCTAAAAGTCCAGCTTCTTCCATAAGTTCCCTTCGTATGCAGTCTCTAAAGGTCTCTCCTGCTTCACATTTGCCGCCAAAGCCATTTACCTTATTGACGCCAAAGCCTCTTTTTTTACGGCCTAAAAGCCACTGCCCCTTCGCATTTTTTGGAAAACATAAGGTTGTTTCTCTCATAAATCTATTCCCTGCTTACTTCTTATATATCTATCTTATATACTATAACTATTCTTTACTAACTAACCATCAAAAACAAAGATTTTTCCCGCTTTACATGCAAAAGCCTAAGTACCTATGATATGATAAATGCATACGAGGTGAATTATGAATACGGCACTTATTTTCGATACGGCACTAGCCAACACAAAACCGGAGACCATGCACCACAAGGACAACTATTGTCCTTTTTGTGACACGACCCATCTAACTAATATTTTAGCACAAGAAAAGTCCATCATATGGCTTTTAAACAAATATCCTGTGCTATGTGATACATGGCCAACAATTATTATTGAAACGGACCACTGCCACAGTGAATTCTCCGAATACCCACTTAATCACGCCGAACAGGTTTTAACCTTCACCTTATCTAAGTGGCAAGAAACGATAGATAGCAAACGTTTTGCCTCTGTCCTCTGCTTTAAAAACCACGGACCTATGTCTGGCGGCAGCATTCGCCACCCTCATAGCCAAATCATTGGCCTCAAGGACTACGACTACCATTTAACCATGGAACAAAAACACTTTGATGGCTGGCTTATGTACGAAGAACCTAACTTGCAAGTCACCTTATCCAAAGAGCCTTTAATTGGTTTTTCTGAATTTAACATTCATTTTACCAACCAAACCTCTATCCGTAATCTAGCTAAAACCTTGCAAGATATTTTACACTATATATTAAGAGAATTTGCTCGTTTTACTAGTTCCTACAATTATTTTTTCTATACTATGGGGCATGACTTATATATTAAAATCGTACCTCGTTATGTAACCCCTCCCCTTTTTGTCGGCTATGGCATCCCTGAGACCTACGACGACGCTCGAGCAGACCGTATAAAATCTGCCTTACTACCTTATTTAACAACTGCCTCTATTTGATAAAGGATAGACTATGAATTTTTTTGCTATTGGCGACCTCCACCTATCGGGTACGCCCCCTCAAAAACCAATGGATATTTTTGGTCCCCATTGGGATAACCACTGGTCCCGCATCAAGGAAAGCTGGCTAACTCAAGTCAGTGATAAGGACGTCATCTTTCTTGTTGGTGATACCTCTTGGTTTATGCATTTATCAGAAGCCCTCACTGACTTAGAAGCCATTAACCAGCTGCCTGGCCAAAAATATCTCATCCGAGGCAACCACGATTACTGGTGGAGCAGTGCAGCTAAAATGAAAAAAGCCATACCTGACCTACACTTTCTACAAGGTCACGGCCTTGCCTTAGGCTCCGTTGCCTTTGGTGGCACGCGCGGCTACCTATGTCCTGGTGATAAAGACTTTGACGAAGAGACTGACCAGTCTATCTATGCCCGCGAACTCTTACGCACTAGAGCCGCCTTAACCGAGATGGATACAGCTCTTAAGGCTAATCAATCAGAAGATAAGGCTACCCGTATTCTCCTCTTACACTATCCTCCATGCAATGATAAAAACGAACCGAGTGGATTTACCCAACTCATGGAAGAATTTCACGTAGACTATTGTATTTACGGGCACATCCACGACCAGCCTACGGCCGACCGTCTACCTAAGTTTTTCGGATCAACGCAATTATGCTTAGTATCCGCCGATATAGCTAGTTTTGAGGTACAGCGCATTTTATAAAACAGAAACAAGGCATTCTCACAGGGCTCCATCCTTACGCAAGGCGCGCCCTATGAGGACAACCCATTTTTTCAAATAAACATAGGGTACTATTTAAAAATAGTATCCTATATTTTGTACATTATAAAACATGTACAATACTGGCTCTTGCCACCAGCGTAGCTATCCTATCTGTATGATTTAGATTCGATTTACATATAAATAACCCCCATAGAAACAAACTTTTATTAGGAGGTCCTTATGAGCCGTATACATAAAGAACATTTACAAGCAGGGTACATCTTTGGCGACCCAGCTAACCAAGAATATATTTATCTCCCTGCCGGTGAAGTAGGAACTACTCACCCAATGTGCGTACTCGAACGGGCAGGACGCAGAGAAGATATTTCCTTAGCCGATGCTGCCAATCTTATTGATAAACTAACGTTAAAACCATGCAATCATCCTAGCTTAGGAAAAAGAGCCTTTTAAATAAAAGAACTATATAAGGCCAACTATCTGTTTACCTCTCCATTTTATATATGATAAACTTTTTACATCATTAACTAACATGGGACCTCCTTTTGGACTAATAGTGTGGTTGCTAGACCGGAATTATTCTATCACTAGGAGGCCCTTTTCTTTTCTATAAGAATATTTTTATTTACCCCAGTCTAACTGGGAGTTTATATCATACCTATTCAACGAACAAGAAAAAGCCCGTTGCCGAGGGAGGCAACGGGCTCTCATTTTACTACAGTAGGGAGTCTGTAGTTACAGTGTAGTATTCACTGTTAGGTATAGGTATTTAGAGGTTAAACAGGATTGCTACTTACTTAACATAAGTAGGTAGACACTCACTAAGTAGGGATCTTGGTGAGCTCCTGTCTACAGTTAGTATTCTATCACCTATATCTAGTTTTTTCAATATTAATTCTCCAAAAATATCTAAATTCTTCGATACGTATAAGTGTCGTTTATGCAACATACAAAAATGCTATTATTTCACTTTCATCGGCACTTATACCTATCTCTTCTATCACTTACTAACAGTAAGACTAGAGACCTAGCTTCCGTATAATTTTGACAAATATATATAATAGCTAACTAGCTACCTTATATATATCCCTATTATCTATATAGAAAAACCAGTTCAGACTTACACCGCTAGCCAAGGAAATATGTTCTTTGCGTTAAACACCTCGCATAGTCGGATCCCAAATCACCTTGTGTAACTGCACCTGCACACACACATTAGCTAATTGATGAGCTTTTACATAATCTACTAAACTTTTAGGCTCAATAGCACCAAACACAGGTGATACATAAACGAGAGGATGTCCCTCGCCGTCTAGCTGATACTCATCAATAACTTTTTTCATCTGGTCTAAATCCTTGTCACCTGACACAACGAACTTAACTACGTCCTTAGGTCCCAACCACTTCATATTGTCCCAGCGCATTTGCTGACTCATCCCAGATGATAAGGACTTTATATCCATGGTATAAAATACATTATCTGGCCGCCGTCCATCTAATTTTTCTTCTAACAAGGGCACTGACCCATTCGTTTCAATGTTGCTTTCATACCCTTCCTGACCTAGCCGATTTAATAAATTAATCAAAGGATGTAATAAAGGTTCCCCACCCGTAAAAGTTAATCGTTTCCAAGGGTAAGCCTTTATGCAGCTATAAAGCTCATTCTCTGATAAAACTTCAACCGCATCTTTTTCCCTATCCAAGGCATAGATTGTGTCACAATAGGAACACCGCAAATTACAGCCTGTTAGACGGATAAACGTAGCCATATAGCCGGTTCTCTTACCCTCTCCGTCAATACTATCAAAGATTTCAGATATATAAAACGAAGCCATCTATCTGTCCTTTTCATAAATAGCAATATTATTTTCTGTTTCCTGCACACTAACCTTTACGCAGTAAGGAATTTGATCACATAACCACTTGGCAATATTTTCTGCCGTCGGATTAATCCCTGGCATAACCTCATTAATGTTAGCATGATCCAACTGATAAACAATACGCTTAATTTCACCAAAATCAACCAACATGCCGCTTTCATTTAACGTTTCATTTTCTAAGGTTACTTCTATAATCCAATTATGACCATGTAATCTGGAACACTTACTTTCATAAGGCAGCGTCAAATGATGCGCTCCCGAAACCTCGATTCGTTTTATAATTCGATACATACTAACTCCTTTTATAATCTCTCTAAACACTATTAACTATTACTAACCTTTATTTAAAAATCGTTGCGCAAAATCACGAAGCGCCTAATGTCTCTTACGAGCGACTTACCAAGTGTAGCGGAGAACGGAGCCTCGTAAGCCATTAGGTGCTTCCATACTCTGAAGTTATTTACCCTAATTCACGAAGCGTCCATCATTCTGAATGGCGACTTGCGTTAGGGCAGAGCTCTGAAAGAATGCATGGATGCTTCCGTTTTTTGCACAGGTTATAAAAGCGCTGGGTCCTCCACTCCATTAGCCTTAAAAGCATTAGCCCGATCAATACAAGTCCCACACGTACCACAAGGCCTATCACCGCCTTCATAGCAACTCCAAGTCAGTTCATATGGCGTATGTAACTTCAATCCCACGCCAACTAACTGTGCCTTATTCATAGCGGCAAAGGGTGCTACCACATGCACTTTATCATACGTGCCTATAGAAATGGCCTTAGTCATAGCCGCTACAAAAGCTTCACTACAATCAGCGTAAGCATTACCAGCTGCATCATCAGCATGAGCCCCTAAGTAAATTTCTACGTCGTCATCATCAAACAAACTCATAGCCAAAGAAGCTACCGCTGACAACATTAAGCCATTACGAAAAGGGACATAGGTTGATACCATACCTTCTCCATTTTCTTTGATTTGATCTGCATAACTCTTATGAGTAATCTCCTTAGTTGAGCCTGCCAAAAGCGAACAATTTGACTGCGCAAACACTTGTGATAAATCCAGCACATAATGAGGCACCTTATAATACGCCGCTACTGCCTTAGCAGCCTCTAACTCTTTACTATGCTTTTGCCCATAAAAAACAGAGACCGTAGCTACATTCTCTTTACCAAGCTTATCTATCGCCACTGATAAACAAGTCGTAGAATCAACACCACCACTAGATAAAACAACTGCTTTCATGTATTTTCCTCTTTTAACTTCCTATCTATTAAATTTCTATCTATCAATAATATCCTACCAGATAGCTAAAACATGCCATCTATCAGTAAACCAAATAAAGTTATGACAGCCCTTTATTACATATAAGCACCGCCTGTCACATCATTTTATTGTATCACAAAAAGCAGGTGTACGCCTCATCAAACGTACACCTGCTTTTAGATATCTACTTATAAAGATTTTTACTTACCTAAAGCTTTTAACCTTGTACCTTACCACCATATACAGGCCAATGACTATCTTCCCCATAATCAACTGGCTGATGAATGGCTTTTAGCTTATCCATATCCGCATCAGAAATCATAAAGTCAATGCGTCCATTTTCTTCGATATGACTTGGATTTTCTGCCTTAGGCAACACGACTAAGCCTAACTGCCATACATAACGAATGCATAATTGCGCTACACTTACCTTATATTTTTTAGCTAATTCTTGTAAAACCGCATTCGCCAATATGCGGCCATGGCCCATCGGCGAATAACCTTCTACAAGAATCTGATGCTGCTTACAATAGTCAATCAAATCTATAGGTGTCTGTGATACATGTACTAACAGCTGGTTAACCATAGGTGCTATCTCTGCATGAGTAATTAAGTTTTCTATATCTTCGATTTCAAAATTAGAAACACCTATAGCCTTAACTTTTCCCGCCTTATAAGCCTTCTCCATAGCTGCCCAAGCGGCTAAATTACCTTCTTTAAAACGATTATCTGATTGATTTACATACTTCCATGGCTGGGGACTATGAATTAACAATAAATCAACGTAATCTAAACCTAATCGCTGCAAAGACACTTCAATCGAATCAGCCGCTTCTTTTTCGTTCTTATACTCAGCCCGCACCTTCGTTGTTACATAAACATCGCCTCTTGCTAATCCAGAAGCTTTAAGGCCTTTACCTACGCCTTCTTCATTGCCATAAGATTGCGCCGTATCAATATGGCGATAGCCTATAGTTAGTGCATTCTTTACCGCTATATCCACTCTATCATTAGGGATAAGCCAAGTGCCAAAACCCATTTGAGGAATATTTTGTCCGTTCGATAGAGATAATGTTTTATTGTAAATCATTGAATCGCCTTCTTTTTGCTACTAGCTATATCTTGATAAAAACTTCTTTTACAGGCCTTGAATAATACGTATATAATCTTGTCGCTGCGCAAGTACCGCATATATAATTATGTCTTTCTTTACATCATCAATCTTATAAAAAATAAGATTTTTTTTAGTTGTCAACACGCTATAACCTTGTCGACGAAGCACATTATATCTCGGCTGAACTCCTATATATGGATTACTAGCTAATTCTGAAATTGCTTTTTCTAATTCATTTAAAGCTTTTAATGCGACTTCCTGTCCAAAATTCTCATCTATATACAAAATAATTCTATGTATATTTGAATCCGCCACATTTGTTCGTCGTATCTTATATCGTACTTTCATTTCACTTAAGTATACTCCTTAAGTGATCAAAAGTTTCTTCTATCGGCGCTACTCGTCCACACGCTACATCTTGTTCTGCTTCAGAAAGCATTTCTAACAATTCAATTCTCGCTTTCATTTGTTGATATTTTTCATAAGAAACAGACACTGTATCGCCTCTGCCATTCACTGTAATAATAACAGCCTCATCGCTATTTTTACACTGTTCCGAAATTTCGCTATAATGATTTCTTAAATCCGCCGATGGTCGTATTGTTTCTTGCCACCCCAGCATAACTAAGCACCTCCATTAAGTTCTCTTAATATACTCATATTATATCATAATTCGCATACAACGTTTCACAGATTTATAACAAAATACGTTCTAAACGATAGTCTAACTAAGTATCTATCGACAAAAAGTAACCCCCTAGGACTTCCACTCCTAGGGGGTGTTATATTTGGAATTAGTCACATTCCTGACTTACCTTTATTATAGCATTACATAATTTATTCACAAATAAAACATAAATTGCAAATTGAAGTTGAACACTTTCTTAAAAGTCATCAATTACCCTAATAACCTAACTTCTTCTAGGAATGCCTCTAGTGGTGTTTTATAGCCTAAGATCTTACGTGGTAAATTATTGCACTGACGCATAGCTCTTCTAATCAGACTTTCTGATACAGTAGAGATAGGCATTCCTTTAGGGATGAATCGTCTAAGTAATCCATTATGCCGTTCGTTAGAACCTCGCTCCCATGAAGAGTAAGGATGGGCAAAGTAAATATCAAGTGAATCTGAGGCTAATTCAGCTATAGTACTGAACTCGCTGCCATTATCACTAGTAATACTCTTGCATATGTCCTTAAGGTTCTCAGAATCTGTAAAAGTGGATAACCAAGTTTCTAGCGTACATTTTACATCTTCAGCTCGTCCAGATTGACTTCGTAAAACAACGTATAAGCGCGTTTTACGTTCAGAGAGTATGAATAAAAGTCTGTAAATTAAATAATATAAGATCTTCTAAAATTTATATTTTGACAATCACTTTTAATTACTATATACTTAATGTTACAAAAGCGGTTAGCCTATCCAGCCAAAATAGGAGTAAAAAGTAAAAGGAAGGGCGCACCCCTTCCTTTCTTTTTTTTGGAGAGTTTATGAAAATCTATACAATTGATACTGCGTATATTGCTTATTTAAGAACTATTGATAAAAGAGTACCTATTCAATTTATAAACGTTGTCTTTCTTATACTGAACTAGAATTAGGATTAAAAGAGTATTCCATACATACAGATAAAAAGCAAAAGCCCCCTTGCGGATGATTTAGAGGTTTCCGCTTGGGGTTCTTTGCTTTGTTACCAACGTACCGATATTTACGTCAATAACTCTACTCTGTGGTCATATTATAGCATAGTTTATATGTAATGTGCTATTTTTACAGCCTTATACAAATTATATTATAGGCTCCAGCCGCCTCTTACCTTTTCTTCCGCCTTTTCCATTTCTGACTTTTCTTTATCTATATCCTGTTCTTCCTGATAATGCATTTGAGGTCCTACCGGAACTTGTTCATTCATAACTTTAGTAAACAAATTAGAAATGGATTGTTCTGCTTTCGGCGTCATATAACCGACTCTATTAGGGATACGATTTTGATTATTTAGCTTACCCTTAGAGGCATGTCTATTAATTATTCTATATTTTTTACCAATCTGGCGCACCTGATAAAGACGCTGCCTATCTTTAGGCGATAGAGGCCGAATTATAGGGACTACCCTGGTTGATGATATTGTTCAGGATGAACTAAATCATCAGCAAGAAGTCTTTGATAATCAGAATGTTAGAGCTAGATGGTCCGTACAGTTTGAAGATCCTTATACAGAATCCACCTATAAGGTGAATACGAAAAAAGATCTTCCTATGTCCGAAGAATCCGCCGGTTTTCCTGATTTTTAACAACAGTCTATCTATTAACGTTCAAAGCCTTTATCTTCTTTTTGTTTAATCACTAACTTAGGCTTATTTTCTTCTTATTGATTTTCTAAAATTTTAGTCGCTGCAGGCTCTAAGATTTTATTCTGCCTTTCCTTTAAGATATATTTATAGGCCTCTTTTCTTGATTTACTCATGACTGACAATCCATTAACAGTTTCAGGTATATCATCAATCAATTGTTCTATAGCCGGCATTTTTTCTTTTAATCGTGTATTAATTAAAACTATTGCTTCCTGTAATGCTTTTATTGTTTCTCTATCATCGCCTAAATATTGATTTTTTATAACTCTAAAAGCATCTACCTTTTTATCTTTATAAATAAAAGGTGTTTTTCCTGAAGAAATAATCGACTTATAATTTTGTTCTATCATGTTTTCAATTTCTAAATCTGATTTTTTGCCTAAAAATGAATTTCCGTTATCAAAGATAGGTGCTAGTACACGTTTATTATTTTCTATAAAAAAGCCCCAATTTCTATTATGTCTATCATTATTTCCTATCATAGCATCAACAACAAACATATCCCAAAACCGTTTTTCAAATTCAGGACTAATTTTTGTATTGTATTTAAAAGTACTAACTATTTCTCCTAAATCTTCTCCGTGATGTTGTGAAGATGATTTAGATTCAGATCTATGTTTTTCATCATTATCATTAAGAGGCAAATTAATAATATTTTGTATTGGTTTTAATTCCCGAGTAGGATTAACTGTAAAATCTTTACATAAAACTACAACTTTATTATTGTATGTACCTAACTTAGTTTCATGAACAGGAAATCCTAATTCTTTATATATGACTGCCTATATATTCAGAAACCGGACTATTAGTATAAGAAATTTGTAGATGTTCCAATGCTTTTACATTTTGAGGAAATTTTATCATCCATACAAACCCATCTTGATCATAAACAGATATTTTCTTTCCTGCATTCCCTCCATAGTCCTGTAATGCTTCTTCAGCATTTGTATAATCTTTTATATCTATCATTGTTTACTCCCAAAATATTCAGACCATAATTCCTCAAAAGTACTTTCATTAATTACATGCCCATAATATAAGGCTTTTAAACTTGATTATTCCCATTCTATGCTCTACTGAATTTCGCCAAACTAAAATGGCTTAATTATCGCATTCCTGGTTCATCCATTTCGTAAAAGCAGGCCTATATTCGTGTTTTGTACTAAATCTTGGTACAATTTTGGTACACTTCATCTCTGAAAAATCTCCTCATCAGAACACAGCCAAAAGCAAAATAAAAATTCAGACAGCTTTCCCCTTAGTCATCAATACTTTGCGATTGACATAAGTGAAATATCCTTGCCTGTTCTTCGTTTAAAACTAAAACTTCTGCTTTCCATATTTTCAATAGAGCGTGTAATCGTTTCTGTAAAGCCTCTTGTACTGAATTACACCATTCTGTCTGATGATTTTTGATGATTAAGATGAATTGGATTTTAGGTTGAGAATATAAATGTCGTTGAAGCTCTTTCCCTAATACAATACTGCCACTCACACTTTGTACCTCACTATGAATGGCACTACAAATCAACAAGGAATCAAGAAATTTTTTGGCAATTTCACCAATGAACTGGTTGAAAGCCATCCCTTCGTGACTTTTAGGGTTTGGTGCAGATGTTTTAGCCTCGATAAAAAGAACATATACGCCTCGCCTTAGTTCTGTAAGACATTCTACGACAGAAATCCCCTTACCTCTCAATGCTTCATACAGATTACTTTTCTCTATATAAAAGGAGCTATCTTCCTCAAAAGAAAATTTCATGCCAGATTTTCTTCAAAAGTAAGCATACCTATCCTCCCAACGACCAATCCACTTCTTGCTGGTATAATCGGATGGATTCATCAATAATAGAATTATCGGGCATCCCGTCTTCCATATCGTCATAAGATGGCTTCCCATCGGCGGTTAAAGACAATACCGGAATGGACAGGCTATGCATTTTAGCTAAAAGATACAATTTTTTTACGACGAAATATGAATGAGTCGCAATAAAGAACTGAATACCCGCTTGAGACAATTCAAAAATCATATCTAAATAATCGGAAATGGCCTTCGGGTGAAGCGCCGATTCCAGTTCATCAATAAAGATAACTGCGTGGTTATCCAAATAACGATTAGAAAGCAATCGATTGAAAATAGCAATTTTTTTAACCCCTTCTGAGGTCATCCCAATCGTAAAGCGCGCATTTCCTCGTTTATAGTACCATTCATTCTTTTGATCATCGTATTCTATTTTCCCTTTGATGACCTGTTCCAATTTTTTCCGTCCATCAGCAAAAGCATCAAAATTCCGCCCCCGCTGTGGAGCAATTTACAGGGCCTTAACCAAATCAAGATACGTATCGTCAAATCCAAATAACGAATCTTGATCTCGCGATTTCAAGATGATGTTAAACAGCGATAAGACTTCTTTAGCAGGAATAAAAACAGATTTATTCTGACGCGGTGTATCAAAGGTATTTTGAATTTTGCCGATTTTCATATTCGTATCTTTTCCGAAAGTAAAACAAAACTCGGCCGAGTCCTCAACCATAGAAAATTTCAACGCATTTTTCCCTTTCTCAACCAAGTCTCCCAGAGCTTCTACTTGAAAAGTCCAGTACAATTTTTCGGCTAAAATATCTGCCAATTCACGCTTATCATTCCCTTTACCATACTGCTCCAAAGTGCGTAAAGCAGCATAAAGCGATTTCAATAAAATAGTCTTGCCACTACTATTTTCACCAATAATTAAATTTATATTCTGCAATGATGTCCATTGCAAATTTTCATGCTGACAAAAATTTTCCAGCTGTATCTTCTGAAGCACTGGCCTCGCCTCTTTCTTGATAACTTTAGTACCATCATACCGAACTCCAAGAAATAATACAATGCCGCTTTTCAGCTTAATCCGTTTCTGACCCGAAATCCCAAAAGCCAATTCCTGTTTCCGGGTCATATTTCCGCCGAATCCATCCTCCTATAACGGAGCGCAGTTCGATTTCTGCCGCGTACAGGACCTCTATCGACGTTCTACTGAATTCGCTAACCTAAAATGGCTTAATTATTGCATTTCTGATTCACCCATTTCGTAAAATTTGGAATCGTTTTGAATTCCCTATTTATATTATATCCTATTCATTCTCTGGCATGCCTTAGAATACGTTCCATAGTTTCTGCTGATAAAACATCTTTGAAGATTTTACGGAAACAATCTTCGCAAAGAGACCTATCTAGGCTTTTCGCAGCATCACAGCCCTCATACCACCAAAAACGCCCCAGATGATCTTCAGCCGTAATGCATTCATTAGCTTCATCCGGTGTAATGAAAAATTCATGATCAGCATATGCCTTCAAACAACAGCTGCAATGCGTATCGGTTATGTATTCGAGGGCTTCGTAGTCATTCCCATCGTAACCGCACACGACATAGACTGCCTTGTTAATCAAGGTCTTGGCCGTATCCACAGAATAAGCACCTTCATCGTATAAATCTAAGATTGTCTCAATCACTTGATCCATTGCATATCCAATGTCATGGTTACTCATTTTTCCTCGCTCCTTTTTACGAACATATTTTCTATATATGCATTATATCATAGCATCGAACAAATGTACAGTAAAAAACATCATACTCCCCCAACGAACGACGAATAGTTTTTCTTTCAAAACGCCAGCCTATTTCTTGTTTTGAGGCAATCCAGTATAATAAAGACAAACGGAGGTGATTGAATGATTTATATTACCGGCGACATTCATGCCAATCCGGAAAGGCTGGGGATGGATGCATTGGCCCAGCGTGGGATTCATATGAATCCGGAGGATTATGTCATCGTTTGCGGTGATTTTGGGATTCCCTGGTTCGGAGAATCGGATGAAACAGATCACAAGTGGCTGGAATGGCTGGCCCAGCTGCCGAATACGGTCCTGTTCGTCGACGGGAACCATGAGAACTTTGACCAGCTCTGCCGCTATCCGGTGAAAAGCTGGTCCGGCGGCCGGGTCCATGAACTGCGGCCCAATCTCTATCACCTGCTGCGCGGCGAAGTCTTCACCCTCGAAGGCCAGACCTTCTTCACCTTCGGCGGGGCCAAGTCAACGGACAAGGCACAGCGCTGGCCTGGTGTGTCCTGGTGGTCCCAGGAAGAGGCGTCGGCCGAAAACTTCGACAATGCCGCCAAAAACCTGACGGCCTACGATTTCACCGTCGATTACGTCATCACTCACACGGCGCCGGCCCGTTTTGTCGACCAAGTCGCGGATATGAGCCATTGGATCGATGGCTGCAAGACCTCCCAACTCCTGAGCGGCCTGGAAGAGCTGATGGCCTACCAGAAATGGTACTTCGGCCATTTCCATGTCGACTACATCCGGGACGACTCCGTGGCCGCCTGGATGTATCAGGACGTCGTACCGATTGAGAAAAAATGATGCCCCGAAAGGACGTGATAGAATGGATGACGTCATAGACGAACGACTTCCGGAGCAGGAAATGTGGGTCAAAGCCATCGCTGCAAGGCAAAATGAAGCTCGATGGAAGGTAACCGATGGGAGCAACACCTTTGAAATCCATGTCGAAAAGGATGTCCTGGACCAACTCAAACGGGAAAACCTCAAGATTACCTGTGGAAATATTTTCCGTATCCGCTACTATATCCGGCAGAGCGTGAAGGAGTATGCCTTGTCGAGCCAGTACGTCGTTACGGAAATAGTCGAAATCAAGAAAAGAATGACGCAAATCGAAATGCCCTGGACCAGCTAGTAAGCACTGAGGGAGGTGATTCTATGATTTTACAGGAAGCCTTGCGGCAGGCTGATGCACAGAAATTGGCGGCGGCGACGTATGAATATCATCGCGCTGCTGATTCGGGTCCGACCGTATATGATGAAAGGCGATGTCATGGGGTTACGAAAGCCTATTCCGATTTCGTCCAACGGCTGCTGGCATTATCCCCCAAAAAGGAAGACGAACAATGCTTGCTGCCGGATAATGAGGGGTCTTTCATGACCGCTGCATTGTATTTGTATAGTGATGTGCGGGCCGCTCTAGCCCAATGGCAGCTGGAAAGGTGCTATACGAAAGCAGAATTACAGCACTTTTCGACGGCTGAACTCAAAGCCATCCGCCAAACGCAGCAACAGCATCAGCCGGATAGTTATGCCTATACGTTTGAACCTTGGGAAAATATGCTGGCTGTTGATATTTGCTGGCCGTGCGATTTTTCAGAGGACGAAAAGTTGCAATTTTTAGCCGCCGTGTTATACGAAATATCTTTTTGCGGCGTTACCTTGGAAGAGCATCGCCGTGCCCTGGCAGAAATAGAAGACGAATGGCAAGCCGTGAAGAACGCACAAAACTATCCGTTCGACGAATTCCGTCGTGAAATGGGCTGGGACGCCCTGCCCAAACGGGCTGCAACGGAAAAACGCGAAGACATCATCAACACGATTCTTGCCATTCAGCAGACGTATAAGATGTTCCAGCGAGTCTTTACGAAAGCGCATTATCCGGCCATCTTCACGAAGGAACCAGACGGAATCCATGTGACATTCCCCGATTTGCCGGGATGCATATCCTGGGGCCGGGACGTCCCCCAGGCCATCGAAGCCGCCCGGACAGCGCTGACACTGCATCTATCGGGAATGAGGCAGGATAAGCAGTCTCTTCCGCCGGCAACCCCGGTGAGCCTATGCCAGGAATGGGAACAGGTAAAGGACGATGAAGCAATCTATATCATTTACGAATCATGACGCGTATACTATAAAGCGCTCCAGATGCCGAATATCTAGAGCGCTTTATTTGTAATTTGAGCTGCGAAAAAAATAGTATGCTATATGTCGATTTCTATCATTTTGACAAAAGACCGCACATATTCCCAATCTTCGGAGTCGATGCAGTGCATGTCCAGGGCTTCGATGGGCGTCGGCTTCGGGATTTTGTGCCGATCTTCTTTTTCGATGGTGATAAGCAGGGACAAACAATCCTTTGCCATGAACTCGGCATCCGCTAAATCATCGCCGCAGGTGACCTGCTGGAAATCAGGAAAGAAAGAGTCCTAACGAAGAAAAAACAGACCTAACTTTTAGGGGTTGTTTTTGGCGCAAAAATATAACATGGGGCCGGGATTCCGGCAAGGGTAAAGTGTACAGCGAGCTGCCCTTGCCTGCATCCCAGCCCCATGTTTTTTGTTGCGCGTAAAAGCAAGAACCAAGTGGTTCTGGAAAAGAGTTCACCCAAAGGAGCGAATGACCATGAAAACCAATGAACGCGCAAAAT
Source organism: uncultured Veillonellaceae bacterium (assembly GCA_945867815.1). Classification (GTDB taxonomy): domain Bacteria; phylum Bacillota; class Negativicutes; order Veillonellales; family Veillonellaceae; genus CAMBIX01. The sequence continues at coordinate 124,210 of CAMBIX010000005.1, forward strand.
ACACTTACTTAACGTTACAGTTACTGCCGACCGAGAAAGAACGTGAAGCGTTGCAAACGACCTGGAACAACTACAAAGAAGCCTGCAATACTTTTTCACGGACCAAGTATTGGAAACTGGCAAGAGAAAAGCATATGGATGTTTCTGCCTGCAAAAAAGAATACCTGAAATCAGCCCGCGCCTTAGCTCAAAGATTGCTTCATGGTGTTTACGAAATTAGCATCAGACACACAGTGAAAATGGCCTATAAACGCCAAGAATCTGATAAAAAATTAGCATTGATTGTCTTCGGTGAGTACGACGAAAAGAATGTTAAACATCTTACCATTCCATACTTGCGCAAACCAACTTTCAACATAGATTTTGCCAAGAAAATATACTGCTTAGATTTGGTAGACGGTTTCCAACATATAGCCTTTACTATCCCTGAAGGAATACCGGAACCGCCCGCGTCCTGGGAAGCCATCGAAGTTTACTTGCAGCCAATCTACGGAACCTGGTACTTGACATTGATGTTCCCAAATCCGACAGCTAACATGGACGTCAGCCCGGATACCAACATCGTTGGTATCGACCGCGGGGAAATCAATATTGCCACGACTTACTCACTGGACAAAGGAGCCAAACGGTATAGCGCAGAGGATTACTCTCTCCCTTATGAGGGTGGCACGAAAGACGATTACCACAAGACGCTTTTTGCAAAAGATGTCATTGTCGCAAAGGAAATTGTAGAGAGAGAATCTCCTGATACGATATTCGTTTTAGAAGATCTGCATTTCAATAAATTGCGAAAAGGATGGTCCTATCGTAATTTCAGTGACGCGTTCATCTACCTTGCGGCCTTGCGCCATCAATGCGTATTCTTCTGCGACCCGCGCAACACCAGCCGGACCTGCCCCAAATGTGGCGAAGTCACGAATACAGAACGCAATCGCGATGAACACCGATTCATATGTCGTAGTTGTGGTTACGGCGAAAAAGAAATCGTCAATGATGATGAAAATGCGGCCGAAAACATTTACCTTCGCGGCCGAAAAGAACTTTTAAAAGATGATGTCTGAGTAAGGTTAAGAATGAGTTGAACCATGCTACACATGCACATGTGTATGTGTAGCATAAGCTACGCTTTTATCAAAAATCTTGAAAAAAAAGAAAGCCTCACAAACGGCTTGGTTAAGCGATTTGTGAGGCAATTTGCAACTATTCCCATTCGATTTTTTATTTATAATACCATGTATTTTATATTTATACCACACATATTATATGTATATATTATAGTAATTGTAGTAAAATTACTGTTTTAAATTATTTTTAGTCACAGAATGGTCTCACCTATACCCTTTTTGTTTGACTCATGCTATAATACAAAAAGAGGAGCAAGCTTTGTAACAGCTAAGCTCATCTCCATGAAAAATAGAAAGATGAGAAATGGCCTAGTGTTTACTACATTAGGTCGTTTTTCTATTTCAGAATAACGACTATAAGATTAATGATTGCTATCAATAAAGATAGTTTCTCAAAAGTACTCATAGCATCACCACCTTATTGGAGATAATCCTATGTCCTTTTCACCTAAATTCTATCCTAATAAAGAAATTAAAGATTTACCTGTGAAGATTATAAGTAAAGTTATTGAATTGCGTAGATCATTCTAAAACACTACTGTAGTACAAATTTAACCGCTTTGTTGCCGTCACCATAGTGGTAGATTTTGAGTGTGTTCTTCTGACTACAAGCTATTGAATTATGTATATTCTTTTAGCTTAAGTATGTTATTCGATTTTTCCCCAACTATAAAAGTAGTAGACAATTAAGTTTCTAGCAAAAATTTAAGGAGTATATTAAATGAATGATTTAACAACCTCTCGACTCGATAGGCAAAACATCTTAAATAATTCTATCGCACTTAAGGAAATTGAAACCGAACTATCTTCTCATATACATGGCTCTATTTGGAAAGAAGAAACTTGGTTCACGTTCTAGGTCAGCTTGTTGCACCTAAAGGAGCGTGATTTTTTTATGTGGATGGAAACAATCACTTATAAATCTGGGCAAGTCAAATATAAATTCTTTGAACGATATAAATGCCCTTATACGGGTAACAGAAAAGAGATATTTCATATGGAGTTATTGTCCAATTTTCTAATCTCCGTTCTAGCAGGTATAATTAATTATTTTATCAACAACAGCTTTAGCGTGCTTCCCTTCGGCACATTTCAGGCACAATAAATATAAGTACTATAATAATATACAGTCATTTACTGTGTTCGTAGTATATATTATTGTTATATATCTTGTATTAATTTGTTAAGTTTATCCGCTACCTTTTCAGCCTCATTAGGATATAAATGTGAATAGATGTTTAATGTTGTTTTTATATCTTCATGACCTAACCGCTCCTTTATAAGCAGCGGTGTTACATTCATTTGAATTAGCAGCGAAGCGTGAGAATGCCGTAAATCATGAATACGTATTTTAGGTATTCCTGTTGCTTCGCTAGCTTTAGTTATAATCGTGTTAATTGCCCATTGTGTTGTTCTAAACAATAGTTCTTTATCTCTATATTTATATAAATGAGTTTTATATTCCATCACTTCATCCCATACCTCTTTAGGCATGGTTACTGTCCGAATTGATTTAGGTGTTTTAGGCGTTTGTAATACGCCTCTATACAGCGTTTGCTTAACCGTAAGGCTTATATTATCACTATTAAAGCAATCGCCTGTTAACGCTAAGGCTTCACCAATACGTATACCCGTCCAATAAAGAAGATCTATAACTACTAATGCCGTAGGATTAAGCTTTTTACCTCTAATAAAAGCCTTATAAGTCTTATAATCCTTTAACGTCCAGAATTTAATATTACGGTATTCATCTCTTTTAGGCGCTCCACAAAGTCTAGCAGGATTTGACGGCAATCCATAGAATTTTTCAGCAAAGTTAAAAACTGCATTTAATTGATTATGAACGGTTCGTAATGTGCTATCTTTTAATCCTCGTTCTTTAAGTTTACCCTGCCATAATTTTATATCTATGGGTTTTATCGCATTTAAGGCCGTAGAGCCAAAAACAGGCAAGATATGAACCTTTCCTATCTGAAGCTTTGTACCTAGGGTAGAAGTCTTAATTTCCTTGCTTATAGTCCCAATATAAAGATTATAGCAATCTGAAAAAAGCATTTCTGCACTATGCAATTTTTTATTTAATTCAGCTTGTTCTGCTTCTTTTGCTTCTCTTTTAGTTTCATACCCTGTTTTACGCTTTCTTTTTCGTTGCCCTTTCCAATCTGTATAATAAAAGGTAATAGCCCATTTCCCGTTTCTTTTGTCTTTGTATACACTCATTTATTTACAGCTCCTGCCTTTGTGCTATAATAGCTCTAGTAGCGTTTTAATCCAATTATTCCTTTCTTTAAAATAGGTATCCAATACTGGATACCTATTTTTTTATTTTAAGTTATATCTTTTAAAAAGATAGTCTTTAGGGATGCGACCAGAAATTGTATAAAAGCCTTGCTCTTCAAGCTCATTATTTAATTGTTTTATGGTCTTATAAGCTGTCGGCTTTTCAATTTGTAGTATCTCCATCACATCCTGCACTCGCAGCATTGTATTCATCAGATTCTCCCTGTTACTACATAATAATCTTCACCGTATAGCTTATCCTTATTTTTAATTTTAGGATTAATCCCTATCATCTTAGAAAAAAGGTTCCTTCGGTCCCCTATCTCTATATATTCTACCCGTTTTCCTTTAGACACTTTGCATTTACCTTCATATAGCCGTTCTTCTGATCCATGTAGCCTTTTTTTAATGGCTGCATTTCTTTTTATAAAATCAGGAAAATTATTTAATTCCATTACTCCTCACCTCGTTTTCTTGTTCTCTCTAGCCCTTTAGCTTTTTGTTTATCTTTTTTCTTTTCTTTCTTTTTAGGATTTTTAATGCCTTTATTCTTTAATTTTTTATTAACCGATTTAACGGCCTTCATCCGTTTTTGTATCTCTTTTTTAGCGTTAATTTTATTTTTTAGCGTTGCATAAGATACTTTATCTTCTAATGCATCTAAAAACTCTTTCTTATCTAAAACGACAGCATAATTCATTAATTCTGTCATGCTGTTTATATCCATAGAATCAACAAGCTGTAACATTTCGATTTCTGTATCTATATCTCTCATACCTATACTTTCATACAAAGATATACGGAAAGGAGTACCACTACTACAGCCATATATTCTTGTATGCTTCCTACTTTAAATAATCGAACACCTATTTTATCTCGTATATGCAGTCCTGGTATTTTCCCTGTTATTCCATCTTCTATAATATGAAAAAGACAGCCTATAAGAAAAAATAAGCCAACTAATGTCCCGTTATTAATAATAAAGTATTTCACATTATAAAAATGTAAGTAATGTAAAATACTATATATTACATTATCTTCATTAAAATAATGCAATATAATATTATGATAAGCTCCTGTCCCTATCACAAATAAAGAAACGAATACAGCAGCTACCAAGTAAGGAACGAACCAATGGCTGCCTTTTCGATGGTGATTTAAATATTGATATTTATTGCTATAAGCCCATGGTGGCGTTTCTATCCAATCAGGGAAAGTACTGCCAATAACACTTGCGACTGTTAATATAGGATTCGTTGTTAATCCCCATATAATAGCGCCTGTAATCGCTTTATGACTAATCCATTTCATCACTTTTTATCTCCATGATCCAGCCTCCCCCGTATGCCGTCATAAGCAAACTTTAAATTTGCCCAAATATAACCAATGATATTTGGATAATCCGCCCGTTTAGGCGCCATAGCTTCATAATCTATCTCTTCTTTTTCTTCCTTTTCTTTTACAGGCAAATACTTAATAAGCAGAAAAATAGCAATATACATAACTATCCATAAAAGAAGACTAAATAAATCAAAGAAAGAAAAAACAATATCTATCGCTATTACTACTAAAGGCAGGCATAAGACAACCCGTACAATCGGATCATGAAACATAAGATATAAAACATCCTCGGTTGTTTTATTCTTTTTCTTGGCCGTCTCTATAAGTTTCTTATCCTTTTGTATGACTTTGTCGTGATTTTTTATATATTCGTTTACTTTGTTTTTTATGTTCATATCACAATCCTAATTTTTTTCTTACATTTTCAAGGCCTTTTTCCTGAAGCCGCTTATTGTTCAGCGGCGTTATCGGCATTGTGCCTATAACTTCGTCTAAAGAAATGCCTAAATCATTAGCAATATTGAGTACCACCCAAAGATTCGGCATCATTTTTGGATTTATAGAAAATACACTGTACCACTTCATATATTTTTTACCGAAATCCGTTTTATTTAAACCTAGCAGCTTACGAATTTCTTCCAACCGCTTATGAAGCACCTCAGCAGCTTTTAATCGTCCTTCCAGTTCCATTAATAACCTCTTTTCATTTCATCAACACTCGCCGGCGGCTGGTGGCTCATTAAATAATTATGCTGTTCCCACCAAATTTCTCTCTGTATAGCCAGCTCGGCTTCCATACGTGCTTTTTCTTCTTTTTCTTCTTTTATTTCTTTTCTGTAGATTAAGCGGTAAAGAAGCTTATAGTAAACAACTACACAGCAGATACCAAAGACAGTAATTGAAAATGCACCTTGCATTACATTTGTTAACCACCAGTAGTAAAATCCACCTAAAAGCAGCCACTTAATCATGGTAATCAGTCCTTCTTCTCTAAATAATAATAATTTTCATTTATTTATAATTTAATTAATGTAATTTACTATTTTGTAATGTATTTTAATATTAAAAATGTTTTTAATGTATATAGTTTAATTAGTGTATTCGGCTTTGATTAATGCATTTTAACAATATGTTTTCTCAACTAATTAAGCTCCAAACGTTTCTTCCCAAATATTTTGCTTTTTTTGTCTTTGCAGCTGGCTATTTTCACTGAGCGGAAGACTTACCCGTCTAACCAACACTTGCATGAATTCGTGTTCTGTGCCGTCTTTTCGCTTGTATTTATTTCGCTTCAAAGCCCCTTCCACTCGTAGTTGCAGCCCTTTACTACAACCTGTTAGCATTTCAGCTAGTTTTCCAAAAGCCACACAGTTTAAAAAAATGAGATTTCGTTCTTTCCATTCCCCTGTTTCATCTTTGTATTTGTCACTAGCCGCTATAGTAAACTGTGCATACGGCTTACCATTTTTAGTGTATTTCAGCACAACATCTCTTACATTACGCCCTTCTAGCTCAATTTTGTTCACGCTTATCTTCTCCCTAAAATCCGTACGTACTTTAAACCCTTCTTGTCTTTAATCCAGTCAGTATCTACTTTTTCTTTGCTCAATTCATTGCTTTTTAATGCTACACAAATTGTTTTCGCCGATATGGCTTTCTTTTCATCTTCCATTTTCCATCAACTCCTAATCTTGATTTATAATGTTTATTTTCTTATTTTGCGTTCTAAGGCTTTTATTTTGTATTACATGAGGAATCGTACCTAAATTATGCAAAAAGCTCTAAAAGAGCTAAAATTTTTAATTTTATCGCTATGTTTTATAAAAAGGTTGCCGTAAATTATGAGCAAACCCAAATTTCGCTGATTTTTTTGTCATAAAGCCTTGAAAACAAAATTGCTTCCTTTACCGTCGCTTTTAACCGCCCTTCTTCAATATCCTGAACGTGTTCTAATGGTATTTGAGTAATCCTAGAAACCTCTTCTAGGCTCAGCTTTTTTTCTTCCCTAATTCGCTTCATTGTGTTGTAAATTGTCATGTGTTTCCTCCTCTAAAAATCGAAGTGGTTTACGCTGTGACTCGCCTTGGCAATTAACGATATAACAGCAATGGCTAATCCGATCTAGCATACTGGCCATATACCCAGCTTTTGTAATATCTCCTCGCAAGAGGTTTGTTGTGTATATAGTCGCTTTCTTAGCGTTGTATCGCTCGTTAACGATGGCTCGTATCTTCGTCTTAATCCAGCTGTCTTCTTTTCCATGCTCTTGTCCTAAATCGTCTAAGACAAGAAGCTGAACGGTAGATAGCTTTTGTTGCAGCTTCGCCCGCTCTTCTTCGCCAAGAGAAAAGAAGTCATCCATAAGATTAACAAGAGAGACGAAATACACCGACAGTCCCTGTTTCATCGCTTCTCTCATAATAGCCACCGCAAAAGTGGTTTTCATAGTTCCTACCCCACCTCGAAAAATGATACCTTCGCCACGGTCTACGTGTTCTTTAAGCTTATCTGTATACGCCTTACTGGCTTTTAGAACAGGCTTTAGGCTATTAGGTATACCTAATTCTTCAACCGTTTTAAACGTATAGCCGGCAAAGCGGGTAGGAATACCTACAAGCTCGCAGGCCGTTTTCTTAGGCTTTTCAGGGCCGATGTAATACGGCTCTTCATAAATCGGCTTATAAAAGCTAGTAGAGCTGGTCGTCATTTGCCCAACTATCGTCTTTATCGGCAATAGTTGATTTGCTTCGTTTTTCTCCTGCAAGATTAAACCACTCCTTATTTCCAGTAATCGTTTTAAGCAAATATGTAGGAGGTGCTGCTTCAGTAAAATTTGCCGCATATTTAATGACCGAAGCAATTGTTTCCGCACCGTAGTGATTAAAAAGCGTATTTAACTGCAATTCCGTATTTTTACCATAACTTATTTTGGGGAAACTTGATTTATAAAGCTTAATAATATCTGCCAGAGACAGTTTAGAATCAGATGCTTCTATATTATTTCTTACTCTTATTCTGTCTCTTATATCTAAGTCTAAATTTAACTCTAATTCTGACTCTAATTCTGATTCTAATTCTAATTCTGTGTCACGTTTTGTAACAGGCTGTAACACAGGTGTCACAATGTGACGCTCATCAATTTGTTTCACATCAGACGAAGCCAGTTTTTCCTTATCTTTTTTACGTTTTTCTCGCATTCTGCGAGCTGAGTCTGTTTCACGACCAGTCATCTCAAGTGCTTGTGGAAACAATAAGTTACCGCTATCTACTAAAGTTTTGACCATTTCATATTTTTGACAAAAGGCTAAAACCATTTTTATTACTTTGGAATCTTCATTAATGATTAACGCTAGTTCTTCACTGACGTCATCTTCAATGCCATCTATTTCGATGATGCCGCTATTTAAAGCGGCTTCACTTAAGAGCCTTTGATAGACGATGACACAAGAGTCACCACCTGGCAACTGTCTCATTTTCTTAATGAGTTTTTTCTCAAAAAAATCTTTTGGCAATTTCAGCCAGATATAAACTTTTGCCAATCCAAATACCTCATTTCTATTTTTTATTCTTATTTTTATTATTGATAATATTTATCAATAACTTATCGTTATAATATGTAATTTTTCCAGTTTTTCTATTAACCATCGCCTTTATTTTTTTGTTAACCTTAAATTTTTTATTAACTAAATTAAATTCTTCTATTTCCAAAGCATCGCTCCTTATGTATTATTAAAGATGAGGTTATTTATAACCCCATAACTGATACTTGCTTAGGCCGGTAATTTTAGAAATGGCGGTTTCTATATAATTACTACGGCTTTCCGCGTTAATTACTCTGTGCAGCGACGTATCACTACGTTTCAGTTCACCAGCTAGCTGGTGAACTGAATATCCTTTATATTTGAGCAAGGCCTTAATTGCCTTGCCATTATTTAATTTTAATTTTTCAGTGTACATTCTATTCCTTCCATTTTTTTCTCCTTTACTTTCTAATTTATTTAACCGTTAAACTTTCTATAATTATTATAGAACTAATTTTAGTTCATTACAAGTGTTTTATAACTATTTTTAGTTTTATTTTGCAATGTTTTTTACCTAAAGGATGTGAATACATGCCCTCAATCATCCAACGTATCTATCAACTATTAGAGGCTAAGAGTCTATCTGCTACCTCCTTGGCTAACCACTTGGGACTCCGCCAAAGCACAGTTTCAGGCTGGAAATTACGTGATAAAAACCCTCCTTCCGAACTAATCGTACCTATTGCCAACTATCTTGATGTATCGCCTTATTTACTGCTTACTGGCAAAGAACATCCTTTTATTAACAGCCTCCTTTCTAATGATGAACAACAGTTATTAAGCTATTATCGTAAAGCTTCTGTCGAAGGCAGAACCATGATATTGCTTGCTGCTGTTCGTGAAATAGAACGTGGTTCTAAGTAATTAAATATAACTGTTAATTTTTACATAATTATTATACAACAAATGTTATTTAATGTAAATAGATAATATAAAATAAGTTATCTATTTTAGGTGATTATAATGGATTCTATAAATGAACGCCTATTTTCTTTATTAAAGGCCAAAAATTTAAAAATAAAAAACTTAGCTAACTCTATAGGAATAAATCAAGCTAATATTTCTATGTGGAAAGCCCGTAATACCGATCCACCGGCTAAATATATCGCCCCCATTGCCGAATTCTTAGGCGTTACTCCAGAATACTTACTTACCGGCAATCATAAGTACATGCCTCTACAGGCAGCTTATATACAGTCTTCAGCCTCTCCCCCACCGAACCTAACAGACGAAGAAACACTACTATTGACCAATTACCAAAAATTAAGCCTTATTGATAGAGTAAAAGTACGAGGGCTCACTATAGAGCTCCTCAGAGCCCAAGAAAACGCTGCTGATTTAGATACTAAAAAACACCCCATCCAAAAAGGACAGGGTGCCTAATATTGCCATTTAGAAAGGAGTAAAAACAATGTTTAAAAATGTAATAGAAAAAACAGGAAATAAACTTACTAACTATGCACGCAGAGGAGAAATGGTTGAGAACCGTATTTCTGAAGAAGCCTTTGAAAAACGCCCCTATGTTTTAGATAACCTAGCAGAAGCTTTGGTTTACGACACGTTATACTGGATTTTTAAAGTAAATAAATTAAACATTCATATTTTCCCACAAGTGCACTTGTCTTCGCTAATCAAACCTAAAAAAGACTTACCTAAAGAAGACCAACGAAGCTTATATTTTGAAGCAGCTAAATTAAGTGTAGATTTTGTTCTTGTCTCTGGCAACACAGTAAACGGCGACTATTTAAAGACACTTTGTATTATAGAGCTAGATGGCGAATCACATAAGAATTCTTGGAAACAGCAAAAAGACAAAAGCCGAAACTATAAGCTAAACGGTTTTGAAATACCTATTTTACGTATCACAGATGATGAGCTACAGCCGTACCTAGATAAAGTAAAAAATAACGCTAGAAATAATAAAGGCAAAGAACCTGTTGATATATTCCCTTTCCAATCTAAAGAAGATAAAGAAGCTAAAATGCAATTACAGAATAAATTATTTGATAAGCTAAAAGCCAAAATCTCTCAAAGTGATTTCGATAAATTGAAAGCTAAATCAAACTAACGGACTAAGTGATTATGAAGTTGGCGGACAGTGCTAGTCTAGCGCAGTCTGACTAATACTGTATGACCAACTGTAGCAACCAACCAACGGGCGGGCGGTAGTAAGGCTCCTCCTTAAAAGTGTTATATATCACCGACAAATATTGACTTCTACGTTAAACTATGTTAAAGGCATTTTAAAGGAGGATTTATCATGAACAAATACCCAATTATGGAAATCGCTAATTGGTTTTTGTCCAAAGAGGCCATGACTCATAAGAAAATTCAAAAGCTAACATATTATGCTGAAGCGTGGAGCCAAGCTTTATACGATACAGGAATTATTAGCGATTCACATTTTGAAGCTTGGGCACATGGCCCTGTATCACCTGATTTATATAAACATTTCAAACAATACGGTTGGAACAAAATAGAACAAGTAAAAGAGGCTCCCAAAGTAGACGAAGAAGCAGATGAATTATTAAGCTCTGTCTGGATTACCTATGGAAATAAAAGTGCTAATGAATTAGAAGTTTTAACACATTCAGAAAGCCCCTGGCAACAAGCTCGAGCAAAAAACAATTGTCAAGATGGAGATCATTCAACAGAATATATTTTGCCAAAAGATATGGCTGCTTATTACCGCAGCATTTATATAGGCGACTAAATAAATGTATAAAATAAAACCAACACCACTGACTAATGAGAGTACGATTTCTCAAAGAGGTATTCCTTTAGTTAGAACACAAAATAAGCGTTTTAGATTAACGATATCTATCAATCTTGATAAAAACTATTGTTTTCAAAAATTAAATAAAGAAGATTTAAAACAGTTAGATAATTTTATATCCGAAACAGTTGGTAAAGACTTGTCTATTTCAGAAGTAGATACGTTATTTTTGCGAAATAAAGGGCCTGTAAAAACATCAGAAACAATAAAAGGAAAGAAGAGAGATGTAGTGCATTACGGGAAAGATAAGAAAGCTTTTAGAATACATGGCTTTTATAACGATGATGGTTATTTTGTAATTTATCAAATTGACGCTAAACATAAAAAGCATAAGCAAAAATAGCTTGCTATATAATAAAATTAAAAGTATGAAAGTTTTTCTGTAAATTAAATAATATAAGGTCTTCTAAAATTTATATTTTGACAATTACTTTTAATTGCTATATACTTAATGTTATAAAAGCGGTTAGCCTATCCAACCAAAATAGGAGTAAAAAAGCGGTTAGCCTATCCAACCAAAATAGGAGCAAAAAAGCGGTTAGCCTATCCAACCAAAATAGGAGCAAAAAAGTAAAAGGAAGGGCGCACCCCTTCCTTTCTTTTTTTTAGGAGAGTTTATGAAAATCTATACAATTGATACTGCGTATATTGCTTATTTAAGAACTATTGATAAAAGAGTACCTATTCAACATAAAAATTTAGTCAACAGGCCTTATGCCGGCATTATTGTAATGGAAAATCAGCAAAAATATTTTATTCCGCTCTCTTCTCCTAAGCCGAAACATATACACATGAAAAATCAATTAGATTTTATAAAAATTGCTGACGGTAAACTAGGTGTTTTGAATCTTAACAATATGATTCCTGTGCCTGATACTGTCTACAAAGAAATAAATGTACTAGCACTATTAAAAAGTAAATCTTCAACAGATAATCAATATGGCGGTTTATTAGACTTACAAGAAAAATGGCTAACTAAAAACAAAGATTTTATTTATACTAAAGCAAGAGCCTTATATAAAAAATATAAGGAAGAACGTCTTCCCTATTCAATTTATAAACGTTGTCTTTCTTATACTGAACTAGAATTAGGATTAAAAGAGTATTCCATACATACAGATAAACAGCCAGAATTAACTATAAATAAACGGCAGTCACAAGGTATGGGGCGCGAACGATAATCTTATAGACTCCATCCACCTTTTACCCGCTCTTCTACTCGTTCCATTTCTGTCTTTTCTTTATCTTGGTCTTCTTCCTCTACGATATGCATTTGAGGCCCTACAGGCACTCTATCATCCATCACTTTAGAAAACATATTAGAGATAGATTGATTTGCTTTAGGTGTCATATGACCGCTAACGGTTGCACGATGTGCAGCCGTTTTATTTTTTTGTCCGTTTATTTTTTGTGCTAATACTTTATACCGCTTGCTATAATCTCTAACTTGAACTAATAGCTGTCTTTTAGGTGTCCGATATACATTTTTTACTTGTAAATATTTACGGCCGTCTTTAGATTCCGTAGGCACAACTTCTACCCGATATATATCTGCTTGTCCTTGAACGATAGGATCACCAATACGAACAGCAAGGATAGATACAGGCTTTTTGTTTTCCTTATACATCTTTTCAATAGCCTCTATATTTTCTGTTTCGGTATTAGTAATCGAAATATATTGTTCTCGTTCCTTAACGCCTGTATCAATATATTGGATATTACGGCTTAGATTTAGATTGTCTTTTAATGGTATTACCCCATCTAGCTTATTATATATACTAACCGTAGTCGGCAAGCGATCCGCGTACAAGATACGATTAGGGTCATCATCAAAAAGCTGTTCCATTTTTTTATAAATTTTAGCATATTGCGACCGCTTATAAGACACAGTCTTAGATAAAGACGCTATTTCTTTTTCTACTGCTGTATTTTGATTTGTAAAATGTTTCTTAACCGCTTCAAATTCAAAACTTAAAGCCCCATTTTTATGCGTTTCTTGACGTAGTTTAGACAACGCTTCCACATAAGGCCGTTGCTGCTCTTTAAGGAGCTTTATTCTAGCCTTACTTAAATGATAAAGCTGGCCGTTAAAGACGCTGGCATCATATTCACGGAAAGCTTTATCCATTTTAGCATAGAGTTTACGTTGTTCATTAATTTGTTTTTGAAATTCATAAACTGTTTTTGCCAACGCCTCATAACGTCCCTTTGTGGCATGCGAATAAGCCATACGCAATATATCTTTTTTAGGCGTATAGCTATGTTTTACTTGTTCAATTTGTTTATTTGTTTTAGAAATGGAATCACTAAAAGCTGCCATACGTTCTTCTGCTTTGGCCATAACATCGCCAACAGTAATAATAACGGCCTCCATTTCATCGGCTTTCGCTGTATATTCGGCTTCTTTCTTTGCCCGTTCTTTTGCTCGTTCTTGTTGAATTTCTTTAGCTAATCTACGGATTAACATGTCATGAGCAAAGATGGCCATTTTAAACTCTTCTTCAGTTTTAAAAATCTCTGTCCCTACCATATTTTTTTCAGCAGGTTCAATGAACTCACCGCTGTCATCAGTCGTACTAGTAGCTTCATCTACATCTGCTGCAATTAAGTTGCCCATAGAACGAATAAGTGCCCGCTTTTTAGGATTTTTTACACTGTCTCCTAGCTGTGGGGCTGGTTCTCTATCAAGTAGTTCAGCCTCTTCATACTGGCCATTTTTAATAAGCTCTGCCCGTTGTTCTTTAAGCGTTTTTTCACTTACGCGAATATCCATATTAAGCTTTTCAAAACGATTATTTACAATATCCGCCCATTGTTTACGAATGATGGGTAAGCTATTTCTATCATTCCAAAAAGGATTAACTTGATAACCTCCACTTACAGCCCCATTTTTCAACACGTTATACCGAGCAAAATACGTATTTTTATCTAGCTTGCGGTTTTTATCTATTGTTTTTTCTGAAAACATGATATGAACATGAATATTACGATGGTCATCAGCAAACATCGCGGTTTTATCATGTACAGCATAGGTATAAGCATGCTTATCAGCTATGCCTGTTTCTTTCAAGAACTCTTCAACGCACTTAAGATTATCTTCTAAAGAGAGTTCTTCTTGCAGTCCTAGGCGGATTTCACGATAAGCACGGCCATTTATACGGCGGTTATCTTCAGCGGCCTGCCAGAAGTCTAACTCATCTATTGCCCAGTCAGGCATATTCCCAGAGGTACAGTAAACTAGGTCTTCTTCACGATTACGCATGTGTTCATACTCGCCTTGGCGAGTAATATATTCTGCATGCGTCCGTGTATTAAGCTTATTTCCATTGCGTTGTACGCCATGGGGTAAGCTTTCGCAGTAGTAAATACTCATTGTTTATCGCACCTCCTTTCTAGCCTATTTTCATAGGCTTATTTTTTTGCTTTTTTCGGCTTTGCCGTTTTTTCCATCGGTAGATGGCTATATGACCTCGTAGAGCTCATTGGTTTCTCTAATTTTATTACACGTAGTGTGTAAAAACAGAGAAACCAGTAAATGAGCATTCTTTGTTTTTTCGCTGGCCTAATTATATCATGGTTTACCATTTTATAAAATAGTATTCCTGATATACCAGCCAGCTTTTTTAGTGCCGCTTCGCTGCACTTCTTTTATTTTCTTGTTTTATTCCATGATGGTAAATCGTTACGATATGTTAAAATAAACGTATCGTATATTTTAATCTTTTGATTTATTTTTATGTATGATAAAATATAATTAATGTATTATCCATGAGGAGGTGATAAACAGATGGAACCAATACATAGTAATTTCCCAAAAGGTAATCCTAGTGACACGTTTGAAAAAGGTGCTGGATGGAAATTTGAAAACATGTTGTATAACATGGCCTACGAACGAGATATTGCAAAGAAACGAAATGTTATTACCTTGTTCTTGTGCATTATCTGCGTTATTGCAGTCGTGCTGGCTTATACAACCCTGTCTTATAAGACATACGTTGTTCGTGTCGATAACGCCACAGGACAAGTACAAACAGGAGGTGAATTAAAAGCAACTAATTATTCCCCTCACGAAGCAGAAATCAAATATGCTTTAAAAAATTACATATTTGATATTCGAACAATCCCACTTGATCCAGTGCAATTTAAACGCAATTGGGATGCAGCGCAATCTTACATGACACCTGAAGCCATGAATAAATTGTCTGCTTTAGTGCAAAAGGAAAATCCAGCTTCACAAATTGGTAAGGTTACAATTCAACCAACAATTAAATCAATCCAGCTTCAGCCTGGAACGAAATCAACTTATCAAATTCGTTGGTCTGAGGAAACGTATAATATCAGCGGAAACAAAACAGGTAAGCCTATTAATTATGTGGGTCTATTTACAATTAAGATTGATCCACCAACAAAAGAAGAACAGCTTCTTGTAAATCCGTTAGGTATTTACATTACAGACTTAGCAATTACAAAAGAATCTGAAGGAGATACTAAATAATGCAAGCATTAAAAAACAAAAAATTAATAGCTGCTACGCTCCTTGCAGCTTCGCAGCTAAGTCTGTTGGCTCCTTCTGCTTTTGCAAATAACGATAATGTATATGGCAAAGCCAACTATACATTAAATGCAGCAACAAAAGAAGCCGCAGCCTCTGTTTATCAGTACCACCCTAATAGCGTCTACCATGTAGATACGCAAAAGAATTTTCTTACAGATATAGAACTACATCCTGGTGAAAAAATTACTTTTATTGGTGGTGGTAACACCTCTCAATGGATGGTAACAACAAGTACAGTTAACGGTGTGCCTCATGTGTACATTAAACCGATTGATTATGGCATTATGACTAATTTAATCGTCAATACAAATGGACGTAGTTACCATTTTGCTGTATACAGCACAAATAAATATAATCACATTAAGTTTGAATATCCTGATGAAATACGAAAAGCTATGATGCGTGAACAGGCTCGTCCTGTTTACAAAAATAAAGCGGAAGAAGAATGGTTAACTACGCATACACAAATCATCAACGGGATAAGTCAAGCAAAGAATCTTGATTATAATTACACCATGAAAAGCCATGGCGTAGCGAAAGAAAACATGCCAAGTGAATTTTTTAGTGACGGAACTCGCACTTATATTAAAATTCCAGCAGGCAATAAATATGATTTTCCTACGCTGTATCTTGTAAATGATAAAGGAAAATTAACACTTATTAATTACACCGTTTACGGTCAATACTTAGTCGCTGAGCGAGTTTTTACCCGTGCAAGATTACAGTACACAACCAATAGTTATATTGATGTCGTTCCTAAAAAAGTTAAGGAGGTGAAATAATGAGTTTTATTTCTAACCTACAAGATAAACTTAAGCGAAAAAAATCTGAAGATGAGTTAGATATGAATGGCAGTTTATATGAAGATGAATTAGAGCCCAGAGAGCCTAAGACAGTAAAATCAGAATCTAACGAAGATGATTTAATTGAGCTTAAAGACGAAGTGCTCGATGGGGATAATGTTTCTAAATTTAGTAAGAAGAGAATTATCGGTGCCGCCGCTGGCTGCGTGTTTGCCATTAGCTGTATATATGGCTATGCTAGTTCGGCCGGCAGCGATAAAAATACAGCGAATAAAACAGATCCCCCTCCTAGTATTCAAGGCCAAATTGATAAAAATAAGGGGCCTGCTGCTGGCATGCCTGAGAATTATTCTGATATCCAAAAGATGAAAGAAAAACAACAAAAAGAAAAACAGCAACAGCAGGTTCAAAAACCAGTAACGCCACAAACAAGGCCAACACAAACGGCAACAATTACACCAACGAATCGGCAAACGCCATCGTATGCGACAACCGTTTCAACGCCTATTATGGCAACGACAACAACGAATAATAACGCTGCTGAAGAAAAGGCCAAAGCTGAAGCCGAAGCGGCTAAAGCTGCTATTGAGGAACAGCAAAAAATTGCTATGTCCCCTATCGCTTTTAAGCTTGCTGCTGATGCCGTTTCAGGAACCTCTGTAAATTCTGATTCGCCAAATTCTAAAGATAGTCAATCACAAGAAGCCACGTCTGCTGAAGTCTTTAATACATCTAACGGAACACTTTCACCCCGTTACTTAGAAGATGCTAATGCCGACTATGGAACGAATCAGACAGGCCAATATATCTTACAGGCAGGCAGTGTAATTAATGCCACATTAATTACTGGTATATCAACAGATATACCTAATAATATTGTAACGGCTACTGTCCGCAGCAATGTATACGACAGCCGTACACACAGTCATCTTTTAATTCCACAAGGATCTAAAATTATTGGTCAAGTAGGTAATCAAGGTGGTAAAGGGGTTAAACGTATTGCTGTTACATGGACACGAATTATATTGCCTGATGGTCAATCGATTATGCTTCCAAAGTTACCTACCGTTGATGGTACAGGGATGCCTGGCATGAAAGATAAATATGACCAACATACCAATAGCCTATTTAAAACAGCTTTTGCTACTTCGTTAGTTACGGCTATGGCTCAAGCGGCCACGGGTGGCACCTCTGGTGATGATACTCGTTCCCCTGGTCAAGAAGCCGTATCGGGTGCTGTCGCTCAATTCCAAGACGCAGCTAATAGTTTAATTGGTCAAGCTGCTAATCAACAAGCAACCGTTGAAATTAGACCAGGCAAAGATTTTAATATCTTTGTAACGCAGGATCTAAGTATTTCGCAGTATAACGGTTTATAAAAATAGGAGCTATAACCTATGTATAGACTCCTATTACCACTCGTATCTATCTGTATTGGTCTTAGTTACTGCACACAGCTTTTTGCCGAAAAAGTAGGGTATGCCCCTAACTTTTTAGGTAAACCGTTATTTACTATCGGTCACACAAGTTACTATTGGTTTTACAAATTTATTCCATGGTGGCACACCTATCATCAGTACGTACCTAATGCCTTTGATATATGGCCCTTAGCCGTAGCTGTTGTCTTATCCATTCTTTTCTTATGGATTACAAAACCTGTACCTGAACTTACCAGTCATGGGAGTGCTCGTTGGGCAGAATATAAAGATTTATTAAAGATGGATTTAATTAGTGGCAGCGGCGTTACAGTTGGTCTATATGACAGTTCCTTTAAGAAAAGTATGACAAGTTTCTTGCGTTGGTTAGATCTTCGTAAAAACGAAAAAACAAGTTATTTAGAAATGGCGTTTGATAAGCGAAGAGATAGACAAATAGATAACTATAAAGAAATGCGAAATATTCTTGAAGGCAAGCTTTCACTTCCTAATCTATCTAGTAAAAGACGAGAGCGTATAAAAGAACAATTAAAGCATATAGATAAATGTTTAAATGAGCCGTTAAAAAAAATTGATGTAAAGAAAGAAAGTAAATTTATTTACTATTTCTACGTATGGCCCTATAAAAAATTTAGTAAATTTTACGCCTCCCTCTCCCATTTTTATTTACGAGATAATTCTAATAAACATATGGCTGTTATTGCACCTACTCGCTCTGGTAAAGGTGTTGGTCTTATCATTCCTACACTTTTGGGTAGCTGGAAGAGCAGCTGTATCGTTAACGATATTAAATCGGAAAACTGGGGTGTAACCGCAGGGTATCGTAAATATAAAATGGGTCATACAACTATCAAATTTGAACCAACGGCTTCTGATGGCTCTTCGGCTCGGTGGAATCCACTAGATGAAATTCATATTGGTACACCATCGGAAGTTTCACAAGCTCAAAATTTAGCAGCGATTATCGCTGACTATGAAGGCAAAGGAAAACCCGACCACTGGACGGCTAATGCCGCTACGGTTATCATGTGCGTTATTTTGTTTTTAAAATATGCCCATGCGAAAGAGCCAGATAAATATCCTAACAATCCATCTTTATATACAGTTGCTTCTTTTATGAAAGCAACACTTGAAAAAGGTGAAGGTGGATTAAATGCAAAAGGTTTTATTGACACGTTAAACGATGTAGCTACCTATGAACATGTGCCTAAAGAAGGTATTAATATCAAAGAATGGAATAAAGATAAAAATCGGTATGAAACACGGCATTTCACACAGAAAGATTTAAGGAATATGTATACAGAAGCCTCATCTTTAGATGAGTTCCCTGGCAATCACCCGATTATTTTCCAAACGATGATTGAAATTACAGCCAAACCGGATAATGAACTAGGATCTATTATTTCAACCGCCAATACGGCCTTAAAAGAATACCTAGACCCGGTACTGGCTGAAAATACGTTTGTTAGTGATTTTGATATTGACGACATTATGAATTATAGAAAGCCTGTTTCCTTATATCTGGTAACACCACCATCAGACTTACTACGGTTAGCACCTATTTTTAGACTATTCTTTGAAATGATGGTACGCCATCATGCACGAAGTATCGGTACCTATGTAAATGGACAAGCCAAATCGGAATATAAGCATAAATGCTTATTTCTAATGGACGAATTTTCATCTCTTGGGAATCTGCAATCCTTTGCTGCTACCCTATCCTACATCGCAGGGTACGGCATGAAAGTGTTCCTTATTAATCAAGGGCTCCCGCAGATTAATAGCATTTATGGCAAAGATAATCAAATTTTAATGAACTGTCATTTGCAAATCTTTTATGCACCAAACGATAATGATACCGCTAAATATGGCGAATCCTTATTAGGGAATAAAACGATTATTGTAAAATCTAAGTCCACGAATAGTAACGGTGGCTGGTTTAATAACGGCAGCACATCCGAACAGGCCACGGCTCGAGCCTTAATGACAGCCGACGAACTAAAGCGTCTTGGCGACCAAGAAATTCTCGTTGCCTCTGGCTCCCCTCCTGTTCTTACGGACAAGATTAAATATTATGAAAATAACTATTTTCTTGACCGCTTGATGAATGCCCCTATTGTTAGTGATATTGTTCGTCATATCCCTTCAAATGCTGATATTCCCATTATTCCTAATCCTAGGAGAATGGAAACCTTAGCTAAGGCTAAGGTAAAAGCGAGTAAAAAATTTGTTTATGACGATAAGGCTGTACAGACGAAGCTTGCTCAATAACTAACATTAAACATTACTTACATTATTATATTCTATACAATTAAATTACATTGTTTACATTTTTATATTTATTTACATTTATTTATTTTATTACATTAATTTAATGCAAGTAAATATTTTTAATTACTCTACATTAAATATATTAATTGCATCAACCAAGAAAGAGGTGATACTATCGCATCTTTAACGGATTTATCTCGAAAAAAGAAACAGCTCGACTACATTAAGAGAGAAGAACAGAAATTTAAATTAGAACTCGAAAGCCTTAGAAAGCAAAAACGCCAACAAGAACGTGTTCTGCGAGAAGCGGAACTATCCCATGTTGGCCGTCTAATTGAAATGACAGGCTATGACATTAAAAGTATGCCTCTTATTGTAGGAGCTATTATCGAAGCCCAAAAACAAATTGCTAATAATGAAGCAGTTAAGGATGTATTTCAAAAACATTTTGATGACTTTGTAAAAGAACATCCAATCCCAGATAGCATTATTGAAGATTTTGAATGGGCTAACAAAGAAGATATAGACGATACACCACTAGAACAAGATGGTGATGTAAATGATTAATAGTGAAATTACAGGCCAAAACGATAAATTAGATATATTACTATCTAAAGGATCGGAAGAGCTTGTAAAGCTATTTCATCGGCCAGATATAACTGAAATCTATGTTAATGATGATGGCTATATCTGGTACCTCTCGGCGGATGAAGGGAAAGTAAAAAGTACTATCCATTTAGACAGTGAACGAATAATGGCTATCATGCGGTATATTGCTGGGGACGCTGGCAAGATTATTACTGAAGAAATTCCATCCATTAGCTGCGATATTCAAGGATATGGCTACCGCTTTCAAGGGGAAATACCACCGATTGTCTTAAATCCACAGTTTAATGTACGAAAAAAAGCAACAAAGATATTTACCCTTGAAGATTATGTGAAGAACGGCACGATAACACCTTATTATAAGGAGTATTTAGAAAACGCCGTTAAAAATCGTAAAAATATCCTTGTTGTAGGTGGTACGGCGACAGGTAAGACAACCTTCTTAAATGCCATTTTAGAGGCTATTTCAGAAATCACGCCTTACCATCGCATTATTTCCTTAGAAGATCTTCCAGAACTTCAATGCCGGGCCGATGATTATTCACCTATGTTTACTGTCCAAGAAACCAATGATGGAAAACAAATCAAATACGATATGACACGGCTTCTAATGGACTGTATGCGACGTAGCCCCGATAGAATCGTTGTGGGCGAAGTTAGAGATGGCTGTGCCTATACGATGCTAAAAGCGTGGAATACAGGCCACGAAGGCGGTTGTTGCACAGTGCATGCCAACAGTGCTGAGCAAGGTCTAAGCCGTATTAAAGCCTTAGCCCAAGAAAATGCCGACGCGCCTAAAAACAACGATAACGGCGTTAAAGAACTAATCGGAGATGCTATAGATGTAGTTGTTTCCATCGTCCATACCGACTTAGGTAATGGCCGCCGTGGTCGTATTGTAAAAGAAATTTTAGAAGTTGATAAATTTGATACAACAAAAGGTATCTATATATTACATAAAATACCGCAAACACTAGCGGTATAGAAAGGAACAAGCATGTATAAGACAATTAGACAAAAAGTAAGAGTATGGCACCAAAAAGCCAACAATAGTTATATTAATAAAGTAGCTTGGCTGACATCTCTATTAGCTGCTGCTGGTATTTCTCCTTCCTTTGCCGTTAATCAAGGTGATTATGGCGGGCAAGGTGGTAGTATTGACGTAAAACTTCCTTGGGATGGTTTTTTAAATGGCTTAGCTAAAGCCATGACAGGGCCTTTTGCTATTACTGTAGGGGTAATGGCTATTGCTGCCGCTGCATTTGCCCTATTTAAAGGCAATGGTGGTCCTGCTACGGAAAAGATTATTATGGTTTGTTTTGGTGTAGCCATTGTATTCTTCGCACCAACGGTGGTATCTTACTTATCTCAATCTGCGGGCGGACTTACGATTTAAGGTGATTTTATATGGATGAAAATAAACTTCCTGAAGGGTTTGAAATCCCCATTCACCGGTCTTTATCTCAGCCTTTCTTGATTGCGGGTCTTCCTCGTGTACTGTTTTTTATCGTTGTTTTCTTTGGCGTTATCGGGCTTATGTTTTTTAAGTCTGTAATTGCCGTTGCTTTAGCAGCTATTTTGTATGTAGCTATTCGCTACTTTGCACACAAAGACCCACAATTTCATAAGGTTATTATGACTAATAAAAATTATAAAAATTATTATTTTCCAGGCTAGGAGATATATATGGACGACATGAAATTAACAGAGGCTACTATGGCCTGTGAATCAAAAGCCGAAAAATTTAAACAGCTGGGTACCCAGCGTACACAAAATGTTTTGCATGCAATTAAAGTCCTTAGCCGCTTATCTAACCGTTCTTCTTATGAATATACAAATGAACAGGTTAAATATATTTTCTCTACGATTAAGCAAGCGTTAAATGAGGCTAAAAAAAACTTTAATGAAAAATCAAATGGGAAATCATTTAAATTATAGGAGGTGGTATTATCAACCTATTTAAAAAGAGTGATTATAAAAAGCGCTCTTATTCCCAAGAAGTAGGTATATGGCATGAAGAACCTCGCATGAGCTGGATGCTTCCATGGATGTTCGTTGATGATAACGGTATTGTCAATTGTGCAGATGCCTCTATGTTTGGTGTTTATAGTTTCCGAGGGCCTGACCTCGATAGTGCAACACCTGAAGAATTAGTTGCTTTTAATGCCAATGTAAATAATGTGATTAGACGCCTTCCTAAGGGCTACGTTCTTTATTTTGAAGCCCAGCGGGTGCCAGGCAAGCATTACGACCATAGCGAAATGCCAACAGCCATTTTACAAGCCATGGAAGATAAACGAGCTGAATTCTTTGAATCAGGCGCCTTTTACGAATCACAGTATTATTTTGTGGTTTATCATGAACCGCCTCAAAAATACAAAGAGATGTTTAAAAATCTCTTTATTGAAGACGCTAAGAATAAAGCGGAACAAATCGAATCTGATGCAGGGCTAGATATTTACTACAAAATGAAGGAAGATTTTAGAAAGAATCTTAATCAAGTCGGCCTTATGCTAAGCGTTGTATTTAAAGACCTGAAGGCTTTAATTGACCCATCGGAAGTTGTTACTTACCTACATTCTACAGTGTCAGATACGATACAGAAAGTTAATTACAACCCATCACGGTTGATTAACACCTATGTAAGTGATGCCGCCTTAGCTGGCGGTATCCGAGATGCCAAATTAGGCAAGCAGTATATGAAGGTATTAACCATTTTAGACTTCCCGCCTATGTCCTATCCTGGCATTTTCGATGATTTTAACCAATTAAATATTAGATACCGCTGGTCTAGTCGATTTATATGTATTGATACCTTAACGGCTAAGAATTTAATGCAACAGACGAGTAAAAACTGGGCGGCCGCGTCTATTAGCTTGTTCACTCGTGTACAGCAAGCCTTTACTAAGCAGCACAGTGAAAATGATGTCGACCAAACAGCTATTTTGAATTCCGAGGATTCAAAAGACGCTTTAGCTGAACTTGGCAGCGGTACGCTGTCCATGGGCTACTACACCATGACGATGTGTATCTTTGGTAATACACCAAAAGAAGCGGAAGAAAACATGACGCTGGCTTATCAGATTATTCAAAGCAAAGGGTTTACTGCTTATGAAGAAACAATCAATATCAAAGAAGCATGGCGAGGTACATTGCCTGGTCTTCCAAGATGTAATGTTCGGCAGCCAATGGTTAACAGCCTAAATTTTTGTCACTTCGCCCCGACCACATCCCAGTGGTCAGGTGATAAATGGAACGAACATTTAAAGGGGCCTGTATTACTTAATACGGATAGTTATAACAGTGAATTTCGTTTATCCTTTCATATCGGCGCTTTAGCGCACGGCCTTGTTGTCGGCCCATCCGGGTCTGGTAAATCGGTTCTATTAAATACAATAGAAACATACTTTATGAAATATCCAAAAAGCCGAGTCTTTATCTTTGATAAAGCGGCATCAAGCCGTATTCCAACCTATGCCGCCGGCGGCCATTTCTATAACATTTCTGTTGACCAGTCCTTATCCGACTTATCTTTTCAGCCCTTATCTGATATAGATACAGCGGATGAACGAAATTGGGCGACGAACTGGATAGCAGGCTATCTTGAACGCTCCGGTATAGGAATCACAGAATCAAAAGAAAAACCGCTTATCCGCGAAGCTATGGACTCGCTAGCCGAGTTCCCGCAGGATAAACGGACAATCTCTACTTTCTGTACGCTGCTTCAAAGTACGGAAATGCGCCTAGCTTTAAAAGCTTTAACCGAAGAAGGCCCTTATGGCAGCCTTTTTGACGCATCTAACGGTACAAATACCGTTGGCCGCTGGCAGGTTTATGAAATGGAAGACGTTATGCGTATTCCGGACATTGTACCTATCGTTATTGACTATCTATTCCATCAGATAGATAAAACACTTAAAAACGATGAACCAAATCCTACCTTAATTGTAATGGACGAATGCTGGCTATTCTTTGATAACAAAATCTTCCGGGATAAAATTCGTGAGTATTTTAAAGATTTACGTAAGAAAAATGCAAGTATTATTATTGCCACACAAAACCTGTCTGATATTGCTCAAAAACCGGATCTTTTGGCCACCGTTATGGAAAACTGTCCGAACCGCATTTTTCTTAGAAACCAAAATGCAACCAGTGAAGAAATTAGCAAATTTTATAAAATGTTTGGCATGAATCGCCGACAAATTAATATCATTGCCAATCTGGATAACCAGGACAGGCACGAATATTACTATACCTGTACGGAAAAAGGCAACCGCGTCTTTGACCTCGCCTTAAATCCAATTGAAGCCGCCTTTGTATTATCTACCGGAAAAAGCGATCAAAAGAAACTAAACGATATTATTTCTGCCGGCAAAATAGATAATTTCCCTATTGAATGGCTAACTTATAAACAGGCACAAGTGGCTGTTACCGATAAATACGGCATTCCACTACAAGATAAAAAAGGTGAAATTATTACACAGCCGGCCGCTGAATGGTTCGCCGCTAATTATTTAAATTCACCGAATTAAAAAAAGGATGCACGCCCATAGCTCCCCAGCTCGCGCACATCCTTCCACAGTCCTTTATTAAAAGACCATTTGTAGTATACCATATTCTAAATGGCAGAAAGAATATAAATGAAGAAAAAACCTATATCTTCTTTACTTTGTGTCCTTGCCCTTACGGGCATAGCCACAACGTCTGTTTTTGCTGATGCACCGGATGCTTTATCTAAAGGCATTGTTACACAAAACGGCGCTATAGCGGCCGGTGCCACTGCTTTATCTATTGGACAAAACACAATTGCTATCGGCAGCGGCGCTACCGCAGCCGGTGGTAATATGTCCGTTGACCAGGTAAAGCAGCAATTGCAGGAAAACCAGCAGTTAAAACAAAATGTAGCTAATCTGCAAAATGCAATCAGCCAAAATCAAAATACAATTACTAATTTAAATAATCAGATACAAGCCGATGAACAGGCTAATCAAGCAGCCTTAAATACGCTGGCTAAATCAGAAGCGGCTGAAAAACAAATAGCGGCTAATAATGACGCGATTAAAACAAATCAAGAAAAATACAATCAATTAAGCAAAGAACAAGCCGCTGTAGATGCCGATTATCAGAAACAGTTACAAGCATTAAATGATAAGAAAGCCATTATCTCTCGTTTAGGTATTAACTGGTCGTCTGATTCTATCGATTCTAACGGCAAATGGAAAGATAACGTATCTACATGGGCAACCGATCTACAAAAATCTATCGACCCTAATGATACATTAGGCTTATCTCACGATTTCTATGAATCTTATGTTACAAACTATATCCAAGGCAACGGTATCGCTACTGATCTAAAAACGGTATTAGATAATTTACAGCCAGGTACGTATAGCGTTTTAGGCGACGTATCTAAAACAACAGAACTTACCCCAGATGAAATAAATATTATTAAAAATGATTACGGCGGTAATGCATTAGGCAGAGATGGAGGATTCTCTTCATTCTCCAATCCTGGCTATATTTCTGTAAATGGATATGGCCTCGATATGAATAACAAAATTCGTACTGTTCAAGAAATAATGGGTTCTACAACCGAAGCGAATACAGCAGCAAATATTAATAACTATAAGTCTTTAATTCAAGATGTTAATAACCAATACACATCTCTTATGAATAATTTAGACCCACTACTTCAAAATATGCAGAATAAAGGCCTGTTAACAGCTGCTGAAGCAGAAGGGTTTAAAGAATTTTATAACAAGCAATATAAAGAAGCAGCGACTTCTCAAATTTTAAAGATTTATAACGGGGTTTTGAATAAAGCAGATAAATCTTCAAATGAAACTGTAAAATTACTTGCTGAAAAACAAGAATTTTACGAAAAGGCTTATAACGATATAAACACTATGCCTTGGAATAACTCTTTTACAATTGATCAAAATTTTGATAGAGTGCGACAATCGCTAAATATTTACAAAGAAAACATTACCGATGTCCAAAACTTAAATAACAAAAATACAGAAGAATTGTTTGACAAGCTTAACCAGCAAATTAATGCACTGGCTAAACAAAAGCAAGACTATACCGACCAAATAGCAGCTACAGATAAGCAAATCAAAGATTTACAAAATCAGAATCAATCGCTGCAAAACAGCATTGATCCTAATGCTAAAGCACAAGCAGAGGCTGCTTTAAAAAGCCTTAATGACAAACGAGATGCATTAGCTAAGGAAAAAGAAGCCTTAACAGCTAATCAGGACGCTCTACAAAAAGCAATCGAACAACTCCAAGAACAAGGTATATTAACACCAGGTAAAGATGCTATTGCTTATGGTACGGATGCCTATGCAACAGGCACAGGCGCTATTACTATAGGCGCCAACAGCATTACAACCGGCGACAACTCCCTATCTCTTGGCAATAACACGAAAAATGGCGGTACGCAGGCTATCGCTATCGGTAATAATAATACTGTCATGGCTAATAATGCTGTTGCCCTAGGCAATAACATTACTATTCCTGAATCCGACACGGACGCTGTTGTTATCGGCAATGGAAGCCAGTCATCCGGTGCTAATACCGTTTCTTTTGGGGCTAAAGGCAGTGAACGAAAACTTACCAATGTTGCCGATGGCAATATTGCCGCCGGCTCTACCGATGCCGTTAACGGCGGCCAGCTATATAACCAGTTAGCCCAAAAGGCCAATACAGACGCTTCCAACCTATCTAATAGCGATATAACGAACTGGCAGACAAAACTCGGTACCGGCGTCGCTGAATCGGGCAATACCGGTCTTATTACCGGCAACACTTTATATAACGCTGTTAAAGATAAAGCGGATAAATCCGATATAACGGCTATTAATAAAAACCTTGATAATAAAGCGAACACTGATTTAGGAAACATTACACCAGCCGGGCAAACTGTTATTAAGAATATTGCCAAATCCTCCGTAAAAGTCATAAACGGCGAAAATACGACCGTTACAGAAGGTGCAGAAGGCGATACTAAGACCTATGCCGTAAACGTCTCAAAAGACGCTATTAAAGGGGCTATTCAGCCTGAATTAGATAATAAGGCTAACAAGGATGCCTCTAACCTATCTAATAGCGATATAACGAATTGGCAGACAAAACTTGGCACCGGCAGTATTGCAGCCGGCGATAAAGGCCTTATTAGCGGCGATAAAGTATATCAGGCCATTCAAAATGTAGGCGTCAAAGGCAACCCGTTAGCTATCAGCTATGATACAAATCAAAAAGATATTGCGACACTTGCCGGAGTCAACGGTACTAAAATCACAAATCTTGCTCCCGGTTCCATCGCCGAAGGCTCTACTGATGCCGTTAACGGCGGGCAGCTATATGACAGCGAACAGAGGCTAACCAGCCAAATTAACAGCACCACAAATAAACTTACGAAGGATATTCATAAGGTAGGCGCCAATGCCGCCGCTCTTGCCGGCTTACATCCCCTGTCTTTTGACCCGGACAATAAGTTTAACGTAGCTGTTGCCCACGGCCGCTACCACGGCGAAGGCGCTACCGCGTTAGGTGCTTATTATCAGCCAAACGAAAACACTTTGTTTGGACTTAGTGGAACACTAGGTTCATCCGACAAAATGTATAACGTATCTGCTTCCTTTAAATTCGGCCCTTCAGGCAATAAGAAATTAAAGCAAGATACGAATAATCGCATTAAGTCTCTTGAAAATGAAGTAAAAGAACTTAAAGAAATGGTGTCTAATTTAGCCAAGGAAAATAGCAACTTACATACCATCATTGATACATCAAAACGACTCCCCTTCCCTGATGTTCCATCCAATTCTTGGGCTGCTGAAGCCGTAGAAACCTTGCATGGCAACGGTATTATTCAAGGCTACCCAGATGGCGAATTTAAAGGCGATAAGGATATGAGCCGTTATGAATATGCAGAAATGCTTTACAACACAGCAAAGAAGATTTAATAAAAGGAGTTTTTTATGGAAGCCAAAGATGCCGTAAAAACAGCAGCTTCTAAATTAACGATTTAAAAACAAGAATCTAATACCAATGATTTATCCCGGTAAGGAGGAACTATTATGAATATCACTAAAGAAGCCGAAGAAATGACCATTCTTACACCTGAGGAAGCTGAAAAATTAGGTATTACCCTATCTTCCGAAGAAGGCGTTACTGAAGACAGCTTTACTACAGAAGATTAAGAAGAAGAGGTAAATCATGGCTAATACAAAAATCGACGAACAACGACAAGCTCTTATTGAAGACCTGTTAACTAATGTAGAGACGAAGGAACAAGGGCATTGGGAAAATCCTCTCTTTTCCCTTGCTTCCAAGTTCGATAACTACAACCCTACCAGCGGTAAAAGCTATAAGGGAATGAATCAAATCCGCTTAGCTGTTTCCGCCGATATGTTAAAAACAGAAGACCCGCGCTGGCTTACCTATAAACAGGCTAGCGAATTAGGCCTACAGGTAAAAAAAGGCAGTAAAGGAACCCATATTGAATATTGGGAAAAAGTACAGGTAAAGAAAGATAAACTTGATGAAAACGGCAAACCTGTCTTAGGTAAAAACGGAAAGCCCATTAAGGAAGTCGTTATCGATCCGGCAACGAAACGGCCGCAAGAACGAATTGTAGGTAAATCGTATGTTGTTTTTAACGGTTCCCAAATTGAAGGGATTCCTGCTTACGAATATAAGCAGATGCCGTCAAAGCAGCGCAGCGAAGAACTAGAAACGATTTTAGAACATAGTCAGGCACCTATCTCTTATGACGCCATAAAAACCAATGGCTACTGGCCAAAAGACGATACTATCCATTTGGTTAACGAAGATAGGTTTAAATCGAGAGATGCCTTAATTTCTATAGCCTTGCATGAAATTGGTCATTCTACCGGCCATGAAAGCCGGCTTAATCGGTCTATAAGCTCTTTTGATAAAAATCCTGAAAACTATGCCAGAGAAGAATTAGTTGCTGAACTTACATCGGCTATGCTGCAAGCTAAATATAACCTTCCTGTGTACGAAGAAACCAAAGAAAACGCAGAAAATTATATGAAAAGCTGGTACCAGCTGGTAAAAGATAATCCTAATGAATTATCTAAAGCCGCCCAACAGGCGGAAAAAGCTACTACCTACATCGAAAACACTATGCTGCGTCCGTATCTAAAGGATAAAACCTATACACAGCAGATAGAAGAAACCCGCCTTGCCGAAGCAAAGGATTATACCAAAGAAAACATAAAAAGAGAGCCATTAACGGAAGAACTGCAAAAAGCCGCTAATAACATCGAAAAAGAACCTCTTCCAACTATGGAAGAACCGGAACAAACAGCTGATTCTAACACAGTAATTATAGACGATGCTTTCTTCGCCAAACTTGAAAAAGAGCAAGCTGCTAAAAAAGCAGCGGCTAAAACACCAAGAAAGGCAAGAACAACAAAAGCAAAACCTGCTTTATCTATCAAAAAGCAAGAAAGTAAGTCTAATTCTAAAGAATTAAGTAAATAGTTAATTATAAAGTAAAAGCACCCCGGGATATTCCCGAGGTGCAGAAAGGAGATATTATTATGAAGCGTTATCAGTTCTTTTTTGCCGCATTCGCTGCTCTTTCCTTGTTCGCCCTATCCCGGCCATCTGCCTATGCAGCTATTCCCGTTATTGACGATCAAAATATTGCCCAGCAAGCTAAGACCTATGCCGAAACGGTAAAAGTAGTAACCAAAGCACAAGAACAAATACAAAAGCAAATCCAAGAACTTACATCTTGGCCAAATGAACAGCTAAATCGTTTAGAGACCACCTTTAATAAGGGCGTAGAACGGTTAGATAAAACATTAACAAATGGCTCAAGCGATATTATAGGCCGCATGACTAAAATGTCTCAAAACGGCAATAAAGGCGGTTTTGATGAAGCTCAGGGTATGCAGATTGCCGGCCAAATGCTAGCACAGGCTTTTCCGTCTCTTGGTTCTATGTCTACCGGTGATTCCGTATCTGCTACCGATGCCGCCCTTATGGCCTCTAAAGCGGCCGGCTGGTCATTTATGAAAGGTGTTAATCAGGAAACTATTGCCAAATACGCCGATTATATGAGCCAGATTACAGACGCCAGTGCAGAGCTACAAAACCTTGTAGCCATGTCTGGTAAAGCTGTAGGGGCTAAGCAGTCGGCACAGATTGCAAATCAAATTAGTGCAGTAAAAGGTCGCATTGAGTCTATTAATACCGTAATGCAGGCACTTAAAGGCCAACAGCAGATATTAAAGACACAACAAGAAACACAGGAAAAGATTAATCAGAAAGCAGTTGTTGATCAAAAAATTAAAGCGGAAGCTGAAACAATGAAAAAATTAACAGATAAAAGTACTTCTCCTATCCCAAATACCGACCCATGGGCTAAATATTCTACATGGCATTAATCAAATTTACTATATTTCGCCCATGGATCAGTTTGAGGTGTTGGTGATGGATACCCAGTTAATTTAACTGTAGAAATTGCTTCTCTTATTACTTGTATATGTTGATTTTTTTCTTCATCTATTTGCTTCTTAAATGTAGCAAAATCTGGAGCTAATTCTTTATCTTTATTAACAAGTGATTGCATTTCATTTAATTTTTCTGTAATCGGTTTTTGCTTATCTTCATATTTTTTTAAATCAGTTGTTAAATACGCTATTTTTTTATCAGCTATTTCTTTTGTACGTTCATTACTTTTCATATATGCAGGTAAAGCTTCCTTATCAGGAGCATTTGCTTCTTGCATCATTTGTGTAACCTGCCCTTTTAATTCATTATATTTATTTTGTTCACCACAACCAGAAATAATAAATATTAATAAAATCATAAAAACACTTAAAAATATCTGATATATTTTTTTATTTTTCATATCTTTCCCTTTCTTTGGTTAGGAGGTCGATTTATGGAATCAGTACCTGCTTATTCTGGTAATTTTACTGATGCAGACGCATTAACTAATTTGATGAATTTCTTTTCAGCCGCCGCCGGTGTAGGATGGCATAATTTAATGCCTCATGCTATTAATTTAGCAGTTATACTTATGATTATAGATATAGCTGTTAACTGGTCCCTATATAAAGGCGATTTACGTCTTACTGAAATTATATCAAAAATTGTAAAATATGGCTTTATTTTATTTCTTATAACTCAGCTAGGCACAATTAATCATTTGTTAATTCGGTCATTTCAAATGGCAGGACTCATTGCCGCTGGTAATAATGTAACATCGGATCAAGCTGCCCAATGGGCGCAGCCAACAAATTTATTAAAAACAGGTTTACAACTTATCGGCGCTGTTAAAAATAATGCTGGTCAATATCAAGGTTTATTGCAACAACTATCTTCATCTGCTTTAAGTCTTAATTTTGGAGCTATTTTAATGGATATTATTATAATGATTGTTGTTTTAGCATCATTTTTTATGATGTCCGTTGAACTTGCTATTTGTATTATAGAATTTAATATATTTGCATCTATTGCTGTTATTTTGTTGCCATTTGGTGCTAATAAATATACTTCATTTTTATTTCAACGTAGTATATCTACGGTATTTCAATTTGGTATAAAAATGATGGTTATGTTTTTTATGGTCTTTTTAGTCCAACAAATGGTTAACAATCAAATTTCTTCCACTACAGTTATTGGAATGAAAAACGGTACTTATGATCCTACTTTTGGCGAAATGATAACACAAGCTTTAATATATGCTACTTTAGGCTATTTAACTTGTAAAGTTCCGCAACTTATTTCCGGCATGTTATCCGGACAGCCTTCTATGTCTGGAAACGGTGTTTCTAACAGTATTGCTTCCGCTCCGGCTGCTGCCGCCCGCGGTGCTGCTTCGGCTGCTGGCGGTACCGCCGCTGTATTAGCCGCTAGCAGAGTCGCTTCCAGCTATGGCCCTGACGGCAAAGCTCACGGCGTTGCCGTTGGTGCTTCCTTAAAAGCTTTAGGCGGTAATTTAGCCGGTATGGCTCTTGCCCGCAACCCTGTCGGTAAAGCTGTCTTACGCGGTGCCGATAAAGGCAATGAAGCTATGCGTGCCGGCAATGCTATTAAGAACGGTAACTGGAAACGTATGACTGATGAACAAATGAACCTAGGCTATAAAAATGCCAACGATAAAGGCCAGCGTTTAAACTCTGCCGCCCAGCAACAGCAAACTGCCTATGATAATGCTAAAGTAATCACTACGACTAAACTCGGTGCAGATATTAATCGTTCCTTAAATAATCTAAACCGTCCATCTTCACCAAATCCGAAAAATACGCCATATAATCCAAAGAAATAAGGTGACTCTATGGATATTTCTTTAAAGAAAACATGGTTAGTCTCCCTACTTACTTTGTTTGTTACAATTTTTTCTCTTATCCCCTCCTTTTCTTCCGCTGATTTCTTCGGCGGTGCTCGATTAGGCGGGTTTAACCCGGCCTATTTTATCGGCCATGAAGATAATACTACTGATTTAATTCACGTACAGCCGGCAGTTGTTTCCGTCATGAATGCCATCGCCCCGTATTACTATCAGGCCACCGGTGAAAAGATCATTATCACCGGCGGTGCTGAACCGGGGCATGCATATAGCCCGTTAGGCCATGGCGCCGGCTGGAAACTGGACTTAGCCAGTACTACGAATATTCAAGTTTTATTACCTCTTTTACAGCAATACGGCATAGCTGTCGGCAATGAAGGCAATCATTATGATTTATCTTTTGCCGGCGGCGGTGTCGGCGGTACCCAGATATTAGCCGGCAGTGGTATAGCCGGAGCTAAAGCCGCAGGCCTTGGCGGTCCTAAAGAAACGCCTTGGGATGTACAGGCTATGATGGGCATGGGCAACAATATCAGCAAAGTTATGAAAGAATTTGCCGGTTACTCCGTTAAAGCCCTTGGCAACCTGCATCCGCTGATGATGAACCTGTTAATTGCTTTATGCATCATAGATTTTACTATGATGATTACCCTTTCCGGTTTTAAAGTTGTCCCGCAGGATATAGTTGTTAAAGTCGCTAAATATGGCTTCTTTATGTACGTATTAGACAATTGGGACAAGTTTATTAACTGGTTCTTCATCGGCTTTGTTAAAGTCGCCGGCGCCCTTTTCGGTTATAGCGCTACAGCTGATTTTTCAAAAGACGTAACAACGCCGCAGCTGCTTTTACAAAAAGCCTTACACCTAATTGAACCGGCACTTAATAAGCTGGCATCCTTCGGTGCCACAGACTTTATAAGCAATCTTGGTGCTGCTTTGGTTATCTATGTATTTTCTTTTATCGTTATCGCTGTATTTACCCTAGTCGCTTTATATATAATGCTCTGCTACTGCGAGCTATATATATCCGCCGCTATGAATATAGTAACGCTGCCCTTTAGCGTGCTTCACTGGAGTAAATTCGTATCGGAAGGTATGCTTGGCCATTTAGTGACGGCCACCTTAAAACTAGTTATTGTTACCGTTATTGTCAGTATGGCAACTGTCGCCTTTAAAGATGCTACCGTAGCGGATATGTTTTCTGCTACAGTTAACGCCCAGCAGGAAATGCAGGGCATGCCGACAGATACAGGCGGCAACAACTATGTAGCAACGATTACCCAAATTGCCCAGCAATACGGCGTTGACCCTAATTTGGCTATCGCTATTGCCTCCGTTGAAACCGGCGGCGGTAAAATTGACGATATAGGCAGTGCCGATACAAATATTATGCAGGTCTTAAACGGCGATCAAGATTGTACATTGCCGGATGGAACCGTTACTAATGTAGGTTCCGCTTTCCCGGGATTTGAAACAAACCCGACAGTATCCATTCAAGCCGGTATGGCTGTATTGAAAAATAAGATTAATTCCGGTGCTACCAGCCCAGCCGCCGCCGCTGAAAGATATAACGGCGGCGGGGATCCGGACTATGTGTCTAAGGTTATGAAAGTATATGCTGCTTTGGGCGGCGGCGATTACAGCGCTTTATATAGTGCTAACCGCAACCCGCATTCTATCAGCACGGAAGTACTTTGCAAATATATATTATTCTGCTTAGTTCTTATCTTCTTCGCTTTCTTAATCTTAAAACTTCCAAACCGGATTATTAAGCCATTAGGAGGGAGCGTGGAACTTCCTTGATAAATAAGTTAAAAATATATTTACTAAGATTTCATAAGCCCGCGCTTTCCCGGCCTAAAACCAAACGGCAATATTGTATTGCCGTATTGGTCGGGCTTCTGGCTCTTATTTTCCTATCCATGGTTATTCTTCCCCTTTCCGGTTATAAAATCTTTTATATCAATCATACGCATTCAGCCCCAATAGGCATTTATATGCATATTCCTTCCCGCCATCTGTCTTACGGCGACTATGTACTGGCAAGCCTGCCGCAGGATGTGGAAACTTCGGAAGGCTTAGTACATAAAGGATACTTTATTATTAAAAAAGTAAGAGGGATGCCGGGCGATACCTATATAGTGGCAGATAATCAGTTATTTATCGCCAACTATACAGCACCTATATTTACAGTAAAAGGCTATCCGATTACCCGTACCTCTCATTTGCCGCAGTTAAAAAACGGTAAATACATAGTACCCAATAACACATATCTATTATTAAATGACCCTGAAGAAAGCTTAGACAGCCGGTATCTCGGCCCTGTCTCTACAGATAATATTCATGGCCGTTTAATTAATATTATTAACTACGATACCATTAATAAGTGGCTTCTAGCCCATTTTCTTTATTTTCTAACAGAAAACTCAACAGAGTAGAAAGGAATTTATCATGATTTTATTATTGCTTATGTTTTTATTGTTCTTATCCGTTGTTTTCCTTATTGTAGATATTTACTTTGCTATTAGACGTATTAAACAAAGTAAGAAATTAGCCTATAATCTGCTCGTTACACGGGGTGAAATGACAGAGCTAAAGAAAACCATCGAAGAAGCTCAAAAACGCTCTGAAAACGCCTAATTTTGAATTTAATCAAAGGAGGTGCTGTTATGAAGGCTAAAAAACCGCTAGCCGTATTAACATTGTTTAGTTTATTTACCGCCGCCAGTATATATGGGGTAAGTGCCAGATGGACACTTCCCATTCATCCCGGCGACCATGTCATTGATATAACAAGGCTGGCTAAATCAATTTCAGAAACGGTACAAATGGCCGCTGTCTATAGCGCCAAAGTACAGCAATTAAAAAATCAATTTACCTATGCAGCCGGCATTGACGCCAGCAGAGCTGTTAATACGTTAACCGGCGATGCTATCGCCTTAGACGGTGCTATGAATCCGGACGGCATTGATACAAATAAATTAGCCTCTTTTGGCGCTACCCAGCCTTATGGCCGGGAAGCACTAAAAGATAATGGCGAATTATCTAAATCCCTATGGGACGAATCCGTCTTAGCCGATAAAAACTTTATTGCTACCGCCGGCACCGTTATGAACCGCCTATCAAATGATACAAAAGTTAGCCAGCAAATCATGCTAACCAAAACAGACGGCGTACAGGGCGAAAACCAAAAAACAGCCGCTATGGAATCTATTCAAGGCTTATCATTAGGCGATAGAGGCCGAATTATCGGAACGACGCTTGTTAATGATATTGTTCAAGATGAACTTAATCATCAGCAAGAAGTCTTTGATAATCAAGCCGTCCGTGCTCGATGGTCAGTACAGTTTGAAGACCCTTATACCGAATCTACATATAAGGCGGATACTAAAAAAGACCTTCCTACGCCCGAAGAAGCAGCTGGATTTCCTGATTTTTAGCGTTCCATACCTTTAGAAGAAGAACGTTGAATACTTAATTTTGTTTTTGCTACATTCTTATTTTCATATTGTATAGTCTCACCCGTTTTAGATGATGTATTTAATTCGTACCCCCATTTCTTTAACATGACTTTTTGTTCATTTTTAAGAAATTCATAAAATTTATTTTTATGTTCAGCTGGTTGTTCATAATAATCTAATAGACATTGTCTATATTCTGCATCTCTCTCTGGAGAGATTGTAATAGGACACATGCCATTCATGATTAAATTACCATTCATCATCATCAAAGCGGTTCGCTTGTTACCATCACCAAAAAATTGAGTTCTTGACATAGTTGCATATAAAAATAAGCTTTGCTCAGCTGGATCTTCTATATTATTAAAATCATCAATCATTTCATCCCATTTTATATTAAGTTCTAATGGCATAGGCGGTTTATAATCCGTTCCACTTATAGCTACTACACCTGTTCTAAATCCACCGTATCCTAATTTATTTTCGCTTTCAGCTGCCAACATATTAAAATGAATTGCATTTTGTTTTGTTACTCTAAAATCTTTTTCATTCAATTCGTCAATTAATAACGACCATGCTTTATTAATATTATCAACTTGTCTTACTTCTTGAATACTAAGGCCTGCTGGAGTTTTACCATACACAATTGTTTCAGCCTGTGCATAAGTTACCGTATTTCCTTCCAACTTAGCCATGTTATAAACAAATTCAGCTTTTAATTTTATAGCAATAAACAACGCTTTTTCAAAACCAATTTCAGCATTTTTTATATCCATTTTTTACTCCTTTTCTAATTGTTCTAAGCCTTTACGAATAAGCATACGTGCAATATTCGCTTTATTGCCATAGGTGCTTTCCACAACCTGCATAACTTGAGCATATAATTCATCATCCATATAAACGGTAATTAAATGCTGCCCTTTACTTTTTTTTGGGCGCCCTCTTTTAGCACTTGTACTATTTGATGTACTACGTTCTGGATCACCTGCTGCTACAAAAGTGTCTTCTGCCTTACTATAGTAGGTATTAATGTCTTTAAAAGTACTCATTATTTAATCTCCTTTTTAATAATTTGCTTAATTTCTTTAACTACAGCAGCCATTTCTTTTGCTGCCAGCGATGTTTTGTTTAACTCAATAACGTTTTTTCCATTTTCATACGCCCGTTGAAAGGCTATACGCTGTCCTAGACGGCTTTTCAAAAGATTAAAGGCATCTTTATCCTTGATAAAAGCTAATCCGTCTTCTAGGCGTATTTTTGAAGATTTAACAACCCGATTAACTAAAACATAACACGGAATATCTCGGCCTGTTTGTTTTTTGGCTTCAATTAAAATCTTTTCAAATTCTTGCAAACCGAATATTTCAACACCTGATAAAGCTACAGGGGTAATGACTATATCCGCCATTACCAAGGCTAAACGGTTATTTTGACCATCAAAACCAGCTGTATCTATAACTAGCTTTACTTTTTTATCGTTTTTATAGCTACTCAAAAAATTAAGAAGCTCTACATCAGGTAGCGTATACGCATGCGCTGGTTTAGAACCAGATGATTCTAATACCATCATGCGAACAGGAACCACTTTACTATTTCTCTCATGGACAGAATAACGTTGTTCATTCCATAAGGCTCCTGAATACTGTTTATCTAAATCTAGCATATCAGCTTTTAAAAGCGAGGCTAGATTAGTAGCAATTGTGCTTTTACCTGTGCCGCCCTTTTGATGGGCTACTGTAATAATCATTATGTCTCCTTATCTTTTTTATGACGGATAAGAACCCGCACCATTTGTTCAATAGCGTTTAGTTCTTCCTCGTCTAAATTTTTTAATAGTTTTATTAATACTTTTTCTTTTATTTGCCAATCTGTGAGGTCAAAAGCAGAATTAGTTTCCATACTTTCCCCACTGATTAGCCAATTTAAATCAATGCCTTCATTGCAAAACCATTTAAGGATTTGCATATTAGGGGCATTGTAGCCGTTTTCAATTTGAGCAATACTCGTTTGTCTTAAATCAAAGGCTTTACCAAACTCTGTTTGCGTAAGGCCTAACGAAACACGAGCTACTTTTACACGGCTTCCTATTTCTATTAATTCTTCTGGCTTAGTACTACTTGCCTTTTTCATAATGCCTCATTAACCACATTAATTACACTAAAAACACTTTTATGTTTACATTATTAAATTACATTAATTACATTATACAGTATTTATCTATATTTGTATATATTTTTATACATTATTTTTCATTATTTTTGTGTGTTTAATTTATTTTAATTATTATTTGTAATTACATTTATTAAAGTAAGGAAGGATGATTTTATGAAATTAATCATTGCCGAAAAACCTGATATGGGACGAGCTTTTGCTGAATTTTTATTTAAAAATCAAGTAACACAGAAAACTAAAGATTATATTACTTGTGGAGATATGACTGTTAGTTGGGCTTTTGGACATATTTTAGAACAATTCCAACCGCAGGATTATGACGAAAAATATAAATCTTGGGACGAATATATTTTCCCAAATCCTTGGAAATTAAAAATTGTGCCTAGTGCTAAAGCCCATTTCAAAGTTTTATCCGAGCTAATAAATAAAGCCGATGAAGTTATCAACGGCGGCGACCCTGATCGTGAAGGGCAATTATTAATTGATGAAATTTTACACTATGTAAATTATCAAGGCCCCGTTAAACGTGTATTAGCTAATGCAAAGGATGATGATAGTCTTAAAAGGGCCTTTAATAACTTAGAAGACAATACTAAATATAAACGCTTATATCAAGCAGGCCTTGCTAGGCAACGTGCTGATTGGCTAATTGGTATGAATGTAACTCGTGCTTATTCAACAGCCAGCCGTTCCGCTGGATATTATCAAACCTTTAATATCGGCCGCGTTAAAACACCGACGCTTGCCCTTATTGTACAGCGGGAGCATGATATTAAAAACTTTAAGCCTATACAATACTATGTATTAAAAGGGCTCTTTACAAAAGACAATATAACTTTCCCTGCTATATATAAAGCAAACGAAGATATACAGACTGATTCCGAAGGCCATATACTGGATAAATCTAAATTATTGCTGCTATCTACCCGGCTAGACGGCAAGCCTATACAAGTTGATTCTGTAACAACTAAAGACGGTAAAACGGAACCGCCGCTTCCGTATTCACTGGATACATTGCAAATTGCCGCCAACCGTATTTATGGGCTATCTCCACAAACGACATTAGATACACTGCAAGAACTGTACGAAGCTAAATACACATCCTACCCGCGCAGTGATTGTAATTATATTCCAACAGCACAACATGAAGATGTAGATAAAATATTTAAGGCTATTTCAGGTTTAAATAATGGCGAATTAACAGCCGCTATAAGCAAAGCCGATAAAACTATATCCAGCAAAGCTTTTAATGATAAAAAAATAACGGCTCATCATGCCGTTATCCCTACAGGTGTTACTCCTAAAGACTTAAAACCTACTCAAAAACAAATTTATGAATTAATTGCTAAACAGTATATTTTACAGTTTTATCCATCTTGCGAATGGAAGAAAACCGAATTTACTATATCCATTGAAAACAATACGTTTGCTGGCTCTGGAAAAATAATTACTACTCCAGGTTTTACAGCTGCTTTTAAATTGACTGATACAAAAGAAGACACTGATGCCCCATTACCTCCTCTTACTGAAGGTGATGTAATCCCTGAAGGTGTATTTGTAGTAGAAGATAAAGAAACAAAACCACCTAAACGTTTTACAGAAGGTTCTTTAATTAAGGCCATGGCCAATATTTATCAATTTTTGCCTAAAGATGATCCAGCGAGGTATAAGTTAAAGGAAGTAAAAGGTATTGGTACACCGGCTACCCGGTCTACTATCATCAATGAACTATTATCAACTAAAAGCGGCAGCAGGGCAATTACTCCTTTCTTAACGAAAGAAAAGAAAGAACTCGTCCCTACCTCTTGGGGCGAACAATTTATTTCTGTTATTTCGCCTAGTCTTACAACCCCTAAATCTACAGCGGACATGGAAGTTATCTTATCTGATATAGAGTCAGGAAATTCAACGCTTGAAGACTATATGCTTTCCATTACAAATCTTGTAAATGAAAACATTGACTATGCGAAGCAAGTTAAGTTCCCTAAGCCTGCAAGTGGCGGTAATAACGAAGAACTCGTACACTGTCCATTTTGTGATAACGGCGTTTTACAAAAGAAAAAAGCAAAAACAAGCAACCGGTATTTTTATGTATGCAATAACAGAGGCTGCGTAAATCCTTTATCCGGTAAAACACAGTTTTACGAAGCCGGCGCTAAAGGCCCTATTA
Source organism: uncultured Veillonellaceae bacterium (assembly GCA_945867815.1). Taxonomy (GTDB): domain Bacteria; phylum Bacillota; class Negativicutes; order Veillonellales; family Veillonellaceae; genus CAMBIX01. Next base: position 165,117 of record CAMBIX010000005.1, read on the forward strand.
TCGAACACTGTCCGGAATGTAATTCTTTACTCAATTACATAAAAGGTAAATTTGGGCCATTCTGGAGCTGTTCTAACCCCGACTGTAAGAAAACCTATAATGACAATAATAAAACGCCTGATTTTACATCTAAAAAACGTAAAACAGCAAATTAGGAAGGATATAGATTGTTATGGATAATAAAGAGATGACTAATTTTATTGCTACTGCTAAAGCTAAAAATGTATCAAAAGACAATTCTAACCCCAATATGCAAAGTGCAGTTGAAATCATAAAACAAAAAGAAGAAAATCTAACTATAAAAAAAGATATCCCTGAAATGATATATGGCGATTCAGATAAAAAAGATGAAAAAGAGACCGAAGAAGATAACCCAGATGTATTATCAAAAAATAAAGGCAATGTAGGTCTTATTGTTTTACCCGACGAAAGCAGGCAGGCTTTAATTGATGATTTAAAGTTAAATTTTAAAACGATATTAGAAAAAGAGCGGAAAAATGCAATCGGCCTTACAGAGAATATTAACAAGTTAAATGACGCCATTAATAGCACTAAAGATGTAGTGAAAAAACAAATAGCTGAAGAGTTATTGAATACCTATGAAGAGAAATTAAATCAGCTGTTGCTTAAAATTGTTAGCGAATATGAAAAGAAGTTAAATGAATTTCATGCAGATACGAACGATAAATATAAGACGATTGTTACTAATGCCAGTCAAAACTATACTCGTATGATTGACAGCATAAATAATAATTACAAGGTCTTATTTAAATCGTATACATCCCCATTTAAGTTAATTCAATATTGTTTAGCTGGCACTATTGTTAATGTTTTATTATCTTTATTATTATTTTTTAAGCTTTTTATGTAGAAAAACATCTGTTTTTGTGTTATAATTATCTACGTAATAAATAATAAATACCAATTAATGATTCGAAAATTATTATTTATTGCGTAGATTCACAATAAGCCTAAGGATGTCCTTTCTTCTAGTTGAGAAATGAAGAATAAACTCTTTAGGCTAACTCCTTTCTCAGTTATTACAACACTCTAGTAACTGATGTCACTTATTTTTATGTGGTTTATATTCCGATCCAAATAAAGAAGCAGAAACAATTTTGTTTCTGCTTCTTTATTTTTATTTATGATATATAATATAGGTTGGCGTCAAAATGCATTATCTACTTGTATCAAACAAATTCATTTTAATGCCCACCTATACCAATACCTTTCTAAAAAGAGCCTCTTATATAAGAGGCCCTTTTTTATGCTAAATACTATCGTTGCTTCCTCCTATACTGGCAATAGAAAGGAGGTATTTTGTTGCGACCTGTTTTTCCAGTTTCTTAATTTCTATCCTCGCAAATATCATTAGCTATTATATTTGTAAGTGGATAGACAAAGGTATTGGAGTAACATGCCTAAGAGGTAGCTCTCTATAAAAAATACCCCCCCACGTTTCCTTAGACGGTGGGGGTTTTCTTTGTTCTGTTATGAACATCCAGTTTCAATAGTAACTAGTTACAAATAAATTATAAAATCACTTGTTTTATTCGTAAATAAACCAGATAATAAAAATATTAACTTTCATTTTTTTTCTTATGGTCACATTTTGGGCACAAGCATTTTGTATATATCAAATTATAATAGTTATTTACCGAATTATTTAGAACTATAACTATTATTCCCATTCGATGGTTGCAGGTGGTTTTGAAGTGATATCATAAACAATGCGGTTAATATGGTCTACTTCGTTAACAATACGACTTGAAATGGTATCTAACACATCATATGGAATGCGTGCCCAATCGGCTGTCATAAAGTCTGTTGTGGTTACCCCACGAAGGGCCAAGGTATAGTCATAGGTTCTAAAGTCTCCCATAACGCCTACGGTCTGCGTAGAGGTTAATACGGCAAAATACTGATTAATACTCCGATCAAGACCTGCATTAGCTATTTCTTGACGGAAGATAGCATCCGCATCACGCAAAATATCTAGTTTTTCTTTCGTAATTTCACCCATAACACGAATAGCAAGGCCTGGCCCTGGGAATGGCTGACGCCATACAAGATAATTGGCTAAACCTAATTCAGCACCAAGTTCACGAACTTCATCTTTAAACAAATTGCGAAGAGGTTCAATCAAGCCTTTAAAGTCAACAACAGCCGGCAAGCCACCTACATTATGATGACTTTTAATAACAGCGGCATCGCCCGCACCGGATTCGATAACATCTGGATAAATCGTTCCTTGTGCTAAGAAGTCTACAGAGCCTATTTTACGACCTTCTTCTTCAAAGACACGAATAAATTCTTCCCCAATAATTTTACGTTTCTTTTCTGGTTCCGATACACCAGCTAATTTACCAAGAAAACGGTCAGCTGCATCCACACGGATAAAATTCATACCTGAATCTTTAAAAGCGGCTTCGACTTCATCACCTTCATTTTTACGCATCAAGCCATGGTCAACAAAGATACAAGTTAACTGACTACCAATAGCCTTAGAGATAAGAGCAGCAGCTACCGAACTATCAACCCCGCCAGACAAGGCCAATACAACCTTACCTGTACCTACGGTTTTACGAATAGACGCAATAGCCGTTTTAGCATAATTAGCCATCGTCCAGCTACCTGTGCAGCCACAAACACCATATAAGAAGTTATGAAGCATTTCCTTACCATGTTCCGTATGAAGCACTTCCGGATGGTACTGCATAGCATATAACTTACGGTCTACATTCTGCATAGCCGCTACTGGGCAATTATCTGTATGAGCAATAACGGTAAACCCTTCTGGCACGCTAGCCACATAGTCTACATGACTCATCCATACAATCTCTTCTTTGGATAAGCCTTTAAACAAGACACTATTCGTATCTACAATTGTTGGCGTCTTACCAAATTCGCGATGGTCAGCGGATTTCACACTACCGCCTAAAGTATGCGCCATAATCTGCATGCCATAGCACAGGCCCAGTACAGGTATACCTAATTCAAAAATTTCTTTTTCAATGCGTGGCGCCTTTTCCTCATAAACACTATTCGGTCCACCTGTAAAAATAATCCCTATCGGCTGTAATTCTTTAATTTTAGCTAACGCCTTGTCATAAGGATATACTTCACAATATACATGATTTTCACGTACACGACGAGCAATCAGCTGATTATATTGTCCCCCAAAATCAACGACGATAACGAGTTCTTTTGATTCCATTCTGTCCTCCTAATACAACGTCTTTTACGCTTGTATTATATCATAGTTCTCCCAATTCTCCCTATAGGCCAGATGATATAATGCGTCCATCCGCTAAGCGCCATTGATGCTGACCCACAACCTGCGCTTCCTCTCTATCATGAGTCACCCACAGGCAAGGAATCTCTTCTTTTATAACAACTGCCATCAAATCTAGGCGTACCTGCTCTTTTAAATCCCAATCCAAAGCTGATAAGGGTTCATCTAAAAGTAATACTTGTGGTTTCGCCAACAAAGCCCTTGCCAAAGCCACTCGCTGCTGTTCCCCGCCAGACAAAAGGCTGGCCTTCGTTTTCTCATACTTATCTATATGAAGCTGTTTCATTAACTTCCTAGCTTCCTCTAGGGAACTTTTTCGGCTATATAAAAGGTTGTCTAACACTGTCATATGAGGAAAAACGATATTGCCTTGCGGCATATAACCGACTCGGCGTTCTTGAGGCTTTTTAAAAATCCCTTTCTCCGTATCTAGCCAAACCATCGCATCAACATGAATACGCCCCTGCTGTGGGCGTATCAGCCCCGCTAAGGCCTTCAAAAAAGTTGATTTGCCACCACCAGACTGCCCCACGAGCGTCGTTATACCCGTTTCTAATTGCCCCACTGCTTGTAAAGAAAAATGGTCACGCTGTATATATATATTAAATTTTATCATGTCTCACGTGCTTCCTCCTTTCTTTACCTCACTCAAGCCCTAATTATATAGCTACTAATTTTACTTATTAAAGCTAGTGCTACACAAACTTAGTGTTGTAACCTAGCGATATAATTACTAAACGGTAAGCCTGAAGCAATAAGATATTGTACACAAGAATCTGCCTACATTCGACGCTAAATCTATAAGCGAATCCCAATTTTTTTATGCGTCAACAAATGTACAAAGCACAATAAAGATAGCGTTAAAATACAAATATAAGCCACTAAGAACCAGGCCCCATCATAATCACCATATTCAACTAGCGAATAAATAGCTAAGGGCATGGTCCGTGTAACCCCTGGAATATTCCCTGCTAATAATATAGTCGCCCCAAATTCACCTAAGGCGCGGCTAAAAGCCAAAATGCCACCTGTCACGAGACCCTTCCATGCTAAGGGAATGGTTATAGTTAAAAAAATACGCCACTCCGACGCCCCCAAGGTACGAGCCACATCTTCTATATCTGTATTCACTGACTCTAAGGCAGACCGAGCTGTTTGATAAAACAAGGGAAAGGCCACAACGCTAGCCGCTATAACAGCGCCTGCCTTGGTAAAAACAACGGTTAACCCATACGTATCAAGCCAAGCACCAAACCAATTAGCTGGCGAAAAAATCATCAATAGAACAAAACCTACCACCACAGGTGGCAACACTAAAGGCAGCATAAAAATAGCATCCAACAAGGCTTTTCCTATAAAATTATATCGTTTCATCAAGTAAGCCAAGAGCAAACCTATAACTAAAATATTAATCAACGCTAGGCCCGCTATTTCTAAAGATAAAAGCAAGGGACTCATAAACTATATACCCATCTTTCTTATGTATCTATCAATCGTTATATATCTACTAATCGACGAAAGTCTTCATTCCATCTAAAGATTGTCTGCTATTATTTTACAACGGTAAATCCATACTTAGCAAAGATTGCCTGTGCCTCTGGTGTAAATAAATACGTATAAAATTCCTCACTAGCAGCATCAGACTGCTTTGTTACCAAGGCGATAGGATACACAACCGCTTGATGCGTATTCGCCGGTACGGTTTCTGTAATGCTTACCTTATCCTTTATAGCTAAGGCATCTGTCTTATAAACAAAACCGGCCTCAACAACACCTTGTGCTACATAATTGGCCACGGCTTTTACATCTTTACCGTAAACAATATGTGAAGCTACCGTCGACCATAAACCGAGTTTGGTTAAGGCTTCTTTTGTATACTGCCCTGCTGGCACTGTTTCTGGTGTCCCTACGGCTATCCGTTTAGCCTCCTTTATATTCTGTAAAGTATAAGCTGTCTTTCCCTTAGGCACGATAAGAACTAATTCATTCTGCACTAGTGGCTTAACATCAGATACTAATTTTTTATCCACTAGTTTCTGCATGTTTCTTTCGTCAGCCGAAATAAAAATAGACGAAGGTACGCCTTGCTCAATCTGTTCCCTAAGCGTACCCGAACCAGCATAATTAATACGAATAGCATCAGCAGGCAGTCCCTTTTCTGCTATATACTTATCTTTTATCTCATTTAAGGCTCCTTGCATGCTAGCCGCTGCCGACACAGTAACGGTTCCTTTATCACCTTGATTACCCCTATTACTAGCACAACCAGCTAATAAAAACAAAGAAAAAAGCCCAACAACTAACCCTAACACGATACCTTTACGCTTATACCATTTACTCACGATACATACACCTTCTATGTAACAAAAAAACTATTTTCTACACCCAAATTATCTCTCTATCTCAAGCATTTTTACTTACCTATTAACCATAACAAACGAGTCGTTAGTCTTGGTGACCAATTGCACACGCATCCCTACACTTCTATACTTTTTTCTCATACAGGCTATAAGCTTATACATAGACTACATGTAAAGCGCACAAAAGCCCTAAGCTTCCGCTTAGGGCTCTTCTATCTATTTGGCGGAGAGGGTGTGACTGATATCTTTTATTCCTTATTCTACAATATTCTTAACCTTCTTTGTATATATTAGGGGCATTTTAGGGGCAACCTATAGCACATTAACATTAATCATTTTTCTTAATCACTTCACCATAGACTCTTATCATTCCTTGCTTTGTTATAAGCCATGTTCCCCCAGATTTTTTGCATTCGTTTTCTCTAAATTTAGGCGGATACCCTTTTTGTCCTGTGCAAGCTTTCTTTATTGTAACTTGGCTAAGCCCCCATATTTCAGATGCTTCTTTTGTTGTCATAACATCATCTAATCGCATATTACCCCACCATTTTAACTAACAAAATTATAAATGTAATTACTGCAATTATAAAAGCTAATATATAAATTTTATTTTCCATAATTCTCGTGATATACTTGAGTTGAAGATAGAGGTTGCTCTTTCGAACAACCTCACTGTCTTACTTACTAATAGTTAGCCATATCAGCAATATTGTATTTAGCAAGGTCAGTATTGCTGTTGCTAACTTAATCAACTCTATAATCACTTGTTCACCTCCTCTCTTAACTACAATTATATTATATATCTTTTTCGATATATTACAAGTAAAATAATAAAAAATAACCCCTAATTTACTAACTTTTTTGCTAGTAGATTAGGGGTTTTATAATGATTTAAGGTAGCCATGGCAGCTACCTTTTTTATTTAGTTAAGTTCTACTAAATCAACCAACTTACCATCGACAAATGTCATCTCACAAGTCTGGTTATCCCCACTTGTGAGCACTTGGACTACTTTGCCTGTAGTGTCATAGGCAAGGTCTTCCGCAAATTGATATGTCTTATTGTTCCATTGTACAATTTTCATTTTTAAATTCCTCCTATAATTCTTTCTTAAACATTTCTAACGCATCTGCTTTTTCTGCATCCATACGAGCATATACACCCGCACGCACATCATCTGATAAACGGCGGCTAATCCACTCAT
>CAMBIX010000006.1 GCA_945867815.1 uncultured Veillonellaceae bacterium
GACAGCTTAGTTATAATACCACGCTGACAAGTTCATGTCAACAAGATATTTTAACAGCCTTATGCCTATTTCTATCTTATACACTAATCAAAATAAGACTAAATTTGCCTCTTAGGGAATAATCATAATTATCACCTAAACAATTTTTCATTCTTATATGATAGAGCTAAAACAGAATAAAACACATCGCTCAATAAATGAACGATGTGCTAATTATACACAGACTCTCATAAGAATGCAAGCCTTTCATATAAAATTAATAAAACTTCCTAACCTCTTACCTATCCTACTTATTTATAGCTTCCCTGCCTATCTATCCCTATAGGTCACGCATTACCATCCCTATAAGTCCACAGCCATATCGTGAAAACTAATTCTATTTCACCTATATAAGCCATGTGCCTCTATGTACTGGATAACAAGGTCAGGCACAATATAACGGACTGTCTTTCCCTGACGAATACGTTGTCGCAGATCCGTACCTGACACTTCTAACTCGGGTACAACTAAACGATATATCTTTTGTCGACCCAAGTCACCAAAATAAGCAATGGTGTCATCAATCACGGCTGACCCATCCGGCCGAGTAGCCCCTATAAAATACACTTCCTGTAAAAGTTCCTTATTGTATTTCCATGTAGGTAAGTCTCGTATAGAATCGGTCCCACAAATAAAATAAAAGGCCGTTCCTGCTTCATATAGCTTTTTTAAAGAATGAATCGTATCTACTGTATAGGAAGGTCCGTCTCTACGCAATTCAATATCTGAAATTTTAAATTTATCATTATCAGCTATAGCTAAACGCGTCATTTCATAACGAGCTTCTGCCGGCGCAATATCACAAGCCTTATGAGGTGGCACATGAGCTGGGATAAATAAGGTATAATCTAAACCCAAAGTCTGTGTCGCTATTTCTGCAATCATTAAATGGCCTATATGAATAGGATTAAAAGTCCCCCCGAACACACCTATTCGCTTCCCCATAACTAGCTCTCCCCTTTCTAGGCTCCTCCATGACTCTTACCGTTCATCTTGATTGAGTTTAAAAGCCGGCATTAAGCGCAACTTATGTAAATTTATCTTATGCAAATAATCAATGCGGTCTTTCGTCGCCCTATCTGTACACAGACCTGTCAAAATATACTTATCAAGCATAGCATAAGTAAAACCCAGTTTATCTTCATCTGTTTGTCCACTCAAGCCATCCGATGGTTTTTTATGGACTAGATTATTCGGAACACCTATAGCTTCACCAATTTGCAAAACTTCTTCTACCACTAACCCTTGTAAGGGCGAAAAATCACCAGCTGCATCACCATACTTTGTGGAATACCCAACATAATCTTCCGATGCATTGCATGTATTAACCACGCGAGCACCACCAAGTAAGGATTGAGCCACTGCGTACAAAGTCGTCATACGAATACGAGCTGGTAAATTAATCTGGCTGTCTTTAGACAAACTTCCACCAAGCAAGAGTGTCCCTACCCCATCCGCTTCTTCTATGGCTCCAGTCAAGCCAGTAACAGCTGCTCCTATATTAACAATCATATAAGAGATGCCTAAATGCTGAGCAATTTGTTTAGCGTCATCAATATCACTTTGCACTCCATTAGGCATGAGCACACCAACCACACGTTCTTTTCCTAAAGCAGCTACACACAAGCTGGCTGTCACACTAGAATCCTTACCACCAGATAGACCAATAACCACCTTGCTATTCGCACCAGCTGCCTCCATGTAGGCACGAATCCATGCCTCTATTCGTTTTGCCGTTTTCTTTGGTTCCTTTAACATACAAGCCCTTCCTATACCATTATTGCCTATTTAATTCTATATAGTTAATTTCTGACTACTACATATCTTCTTCTATTATAACTCTCTTTTAAATATAAAAAAATACAGCCATGACTACGTCATGACTGTATCATTTTGGTGGCTCACCCGAGATTCGAACTCGGGACACCCTGATTAAAAGTCAGGTGCTCTGCCAACTGAGCTAGTGAACCACGTGGCAGGGGTAGCTGGAATCGAACCAGCGCATAACGGAGTCAAAGTCCGTTGCCTTACCGCTTGGCGATACCCCTATGGGGTGAGTAGTGGGGATCGAACCCACGCGTAACGGAGCCACAATCCGCCGTGTTAACCGCTTCACCATACCCACCATGTGGACTTGCTACACTCTGTCGTGCAACAAGAAAAGTATACCAAATATATTCTCTTGTTGTCAACAGCAAGTTTTACTATTTTTTATATAAATAGTCTTTTACGAAATTAGGTAGAGCAAAAGCTGCTTTATGCATGTCTGTATTATAATACTTCGTTGCAAAATCCTGCGTCCGATTAGGTTGCCATGTTAATGGTTCTATGGTTTTAGAGCCAATCGTAAAGCAGTGCATACCTGTTGGATACAAAGGAATGTAAGCCGTATACAGACGAGTAATAGGAAAAGCCGCCCGAATATATTTATTAACGTCTGCTACCAACTGGCGATGCATAAAAGGTGATTCCGTTTGTTGTACAAATAGACCGTCTTTTTTTAGGGCCTTAAAGGTATTGGCATAAAATTCCTTTGTAAATAAACCCTTACCTGGTCCAATTGGGTCAGAGCAGTCTACAATGATAACATCATATTCATCTTCCGCTTGAGCCATATAGCCTATGCCATCACCAATTTTAACTGTTAATTTAGGATCTTGACAAATCATGGCATTGGCAATACTTGGCAAATATTTTTTAGCGAGTTCCACTACCTTACCATCAATTTCAACCATGGTTACCTTATCTACACAGGCATGACGTACACATTCTCTAGCCACACCGCCATCGCCACCACCAATGATTAAGACATTTTTAGGGTTAGGATGCAAAAACAAAGGTACATGAGCAATCATTTCATGATAAACAAATTCATCTTTTTCTGAGGTCTGAAAAACACCATCCAAAGACAACATATTGCCATATTCTAAACTATGAGCAACTTCAATATGTTGAAAATCAGACTGACCATCAAAATATATTTGATCCACTTCCGCACTCAATTTTAAATGTAGTGATTGTTCTTCAGTAATCCACTTTGTCATTTTATCAATCCTTTTTTATTAAATAAGAAAATCCCCCACCTAAGGCAGTTGATTTTAGCCAATACAATAGGGAGAAAGTACGGGCTCTTTCATCATCATAAACAACACAAGTGACATCATCATCTGTTTCCTTCATACTAACAATAGGCACCCAATGCCAAGTATAAAGCTCCTTTTCCTCCCCTCGATGACGGTTAAGAAAAGCGACAGGACTATCAGAAGCAAGCCCTGCCCGTACAAAAGAAACAGCTTTTTTTATCACTGTATTGGTAATCATAAAAGGCATAATAGCCAAAGCCTGTGCCTGATAAGGCAACTGACGTTCTTTACAAAACTTATCAAGTCCATGCTGAAGCCAGTCCACTTTAAACACGCCACCCCCATATCGCGGCTTCACATAGTTAAACATAGTCTCCATACGTTTTAGAGCCGCCTCGCCATCAGCCTGCTGGCTTAGGTCCAACAGACCGTCTCGAAAGGCAATATAGCTCATAACCTGCGTCGCCGTTGTGGGCCCACAACCAGCAACAACCTGCCACCCATCATAATACCATTCCTGATTATAGCCGTAAGAATGTTTACCATTCATTTCTACCTGCAGCCATTCAGGATGCTTTATCTTCGTCTCTTTCATCCCAATCCCTCCGGATTAGTCATCTATGACTTCCAAGCTATTCATAGCATCACCTTGTTGAATCTGATCAACAACATCCATACCTTCAATAACCTGTCCAAACACTGTATGTACACCATCTAAATGTGGTTGTGACTCATAGACAATAAAAAACTGGCTGCCAGCTGTATTAGGCCCACGATGGGCCATAGACAAGGCACCACGTACATGTTTATGAAAATTTCCTTCTAGTTCATCAGGGATAGTATAACCAGGGCCACCAACCCCTGTACCTAGCGGATCGCCCCCTTGGGCTACAAAACCAGGAATAACACGATGGAAAATAAGGCCATCATAAAACCCTTCTTTGATTAATTTTTCAAAATTAGCCACTGTTTTCGGTGCTTCCTTAGGGAATAATTCAATCACAATATCCCCTTTATCCATATGAATAATTGCCTTTTTCATATATAAAACTCCTATTTATCTAATCCTTCTAATTGGCGTAAAACATACCCAGCCATAATAAGACCAGCTACCGATGGCATAACGCTAATAGTCCCTGGACTCTTAGAATCTTCATCACGAACAGGTGTAATCACTGGTTCTGGTGAATACACAACAGGCAGGCTTGTAATCTGCCGTTTACGCAGCTCCCGTCGCATAACCCGTGCCAAACGGCAAGTATGCGTCTTTTTAATATCCGCTAAAGTCAAAAGCTCTGGATGTAACTTATTGCCACACCCCATAGACATAATCATTGGGATATGTAGCCGTTTAGCCTCTTCCGCAATCTGAATCTTAGCCGTTACCATATCTATAGCATCAACAATAAAATCTACCTTGGCCTCTTCTATAAATTCAGGATATATATCTTTGGTATAGACCATATCATGAGCTTCTACAACCATATCAGGCCGAATCTGCTTAACCCGATTATATTCAGCCTGCACTTTACGCATCCCCACCGTCTCAGGCAGAGCAATAAGCTGGCGATTAATATTACTAACAGCCACCACATCACCATCAACGATAACAAGTCGGCCAATACCACCACGAGCCAAGGCCTCAATAGCATAGGATCCAACGCCACCACAACCAAATACAAGAACAGATTTAGTCGCCAAATCAGCTACCTTATCTTTACCAATTAACCATTCTAATCGTTGAAATGCTGTTTCCATACACCTATCCTTTTAATACTTCATTGGTAAAATTTCTGTCCAATAACCATCTGGATCAGCTATAAAATAAATGCCCATCGATGGATTTTTATACACAATACAACCCATCTGCTGGTGTAATTTTTTAGCCCCTTCAAAATCATCTGTGACAAAGGCCATATGGAATTCATTGTCACCTAAATTATATGGCTCCTTCCGGTCACGTAGCCAAGTCAATTCTAAGCGATGCGAGCTGTCAGCCCCTTCCATATAGACAATAATAAAGGCCCCATTCGAATCCGTAATACGACGAACTTCTTTTAGTTTTAAGGCCTTTTCATAAAAGCCCATACTTTTCTTTAAATCAAACACATTAATATTATTATGATTACATACAAATTTCATAAAAATCCCCCTCCAATCCTTATAATTTTATCACGCTAAGCCTTATATCGCCACTGCCTACACCACAAAATGAGCTTGGCTCCCCCTATCACCGGGTGTTACTTCCAAACGAGCCGAAATTCGCTGTTTAAGCTCTGGCACATGCGAAATGATGCCTACCAAACGACCCGATTCTTGCAAATCTACCAATGTCTGCATAGCTATATCCAAGGTTTCTGGATCTAAGGTGCCAAATCCTTCATCAATAAATATAGTATCCAAATGTAAGCCACCAGCATAGGCTTGAATACAATCAGCCAAGCCCAAGGCCAAGGCTAAAGAAGCTAAGAATGTTTCCCCGCCAGACAAAGTCTTAGCGGACCGTTCATAACCGGTATAACTATCAAAAACAGATAAATCTAAGCCTCGACTACCTCGTCCTTTTCCATCAAGGCCTTCTCGTCGCAGTTCATAACGGCCTCGGCTCATTTGAAGAAGCCGTTGATTAGCTGCTAGGGTCACCTCTTCCAATAAGGTACCTAGCACATAGCGTTCAAAAGTAACTCCCTTAATACCACTAGCTCCGCCATTAGCCACATCTGATAGGGAATAAATAAAAGCGTTTTCCTTATCCATATGATTTTTTTTCTGTCTAAGTGAGCTAATCTTTTGGAGGGCTTCTTGGCACTGCTCTTTTTCTTGCTTACTACGGGTCACTATTTCTAGGCACTCTTGCCGTTTCTTCTGAGCCTGATCTTTTTCCTCTTCACTTACCTCAGTATGGTCTTTAACGCCTTCTAACCGCTTCTGCAAATCTTGAATTCTAAGTGTTAATTCTTGCTCTTTTTTGTAATAGTCAGCCACGTCTTCTTTCCACTGAGGTAGATAATCTTGTTGCGTCTGCCACGTCATTAAATCAGCCTCGGTCATATTTTCTTTCTGACTAAGAGCCTGCCATTTTTCATAAACGACTTGTTCTGCCTGTATAGCTTCCTTTTCTTGCTGGCGCTTACTAACTACTTGTGCCTCTCCTTTTATTACCTCGTCCTTTACCTGTTCATAAGCTGCCTCTATAGATTCTTCTTCTCGCTTAAAAAGCTCTACCTGCTTTGTCACCTGACTATATAACTTTTTATAGTCCTCATAAGAAGTAACCCCTGCTTGTTTATAAAGACTATCTCGTTCCTCTTGCAAACGTTTTATGTCTTCTTGTGCCTTCTGCTGGCGCTCTAATTTTACTTGCCTATCAGCCTGCTTACTGACCCCTATAAGAGCCGCCGTCTTTCCAGCCCTCTGCCAAGCAGCAAGTAAAGCCTCCTTACATTGGTCCATACGGTTTTTATTAGCCTCTACCTGTTCTTCTAAACTAGCTACCAACTGTAAAACCCTGTCTTGCTCCTTCTTAGCCTCTTCCACATCAGCCTTATTACAAAGCCTTTCTGGAGGAATTGCTAAGGATGGATGCTGTCGACTACCACAAACAGGACAGGCTTCATTGTCTTGCAGATGACTGGCTAATCGATAGGCTTCTCCTTGTTCATAACTAGCAGTCACCGCTTGATAAATACGTTGACATTGCTCTTTTTGAGCCAAAGCTGCTATTTGTTTTTCCTCTAGGTTTCTTTTATCCACAAGGATAGTTTGTCTTTTTTGCAGCCAAGCCGTAAGGTCTCCAAAGACTTGACTATACCAAGGAGCCTTTTTATACTGAACGACTAATTTATCAGCTAGCTGATAGGTATCTTCTGAAAAAACGCTTATACTGCTAATCACTTTAGCTACAGCCTGCAGGGACGAAATAAGTTTTTCTTCCTCTTCTGTCACTGAGGCCTTCGCAAGATCATCTTTACTAGCTTCTATCTGTCTATCTATACCAGGCACTTTTTTCATAGATTCTTCCATAAATTGCAAAGTCTGGCACTGCTTATTTAGAATTTGCCGGTCTGCTTCCCCTTGTGCCCACTGGTCTTTTTTTTCTTTACACTGCCTACACCTATCCTGAATACCTAGCAACTGGCTTTCTGCCTCACCAACTTCTTTACTTAATCGATTCCTACTCGTAAGAGCGTCCTGCCATTGCGTATAAATAAGCAGGCCTTCTGTAAAAGCTCCTTCCCTTGCTAAATAGCTTTCTTTAGTCTGTATATCTTCTGCCTTAGCTTGCCAGCTTTTCTGCCCTTCTATTTGCTCTAGTAAGGCTCTTTCCCATTCCTTACGTTGTTTACTTAAACGCCAGCCCTCAGCAAAAGCCTCCGCCTCAACCTCAGCTAGACCTAAGGCTTTTTCTTCTTCTTCTATCGCATTGACTAAAACCTCTTGTTTATCTAAAAGCTCCTGTTTAGATGCACAAGCCCATTGGTCTAATAAAATTTGCTCCTGCCTCTGTAAATCAGCAATAAGGCTTCCCTTTTTATCATATTCTTCTTGTAGTAAGTCCTGTAGCCGCTTAAAAAGTTCCGTCTTAAAAAGTGTCTGCAGTAACTGTTCCCGTTCATTACTAGACGCAACGAGTAACTTACGAAAATCTCCTTGCGGCAATAATATAACCTGTAAAAATTGATCAGCCCGAAAACCTATAATACCTTCTACGGCCTCTGCAATTTCCTTGGCCCGTGTACTCAGACTCTGCCAAGTGTTCGTTTCAGCGTCCCACTTGAATAATTCTGCTCTAGCTTCCACGGTGCGCACACCTTGCCCACGCTTCCTATTTATGTCTTGCTTAGGTGCTCGGTACATTTGATACCGTTCCTGGCCCATAGCAAAGGTAAAACGCACATAAGACACTTGGCTGCTATCTGCATAATCACTACGCATTTGCGCTCCATCGCGAATACCGCCACTAGTTTTACCATACAAGGCATAAGACATGGCATCAAGCAAGGTCGTCTTACCGGCTCCCGTCGGTCCTGCAATTAAAAATAAGTGCTGCTGGCCAAGTTTAGTAAAATCTAATACTAGCTTGTCTCGAAAGGCCCCAAAAGCAGATAATTCCAGTTCTATTGGCTTCATATGTCTTCCTTTCTAGCCCTTGTCCAAAGAGTCTGCATATAAGCTATTTCCTCTTTTGTTAAGGCCTGTCCTCTTGCCTCTTCTATAAAACGAATAAACAAAGATTCCTCATTAGACGGTTTTAAAGGATTATCTTTAACGGATAGTTTATGATCAACCTGCATACGCCCTACCGGTTCAATGGCCATAACATAAGGCAAAACCTGACGCAGGCGCTGCATCCCTTCAAAAACAGGCGCCGTGTCTAAAGTTCGAGCCAACACATAATCATTTTTATGGTCTTCTATAAAATCCTGATTTTCTAAGATAGCGTCAAAATAATCTTCTATAACAACGACCCTATGCTTAGGAAGAATAGGGACAAGCTCTATCTGACTTTTTCCCTTTGCGTCTATATCTACAATAGTAAAGGACTTCCGATCCTTAGCTTCATCAAAGGAGTAAGGCAATAAGGACCCACTATAACGAATGGTCTCGCTGCCACAAGTTTGCGGTCTATGCAAATGGCCTAATGCCGTATAAGAAAAGCCTTCAAAGGCTTGCCTGCTAATCGTCTCCGTCCCACCTAAGGATAAAAGCCGCTCTGAACTCGACTCTTTACCACCCGTTACAAAGGCATGAGCCAAGGCAACAGAACGTCCTGCCAGCTTAGGCCTTTCTTCTATCTGTCCTAAAGAACTAGCTAAAGCTCGATTTGTCCATTGCCTGTATAGATCACCATAGGCATGTAGCTGACGCTTGGACTCTATGGGCTTATCTGACTCTTCAAAGGCCACCTGTTCTTCTGGCTCTACATAATCAAATAATGTACCAAACGCCTCTTCACCTAAGCGACTACTTTCCACAGAAGAGCCTTTACTCGTAGTCTCTTCTCCTAAATAGGGCTCTAACTGTTGTGGTTCTACATAAGGAAATAAATAAAAAGCAATCAGTCCATAAGCATCTTCTAATAAAATAGGCTCTCTTTGTTGGTATAAGGGACCACGCATATAAAGACCCTGCTTAGCTAAAAGAGCCTGTCCCGCTGTTAAGCGCTGGCTGCTATCATGGTTACCACTAATAAGGAATAAGGGTATATGCGCTTCCAAGACCGTCTTAGCTACTATCTGATCCCACAAACTAACCGCTTCTACTGGTGGTACCGCCCTATCATACACATCGCCAGCTAAAACCACCGCATCAATGTTAGCTTCTTTTAACAAAGGCAAGAACTGATGATTTAAAACATAGTCTTGGTCCTCTGTCAAATGTCTCCCATAAAATAAACGACCTAAATGCCAATCAGCTGTATGTAATATTCGCATACCCTACCCTTTCTTGCTTATAAAAAAATCAGAGTAACTCTTTTGTTACTCTGATTATAATATATTTTCTTATTTTCTGTAGTCCATCCGCAAGACCTAGTGACTTTGTGCCTTACGACAGGCTGGACAAAGCCCGTCAAAAAGCAAATGATGATCATGAATCTTATAACCACTAATTTCTTCTACAGTCTTAACCATAGCCGAAATATTTAATCCATCTAAGTCATCTACTCGGTGACAACAAGTACAAACTAGATGTGAATGTTCATGCGTATCCCAGTCATAACGACAAGAATCATTGCCTACATTAATAATTTGCACTAAACCGATTTTTGCAAATATATCCATTGTTTTATATATAGTCGCCAAACTCATTGTCGGGTTTTCTTCATGTAGTTCTCGATAAATTGTTTCTGCAGTCGGATGGTCAGTACGGCCATGCAATACCTCATAAATAGCAACACGCTGAGGCGTAACTTTATAACCCTCATAACGTAACTTATGCGCAATATCCATACCATTACCCTCTTTCCTTGCAAAATAGTATTCAAATATATACTATATCTATCAACTATATAATACAATAAATTATACATATAGGCAATACTGATTCTACATTATTTTTAAATATATTCACGAATTTTTAATGAAGTTTAAAATTCTTTTACTACTTATGCCTTGAAATAGGGTTTAAAAGAGCTTGTATTTTGGTTATCTTCATAGCTATGTTCATTGCGCGGGCGATTGTCTCGACGAGGGCGTCGTCTATCATCAGACCGACGACGGTCATCCCTGCGATGGCCTTGCCCCTCTCTACTATCACGACTATCTGAATGACGACGATGACTACGGTAGTTACGACGACCACCTTCACGGCGACTATCTCGACCACTCCGCCGACGACGTACTCGTAAAGGGGCTTCCTCTGTAATTTTAACCGGTGTCATATCCGGTTCCTTCGTTAACAACTTAATGGCTGCGGAAACCAAAGCTACAGAATCCATATCCGTTAACAATTCTTCCGCACTAGCCCGATAGGTTTCTAACCGATCGCCACTTTCTACAGCGGCAATTAATTTTTGTACTGCTATTCGTTGCTGTCCTTCTAAAACTTCTGATAAAGATGGAGCCTTACGCCGTTCGATTTTGCGTTTCATTAAACGTTCGATAGCATGTAAATGTTCAATTTCTCTAGGAATAACAAAGGTTGTTGCCTTGCCTGTACGACCAGCTCGACCAGTACGGCCAACACGGTGAACATAACTTTCAGGGTCTTGCGGCAAATCATAGTTATATACATGGGTAACCCCACTAATATCAAGACCACGAGCAGCTACATCAGTAGCTACCAAGATATCAATAGTTCCTTCGCGGAACTGACGAATAACACTATCTCGTTTAGGCTGAGATAAGTCACCATGAATGCCTTCGGCCATATAACCGCGTTTCTTTAAGCCTTCTGTAATTTCATCTACACGGCGTTTTGTCCGTCCAAAAATGATGGCTAAATCTGGATCCTGCATATCTAATAAACGACAAAGCAAGTCAAATTTTTGCCGATCTTGTACTTCAATATAATATTGTTCAATTAAATCCATGGTCACCTGTGTTGGTTTCATGCGGATTAATTGCGGTTCTTTTAAGTAAGTCTCTGCCAAATTCTGAATCGCCTTAGGCATAGTTGCTGAGAACAACAAGACCTGACGCTCTTCTGGTACAGCCGCTAAAATTGTATTAATATCATCAATAAAGCCCATGTTCAACATTTCATCGGCTTCATCAAGAACAACCATTTTTACTTGATCAAACTGAATAGACTTGCGATTCATGTGGTCCATCAAACGACCTGGCGTCGCTACAATAATCTGCGGTTTCTTCTTTAGGCTGCGGAACTGTCGCTGAATATCCTGCCCCCCATAAATAGGCAAGGCCTGAATGCTCATATATTGAGCCATCTTATTAATTTCTTCAGCTACTTGAATAGCTAATTCCCGCGTTGGCGATAATACAAGGACCTGTACTTCATGATTATCTGGGTCAATTTTTTCTAAAGCCGGAATACCAAAAGCAGCCGTCTTACCTGTCCCCGTCTGAGCTTGCCCAATCATGTCCTGTCCAGCCATAGCCACTGGAATAGCTTCTTTTTGAATCGGTGTTGGTTCTTCAAAGCCCATATCATTCAAGGCTTTTAAAATAGCATCATTAATTTGTAAATTCTTAAAATTTTCTAACATATATGTCTGTCTCCTATAAAGGGACGCCTTCCGCTATCCCTTACTTTACTTTTAGTCTTTTTATTTATTTCTCTTAACACAAGGCTTTATCTTGTGTGTATAACAAGGCCCGCTAAGGTGATTAGGCTGGCATTAAGAATAGGTTATGTTTTATCTTATATATATAACAAAGCACGCAAAAGCCTAATGGCTTAACCTATTTTTATTAGTCGTCTTTCCCATCGCTACCGTTTCGCTTTGGGTAAAGTTAACCCTATCCGGTTACGCTGGCTATCTACTGTTAAAATTTCTACTTCTATCCGTTGTCCCACAGCCACTATATCCTCCGGATGCTGATTGCGCTTACAAAACTGACTGCGATGCAAGAGACCAGCCGTCTTAAGACCTAAATCAACAAAAGCACCAAAATCAACAACATTTTGTATGGTTCCTGTAATGACTGTTCCTACCTGCAAATCTTCCAGCTTTACAATATGTGCTCGAGGAATCGGTGCCGGTAATTCATCTCGTGGGTCACGTCCTGGCCGCTTCAAAGCTTCCATAATATCTCGCACAGTCGGTTCCCCAGCTCCTAGACGAAGTGCTAAATCAGCCGCATCTAGTCTATCTAATTGAGCCCGCACACGAGCAATACCTTCCTTAGTCAGTAAGTCTTCTAACTGACACCCCGTTTCTTCTATAATTTTTGCAGCTAACTCATAGGATTCCGGATGAACTGATGTCCTATCTAGACCAATCTGACTATCTTTTATCCGCAAAAAACCAGCACATTGAGTAAAGGCCGCTGGCCCTAGACGAGCCACTTTTAACAAGGCCTTACGAGATTGAAAGGCTCCATGCTCCTTACGATAGGCCACAATATTATCGGCAATAGTCGCCGTAATACCAGCTACATGCTTAAGTATGGCTGGTGAAGCTGTGTTCAATTCAACACCGACATGATTAACAACAGACTCAACCACCTGATCTAAGGTATGTGCCAATTGTTTTTGATTTACATCATGCTGATATTGACCAACACCAATGGATTTTGGGTCAATTTTAACAGATTCTGCCATAGGGTCCTGCACACGGCGAGCAATAGAAACCGCCCCACGAATAGATACATCCAAATCAGGTAGTTCTTCTACGGCTAGCTTTGATGCCGAGTAAATAGAAGCCCCAGCTTCATTAGTAATGACATATTTACAAGCAATGCCTTCTTCTTCAATTAATTCTGACACAAACTGTTCCGTTTCATAAGAGGCCGTTCCATTACCAATAGATAAAAGTGTCACCCGCCACTTGCGAATCATGGCCGCCATACGCTGCTTGGCTTCGTCCTTGCGTTCTTGGCTCATAGTTAAATAGAAAATAGCATGGTCCAGCACATTTCCTTGGGCGTCAATAACAGCCGTCTTACACCCATTTCGATAACCAGGATCAAGCCCCATAATAACATGGCCAGCCAAGGGCGATTGCAAAAGCACATGCCGTAAATTAACACCAAAAACGCGAATAGCCTGCTCATCAGCTTTTTCTGTTAACTCGCGTCGAATATCCCGTTCTAGACTTGGAAAAATCAATCGCTTATAAGCATCACGAACGGCATTAGCCTTCCAGTCATCAAAAAGGCCCGGCTTAGGGGAAATCTGCCGAATTAAGCCCCTTATATAATGCTCATCAGGTGCTTGCAAGATTACTTTTAAAAAGCCTAACTTCTCGCCCCGATTAATAGCCAAAATTCGATGAGACGGTAATTGCTTAACTGGTTCTTCATAATCATCATATTGTAAAAATACCTGTTTTTCTTCTTGGTCATCACCAACAAGTTCCGTATATAAGACGCCATCTCTAATGAGCGCCTTACGTAGACGAGCCCGCACATCCGCCGAATCACTAATCATTTCAGCTAGAATATCACTAGCCCCCTGCAAGGCCTCTCTGACTGTTGGTAAGTCCTGACTTATAAATGCTTTAGCTGCTTCTTCAGCAGACTCTGCCTGCGTCCGTCCAGTAACCATCAGTTCAGCTAAAGGTTCAAGGCCTCGCTCTTTAGCAATCATGGCCCGCGTCCGTCGCTTCGGCCGATAAGGCAAGTATATATCTTCTAATTCTTGCAGCTTATAAGACTGATTAATCTTATCTGCTAAGGCATCTGTCAATTGGCCCTGCTCACTAATGGAACGAATAATCTCTTCCTTGCGAGTCTCCACATTACGCAAATAGGATAATCGGTCTTCTATTGTCCGCAACTGCTCGTCTGTTAATTCGCCTGTTTTTTCCTTACGGTACCTAGCGACAAAGGGTAGCGTATTGCCTTCATCAAATAAAGAAACCGCTGCCTCTACTTGCCACGATTTTACTGCTAATTCCTTAGCAATCATCCCATAGATGGGTGTCGTCATATAGACTCCTTCCGTTTATAGGTAACAAAATCATAAGTTACCTTTGCTTTACCTTGTTCTCTTCCAGGTCGTCGTTCAATTTCTTCAAATATATGCCTATCAATCGGGGGAAAATAGGCATCCCCTTCATAATCGTTGTTCACTTCTGTTACGTAGAGATAGCTCGCATAAGGCAGCAATAACTTATAAATCTCTGCCCCGCCAATACAATAAACTTCTCTTTCCTTTTTAACTGCTTCTAATAATTCCGGCAAACTATAAAAAACACGGACGCCTTCAAAAGGTGGTACATAATTTTTATTTCGCGTTAACACCCAATGCGTTCGATTGGGCAACTGACCTGGTAATGATTCCAATGTACGCCGTCCCATTATTATAACATGATTAGTCGTCATTTGCTTAAAATGTCTTAAATCTTCACCAATATGCCATAGTAAGGCATTATTTTTACCAATTACATTATTATGAGCCTTAGCCACAATGATATGAAGCATTAAACAGCTACCTCCATAGACAATTTACCTAAATGTTCATAGCCTTCTAAGCGAATATCCTCTGGTTTAAACTGATAAAAATCAGTTACCTCTGGATTAATCCATAGACTTGGTGCTGTCTTAGCCTGTTCAGCCCGTTCTAGCTGTGTCTTTAAGGCCTCTACATGATTTTCATAAATATGTGCATTATTAATAACATGCATAAAAGTACCTGGACGAAAACCACTGACCTGAGCAATCAAATGAATCAAAACGGCATATTGAGCCATATTAAAAGGAATACCTAGGCCCATATCACCACTGCGTTGTACCAAAGTACAATTTAAACGACCATCTGTTACATCCCATAAGGTTTCATAAGCACAAGGCTGCAAGGCCATATCTGGCAAATCTTCTACATTCCACAAGGTAACAATCATACGACGACTTTGGGGATTATCCTTCAAGGTAGCTAACAAAGTATCTAATTGATGAAATTTAGCTATCTGATAACCATAGGCTTTACCTATAGTGCCATCAGGCCGCATCCATTCATTCCACACCTTGACGCCCATATCCTGTAATTTATGCACATCATTGCTCTGCAGCTGCCAAATCCATAAAAGTTCCTTAACCGCTGTTTTAAAAGCCACAAACTTAGTTGTCAAAATAGGAAACTCTTTTTCTAAATCAAATCGCATCACCTGTTGTGGCAATTTATAGGCGGGCACGCCCGTCCGATTGTTAGCATAATAACCATGATCCAAAATATCTTTTACAATCTGTAAATATTGCTTATCCGCTTGACTCATTTCTTACTCCTTATCTATATAACTGCCTATAACTTTCAAAAAAGCTAGTCCATATCGCTTTAACTTAGCCTGACCAATCCCCTTAATCTCACACATATCAGCCAAGGTCTTTGGTTTTTTAGCAGCCATATCAATTAATACCGTATCAGCAAAAATCAAATACGGTGGTATATGCTGCTCATCGGCTAAGCGTTTACGTAACTGCCGTAAATGTTCAAACAAACTAGCCGACTCCTTAGAGGATACGCCTTGCCGTCTTGTAGTCGTTGCGTTTCGTCCTACATGACCGGTCTTCACAATCTGCCGCCGTACTTCATGGACTTCAACTTGACCAGCTAATACCTCTTCTCCACCTGGTGTTAATTGCAAAATAGGGTATTTGCCTGTAGTCATAAGCAAATAGCCAGTCCCTACTAACATACGAATAAAGCCCTTTACATCCGCCTCCGTCATAGCCTGGAGACTCCCAAACATAGATAAACCATCAAGGCCTAACCGCATAATGCGGTCTGTCCGATGCCCTCTCACAATATCCGTAATCATAGATAAGCCATACCGTTCTTCTGTCATGCGAACCGCCCGCAAGACAAGTTTAGCCTGTGGTGTCATATCTCGCTGAGCCTGCCTATGCAGACAAGAGGAACAATTATCACAATGAGTCCACGATACATGCTCACCAAAATAAGCCAACATAAACTTCCGTAAGCACCCACTAGTAAAACAATAATCAATCATACTCTGCAATTTAGATAATTCCACACGTTGTCTAGCTGGGTCCTGCACAGACTGCTCAATTAAATACTTATGAATCATCACATCACGGCCACTATATAAAAGGACACACTCTGATGGTGCCCCATCGCGACCTGCTCGTCCCGCCTCTTGATAGTAACTTTCCATATTACGAGGCATCTGATAATGCAACACATAACGTACGTTACTCTTATCTATACCCATACCAAAAGCATTGGTAGCCACCATAACCTGCACCTTGTCATAAGCATAACGCGCCTGCTCCGTCTTACGTACTTCATCAGATAAACCGCCATGATAATAACCCGCCTCTATACCGGCCTTAATTAAGGTCTGATAGACTTGCTCTACATCTTTACGAGTCGAACAATAAATAATACCGTTTTCTTTTTTATGATTCTTTACATACTGCAACATATACTGCATGCGGTTATCAGCCTGTACAACAGCAAAAGATAAATTAGGCCGATCAAAGCCAGTAATATGCAAGACGGCTTTTTCCAACCCCAAGAGGCGCCTCATATCTTGTTGCACTTCTTTTGTAGCACTAGCTGTGAAAGCCCCTACCACTGGCTTATGAGGCAACTCATTAATAAAATCGCCAATCAAGCGATAGGACGGCCTAAAGTCATGCCCCCATTGAGAAACACAGTGGGCTTCGTCGATAATGACTTGGGCAATAGGCAGGCTTAGTAAAATACTTCGAAAATAATCGACTCCTAACCGTTCCGGTGCTAAATAAACCAATTTAACATGCCCACTTCGCACTTGGTATAACTGTTTATTAAACTCATCACGTTTCAATAGACTGTTAAAACAAACGGCAGGTATATGTTGCTGCCGTAAGCCCTCTACTTGATCCTGCATCAAAGATATTAACGGAGAAAAGACCAAAGTGATTCCCTTCTTGACTAGGGCTGGAATCTGAAAGCATATAGACTTACCGGCTCCTGTTGGCATAATAGCCAGTATATCTTGTCCATTTAATAAGGCCTGCACCGGTTTTTCTTGCGCTGGTCGAAAGGAATCATAACCAAAATATTCTTTTAATAAAGACAAGGCTTCTGGTGCTACCATTCTATAGTCCTTCCTACTTCATTTAATCTAACTTCTTCCATGAATCCTCTTTCTCTAATTTCTAATTGACTACTAGTAGTCAATTAATCCTTCTTTATATCTGTCTAACCAATCTTATAATAGGTCTCTTACCTATAATAGTATATAATACATATAGATTATTGTAAGCGTAAAGTTATACGCTCTTTAACTGTCTACAATATAGAGGTCTTATGCAATCCATTGGTATTATCACAGAATACAACCCCTTTCACTCAGGGCATGCTTACCAACTCGCTTGGTTAAAAAATAAATTTCCTAATCATATGCTCATAATCGCCATGAGTGGCGCATTTACCCAGCGCGGCTTACCTGCCCTTATGAGTAAATTTGTACGAGCCCAAATGGCTATTAGCTGTGGCGCTGACATTGTCCTTGAACTACCAGCCGCCTATGCTCTTTGCAGTGCCCAAGGCTTTGCATCTGGTGGCCTGTCCCTCTTATCACAAGTGGGGTGTTCCTATCTCGCCTTTGGTAGTGAACTCACCAATACTAACTTATTTATAAAAACAGCTCACATCAGCCTGTCTCCTCTTGTACAAGACGACTGCCGAAAACTCCTACAAGAAGGTCATGCCTATGGCTACGCCCTACGGCAGGCCATTATAAAGGCCCTGCCAGAAAGTGTCCCACTCTTAAGTCAACCTAACGCCCTCTTAGGGCTCGAATATGTAAAAGCGATTATAAGTGGGCATTTACCCATACAGCCCCTGCCTATCAAACGCCAAGGACACTACAACCAAGCACAAGCACCCAAGGATGCCGCAGCTCCTTCTGGCCGCTTCTTACGCCAAGTCATTCAAAAGGAGCTAACTTCCTGTCCAAATTCTATAGGTGCCGCATTAAATCAAGAACTACCTATCTATAACACCTTAACTAAACTAGCGCCTTATATTCCACCAGAAACGTTGACTCTTTATAAGGACGTCTTACAGGCAGGTGCCCTTACAGACTATACCCGTTTTGACGATCAAAGCTTAAGTGCTTGGCGCCGTGCTAACCTAGCTAGTATAATAAGCCTACCTACCGTAAACGAAGGCCTAGAAAACACCTTCTTACAAGCAGCCGCTCAGCCATCTATGCAGGATTTTTACAAAATGTGTAAATCAAAACGCTACTCCTATAGCCGCCTACAACGAATCAGTGCCTACCTACTCTTAAATTATCCTAAAAATCTCTACCAAGAAATACAAACCGCAGCAAGGGCTGTTCCCTATGCCCGCCTCCTAGGGGCTTCCTCTCGCGGCCGTTTCTGGTTAAAAGAAAGCCCTAAGCTTCCTATTCCTTTAATTCAAAAATGGGCCCCTTTTTATCGACAATCTCAAGGCTTAAGCAAGGAACTCGCCCAATTAGACACCTTAGCAAGCAATCTGCAGTCCCTTTGCTTTTGGTCACCTAAGGCTAGACAAGGTCAAAAAGATTTTACACAAAACCCCTATATCCAAAAGGCCACCCAGCTATAGCTGGGTGGCTATTCTTCTTTTAATAGCACAACTTCATCCAAGCCATCATATTCTTCCATCTTCACCTGGACATTTTCCGTATGAGATGTAGGAATGTTTTTACCTACATAATCAGCTCGAATCGGTAGTTCCCGATGCCCCCTATCAACCAAAACGGCTAACTGTATGGCCCTGGGCCGGCCAACTTCCATTAAGGCATTTAAAGCCGCACGAATGGTCCGTCCTGTATATAAGACATCATCAACAAGAATAATAAGCTTATCTGTCGTATCTAGATTAAAAGGACGTCCCTCCTTAGACCGTCGATCTCGATCATCCCTATACAAGGACACATCCATAGTCGCACAATCAATTTGTACCCCTTCAATAGCTTCAATCTGTCGTTGCAGGCGTTGTGCCAAATAGACACCACGCCGCTCAATACCAACAATTAAGGCGTTAGACAAACCTTGATTCCGTTCCAAAATTTCATGGCTAATCCGCCGTATGGCTCGCATCATAGCCGCCTCATCCATTAAAATCTGTTTACTCATACTGCCTACCTATTATGTTCTTTTGCATATGCTATACAAGCTAAGAAATCATCTGGCAAGGGGGCCTCAAAGTGCATAGGTTCCTCTGTAATTGGATGCTTTACATCTAAAGTTCTCGAATGTAATGCTTGGCCCTGAATAGGAAAATCCATTTTCTTATACCCATACAGAGGATCGTTAACTAAGGGATGCCCAATATAAGCCATATGCACACGAATCTGATGGGTCCGCCCTGTTTCTAAGAGGCATTCGACTAGCGTCTGCTTGCCATACCGTTCTAAAACGGTAAAATGAGTCACCGCCTCTTTACTATTTTCAAAGACGACAGCCATCTTTAAACGGTCTTTAGGATGACGCCCAATAGGCGCCTTTATAGTGCCCTTACTTTCCTCAATATTTCCCTGTACAAGGGCATAATAAGTTCGTTTGGCTGAATGAGCCTTTACCTGCTTAGCCAAGCCTATATGAGCCAAATCATTCTTAGCGGCCATCATTACCCCAGATGTATCCTTATCTAGACGATGCACAATGCCTGGGCGAATCTCCCCATTAATACCGGACAAATCCTTACAATGGAACAGCAATGCATTGACTAAGGTGCCATCTTCATTACCTGGCGCTGGATGCACCACCATGCCCCTCGGCTTGTTGATTATGATAATATCATGGTCTTCATAAATAATAGAGAGAGGTATATCTTCTGGCTTTACTTCTAACCTATGAACCGGTGGAATACTTACCCGAATCTGCATATCCTTTACCAACTTTACATTGGCTTTGGCTTTTTTTACTCGGCCTCCTTCTTCCAGTACAATCTGGCCATCCTTTATAAGTTGCTGTACATAGCTGCGAGATCCTTCCATTTGCGCTGTTAAATAGACATCTAAGCGAAAGCCCTGTGCTGCTTCATTAACAATATACGTTAACTCTTTCATGCATCCTCCTCTTCATCCTTTTTATCAT
Organism: uncultured Veillonellaceae bacterium; assembly: GCA_945867815.1. GTDB lineage: Bacteria > Bacillota > Negativicutes > Veillonellales > Veillonellaceae > CAMBIX01. Next base: position 20,291 of record CAMBIX010000006.1, read on the forward strand.
CTAAGCGCCAAAAACCAATCATCACCATAACTACGCCTAAGCAAATACCAATATCAGCTAGATTAAAAATAGGCCAATAAGGAACTTCAATAAAATCAACAACAGCCCTATGAAACAAACGATCCCAGCCATTACCTAAGGCACCACTAAATACTAAGGCCGTCCCGTACTTTATCCACCAAGATCCATGCATAATGGCCTTATAGTAATAAGCAATCACTAAAGCTAACCCGCAAACAATGCCTAAAAGCAGTGGCCGCTGATAAGATAAAAGGCCAAAAGCAGCCCCATAATTTAAAATATACGTAATCGATAAGACGTGAGGAATAAGGGGAATACTCTGCCCCACGGTCATTAAGGAAGACACTAACCACTTAGTACCTAAATCAGCTACTAACCACAAAACAAGAACCAAATAAAACAATACTACAGCCTCATTTCCTTTATTAGTCTGTCTGTATTATACCATTAGTTATAACTATATGCCTATCCAATCCTTACTATATAAACATAAAATAGACATATAAAAAGTGCGTTCTGTTAATACAATAACAGAACGCACTCTCATATAAGCTACTTACTAGCTTATGACCTGAATTGATTATTCAGCTGGGTGAATTGTACCTACTGGGCAAACGGATTCGCAAGAACCGCAGTCGATGCAAGTATCATTAATTTCATACTTAGTTTCGCCTTCGGAAATAGCGCCTACTGGGCAAACAGATGCGCAAGAACCACATTTAATGCAATCATCACCAATAACTCTCATTGTATAGACCTCCGAAAAAAATCATATATAAGAGCAACCTACTTAGGCTGCCTTTTTATGAGATACTTACCTCAAATTTCGTTCTCATTATGACACGGAAAGTAACCCTTGTCAAACAAATTCTCCTATTTATTTATTCGTAATAAACATTTTTATTATGTTGTTACAAGATGATTACTGCGTTATAAAACCAGTATTGAAAGCATTTTTCATTACTTTTTCTAGTAATGACTCTCGTTTCTTCTAATAAATCAATAACTAACAATCTGATTTTATTTATTCTCATTTACGAGGCTAAACCCTATCGTAACCTATTGAAAACGATTCTACAAGATAGACAGACTATCCATCCTCTATAAAATTCTATGCTTTCTGCTTGCGTTCTTGTAACTTAGGCCCTAATAGGCGCTTATAAATTTCTACGCCTGGCTGGTCAAAGGCATCTACATCGGCTAGGATGCTTTCATAGAAAATAGCCCAACAAAATAAAAACATAAGCTGCCCCAAGTAAAAAGCATTCAACTTAGGCAAGGTAATGCACAGGTTAAACCGTCCATCCATGGCCTGTGCCTCTGCATTGGATTCTAGCGCTACATCCATAATATCTGCCAGACTATGACCAGATAGACTGGCTAACTTAGCATACTTAGGATAGCGGTCAGGCACAAGAATCGTCTTATCCCAATCAGCTACCCGAATAAACTGAACCACCTTATTGTATAAACCTTCTTGGTGTTCCTGTACCTGCGCATGCATATCGGTCGTACCTATAGCCACGACTGGCGTTCGCCCATAATGACTACCATCTGACCGTTTTTTACCAAGTGATTCCGCCAAGAGTTGTACATACCATTCAGATAAAGACTTAAGGCAGGCACCATAAGGCATACATACTTCAATAACCCGGTCATAAGAAACGGCGCTAATATATTTCAATACCGCTAATAGCAAGGCTGGATTGTCTCTTAAGTTAGCAGATTCACAAATCTGATCCATGGCCCTTGCCCCTAACAAAAAGGACTCAATGTCAAAGCCAACAGCCGCTCCGACTAATAGACCAACTTCTGTAAAGACGGAAAAACGTCCACCTACCCCATCAGGCACAGAAAAAATAGGCCACTGATTCTCTACGGCCATCTTGTGAAGCAGGGTCTCCTTGTCATCTTGGCATAAATCTGTAACCGCTGTCACTTCATAAGCAATCTGAGCATCAATAAGCGCCTGCTCTATAATCATAAAATTGGACATAGGCTCTATAGTTGACCCTGATTTAGAAATAACAATCAGCATGACCTTATAGCCTGACTTAGCCTTAGCCTGCAACTGTAAGGCATGGATTAATTCACTTACAGCCACTGTATCCACATTATTACCACTAAAATACAAGCGAGGATACCCATCCCGCTCTAGGTCGGAATGACTATTCCAAAAGGAGCCACAATGAACATCAAATAAGACCTTACCGCCCAAATAGGAACCACCGACGCCAAAGGCAACGACTGCATCGATGTCATCTTGGCAATGCTGGCGAAAAACGTCTAAACGCTCCATTAATTCCGGCGTATTTAATCCATCTGGACGAATATAGGGTAACTGTGAAAATAAAACGGCTTCCTCTTCCCCATCTTTAGATAGGTGGCCCTCAACGCGCCCTTCTTGACGCAAATACTGACCACAAGAAAGAGCCTTATCAATCTTATCTTTAATGGCCTCTATATCAAAAGAGCTAATCCCTTTTTCATTTTCTATATACCTTGTATCTATCTCTATCCCTGTTGGATATGTATATACTCCCATACTATCCCTTTACCCTTTACTAACTAATCTCTTATTTACTAGTTTTATCTTTATATATTCCTTTTATTTTACATCTGCTATAGGTAACGTTTTAAGTGGTATTTCTTTCTTTGCATCTAACGAATAAAATTATATCACATATAGGCTTTATTTTATACCAAGCCCATCTATAACAAGTCTATAAATTATCTGTCTCTCATCTTGTAAGAGCCACTAAGCCTATGCTATTCTTAGTAGGCAAGTGATTAAAGCAACTAGCATTCATTTTATAAAGAGAGAGATAGTTAACCGTATTCTACGTGATTTCTAAGACGTGTAAGAATCCACCTGCCTAGCAAGACATGTATCATTTCTTATACTAACAAGGGCAAACTATGTACAAACAAATTGGATTAAAACTATTACTGACCATCGTCGCCATTCTAGCCTGCATCGGCTTATATACAGGCTTTACCTGGGAAACGGCACCAGACTATAACCTTTATGGCGTCCCTGTCTTAAACTACCATGAAGTAAACGATGATAAATTCTCTCCTCTCGCCATGGGAATCGGCCATTTTGAACAACAAATGGATTACCTACACAAAAACGGTTATCACACCATTACACCCGACCAGTTATATGACTATCTCACCAAAGGCACGGCTCTGCCAGATAAGCCTGTACTCATCACCTTTGATGATGGCTATGAAGATAATTACAAAAACGCCTTTCCTTATCTCCGTAAATATAATATGAAAGCTACCCTCTTTGTTATTGGCGATGACGTAGGTAAGCCGAACTTTATGACGGCAGCCCAACTTCAAGAAATAGACAAGCAAAATATTGATGTACAAGGCCACACCTGGACTCATCGCGATATGCGTAAATTATCCTACCAAGAAGTCCTTGACGAACAAACCCACGTAAAGCACTACTTGGAGAATCTACTACATAAACCCATTTACTATACAGCCTACCCTTGTGGCTTTACCTCTCCGACCGTAGAAGCCGCCACCAAGGCGGCAGGTTACCGTCTAGCTTGGACTGTAAAAACAGGCGATGACAAACCAGGGCAAAATCTATACGCCCTGCCTCGTATGCCTGTCTTTGAAGGTGACGACGCCTTCCTAAGTTTGCGCTTACGCCTTCATATGTCCCCTACCGTTACCGATTTATGGACTTTACGTGATGATTTGGTAGCTCGTCATTTGTATTGGTTAGCTAATTTTGTACCATTATTTTAATAAGAAATAAATAGATAAAAAGAGAGGCGTATCTCGCCAAAGAGCCTTAAGTTATACTAGCTCACAAAGGATACGCCTCTTTTTCTATTTCTATGCACACGAAGAAGAGAGGCATATCCCGTCAAGAGTCTTACATAATACCAGCTCACGAGGGATGTACCTCTCTTTCATTATGTCCTTATTTTATTTATTGTAACTATCTTTTATCTATTAAGCACGGTCCTTAACTTCTTTTTGAATCTGTGCTAAGAAATCTTGCCACTTCATTGTACCCTGTTCTCCTTGTCCGCGTTTACGAATGGCAACTGTTCCATCTTCTGCTTCGCGGTCACCCACAACTAACATATAAGGTACCTTTTCCATCTGTGCCTGACGAATCTTATAGCCAATCTTTTCATTGCGGTCATCTAATTCCACACGAATGTAAGCTTTCTTAAAGGCCTGACGAATTTCTTCCGCATAGGCATTATGTTTTTCACTAATTGGCATAATCTTAACCTGTACAGGAGCCAACCAAGTTGGGAACGCACCAGCATAATGTTCAATTAGGATACCAATAAAGCGTTCCATAGAACCAAAGCAAGCACGATGAATCATAATTGGTTGATGTTTCTGTCCATCTTCACCAATGTATTCCATATGGAAACGTTCTGGCAAGTTCATATCTAACTGAATCGTACCACACTGCCAAGTACGTCCCAAGGAATCCCGAATATGGTAATCAAGCTTAGGACCATAGAAAGCACCGTCCCCTTCATTAATCTGGTAAGGAATCTGCTTTTCTTCAATAGCTTCCTTCAGAGCCTGAGTAGCCATATCCCAAATCTTATCATCCCCCATAGCATTGTCTGGTTTTGTACTTAATTCAACACGATATGTTAAACCAAACTGGCTATAAATACGATCAAATAAGTCCATAACGCTCATTAATTCCGACTTAATCTGAGATGGCAACATGAATACATGCGCATCATCCTGAGTGAAACTGCGTACACGGAACAAACCATGCAAGGCACCACTTAGTTCATGACGATGGACAAGACCTAGTTCAGCCATACGTATTGGTAGATCTCGGTAAGAATGGGGTTCGTTTTCATAAACCAAGATACCACCTGGGCAGTTCATTGGTTTAATAGCATAATCTTCCCCATCAATTTTCGTTGTGTACATATTTTCACGATAATGATCCCAGTGACCAGACTGTTCCCATAACTGGCGGTTCAAAATAATCGGCGTACGTACTTCTTCATAATCAAAATCATGATGCACTTCCCGCCAGAAATTTTCTAATTCATTGCGAAGAGCCATACCCTTTGGCAAGAAGAATGGGAACCCAGGCCCTTGTTCCTTAATAACGAACAAGCCTAATTCTTTACCCAATTTACGATGGTCACGGCGAGCCGCTTCTTCTAATAAAGCAATATAATTATCTAATTCAGCCTGTTTTTCAAAAGCCGTTCCATAAATACGCTGCAACATCTTATTCTTTTCATTACCACGCCAGTAAGCACCAGCTAAGCTCTGTAATTTAAAGGCTTTTACCTTGCCTGTGGAAGCCAAATGCGGACCTGCACAAAGGTCTATAAAATCGCCTTGTTTGTAAGTAGAAATAACCGCATCAGCTGGCAAATCATTAATTAGCTCTACCTTATAATCTTCCTTCTTACTCTTAAACAAGTCTAAGGCTTCTTGACGGGACATAACTTCCTTCGTAATTGGATAATTTTCCTTTACGATTTTATGCATTTCCGCTTCAATTTTAGGCAAATCCTCTGGCACCAATACATGTTCCATATCAATGTCATAATAGAAACCATTTTCAATGGATGGACCAATGGCTAATTTAGCTTCTGGCCAAATCCGCTTAATAGCCTGAGCCATAACATGAGAAGCGGTATGACGAAGTGTATCTTTACCACCCTGATCAGCAAAAGTTAAAAAATTAACATGCGAACCATCAACTAAAGCTTCTCGTAAATCTGTCGTTTGTCCATCTACGTCAGCAGCTAAAACTTTCTTAGCCAAACTATTGGAAATCGCTTTAACCGCTTCCCCTAACGTTGTACCAGCTGGATAGGATTTACTACTGCCGTCTGGTAATATAATTGCTACATCTGCCATCTTACTTACCTCCTATAATTTAATGTTGCCGGCGGGACACGACTAACATCAAATATACACTTGTATCAAAATTTTCTATTATTCTATTTATATTGCTATCCTTTAGCCACTAGAAAGAACCAAATCTATAACCAATGATTCTAAAATAGGACTTACTTTCTTGCAATATAAAAGACCCCGTCCGCCAAGGGACGAGGTCATCGTGGTTCCACCCTAGTTAACGAATTGATAGGCATCAATCCATTCACTTTACAACGGCTAACGGCGTTACCCGGATAAATCTACTCATCTTCAACCTATCAGTTTGAAGGGGGTAATAGCTACATATCTATAAAAGGCTCACAGCCAAGGCCTTTCTCTCTGCTATAGAGGGATGTGTTATCATGTCCTTCGCATTACTTTTTTCGTATGCACATACTCTAACAGGAATACATCCATCTGTCAATACATAAAAGACAAAAGAATTTAAGTTATGTGTAAAAACTAGTCTCATACTCTTATTAGCCTAATTTCTTCTTCCTATCAGGAAGTGTAAAAAGCTAGTACCTATAAAGGGTCTTGACAGGTCATGCTATAATTATCTCGCTCTTTGAAGGGAGGTGATTATCATAGACCTATTCATTTTAATATGGGCAACATTTATTGCCCCAAGCTTACTACTATTACTAAAGTGGTGGCTAGAAAAATATAAATAAATAGAAAAAAGGACGGCGTTTGCCGTCCTTTTTTCTTGCTCTTTTATGACCTATTCATTTCTAGGTTAACTAATCCCTATATGTTAATTATATCAGACCTATTATAAAAAGCAAGGAATAAATAAAATCATCAACATATTATTTTATTAACTAAGAAAGCGCACGGACCGCCCTACATGTAAAAGTACTTCTTTGGCTAACTTGCGTGTACCTTCTGTCGTCCGCAGCATAGTTAGACCTGATTGATCATCTAAGGTTGTCATAACGCCTAAGTACTCATACCCTTCCAAAATACGATTAATATAGTTAGTATCCTTAGGTTCTATATAGAAGAAGAGATAGTCTGTATGCTTCAATTCTTCTTCTATGGATAAGACTTTATGTTTCATACAAAACCACTCTTTTCTGTCCTATATCAAGTCCTCAGTCAATTATAAATCATTGACACTCAAAATAGCTAACCAATACAGCTTAAATTATTAGCACTTAACACTTAATACCTAACAAGAACCACAAGAATCGCAATCCTTATGAATCATCGGTTCTTCCGGTAACGGCGTGCCCTTACATTTCCGCCGCATCATAGAATAGGTTTCTAAAGGTCTATCAATATAAATCCGCGTCTTCATCTGAGGGTGAGGCGCTACACTAATGTCCACTCCATTTTCATCTGTCAGTTTACTAATAGTATACTTGACCAAGGGTCCATGAGGCTGACAAAATTCCACCTGATCACCTAGCTTAAAGTTATTACGCTGTTCTACAATAGCATAGCCTTCTTCTGTATTATATCCTTCAACAAGACCAATAAAATCATGGGTCTGCGTATTACTAGACTGGCCATAATTTTGCGCCTGTTCATCCGGTTTATCCACAGAAAAACCTTCCGTATAAGGACGATGAGAAATCTTTTGTAATTCTTCTACCCATTCTGGACGAACCTTCCAATTATCCCCTTCTTCTAAATAGGCATCAATGGCTTCTCTATATACATGAGTTACCGTAGCTGCATAATGGACACTCTTCATACGCCCTTCAATTTTAAGACTATCCACACCGGCCTTGAAGAAATCAGGAATATGATAAAGCAAACACAAATCCTTAGAGTTAAAAATATAGGTACCATGTTCATCTTCCTCTATGGGATAGTATTCTCCTGGCCGTGTTTCTTCCACTAAATGATAGCGCCAACGACAAGCCTGGGCACATTGTCCCCGATTAGCATCTCGCGTCTTAGTAAAATAATTGCTCAACAAACACCGTCCCGAATAAGAAATACACATAGCCCCATGAACAAAGGCTTCTACTTCAATATCGGTTGCTTCTTTCATGGAATGAATATCCTTAATACTCATTTCACGAGCTGCTACAACACGGTCAGCGCCATTTTCTTTCCAAAACTTAGCCGTTAAATAATTGGTCGTATTAGCCTGTGTGCTTACATGTAACTGCAACTTAGGCGCCACCTTACGAGCCAAATAAAAGACCCCTAAATCAGCCACAATAATGGCATCCACACCGATAGATTCCAAAAATTTCAAATAGTCTTCTAAACCTACCAAATCTTCATTATGAGGGATAATATTGCAGGTAACATGTATCTTTTTACCATGCGTATGCACAAAGTCTACAGCTTCTTTTAATTCTTCATTACTAAAATTAGAGCTAGAAGCCCGTAATCCAAAACGCTGGCCCGCACAATAAACAGCATCCGCACCATAGCGAATAGCCATTTTTAATTTATCCATATTACCAGCTGGTGCTAGTAATTCAATCGTCTGTTTCATGACTTACTGTTTGTCCTTTCCAAATGCTTACGCTCATCCCATCCCCCATAGGATAAATCGTCGTATTAAATTGTGACTTATCTTCTACTGTCTCTAAATACATCCGTAACCGCTTAGCAATCGTTCGAAAACGATGCGGTACCTCTTTATCGCCCCGTACATAGCCTCTAAATAATACATTATCAGCTAAGACAGCTGCCCCTACAGTCAACTTGGGCAAGATGGCTTGCAGCTGCTTAAGATACTGCCCCTTAGGTCCATCTAAGAAAACTAAATCAAAAGGGCCTTTTAAGCTAGAAATTAACTCTGTCGCATCGCCCTGCAAAACCTGAATCCGATTTGTAAAACCAGCTTGATCAATCCACTGCTTAGCTAATTCGCAACGCGTCTCATCAAGCTCTATAGTTGTTATATGCCCCTCAGGGCCCAAATGTCGTGCTAAGAGTAAGGTTGAATAACCAATGGCCGTTCCTACTTCTAAGACCTGCCTTGGCTGATACATGGCAATTAAGTCTTCAAATAAAGGTACTTCAGCTTCTCTTAAAATTGGCACTTTATTCATTACTGCATAAATACGTTGTTCATTTAAGACTTCTTTAATTGTGGCCATAAATACTTGCTACCGCCTTCATATGTTCTTCATAGGTCTTTGTAAATTTATGATGTCCATCTTTTTCTGCAACAAAAAATAGATAATCTGTCTTAGGTGCATTGAGTACTGCTTCCATAGATTTCAAACCTGGGTTAGCAATGGGTCCTGGCGGCAAGCCCTTATGTGTATAAGTATTATACGGATTATTAATCTTCGTATCAGTAATACTTACGTTCGCACTAGGTCGACCTAAAATATACTGAATACCACTATCTTCTTGCAAAGGCATGCCTAAAGCTAAACGTTTTAAGAAAACAGCTGCAATAAGCGGTCTATCTTCATCAAACTTAGCCTCTTTTTCTACTAAGGAAGCCAAGGTTATAAACTCAAAAATCGTCATATGCTTTTTCTTAAGTTCTGCCCGCATAGCCGGCGTAATTTGCTGATTCATTTCAGCCGCCATCATATGGAGGATTTCTTTTGGTGTACTATTAACAGGAATCTCATAGGTACTTGGGAATAAGAACCCTTCCATGCGATAGTCCACCTTTTCCGGTCCATACATGTATTGATACGGCACATAAGTCTTCGCTTCTTTTAGAAAGGCTGCCTTATTGGCAAGCCCATCATGCTGCAATAAATCCGCAATCTGTTGAATGGTATAGCCTTCTGGAATCGTTACCTTAATCACCTTTAATCGTCCCTGTTGAAGAAGGGAAATAACGTCGTGAAGACTTGATTTATAAGGGATCTGATAATAGCCACTTTGCAATTTATCCATAGTTCCCGTTAGGCGCAAAGCCAACCGGAACAGCCAAGGAGAGCGTATTAAACCTTTCTCATATAAGACGTCACCAATCTCAGCCCCTGTCTCACCCTTATTAACAATAATAACCTCTTCTTGGGTCGAACCGAACTGATTAGGCCAATTATAGAGACCAATCAAAGTACCAAAAACAAGTACACACAGAAAAACAAGAACACCTACCAAAACAGCTATATGGCGTTTCCATCCACCACCAACTAGATAGTGAAAAAAACGACTAACTAATCCCCGTTGTTTTTGCTTTCTCGTCTCCCCAAATGCCTCATCAAATGATACCTTATCACTCATTGTCTTGCTCCTTACTACCTTGTTGCCGGACGACAAAAGAGGGAGCCTTAATAAGTCCCCCTTTTGCTGCTATTATCCTATTCTTCCGCTTCTGTGTATATAGCAGCCACTGCATCAAACTCTTCTTCTGTTGGTGCTACATACACGTCCTCTCCCGCCTCTTGTTCAATGCGGGCAATAATAATATCGGGTTCATCATCTTGATGGCCTGTTTCTTCCTCATCCGGCAAAGATAAGAGAATAGCAAAACGTTTATTATCATAAGGAATTTGCATTTCTTCTTCATAATACGTTTCATGGCCCTCTTCGTCAGCAATAACAATGACATCCATTTCGCCTTCATAATTAGCGTCCATAAGGCACCTCCTATCTAACTTACGAAGCTCTAAGTTTATAATGCACATACATACACTACCAAATTACTATTGGCAATCAGCTAAAAGTAAACAACTCAAATGCTAGGCCTCACAAGCTAGTCTTATGCATAGCCCGATGATCTAAATAGCCTTGCAAGATAACAACAGCAGCCATCTTGTCAATCACCTGTTTACGCTTTTTACGGCTTACATCAGCCGCTATTAAGGACCGTTCCGCCATGACTGTTGTTAATCGTTCATCCCAATACGTAACAGGCGTCGTAATAACTTCTTTCATTTTAGCTACAAAGGCTTCGGTCTTTTCTGCACGATCACCCTTTGTGCCATTCATATTCTTAGGCATTCCTACAACAAGCTCTTCTACTTCATATTGGTCAATTAACTCTTGGATTCGTTGAAAATCCTTGACGAGAGACGTACGCCGTATAGTCTCAATGCCCTGCGCCGTCATATACAAGGCATCACTACAAGCAATGCCTATGGTCCGACTGCCTACATCTAATGACATAATCCTCATATTATAACTGCTTTGTCTTTACATATTCACGAACGAGTTCTTCAATAAGTTCATCTCGTTCCATACGGCGAATAGTGCTGCGTGCATTATTATAACTTGTTATATAGGTAGGGTCACCAGATATAAGGTATCCTACAATTTGATTAATTGGATTATAGCCCTTATCCTGCATAGCTTGATACACTTCACGCAATACATCAGCCGCCGTTAGCGGTTGATCATCCACTTTTGTAAACATCATTGTTTCATCAGATACACTCATGTCAGTCCCTCCTTTAAGGTATAGGTACTAGTACCATTAAAACTAAATTTATTACTTATAACTAAAAATTACTATCCCCCAATACAATTGGGTATCAACGACAGTAACTTGCTAAAGCTAAAAAACTAAACAAACCTTATTTCACTAAATCTAAGATAGCCTGTTTACCTGCTTCTAAGGCATCGGATAGCTTATCTGGTTCTTTACCACCAGCCTGGGCCATATCTGGACGGCCACCGCCATTACCACCAGCAGCCTGGGCAGCGGCTTTAACGATAGTACCTGCATGAAGACCTGATTTTACTGCATCCTTAGTTACCATACAAACGAAGTTAACCTTATCGCCATGAACCATGCCAAATAAAACAACACCAGAGCCAATCTGGTCACGAGCCATATCAGCCATATTACGTAATTCATCCATATCGTGGGCATCGACAGACGCTACCAATCCTGTTAAACCATTAATATCAAACTTACCAGATAGTAAGTCACCCATCGATTGTGCTGCTGCTTCTTGACGCATGGCACTAATTGTATGTTCTAAATCTTTTACCTGACTAAGTACCTGTTCTACGCGTGCACAAGCCTTAGCCGGTTTAGCTTTTACCATATCAGCAATAGCTGCTAATCGCTTTTGGTCTTGTTTAGCCATAGCTAAAGCCTCACCGCCAGTGACGGCTTCGATACGACGTACACCAGACCCAATACCACTTTCCGATAAAATACGGAAAGAGCTAATAACGGCTGTGTTGGCAACATGGGAGCCACCACACAATTCAATACTAAAATCTGGTACAGTAACAACACGTACAACATCACCGTATTTTTCGCCAAATAAAGCACGAGCCCCTAAAGCCTTAGCGTCAGCAATTGGCATTTCCTTAATAACTAGGTCCTGCGCCTTTAAAATTTCTTCGTTAACTAAGCTTTCTACCTGATCTAATTCTTCTTGCGTCATAGCGGAGAAATGAGTGAAATCAAAACGTAAGCGATCCGGCAAAACTAAAGAACCTGCCTGATTAACATGATCACCTAAAACCTTGCGAAGGGCCGCTTGTAATAAATGCGTTGCCGTATGGTTACGGGCAATGTTCAGATGACGACCACTAGCTACTTCCATACTTACTTGGTCACCAGTAGAAAGAGTCCCTTCTATAACTTTACCAAACTGACACGTTGTCCCATCTGGCAAGTTACGTGTATTTTCTATCTGAATTTTGCCCATAGGTCCTGTAATCATACCCGTATCGCCTACCTGGCCACCGCCTTCCGCATGGAACGGCGTTGTTTCCAAGATAAGAGTAACTTCTTCACCATCAGCTACTTCAGTAACGACCTCTGTACCTCTAGCCAATAACATAATTTTTGAAGAGGTAGCACGTTCATCACAAATCAAGTTCTGACCAGCCAAAGAGGTAATATCCGGATTCACTTGAACCTTAGCCCCTAATTCTTCACGAGCAGCACGAGCTCGGTCACGCTGTGCCTTCATTTCCACATCAAAGCCTTTTTCGTCAATAGCAAAGCCTGCATCATGGGCAATTTCTGCTGTCAATTCAACAGGAAATCCATAGGTATCATATAACTTAAATACATCAGCCCCATTAATGGTTTCTTTCTTATCTGCCTTTAATTGATCCATCAAATCAGACAACAAAGTCAGGCCTTGTGCCAAGGTCTGATTAAAACGTTGTTCTTCATTAGCTACTACACGTTTAATGAAATCTTTCTTTTCCACTAAGTCTGGTAAAGCCGGTCCTAAAATAGAAATAACTACATCGACTAAATCAGCTAAAAAGGCCTTTTCAATACCTAACAAACGACCATGCCGAACAGCCCGACGCAAAATACGACGAAGAACATAACCACGACCTTCATTAGACGGAAGTACCCCATCACTAATCAAGACCGTAATAGCCCGAATATGGTCTCCAATAACCTTTAGAGAAATATCTGTCTTAGCATCACTGTGGTAAGTAACGCCGGCTTCTTTAGCTACCGCTTCAATAATTGGGAAAATCAAGTCTGTTTCAAAGTTACTTTCTGTCCCTTGTAATACAGAAGCCAAACGTTCTAACCCACAGCCTGTATCAATATTCTTATGTTCTAATGGTTCATACTTACCATCAGCCGTCCGATTGAATTGGGTAAATACGAGGTTCCAAATTTCAAGATAGCGATCACAATCACAACCAGGCGCGCAATCTGGGCTGCCACAACCACGTTCTGGACCTAAATCAAAGAAAATTTCACTATCAGGACCACATGGGCCTTCTCCAATTTCCCAAAAGTTATCTTCTAACTTACTGATGTGATCTTCCGGCATACCCACTTGGCGCCACAAATCATAAGCTTCCTTATCTTCTGGATAAACCGTAACATATAATTTTTCAACAGGCAATTCAATAACCTGTGTCAAAAATTCCCAAGCCCAATGAATGGCATCGGTTTTAAAATAATCTCCGAAGGAAAAATTTCCTAACATTTCAAAAAATGTATGGTGACGAGCTGTGCGTCCAACATTTTCAATATCACCTGTACGAATACACTTCTGGCAAGTAGTTACCCGTGTACGAGGTGGCACTAATTTACCTGTAAAAAAAGGTTTTAACGGTGCCATCCCTGCCCCAATCAGCAATAGAGTTGGGTCGTTTTGTGGAATAAGTGAGAAACTATCTAATCGTAAATGTCCTTTACTTTCAAAGAACGATAAATATGCTTGACGCAGTTCATTACCTGTCATGGATTTCATGAATTCCAGCCTCCTAAAAATATCTTTCCCTTCATTATATCGTATAGGGACAAGATAAGGCAAACCAATACCTACTGTTTACCTATTATATCATAGAGCCTTAGCTCATTTCTCCTTCTATAAAAAAGCAAAACCTAGCGTCGCCCATAAGACAAAACAAAGGTAAGAATATATAAAGCAATAGCCGTCATAACAATCGTGCCACCTGGCGCTATATCAAAATAAAAAGCCCCAAAGAGACCGGCAATAACAGCACCTACCGCATAGGCTTCAGCTATCCATAAAGTCTTAGCAAAACCAACATGCCATAAATGAGCGGATGCCACAGGAATAATCATTAAGGCACTAATAAGCAAAATACCAACTACAGACATGCCCATAACAACAACCAAGGCCGTAAGAATCGCAAAAATCATATTCACTCGATTAACGGCAACCCCGCCTACCTTGGCTACCTCTTCATCAAAGGCTGTCACCAATAGACGCGAATAAATATATTTCATTAGCACAGCCACGACAAGCGCCGCTAAAATAATACTATAAATATCCGCATCAGTTACTGTCAAAATACTACCAAATAAGAAATTTAAAAGACTGGTACTAGGAATATTGCTGATAGAAGAAAAAATAACGGCCAAAGCCAAACCAGCATAAAAAAACAAAGCCATAATCATATCCACATACTGACTCTGTCGTCGCCGCACCCATTCAATCCCCATAACTGCCAAAACAGTCAAGCCAGCAGCACCTAACGGTGGATACAGATTTAACAAGGACGCTCCTGTCACACCAGCAAAAGCAATATGACCTAGACCATCACCTAATAAGGACTGCCTCTTTATAACAATAAAGGTTCCAATCAAAGGGCACATAAGAGCCACAATAATACCCGCTATAAATGCGCGTTGCATAAAGGTATAGGTAAAAATATCCATTACAGCACCCCCATATGCCAAGCTAATTTCTTACCTGTATGACTGGTTAAAAAGCCCTTACAGTCGCCAAAGTAGCACACATGCCTATCGATACACAGAGTATAATCAGCCACCTTAGACGCATCATCAATATCATGAGTGACCATGACAATAGTCATCTGATTTTCTTCCTGTATCTTCTTTAAAAGATTAAAAATATGGGCACTGCCTTCCATATCAACACCACTTGTTGGTTCATCTAATAACAAATAAGTAGGCTTACAAAGTAATGCCTGGGCTAACATGACTCGTTGCTGTTGACCACCACTTAAGTCGCCAATCCGCCGTTTAGCAAGGCCGGCCATTCCCACCAAATGAAGGGCTTTATGAATCTGTTCTTTGGTGCTCTTACCTTCTTTTGGAGCCCCCATGCGAAAGGCTAAGCCCACCACTTCTTCTACCGTTGCTGGGAACTGTGCGGCGTTACGATTATAGAGCTGAGGTACCAAATGGATATGTCCTGCCTTTTGGCAACTTTCCACTGTTTCTCCCCCCATGTAAATACATCCCTTTTGCGGCGTCAATAGTCCCCCTAAAAGGCGTAAAAAAGTCGTTTTACCAGCTCCATTTGGACCCACAATAATAGTAAAGCTATTTTTAGGTATAGTTACCGTAATATCCTGCAGAATAGGTTCAGTGCTATAAGCATAAACAAGCTGTTGGCAATCAATACCTACTTGTCCTTCTTTCTTTACTCCCACAAGCTGCTCCTTATAAATACCATATAAAAAAGGAGGCTCTCGCCTCCCCTTAATTTACTCGATTCAATTTTGAGACTACATAACGCGTCGAGCGCCTAAATAACGTTCGCCCCAGTATCCTGTATCTAAAGGAGCAATTGCAATACCACGACTGCTAGTAGCGCTAATAAAGTTACCATTACCTACATAGATACCAGAATGAGACGCACCTGGTTCATAGGTTTCAAAAAATACTAAATCGCCTGGCCGCAAATTACTGCGAGACACCTGTGTCCCTACTTCATATTGGGCATCTGCTAACCGTGGCAAATGAATACCTACCTTATTAAACACATATTGTGTGTACCCTGAGCAGTCAAAGCCATCTGGTGTAGTACCGCCCCATACATAAGGCACGCCTTCATATTGTTCAGCAATACGAAGGAGGCGCTGAGCACTTGGTGAAGCTTCTGCATTACGAGTAATGGCCTGAGCCACATTATTATTGGCATATTTCTGCGAATAGTTCGTTGTCTTCTGTTTTTGCTGCTTAGTATATTCTGCTTTCCACTTTGTAATTCGCGCATTGGCCGATGCATGGTCAATATTCTTTCTTACAAAAGCATCTGTTAATGGTGTGCCCATCAATTTCTTATACGTTTCAGGTCCCACAATACCATCAACAGGTAGGCCATGATCACGCTGAAATAAGCGCACAGCCCATTTTGTATTGGCATCATATTCGTTCGTCGCTCTTGCATGATAGCCATAGGTAATTAATTTTTTCTGGATTGACGTTACTCCGCTGCCAGCGTCGCCATACTGAATCGACGCCGCACTTGCAGTAAAGCAAACACACGCCAACATCGCTGTCACGATAAGTGTTTTAGTCTTTTTCTTGGGATTTCGTTTCATGTATTATGTTTCCTCTTTCGATACTGACATATAACTGCTATTTCGTGTGTGTGTTGTCCGGTTTCTCACAGTTATAACACTCTTTTGTCCAATATAAAGGCCGATGCTTAACTTCTTCAAACACCCGTCCTAAATATTCTCCAATAATCCCTAAAGCGATTAATTGAACGCCACCTAAAAAGAAGATAGCTACAGCTAAAGTAGCCCACCCACTTACAACCGTGGCCGACATAAAGTGTACAAATAAAATATGAAGAATCATTAAAATGCTTAACAAGCCGCTAGCTAAACCTACGTACATAGCTAATCTAAGAGGCACTGTTGAAAAAGCAGCCACCCCGTCTAAGGCCAAATGTATCATCTTGCGGACACTAAATTTAGAAACACCAGCAAAACGTGGTGGTGCCACAAAATGTAGCTCAACTTGCTTATACCCTAAGTCACCTACGATACCACGTAAAAACCGTCCGTGTTCTCGAAAGCGCTTTAATGTATTGAGAGCCTTCCGATTCATTAACCGAAAATCAGAACCACCTTCTACAATAGGTACATTCGCCATAATATTCATTACTTTATAGTAATATTTTGATGTAAATGCCTTCATCCAACTCGCATCTTCTGTAGAGTCACGAATCGTCCGCACCACATCATTACCTTCTTCCCATAAGCGCACAAGCTCAGGGATTAAAGCTGGCGGATGCTGCATATCGCCATCCATGGTAATAACCGCATCACCATGAGCGTAATCAAGCCCGCATGTCAATGCGATTTGATGCCCAAAATTCCGAGCGAGCAACAACACTTTAACTCGTTTATCTCTGTCTGCTAATTCATGTAATAAAGACGACGACGAATCTGTTGAGCCATCATCAACATAAATGAGTTCATAGTCATAAGCAAGCTTAGTCATGACCTCTGTAACAGACTGATAAAACTTTAAAATATTAGCCTCTTCATTATAAACAGGCACCACAATTGACAATAGCATTTAACTTTCTCCATATTGAATACGTATCTATTTTACTAAATTTTATGAAATTTAGCAAATTTCACGAATTCTGACCTACTCTTTAAAGATACGTTTAGCCTCATCTAAGCTGCTAAGTTCGCTGGATACATACAATTCATCTTGCGCGTGCAATATCGTTCTCGGCTCTGGAAATACATGTTCTCCATGACGCTCAATAGAAACAATAAAAACACCATCTGGCAGCTGTAAATCTTGTATCCGTTTTCCTTCCCACTGACTAATCGTCGATAATTTAGCATTAAAGAAGGTTTGAGATAAATCCCCTTCTACTTCTTTCTTATTCTTCAACATTAATTCCAATAAGCCGTCATAAATAGGAATTTCCTTACATAGTTCAGCAACTGCATAAGCTATAACAGCTGTAATCCCTACCTGGTAAAAACTATACAAACTATCTGACATTTCAAGAACCAACAAAATACCTAATAAAGGTGTCCGCATAGCTGATGCCAAAATGCCGCTCATGGCGCAAATGGCAAAATTAGCCTGAAAAGTACCGGCCGGCACCCAGCCAAGACCTACAAAAAAAGTATATAAGAAGGCTCCTGCTGACGCCCCTATAGTCAGCATAGGGAAGAACAAGCCACCTTGGGCTCCACAACCATAACATAGAGACGTCAATAAAATCTTACCTGCTAAAATCCCCAAACAGAACAATAAAGCATGTTCTTCTAAGGCAATATGACCAATTAATAAATTGCCTCCATTTAAAAGCTCCTGCGCATCATAGCCAACCATAGTTACAATTAAAAAGGTAGCGATGATTTTTAAGGAACCAAGTATGGGCATAGCCGTAAAGACCCGCTTAAATAATAGAATGGACTTATTAAAGATAATGCCGATAAAACCAATAAAAAAGCCTAAGGCTATCAACGGGCCAAAATAAGTAAGAGGCAAAGGATTAGTTACAGTAAAACTTAAAGACGGTCCCATACCAAAAATCATAGCCGTCACTAAATTAGCAACCATACAAGCTGTAAGTACAGGCACAACGAGCAAGGGATAAAAGCTCTTATGCACTTCTTCAAAGGCAAACATAGAAGACGCTACTGGTGCACTAAAAGCGGCTGTTAAACCAGAGGCAGCTCCCGCTGTAATCAAGAGACGAGTCTCA
This sequence comes from uncultured Veillonellaceae bacterium, assembly GCA_945867815.1. Classification (GTDB taxonomy): domain Bacteria; phylum Bacillota; class Negativicutes; order Veillonellales; family Veillonellaceae; genus CAMBIX01. Next base: position 39,016 of record CAMBIX010000006.1, read on the forward strand.
TGAAGAGAACTTTTGAACCAGTTAGCTACAATCTTAGCCGCCGCCCCACCTAACTGGATAGACGGCCCTTCTCGACCTACCGAAAAACCACACAAACCATCCATAACCCCACCAGCATACTTTGAGATGAGTGTTCGTGCAGCCCGCATATTAAAAATTCCCATCAATTCGGCTTCAATCTGAGGTATCCCTGAACCGCCAGATAAAGGCGCCCATTCAAGGAGCTTATAACAGCCCCAGCCTAGCACAATCATCAAAAGAACCCAGCCTAGGCTCTGCCAAAAAGTAATACTCGCAAACAAGGCATGACGATACAGCTCCCCTTCTTGAATTAAATAGCGAAAAGTCGCTCCAAAAAAGCCAGCTACCGCCCCAACAACAATGGATTTAGCCCATAACCGAAGAAAAACCTTCGTCGTCATGTCTTCATAGTGCAAATTGGGATTTATTTGATTAACTATCGTCCGAAACCGCCTAAACATATACGCCTCCCTTTACATACTAGCAGCATCAATCCAGCTTTGAATATCCTTTTCTGCTTCTTCCATATCCTCTACGTAAGCTCCAGCAATTTCTGGATATTTACATACTTCTACAGTATATAAAATAGCAGCGCCTGTACTATTGCGGTAAACGCCAACCCAAACACCTGGAAAGGTACTTTCATACCATTCCACCGGTTCGTCACCTTCTTTGAAGTTAATCGTAATTGAACCCTTACCTAGTGCTTCTATGACTTCAACCACTTCTTCTTCCATGAGGCCTGACTTATCTAGATAAATAGTATAGGTCTTCCCTTCCGTGCGCAGTGCATGAAGGGCATGCTTAATTTCTTTTAACACGGCCTTAATACGGCCATAATCTTCTATCATTTTTTATGTGCCTCCACGCCCCATGAACGCAAAACAGCAAGAACACGTTGTTCTACATCTGGCATAACAGCCTGGACGGTCTGCGTTGGCTCTAATCCAAACTCTAAATCTTCCGGTTCAACACCAATCACAACTGCATCATCTAAGGGATCATCTTGGGCAAACCGAATAGCTAATACATCTTGTATGCCAATTTCATGCATAGAGATTTCATCATTATTAAAATACTTATTCATTTCTTGATGATGAAACTGATAGACTGTTCCTGGCTTTTCTTCACCACTAATAGCATCAAGCAACAAAAGCTTACGCATACCTACCATAAAGGACATGATTTCCATACCCATAGTGCCACCATCAAGCAAAGTAATATTAGGCGTAAAAGAGTAGGTGTCACGTAGTTTATTAACTACGTGAACGCCTACTCCTTCATCACTGAGTAAAATATTACCAACGCCTAAGACCACTATAGGTTCCGAGTTATAGGCTGTAATTCCACTCATTTGTTTTCTTCCTTTTTAGCTACATAATCCTTGCCGTACAAATCAGCTATATCTTCTGGGTCTTCTGGGTAAAATTTCATACCTGAAACCATACTGGATACTTCCCCAGATTCTTCCATAACATCTTCACGGAAAGCCATATATACATGAATAATAACAAACAATAAGAAAATCCATGCAATATAGTGGTGAATAACATGTACTTGGTATTCTGTAAATAGCATATTTATTGGATTAAAGAGAATAGCCAACCAACTATTCGGATTAATCATGGCATACATAGCTAAGCCTGTGCAAATTTCTACAACAAACAAAATGTACACAACAAAATAACTAGTTCTAGCCAAGGAATTACGTAAAAAGCGATGTTCTTCCTGACGTGGCAACATCAAATAATGCTTGATTGTAATCCAAAGACCTCTCCAAAATAAGGCTTGATTAAACTTAGGCAACAAACGATCGCCCTTGTTTAAATACGCCCCATACAGGCGAATAACAAAAGAAGCAATCAAGACAAAGCCAGCATAGAAATGAATACGCCGCATGGTTTCCATAGAAAACCAGCCATCAACAGCATAAGTTGGAATCCCATTACCTGTTAATCCTTGGAATCCTGGATCCCCAATATACAAGCCAGTCCAAAACAAGGCCGTTACACAAAGTACCATGGCCCAATGAAACACACGAAGCCATAAACTAAACACACGATAAGGCTTCTTATCTTTTTCTACCATAATAGCCTCCCGTTATTTACAAATTGAGTCTGTATTTACAGCCACAATTTCCTTGCTGCCATCCTTATTATACAAATGTGTCGAGCAAGCCATGCAAGGGTCGAAGGAATGCAAACTACGGATGATTTCTAGTGGTTTTTCAGGAATAATAACCTTAGTATCAATCATACTAGCTTCAAAAGCACCGTGTTCATTAGTCCGTGTCTTAGGCGCTGCATTCCAAGTCGTAGGTACAATACATTGATAATTATTGCTAGTACCATTCTTAATGGATACCCAATGACCAAGAGCCCCACGTGGTGCATCCAATACACCAACCCCTTTAGCTTCTTTTGGCCAAGAAGATGGTTCCCACTTATCATTATTTTGAACTGTTGTATCGCCATTTTTAATATTATTCGTCAACTTAGTAAAGAAATAACGGCTCATGCTAGCAGCTACCTGCGCGTCTAACCCACGGCAAGCAGTACGTCCAATAGAGGAAAGCATCCATTGATGTGGCTGCAAGTTAAGAATCTTAGACACTGTATCTACTTGGTTAACAACCATTTTTTCCGCCCAAGTTGGGTTCTTAATAATACCTTGTTTTACTTTTGTATAAATAATGATATATTTAGCCAATGGGCCAACTTCACAAGGTTTACCCTTAAATGTTGGCGTCTTAACCCAAGAATACTTCTTATCTTCATCTAAGTATTCCCAGTTCGTCTTTGTTCCTGTCTTAGGGCCAGTGAATTCCGGCTTCGTAATCCCTTGACTTGGATTTAAGTTAGTTACTCCACTTGGATACTTGTACCAAGAATGGTCAACTTCTTCTGTTACAATATTGTCCTTCATCAAATCCGGACCATCCAATGGAATAAAGGTAGCTTTATCAACACCGAGTTCAAAGTTTTCTACCACACCGTTAGACCGTTCAATAATTTGTTTGAAATAATCACCATTGCTAATGCCAGTATATGGTTCATTTGGATAAGAACCATAAGCAATAACGCGTTTCTTAGATAAGCCGCCACCATCGGTACGACCTGCTTTTATATAAGCAGCACCAATAGCTAATAAATCTGGTAAATAGAAATAATTAGCTATATCTTGTCCCAAATTAATAGCATCACTAACAATATCTAAGCGATCAGCATTAATTGGGGCGTTCATATCATTCAAAGAAATAGAGCAAGGCATCCCGCCTACGGTGTAATGTGGATGTGGATTTTTACCACCAAAAACAACTTGTGGCACAATAATGTCACGTTGTTTATCAAGCACATGTAAGTAATGGGCAATAGCCATCAAATGTACTTCTGGCGGCAATAAATCATAATCTGGATGATCCCACCACTGGGCTGAAAAAATACCTAATTGACCACTGTCAACAATTTTCTGCAATTTAGCCTTAATAGCTGTAAAATAAGCTGCACTAGCCTTAGGGAAAGTCTTTGGATAAGCCGATGTAGAGCTCTTACCTTCATTAGGCACTAGCGGTTCTACATTATACGTATTCAATACCGTTTCCTGTAATTGTGCTGTCTTAGCTGGATCTGCCTGCAAAGCCTTCAAAGGACTAACAAAGTCCAAGGCATGGAGGTGGTAAAAATGAACAACATGGTCATGTAACTCTAAGCAGCTAAGCATAATATTACGAATATAGTTAGCATTCTTAGGAATAGTAATATGCAAAGCATCTTCTACAGCACGTAAGGATGCCAAAGCATGTGTGGAAGTACATACACCACAAATACGTTGTACATAAGCCCATAAGGCACGTGGATCACGGTCTTTAGCAACAAGTTCAATTCCACGCCATGCTGGACTGCTAGACAAGGCATCTTGTACCTTACCACTGCCTTCATCAACATTAATTTCTACACGTAAATGGCCTTCAATACGGGAAATCGGATCTACTACCACTCTCTTCATTATTGATTGCCTCCTTCAGATTTGTTATTCTTGGCTTCGTCTGCCTTTTTAGCAGCTTCAGCGGCTTCTTTCTTTTCTAATTGAATATCATCATATTTATGTTTAGCTAGGGTAATGCCGCCATGAGCAATAACGGCGCCAGTAGCTACGAAGCCTGCAATCGTACCAATTGTATCCGCTGACGTAATAGTACCAGGCAATGGAATATTAGGAAGACGCGTATAGAAGTCACCATTATCCCAGAAGTGTGGCTCGCTGCAACCAATACAGCCATGACCAGATTGGATTGGATAAGATAAGCCGTTCCACCAACGTAAATTACCGCAGGAATTATACGTTTCTGGTCCACGACAACCAATTTTATACAAGCACCAACCAGCCTTTGACGCATCATCATCAAATTCATCTACATACATGCCAGAATCAAAAAAGGCACGACGATAGCAAGTATCATGAATACGATTACCATAGAATTGTTTTGGACGGCCCTGGTCATCTACAGGAGGTAATTCACCAAACATGGCGTAACTCATAATTGTTCCTGTCATAACTTCAGGAATTGGAGGACAACCAGGAACGCGGATAATTTTCTTGCCATAAATGACATTGCTAATTTCTACACTGTCTGTTGGATTTGGATCAGCTGCCTGAATACCACCCCAACTAGAGCATGAGCCATAGGCAATAATGAAAGCAGCCCCTGCAGCAGCTTGTTTCAAACGTTCATTAAATGGTTTACCAGCAATCATGCAATAGGTACCATCATTGCCAAGAGCCGTAGCCCCTTCAACAACAAGCACATATTTACCATATTGTTCCTTCATAACCTGATCTAAATGAGCTTCTAATGGTGCCCCAGCAGCTGCATCCAAGGTATCATCATATTCTAAATTAATGATATTTAGAATCATGTCAGTCGCATAAGGTGCTTTAGAACGCAAGAACGATTCACTGCATCCTGTACATTCCTGTCCATGGAGCCACAATACTGTCGGCACATCTTTTGTTTCCGCTGCTTCAACCACCTTATTAAGCATTGTTGGTGGCAGCCCTAAAATAGCCGTCAAGGCTACGCATGATTTCATAAATGTTCGGCGGCTAAGTTTACGTTCACGGAATAAATTCCATAAAGTATTTTTACCTTCGCTCACAGGAAGACTCCTCCTTAGTTATCACAAAACCTACTTTTTATCAATACCTCTTTACTTACATGAATGTAAATATATTATATAGAAAACATTCATGTCTTTAGTATATCACCAAGCATGATTTACGGCTACAAGAAATAAGTTATTACTTATATCAATGACTTCTAGTATAAATAGTTCCTATGTAGTATAACTGTTTTCCGCAAATCCATAATAGCTTTTTCTTTTATCTTACATAGTCCTTATTACTCTATGGATTTGCCTAAGTAATTCGCACACTTTTGCGTATTGCTTAGTTCCTTCAAAAGTGGCTCTCTACTTAAAATAAGTAGACCGCCCTTACGGACGGTCTCTACAAGTAGTCAATAAGCCGAGTTCTGTACTGCAAAGCAGCGATAATTATCTTTCTAGGCATGCAGTTACCTGCATGCTCAAGCGGCACAACCCGAAAAGCCGGCGGGCCACCGGTATTCTTTTCCTATTCGGCCTTGCTCCGGATGGGGTTTACCGAGCCAGTACGTTACCGTACTGCTGGTGCGCTCTTACCGCACCGTTCCACCCTTACCGCAAATGCGGCGGTCTACGTTTCTGTGGCACTATTCCCTATGGTCACCCACGCCGGACGTTATCCGGCATCCTGCCCTATGGAGCTCGGACTTTCCTCGAGTCAAAGACTCGCAATTATCTTTCGTACTTGCTTGTCTAGTCTATCACACCTATACAGTAAGAGCAACTAAAAGAAAAAATCCCTTTGTTCACTAAAGGCTTCTACCTCTATATCTGGTCGACCTAACTGACCTAACGCCTCTTTAATCTTGCCAGCTAGTAATTTAGCTGCCATTTCTTCTGTACCGAAATGCCCCGCATCAACAACCAAAAGACCTAATTCCTTAGCTCGCTGCATGTCATGATATTTTACATCGCCTGTAATATAAGCATCTGCTCCTAAACTAGCTGCCTTATCAATAAATTCAGCACCCCCACCCGTACACAAAGCAATCCTTTGAATACACTGACATTTATGACCACCTAGGCGCAAATGTGCTTGAGGAAAGGCCTCTTGCACACGTTCCTTGAAATCATCAAAAGAAAGTGCCTGTGCAAAAGAACCAATCCGTCCTAGCCCATAAGCTTTATGCGGCACATCTAAAGATACAACTTCATAAGCCGGTGTTTCATATGGATGTACAGCTAACATCTCTTTTACTACCTTAGAAAGAACGGGTCTAGGCACGACTACTGAAATTTCTTCCTCTCGCACATTGGTTAAAATTTCCACCTGTCCAATAGCTGGATGAGCCCCTCTTAAAGGTAGAAAACGCCCCGTCCCCGTTACTGAAAAAGAACAATGGCTATAATTACCAATAGCGCCGGCACCAGCATTTCCTATAGCCTGCCGCACCTTATCAGCTTCTAATTCAGGCACAAAAACTCTTAACTTAACAAAGTCTTCTTGCCCTGTCTTATCTAATACATCCGTGTTTTCTAGGCCTAATCGCTTAACCGCCTCATCATTAAGACCACCACTAACAATATCTAAATTGGTATGCATAGCATAAATAGATATATCATGTTTTAATAAGTCAGCAATCAGACGGCCATGCGCCGTTGTTAAGGTAATTTGCTTCATACCTTTAAATATATAAGGATGATGACTAACTATAAAATTAGCCCCCACTTCTTTTGCCCTATCTACAACCTGCGGAGTTATATCGAGACTAGTAACAACGCCAGTAATAAGCGATTCTGGATTACCTACAGTTAAACCCGGATTATCCCAAGCTTCAGCCAAAGACAAAGGAGCCCACGCTTCTAATTTTTCTGTTACATCCTTAACTCGTACATCTTTCATAAAAAAGCCTCCAATACATCTTTTTCTTGTCTTGCTTTTATATAAACAGCCAACACTTTTTCATCTAACCAATCTTTTTTATCACTAGCTTCAGCCATAGTTACCATGGTATCCGTCAGCCCATAAGAACTTGGTTCCCAAAAAGATAGGCCAGCCACATGTCGCTCTACTTTATCTATAGATCTCATCACTTCCATCCAATGCGTATCAGCAAAGTCCCTAATAGTTGCTGGCAAAGAATCCATAATGACCTGCCTCTTTCTTAAATGCCACCTAAGAAAATCATCACGCAAGGGATGTGAACTCGCAACTAACAAAGCACCTACTTCCCATAAAATTGACGACAAGGGCCGTTCCCTATAGACAGTATCCCTGCCTTGAACTACGACCCAAGCCTCATACCAATGACGACCTTCTTTTATAGGTACTTCTTTTACTATCTTATAACCATGACTAACCAAATATTGACGAAGCTCTACCTGTCCATTCTGCGGCTGAAGTACATACGTAGGCACCTTGCCCGGCGCCCCTTCTATAATGTGACGCATCAAAAAACCACCCATACCACAAATAACAGCACAATCAACTTCGCCAAGACCCGTTGTCTCCAAACCATCACCCAAACGGCAGTCAATATATTGACTCAGGCCATAATCTTGAACCGTTCGCTTAGCTGCTTCTAAGGGTCCCTTATGAACATCAGTAGCTATAACCCGCTTAGCCTTTCCTTCTTTTATTAAAGCTACAGCTAATTGCCCATGGTCCGTACCTACATCAGCTATAGTATGACAAGTGGGCACTAAACTTAACACCTCTTGTAAGCGCTTCGGTATTCCCATATTTCACCTTTCTATACACTTAACCTCTTAAGAAAAGGCTAAGACTAGTCTTCCTCATCAACAGATACGCTTCCTCTAAAATAGCAAGCATCTAACATTTAATTCTATCAAAAAGCATAAATAAAAAAGACTGTGAAAAAGAAATTACCTCTTATCACAGTCTCTTGCTATTTAATTGGTGGGCCCACCTGGGATCGAACCAGGGACCGACCGGTTATGAGCCGGTTGCTCTACCCCTGAGCTATAGGCCCAATGGTATATAAGCTTGCACCTATACGTCCATTACGCTTTATTATACCCAATGGAACCTATAATCGTCAAGATTCTTTTATAAGAAGTCTTTAATCTTATCTCGTTTACCACGATTACGTAATTTAGTTAAGGCCTTACCTTCAATTTGACGAATACGTTCACGTGTTACATTAAAGTGTTGACCAACTTCTTCCAAAGTACGTGGTTTGCCATCTTTTAAGCCAAACCGCAAAGTTAATACCTGCTGTTCCCTATCTGTCAAGCAATTAAAGACATCATCAATTTGTTCTCGCAATAAGATAAAGCTAACCGCATCTTCTGGAGCTACACTTTCCTTATCTTCAATAAAGTCACCTAAGTGCGAATCTTCTTCTTCACCAATTGGCGTTTCCAAAGATACAGGTTCTTGAGAAATCTTCTGAATTTCTCGTACCCGTTCCACACTAATCCCCATACCTTCTGCAATTTCTTCTGGTGTCGGTTCGCGCCCCTTATCTTGCAATAACTGTCTAGAAATGCGAATCAACTTATTAATGGTTTCTACCATATGAACTGGAATACGGATGGTACGAGCTTGGTCAGCTATAGCACGCGTAATAGCCTGACGAATCCACCACGTAGCATAAGTCGAAAACTTATATCCCTTTGTATAGTCAAACTTATCAACGGCTTTAATTAGGCCTAAGTTACCTTCTTGAATTAAATCCAAGAACAACATACCTCGACCTACATAGCGTTTAGCAATACTAACAACCAAACGCAAGTTAGCATCAATCAATTTCTGTTTAGCTTGATCCCCCTGCCGCATTTCTTTAAAACTAGCATCTTCCTTATTGCCAGCTTCAATCTGCTTAGCCAACAAAATTTCTTCATCAGCAGATAGTAAGGACACACGACCAATTTCTTTTAAATACATACGGACAGGATCATCAATATTAACCGTATCTGGCACCTTTACATCAAGCCGTACCTTTTTTGCTTCACGAACATCCGAATTCTCTTCTTCATCATCGGTATCCACATCATCTAAACTATCATCTGTATCCGATTCACTCGGTTCTTTTTCTTCCTCATCTACTTCTTCTATGTCGATCCCCATCTTCTGGAAGATTTCGTACATATCGTCTAGCTGTTCGGAAGTAAGTTCTGTTTCTTCATGTAGAGTTTCTACAATTTCTGCACTGGTCAAGGAACCTTTTTTTTTCCCTTTTTCTACCAAAGTTGCAATAATTTCCTCTACACGAGATTTCTTTTTCTTCTTAGCCACAACGCTCTTCCTTTCATACTTTAGGACCACTCTTGGATTTCCTTTTGGATTTCCTGACACTTCTTTAATTCTTCAATGAAAGCCGTATCTCCTGCACGACTCATTTTATCCGCCGCTATACTATGTTCCTTATACTGCCTGCGCAAAGATTGTATACGCAATCTACGAATACTTTCTTCTAAACGAATTTCATCAAATTGTGTATCCGTCAGAACTAGTAAGCGAGAATAAGCGGTTTTTTCTTCCTCCGATAAAACAGTTTCAAGGGCGGCTGAAGATAGACCACCCGTTTCCTGTAAAACTTTGCCACAAGTAGCTAACAAAGTCCTATACACCTCTTGAACAATATCCTTATCCTCTACATAGTCATGCACCATCTGCCAGGCCTTTGGAAATTGTACAGCTTGCGCTACAATATAGGTCTCGTCCGAATCTGGCTCAATAAGCGTCTTTACAGGTTGTGCTTCACTTACAAGCGTAATCCGCCCCCGCCTAGTAAACTCTTTAAAAGACTGGCGTATCGTTCCCATATCCAGCCATAAAGGAAGCGCCAAAGCCCGTAAATAACTATCACGTTTCACACTATTTTCTGTATGACTAATAAAAGGAAATAGTTCATCTAATATAGCCTGCTTACCTGCCATATCTGTACTATCATGACCTATCATGGCCTGATTTAATAAAAATTCAAAGGGCGGTATCGCTTTATCTATAATAGTCAAAAAGCCATCACGCCCGTGATTACTCACATAATCATCTGGGTCTTTTCCATCTGGCATAGCCAGAACTCGCACCTTAAAATCTGTATTCTGTAATAAATCAATGGCACGTCGAACGGCTTTACGACCGGCCCCATCCATATCATAAGCAAGTATAATCTCTTCTGCCTGTCGCATCAAAAGACGCCCATGATCTTTTGTGTAAGCCGTGCCTAATGAAGCGACTACATTGGTAACGCCTGCATTATGGGCACTAATAACATCCATATAGCCTTCGACTAGTATAGCCTGTTTAGTTCGGCGGATGGTCTTATAAGCCTTATCAAAGGCAAATAACAAGTGTCCCTTATTAAATATTTCTGTTTCTGGTGAATTTAAATACTTAGGCGTACTATCATCTAATACACGACCGCCAAAGCCAACAACACGACCCTTGCCATCACAAATAGGAAACATAACACGATTACGAAAATAATCATAAACGCGGCCGTTATCATTCTTACGTACTAGGCCCAACTTCAGCAAATACGCTTCTGGAATCTTCCGCTCTGTAAAAGCCCTATATAACTTGTCCCAGCTATCCGGTGCATAACCAAGACGAAATTTATCTATCGTTTCTCTCGATAAGCCTCGCTTTTGAAAATACTCGAGTCCTACTTTTCCCATTTCTGTTTTCGTTAAACAATTATGGAAAAAATTAGCCGCTAATTCATTAATTTCATAAAGACGACGTCGTTTTTCATTCTGTCGACGTTCCACGTCTGTTAATTCTTCTTCCGGCAAAGGAATACCTGCCCGTTCAGCTAACTTTCCTAAGGCTTCTGGAAAAGACAACCCCTCTTCCTGCATAAGAAAATTAATCACTGTTCCCGACGCATGACAGCCAAAACAATAATAAAAACCTTTCTCCGGCGTAACACTAAAAGACGGCGTTTTTTCATTATGAAAAGGACAACAGCCCCAATAATTACGACCTTTCTTCTTTAACGGAACGTATTCGGAAATGACGTTAACAATATCATTCGCTTCTTTTATCTGTTCAATCAATTCGTTCGAATATCTACGACTCATTTCCTCAACTCCTTCCGCTTAGCCTATCATTACTATTCGATTTAACACTAGAAGACTCCTCTTTATAAAAAGTAAAACAATTATAAATTTTATCATTTCTTCCTTAGTCTGAAAAGTCTTTATAAAAATACGACCTAAAGATATAAACACCTTTAGGTCGTACTCAGTTTATATTTCTTTTATTTGCCTAATAAAAACTTATTTAGCATAGTCAACAGCACGAGTTTCTCTGATGACAACTACCTTAATCTGTCCTGGATATTCCAATTCATCCTGAATGCGAGCAGCAATATCATGAACTAATAAAGCCGATTCCGCTTCATCCACCTTGTCTGGTGTAACCATAACACGAATTTCACGACCCGCCTGAATAGCAAAACATTTTTCTACACCTTCAAAAGATTGGGCAATTTCTTCCAACTTAGTCAAGCGTTTTAAATAATTTTCTAAGGTTTCTCGTCTTGCGCCTGGCCGTGCAGCCGATACAGCATCAGCAGCAGCTACCAACACAGCTTCAATAGACTTGAATTCCGTATCCCCATGATGAGCAGCAATACAATTAATAACGGCTGCACTTTCATGGTATTTCTTAGCTACATCTACACCAATTTCTACGTGTGAGCCTTCTAATTCATGGTCTAAGGCCTTACCCAAATCATGCAGTAAGCCACCCCGTTTAGCTAAGGCTACATCACAGCCCAACTCAGCTGCCATCATGCCTGCCAAGTGAGACACTTCAATAGAGTGGCGCAACACATTCTGACCATAACTTGTCCGATACTTTAAACGACCAATAATACGTACCACTTCTGGGTGAAGTCCATGAACACCTGTTTCAAACATAGCCTGTTCACCAGCTTCTTTAATAGCTTGGTCAACCTCTTTACGAGCCTTACCAACCATTTCTTCAATACGAGCTGGATGAATACGTCCATCAACAATTAACTTTTCTAAGGCAATACGTGCCACTTCTCGACGTACCGGTTCAAAACAAGACAAGATAACAGCTTCTGGCGTATCATCAATAATTAAATCAACACCTGTTAAAGTTTCCAAGGCTCGAATATTACGACCTTCACGACCAATAATACGGCCTTTCATTTCATCATTCGGTAAAGATACAACCGACACTGTCGTCTCAGCCACATGATCAGCTGCACAACGTTGAATGGCTCCAGCAATAATTTCCCGTGCATTTTTATCGGCTTCTTCCTTAGCCTGTTGTTCTAATTCCTTAACCATAACGGCTGTTTCATGACGAATATCTTTCTTTACATTTGAGAGTAAGATTTCTTTAGCCTCTTCCGTCGTAAACCCAGAAATCCGTTCTAATTCCGCAACCTGTTTGTCATGCAATTTAGAAATGCGTTCCTTACTAGCATTTAACTCATTAGTCTTTCTCTGCAAGGTTTCTTCCTTACGTTCTAAGCCTTCTAATTTCTTGTCTAAATGCTCTTCTTTTTGTAAAATCCGTCGTTCTAAACGCTGCAATTCAGATCGTCTTTCACGATTCTCTTTATCAACATCAGCACGAAGTTTATGTATTTCTTCTTTGGCCTCAAGTAATGCTTCCTTCTTACGTGATTGTGCTAACCGTTCCCCATCAGCAACAATACGTTCTGCTTCTTTTTCTGCTTGATTCAGCTTACCTTCCGCTATATTTTTACGTAAAAAATAGCCTACGCTAAGTCCAATTAATACCATAACAACTGCGATTACGCTATATTCAAGAATGTGACTCACCTCCTACAACAAAAAAGTAAGAAGCCGACATAAATTCGGCTTCTTACTAGTAACCGACTGTCTCATTTTAGAAATAAAATCCATATAAACGAACACTTTTAATTTTATACCGTCATAGAAAGACAGTCAAGAATTCGCATCCTGTATTGACAGTTCTTGAGCTATATTTTTTATTGTTCTACTAGAAAACCCACGATTTCCTAAAAAGCGATATAAACTCGTCCAAGTAAAAACCTTACTTACCTTACGAGATACAATCCGCCTAGCTGCCGCCTCTTCATCATAATCAGATAAGGCCTCTGAAATACATAAACCTCGTTGAAACATTTTATTTTCTATATAGCGACGGCTATACTTACCTTCCTCCATATAGAGCCTAAGAGCCTCTTTACTTAAGCGCTCATCATTTAAATAATCAAGTTCAAAAAGTCGCTTCTCTACTTGATCAATTAAGTCTATAGGACAAGCCTTACGCATCATTTTTTCTCGTAATTCTTTTTCACTTAGAAAACGAACAGACAAAAAGCGTAAGGCCTGATCCATAGCTGACTCATAGGTAAATACCTTAGTCTTCATCTTTTTGTTCTTCACCTACAACAAATTCTTCTGGGCCAACCGCTAAGGTATCACGAATAATCTTATCAATTTCTGCTTCTACATCTGGATGTTCTTTCAAATAAGCCTTAGCCGCTTCTTTGCCTTGTCCTAAACGTTCCCCATTATAGGAATACCAAGCACCTGACTTCTTAACAATATCTATATTAGTACCAATATCGATTAAAGTTCCTTCATAAGAAATACCTGTACCATACATCAAGTCGAACTCAGCCATCTTAAAGGGAGGGGCTACCTTATTTTTAACAACTTTAACTTTCGTACGAGCTCCCACATTTTCATTGTTTTGTTTAATAAGTTCACCTTTACGGACATCTAAACGAATTGTCGAGTAAAATTTAAGAGCACGGCCGCCTGTTGTTGTTTCTGGATTACCAAACATGACCCCTACTTTTTCACGTAATTGGTTAATAAAGATAACAACGGTCTTAGACTTACTAATAATGCCCGTCAATTTACGAAGGGCCTTACTCATCAACCGTGCCTGCAAACCAACTTGGGCATCGCCCATTTCTCCTTCAATTTCAGCCTTTGGTACCAAAGCAGCTACAGAGTCAACAACAATAATATCAACGGCGCCACTACGAACCAAAGCTTCTGTAATTTCCAAAGCCTGTTCCCCACAGTCTGGTTGTGATATTAACAAGTTATTAATATCCACCCCTAAATTACGTGCATACACAGGATCTAAAGCATGTTCCGCATCAATAAAGGCAGCCACGCCGCCTTCTTTTTGTGCCGATGCAATGGCATGCAAAGCAACCGTTGTTTTACCAGAAGATTCTGGTCCATAAATTTCAATTACGCGGCCACGTGGAAAACCACCCACGCCAACAGCTAGATCTAAGGCCAGACAACCGGTAGGAATGACGTCAATATTCATCTGTCCAGCGGCTTCACCCAGACGCATGATAGCCCCTTTACCATAATCTTTTTCAATCTTTTTTAATGCATTCTCTAATGCTTGCTCTCTACCTTCCATGCTAACTCCTTCTATTTTTTCTTATCTTCTTCTATCATTTTATACAGAAAATATAAGGCTCGTTCAGCTGCTCCCTGCCGAATACTTTCTCGATTACCAATTAACTCATTACGATATACTTTCGTACCATTGGGACCCGCTACACCAATATAGACAAGTCCAATCGGTTTGTCTGCTGTAGCGCCACCAGGACCAGCTAAACCAGTCGTTGATACACCATACGTTGTCTCTACAGACTTTCTTGTACCTTCAGCCATGGCTGCTGCCACTTGTTCACTAACAGCCCCATAAGTAGCAAGCATCTCTTGCGGCACAGCCAAAAGGCGATGCTTACAATCATTACTATAGGAAATGATGCCCCCCATAAGATATTCACTACTACCTGGCAAATTACCTAGGCGTTTGCCAACAAGCCCTGATGTACAAGACTCTGCTGTAGCTACCGTTTTACCTGTCCCTTTTAAGCTATCCCTGAGCAATTCTTCCATACCAATATCTAGGGTACGCCCAATATAAGCCCCTAACCGTTCACGAATAATCACGTCCCATGGTGCTAATAATTCTTTTGCTTCCGACTTTGACTGAGCCTTAGCCGTAATACGAACCTCTATATATCCATTTTTAATCAAAAAGGCTATGGTTGGATTTTTTTGACTATCTACCAAATCTCTCAAGGTATTTTCTAATTCTAATTCGCGCTTTTGATACAAGGCATAGCGATAAGAAAAAACAACCCCTTGTGAGCCAAATCGTTTATACAGATAGGGCTGTACAGAATCAGTGAAAACAGCCTTCATCTCCGCTGGTGGACCTGGCAAAAGGATAAAAGTCTTACCTTCTGCTTCTAAGGCCACACCAGGTGCTACCCCCCTATTATTTTCTAGTGCTAGGCTACCTTCCGGCAAAGTCCACTCCCTATTACTTTCTGTTGGCACACTCCGTTGATGAGCAGCAAAAAAAGCTTCCACTAACTGCTTAGCTTTTTCATTTTCTACCATAGGAAGATGTAAGGTATCCGCTAATATTTGCCGCGTAATATCCCCCTGAGTTGGACCCAATCCACCAGTGCAGATAATTATATCAGCCCGATTCTTAGCTATCGTAAATGCATGAGCCATACGCGCTGGATTATCTCCCACTGTCTGCTGAAAAGCCACTGTATACCCATCTTCATTTAAGGCATGGCCTAGCCAAGACGAATTCGTATTAATCGTATCTCCTAATAAAAGTTCAGAACCTGTGGCAATAATTTCTACAATCATGACACAACCTTCTTTCTTAGCAACTACTTTTCCTGTACACGATCAACAACAACATCATAAGCAAATCCTTGTGAAACAACAACGGGTAAAATAGAACCTACTTCTACCCCCTCTGCTTCTTCTAAATACATATTACCATCTACATCTGGTGCTTGACATTCTAAACGTCCCTTCGCCAGCAACTGTCCTTCTTCTGTTTCTTCAAGTTCTTCTACTAAAGCCTCATGAATCGTACCTTCTAAATCACGGTTATTTTCTTCTGATATCTTAGCCTGTATAGCCATTAACTGATGGTACCGTTCTTCCTTTACCTCGTCTGGCACTTGGTCTTCCATAGCGCCTGCTATAGTGCCATCTTCCTGAGAATATGTAAACACTCCCATATTATCAAAACGAACTTTTTTTACAAATTCGCATAATTCTTGGAATTGTTCTTCTGTTTCACCTGGAAACCCTACAATTAAGGAGGTCCGTAAAGTCACATGAGAAGATTTAGCCCGTACTTTCTCTAATAAGTCTTCAATATCTGCCCGTGTATCCTTACGATTCATGCGCTTTAAAATAGTATCATTAATATGTTGTAGAGGTAAGTCAATGTAATTGCAAATCTTAGGCTGGTCCACAATAAAATCAAGTAATTCATCAGAGAAATGTCTTGGATATAAATATAACAGCCGAATCCAAGAAATACCTTCTACCTCTACTAATTTTCTTAATAAATCTAATAGCATTGGCTTCCCATCATTCAAATCGATACCGTAATCCGTCGTATCTTGAGCTATTAAATTAATTTCCTTAACCCCTTGCTGAGCCAATTCTTCTACTTCATTAAGAATAGATTCTATACTACGGCTGCGATAAGCACCACGAACCTTAGGAATAATACAAAATGTACAACCATTGTTACAGCCTTCGGAAATTTTTACATAGGCACTATAGGTTGGTGTTGTCTGTATACGAGGCATTCGTTCATCATACATATTAGTCATCGCATCCATAATACAAATACGATTTCCCTTTTCTATACTGTCTACCGCTTCCATAATCCGATTCCAAGACCCCGTTCCTATAAGGGCATCCACTTCAGGAATTTCTTTAAAAAGTTCTTCTTGATACTGCTGACTTAAACAACCAGCTACAATAAGACCACGGCAGGCGCCGGTTTGTTTATATTGAGCAGCCTCTAAAATTGTATTAATGGATTCTTCCTTAGCTTTCTCAATAAAAGTGCAGGTGTTAATAATAATTAAATCCGCTTGTGATAAATCAACAACAATCGTATAGCCTGCTTCTTTCAATTCTCCCAACATAACTTCTGTATCTACTAAATTTTTAGCACAACCTAGGCTAATATATCCTAATCGTTTACGCATGTTAGTCCTTTCTAAATCGTACATTTCCAATCCATGCATTTAATAATTCTTTTTTCCCTTCTTGTGTATAGCCACCATTTACAGGGAATAAAACAGGTGAACGACCCAAGGAATCAAGAATTTTAGGAAGTTCTGGATTAGTATAAGCAAAATAATAGCCTTGCTTAGCTAAGATATTCGCCGTTTCTTTACTTCCTAACCATTTCATAAATTGAATCGCTTCTTCTTCATCAGGGGCTTCCTGTAATAAAGCCACCCCTGTTAAGTAATAAGGCGTTCCGTCTTGCGGAAAAATAATAACTAAGGGATATTTTTTCTGTACGTACTGTTCCGCATCGGTATAGGTACCTATTCCAATATCTGTTTCTCCTAGAGCCGCTAAGCGAACCGGCGTTGATAAAAACTTAGTATACTGGACTACATGATCTCTAAGCTGGGCTAAATAACCAATGGCATGATCCGCCCCTTGTACTTCAACCATAGCATATAAGATATTAGCCGCTTCTGTAGACGCTACAAAATCTGGCATAATAATCCGCCAAGGGCCTGGTTTAGCTAAGGTCGTCCACGTCTTTATATTCTTTCCAACCTGATTATAAAATGTTTTATTTTCAGCAAAAACTATGGGATCATACCAAATACCTGTCCAATAACCATCTGCATTTTTAAAACGAGAGGCTACTTCGTCAAAACCTGGTAAAATAACTGGCTTAAAATGCCCTTCCTTTGTCCCTGCCATTAAGTTATCTTGCGTTGTCACTACAAGGTCGGCCCCCTTAATAGCTTCCTTATGAGATAACTTATTCCACATCTGACTATCAGTAATGGATACCATACGTACCTTAATATGTGCCTTGTTCTGATAAGTTTCAGCCAAGATACTTGTCAAATCAGACGGCAAATCAGTATACACAGTAATCGTCCCGCGCATAGGGGGCAAAGCCTGCTCTCTAATTCGTTCTTGATTCACTGCCATGCCCACAAACAATATAATAAGAGCAAAAACAAATAAAATTAAAATTGCTACTACGCGGCGCATAACCAGCCTCCATTATCATAAAGCATAAAAGAGGTAACTGCCTATTTCTTTTTAGGCATATATACAGCTCTTATATGCGAATTTTTACCTGAACGGTTTACTTTACCCCTTGGTCTCACCGATTTGTTTCGCAAATCTTGCTTTTTACGACTTTGCCCCAAGGGTCTCGGTGGAATTAAACAATGTGGACCAAATCCAATTAAATCTTGTCGCCTTGTCTTAATTAAAGCTTCTCGAACCAAGGCATAATTATCAGGATTTTTATACTGCATCAAAGCCCTTTGCATGGCCTTATCATGGCCTTTTCTAGGCACGTAGATGGGCTTTCCTGTTAAGGGATGAATCCCCGTATAAAAGATAGCTGTCGATAAACTACCTGGCGTCGGTATAAAATCTTGTACCTGTTCTGGTGTCATATGCATATCGCGCAAAAATTCAGCTAACTCAACAGCATTTTCTAAGGTACACCCAGGATGAGAACTCATAAAATACGGAACTAAGTATTGTTTTTTCCCCAATTCCTTATTGGCTTGATCAAACCACTTCTTAAATTTTAAAAAGCAAGCCTTATCCGCCTTACCCATAATATCTGTTACATTTTTAACAATATGTTCCGGTGCCACTTTCAATTGACCACTTACATGGTACTTACAAAGTTCCTTAATAAAAGCTTTATTATTATCCGCTAGCACATAATCATAACGAAGCCCAGACCGGACGAAAACTTTTTTTACACCGGTCAAATTACGTATCTCACGCAAGAGCTTACTATAATCCTCATGACTCGTATCCAATTGAGCACAAGGAACAGGAGCCGCACAAGTACGACCTCGGCAGGCACCCAAAGTCTTTTGCTTAGCACATGCCAGGTGCCTAAAATTTGCTGTTGGTCCACCTAGGTCATGGATATAGCCCTTAAAGTTAGGCATACCTATCATCCGTTTAGCTTCTTTAATTAAAGAGGCGTGACTGCGATTCTGTATAATCCGCCCTTGATGTGACGTAATGGCACAAAAAGAACAAGAACCAAAACAACCTCGATGACTCACCAAGCTAAATTGTACTTCCTCTAAAGCTGGCACGCCTCCTTTGGCGTCATACATAGGATGCCACTGCCGTGTATAAGGCAAATCATACACCTGATCTATTTCCTCTTGTGATAAAGGTTTAGCTGGTGGATTCTGTACCAAATAACGTTCACCATGCTTCTGTACTATCATGCACCCATAAAAAGGATCCTGTTCATTGTATTGTATCTTAAAAGCCTCTGCAAAAGCCTTTTTATCTGACTTGACCTCTTCAAAAGACGGACACTCAACAAGGCCGCCATCTGGTAATACGGAACTCATGTAACAAATACCACGGATGACCGGTAATTTCTCTTTAAATTGGCCCTTATCTAAGGCAGCTGCTAATTCTACAATTTGCTTTTCACCCATACCATAAATAAGCGCATCAGCTTTACTATCCGTTAAAATAGACCGACGTACCGTATCTGACCAATAATCATAATGGGCAAAACGCCGTAAACTGGCTTCAATTCCACCAATAATAACGGGCACATCATGAAAGGCTTGACGCATACAATTCGTATATACTAGCGTAGCCCGATCTGGTCTATGTCCAATCTCTCCACCTGGTGAATAGTCATCAGTATGACGATATTTCTTAGCCGCTGTAAATTTATTAAGCATAGAATCCAAGTTACCAGCCGTTACTAAAGAGGCCAGTCGAGGCCGACCAAGTATACGAAAGCTATCAATATCATGCCAATCAGGCTGGGCAATAATACCTACCCGATAGCCCTTATGTTCTAATAAGCGTCCAATAACAGCTGGCGCAAAGGAGGGATGATCCACATAAGCATCACCACTAATTAAGACAAAATCTAATTCTGCCCATCCGCGCTCTTTCATATCCTCTTGGCTTGTTACCAAATAGTCTTTCATTACAGTTGTCATCTTTCTCTATACTAAAAATAACCAGCAGAAGAATAAAACAATAATAATCAGCAAAATACCTAAAAAGACACGTTCTTGATTAGCTGTTTGACGGCGTCGTTCCCGCCGTCCTCGTCTCGTTAATTCTTCTTTCTTTTCCTGCACCTTTTTGTGCTGTTCCAAGGCTTCTTTTGTCTCTCTCGGTGACTTACCAATATAACGTTTAATCGATATAGACGCATGATCACCAACTACATTCTCATAATTAGCCACCAAGCGATTCGCATCTAAGCCTAAATATTGAGCATAATTACGAATAAATCCCTTACAGAACAAAGAAGCCTTAATTTCCTTATATTGGTCAGATTCTAATGCTGATAAATAGTTAATGCGAATATGCAAAGCATTCGCTGCATCCTGCAGAGTAATTCCCCGACGCTGTCGTTCTCGCCGTAATTCTTCTCCTACTGTTGCCACAATCTTCTCCTACCCTATCTACTCATTTGTCTTTTTATTAAACAAAGCCTGTGCTTCTTCTTTTGACATTAAAATATCTCGTGCCTTACTTCCTTGATTAGGGCCTACAATACCTAATTCTTCCATAGTATCCACTAACCGAGCAGCCCTCGTATACCCAATACGGAACCGTCGCTGCAACATAGATACAGAAGCCTGCCCCGAACTCATAACCAAATCAACGGCCCGTTCTAAATATTCGTCCTGTTCCGCTAAGGAATGATGAGCTTCTTCTGCTTCTGTCTCCTCTTCTTCCGCAATAACCGATGTATCATACGTAGCTTGTCCCTGTTTTTTTATAAAAGCAACCAAAGACTCTACTTCTTCATCAGAAATAAAGGCACCTTGAATACGTAATGGCTTACTAGCACCAATTGGATTAAAGAGCATATCCCCTTTTCCTAATAATTTTTCGGCTCCTGCCATATCAAGAATAGTACGGGAATCTACCTGCGTCGCCACAGCAAAAGAAATACGACTTGGAATATTGGCCTTAATCGTCCCTGTAATAACATTAACAGACGGTCTCTGCGTAGCAAGTACCATATGAATCCCCGCTGCTCGAGCCTTAGCAGCTAATCGATTAATCGATTCTTCCACATCAGGTGCCACTAACATTAAATCTGCCAATTCGTCAATAATAATCAAAATTAAAGGCATAGTCGTCTTAGGATACATCTCATTATATTTTTTTATATCACGAAGCCCAACTGTTGATAAGGTTCGATAACGGGAATCCATTTCTCGTACAGCCCAGCGCAACACTGTCGCTGCCTTTTTCATATCAGTAACAACCGGCACCATTAAATGAGGGATACCATTATAAACCGACAATTCCACCATCTTAGGATCGACTAAAATCAGTTTCACTTCTTCTGGCTTACGACTAAATAAGATGCTAGCAATCAAAGTATTTACGCAAACTGATTTTCCTGAGCCCGTCGAACCAGCAACTAATAAATGAGGCATCTTAGCAAGGTCCGTAATGACAGCCTTACCTGCAATATCCTTACCAAGACCAACGGGAATGCCTCCCTTAGCATACCTAAATTCATCGCTGTCAAGTACATCTCGTAAGTGCACAGCTGTAACAACCTTATTAGGCACTTCTATGCCAATGGCTGCTTTACCAGGAATAGGTGCCTCCATACGAATGTCCGTAGCTGCCAAGTTCAATTTTAAGTCATCTGTTAAATTTAAGATGCGGCTTACCTTAGTACCCGGCGCTGGTTCCAATTCATACCTTGTAACTGTTGGACCTTGTGTTGCATTAACAACCTTAGCTGTAATGCCAAAACTCTTTAACGTTGATTCTAAGGTGACTGCATTTTGCGCAATTTCCGATTGTGAAACGGTACCCTCTTCTCCCTTAGACAACATGGCTAACGGTGGATAGTGATACATAAGCTCAGCCCGTCTCGGCTGTCTCCCTTCCGTTGACACAGACACTTCCGCCATATCCGCCATCGTATCTTCTACGGCTTTTGGTACTAACGGTTCACTTATAGGTAACACACCTTCATTAGCGGTCTGCTCTATACCTGTAGTCCTAGATGGTGCCGGCCTTATACTTTCTTTTGCTAGGCTATCTGCCTCTCCCACTATGCCTTGTGCTAGCTCTTCTTTATATACCAGTTCTAATTCAGAAGACGCATAACTAGTCATTCCATCATCCATAGGTGGATACTGAGTAGACGATACTTCATCGCTAATATACGATTCTCTTCGATACTTACTTGCTATATGTGGATTGGTTAGTCCCCTGTCTGATGACCAAACCTCTGCGTGATCATCTTCTACTGAATTATTCGCTACTAAACTATCTTCCTTCATCCAATCTACTGGCTCGTTATCATGCCACCTATCTTCTCCAGCTTCTTCCACCCTATCCATGAAAGACGTACTTTCATTACTACCATCTCTACGGCTATCTTCTACTGGGGTTACCGTCTCTTCTACAGCTGACATAGATTCTATCTCATGAGTTCCTGCATCCTTATAAGCAGATGATCTTAACGACTCATCATTGTTTTCTACTAATTGACTCTTACTTTCATTAGTTAAACCTTCTCCTTTGTATACCTTATCCTGCTCTTGATTATAAGCCCGTCGTTCTTGTCGTTCCTGTCGCTTCTGCTCCTGCCAATCTTCAATCCGTTCTTTTACATCATGTACATGTTCTTCAGCCGCTTCACGAACTCGCTCTATACCAGCAGCTGTATGTTTACCCGCTTTATGAAGGCCTGTCCGTACGGATAATCTAAATATGCAAAAAAAAGCCGCCACAATAAGTCCCGTATCAAGAATAATAGCCCCAGCATTACCAAAAGTTCGCATCATATAGGCACATAAGCCACCAATTAAACCGCCATAATCAGCTAAGCGTGTCGTAGCAAATTCTTGATTCTCTGGCACACTCCATAAAGTAATATAGGTAATTAATAAAATATAGAAAAAAGCGAACAAATACATGCGTCGTGTAATCACTAATTTTGTATCTGTCCAGCACATATAAAAGCCACCGGCAAATAAGGTTAAAATAGGTATAAAGGCGGTAATACCAAAGCCATATTGAAACAAGCCAGTCCACAAACGACCTAAAGAACCTGCGGAATAGCCAAAGTCACCAACAAGTGCCATAACAGCTAATACACAAATAATAAGACCTTTTATTTCGCGTGGTATGGTAAAACTTGTTTGCTTCTTCTTAGTCTTTCGCGTCCGCTTTATTGCTGTACCTCGTACAGACCGTTTAGCACTCGCCTTACTTGCTTCCGTTTTCTTTACAGATCGTCCAGCCTTTGCTTGTCCTCTTGTTGTCCGCTTTCTATCCGTACTTGTTCTCTTACTTTCTGACATCGTTACTCAATCTACCATCCCTCAAACTCGATTTATATAAAAATATTATAGCATAGAATACGTAAAAATATAATAGTAATATCGAACAAATGCCTGTTTTATTTTTTACTATTAGAATTTACTATTAAAACCTTCAATCCTATTCTGCCAAGCTGATAACAATTCCTTTTCTTTTCCTCTTTTAAGACCAGTGTAATACGTATGTCCGATTAATTCATCTGGCAAATACTGCTGCTTTACATATCCTATTGGATACGCTTGTGGATATAAATAACCACTTCCATGGCCCAAGGCCTTAGCCCCCTTATAATGAGCATCTTTCAAATGATTAGGCACCTGTCCCTGTACACCATGTCGTACTTCTTCAAGAGCACTATCAATAGCCACATAGGAACTGTTGCTCTTAGGCGCTAACGCCACATATAAGGCAGCCTCCGACAAAATAATTCGTGCTTCAGGAAAACCTACCATATGAGCAGCCTGTGCCGCACTGGTAGCTAACATTAAAGCCTGTGGATCTGCTAATCCTACATCTTCAGCTGCACAAATCATAATTCGACGGGCAATAAAAACAGGATCCTCCCCCGCCTCAATCATACGAGCCAAATAATAAGAAACGGCTTGTGGATCCGAGCCACGCATACTTTTAATAAAAGCAGAAATCGTATCATAATGATTATCGCCTTTCTTATCGTAAGAATAAATACGCTGACCCAAAACTTTCTCTATAAGAGCCGTATCTAATCTACCGCCCACTGTCACCAAAGCTGCCGCCTGTTCCAGTATATTTAAGGCCATACGGGCATCCCCGTTAACAAAACGGCCTATATCTTCTAATACCTCATCAGACGCCTCTATTTTTTTAGCACCTAAGCCTTTATCTGTATCAATAAGAGCTCGTCGCAAAATACGACCAATCGCTTCCGGAGACAAAGTCTCTAGTGTAATCAATCGGAGTCTTGACAATAATGGCCGATTTACTTCAAAAAAAGGATTTTCCGTCGTCGCCCCAATTAAAATAATGCTTCCATCCTCAACTGACGGTAATAGCACATCCTGTTGCCCCTTATTAAAACGATGAATTTCATCTAAAAATAAAATCGTCCGTTGCTGGAAAGACAAAATATACTTTCTCGCCTCTTCAATGCATTTACGGAGCTCCGTCGTCCCCGTATTCGTAGCATTTAAATTAATGAAACGGCTGTGTGTAATCTCAGCGATAACACGAGCCAAAGTCGTCTTCCCTGTCCCTGATGGCCCATAAAATAGCAAAGAAGGAATTGCATCCTCCTCAATCATACGCCGCAAAAAACTATTTGGTCCAACAACCTCCTCCTGCCCTTGAAAATCCTCTAGCCGAGTAGGCCGCATACGAACAGCCAAAGGCTCAAACCGCTTCGTCTCTACTTCATCAAATAAACTGTCCATACACACCTACCCACTTTCTATATAAAAACGATTCTTTTTCTATTTAATTATAATCTCGTCAAAATAAGCTTATTAAATCTATGATGCAAAGAGGCGAGCCTTTGCTTCTCGTTAAAGAGCCTTACGAAGTATCAGCTCGCGAGAGAAGCAAAGGCTCACCTCTTATCCCATCTAAATAATATGTGACGAGATTATAAAAATCCCCACCATGCCGTTATAATATCGCGCCTTGATCCTGCAAGGCCAAGTGGGTGCCCTCCTTATGACATTGCTTACATATTACATGCCTCACGCCATCATAAGAGTTCCAGGCTCCCTGATTTAAAGTGTTAGCTCAAAACTGCGATACCTCACGCACACAGCAGGGGTTTTCTTGCTATTATAATAGCATTTATTACCTACTCAGTCAACGTAAAAAGGCGGTTACCACTAGGGTTCAACCGCCTTTTACAAGCATTCACTTACCTTCAATAAGTAAACCTTATACTAACTTTTCTTTTGGATTATCTACCTTAATATGTAATTCTCTCAACTGTTTTGGTGCGACTTCCGATGGTGCCTGACACATCAAATCAGATGCACTCTGTGTCTTAGGAAAGGCAATAACATCACGAATAGAATTACGCTTAGCCATAAGCATAACCAAACGGTCTAGACCAAAGGCACACCCTCCATGTGGAGGTGCCCCAAACTTAAAGGCATCTAACATAAAGCCAAACTTAGCTCGGCTTTCTTCTTCTGTAAGCCCAATCGCCTTAAATACCTTTTCCTGTACATCTGACTGGTAGATACGCATACTGCCACCACCAATTTCAACGCCATTCAAAACCATATCATAAGCAATGGCCTTAACAGATGCTGGATCACTTTCTAACTTATCCAAATCTTCTTCTCGTGGCATAGTAAACGGATGATGCATAGCTACATAACGTTTTTCTTCTTCGCTATATTCAAACATAGGGAAGTCTGTTACCCAAGTAAAGGCCAACTTATTTTCATCAATCATGTTCATGCGGCGAGCCATTTCTAAACGAAGTTCACCTAAAGCACGCGTAACAACAGCTGGTTTATCAGCAATCATCAACAACAAGTCCCCTGGCTGGGCATTCATAGCCTTGCCGATATTACGAATCGTATCTTCACCTAAGAACTTCATAATCTGAGACTTAATGCTGCCGTCTTCATTAAAGCAAGCCCAAGCAAGCCCTTTTGCACCAAACTGCCCAACATAATCAACAAGATCATCTAATTCACGACGAGGAATACCTGCATCGCCTGGTACGATAATCCCTTTAACAACCCCGCCTTTTTCAATAACGGAACGGAATACCTTAAATTCTGTATCTTTAACAAATTCAGTAACATTACTAAATTCCATACCAAAACGCAAATCCGGTTTGTCACTGCCATACTTGTCCATAGCTTCATCCCATGTAATACGAGGCATTGGTACTGGCGTTTCCACACCCATAGTTGTCTTGAATACATGGTGAATCATATTTTCCAACATGCTAAGCATTTGTTCTTGGTCAACAAAGCTCATTTCAAGGTCCATCTGAGTAAATTCTGGCTGACGGTCTGCACGCAAGTCTTCATCACGGAAGCAGCGTACAATCTGGAAATACTTTTCATAACCAGCCACCATTAAAATTTGTTTGAAAATCTGTGGTGATTGAGGTAAGGCATAAAAAGCACCGGCATTAACACGAGATGGTACTAAATAGTCACGAGCCCCTTCTGGTGTACTCTTTGTTAGCATTGGTGTCTCGATTTCAAGGAAGTCATGAGAATCGAAATAATCGCGCATAGCCTTCGTTACCTTATGACGAAGAATTAAATTCTTCTGCATTTCCGGACGACGTAAGTCTAAATACCGATATTTTAAACGGATATTTTCATCAACATCGATATTATCCTGAATATAGAAAGGTGGTGTTTTAGCTGCATTCAATACACGCAATTCATCGCAATATACTTCATAATGACCTGTTGCTAAATTTGGATTAATCGCTTCTTGGTCACGTTTAGATACTTTACCACGAACGCAAAGTACATATTCATTACGTACATCTTCTGCCTTATGAAAGGAATCCATATCATGGTCTGGAGAAGCTACTACTTGTACAACACCTGAACGATCACGCAAATCAATAAATATCAATCCACCATGATCTCGACGCCGTTCCACCCAGCCGCAGAGGACAACCTCTTTGCCTACCTCCGCTTCACTAATGGTGCCGCAGTTATTTGTACGCTGCAAGCCTTTCATTGTTTCCATTCTTGTCATCCTTTCACTAACGAACTAATTTTATCAATTACATCGGCCAAGGCGATTGTTTCTTGTTCACTCGTATCCATAAAACGTAATACGGCTTCTCCCCGCTGTAATTCGTCATCACCCACTATAATAACATATTTTGCATGAATTTTGTTAGCATGTTTTAATTGGCTCTTCATGCTCTTATTTTCTACATCCATAGCTACTTGGCAGTTCATACTGCGTAAGGCCGTTACCATGGCAAATGCTTTCTGCCGTGCAGCTTCACCTAGAGCCACAATATAAGCCTTTTTTTCTTCTTCTGGTTTAGGCAATAGGTCTTGTTTTTCAAGTGCTAACAAGACACGTTCCATACCCATAGCAAAGCCAATAGCCGGCGTATGTGGTCCCCCTAACTGTTCCACTAAGCCATCATAACGACCGCCACCAGCAATCGCGCTTTGTGCGCCCAATGGAGTATACTGCACTTCAAAAGCCGTCTTTGTATAATAATCAAGGCCACGTACCAAACGCGGATTAATAACAAAAGGCACCTTAGCAATAGTCAAGTATTTTTTTACAGTTTCAAAATGATCATGACAATCTTCACAAAGATTTTCATGTATTTCTGGTGCCCCTATGGACAACTTCTTACAAGTTTCATTCTTACAATCCAAGATACGAAGCGGATTTTTATACAAACGATTTTGACAATCTTCACACAATTCTTCTTTTTTCGGTTCAAAGAAGGTAATTAATTTTTCGCGATAAGCTGGCCGGCAATGAGGACAGCCTACAGAATTCACTTCTACATTTAAATCAGCCAATCCTAAGCTCTGGAAGAACTGAACAATCATCGTAATCATTTCCGCATCCGTTACAGCCGACTGCGAACCTAACACTTCTGCCCCAAACTGATGAAACTCACGATAACGGCCTGCTTGTGGTTTATCATGACGGAACATAGACCCTATATAGAACCACTTAGTTAAGGTTTCCTGTCCATAAATCTTATTTTCTAGGTAAGCCCGCACAGCTGATGCCGTATTTTCCGGACGCAAAGTAAAGGTCTTATCCTTATCATCACCAGTAGGGAAGGTGTACATTTCCTTCTGTACCACATCCGTTGTTTCCCCAATGCCACGCAAAAACAACCGCGTATCTTCAAAAATTGGCGTGCGAATCTCCTGAAAACCATAGGTAGCAGCCAATTGCCGCATCTTCTTTTCCAAAGCTTGCCAATACCCAACAGTACTTGGCAAAATATCCTGTGTTCCTCTTGGACGTTGTATAGCCATTATCATTCCTCCCAAAACGTTTGGCTCTGCTTAGCCCGTTTAGCCAGCAAAGTCCCTATAGTATCAATATATGTATCTACATCCTTAGGCATATACATTTTTTGCTGCCGGTAATCTGGTGCCCGCATCCATTTGGATGAACTACCTGGTCCCATAGACAATAAAGGCTGCCGTTCTTCCATAATATGAATATTATAGCGACAAACAGCACCTGGCCGTGTATAACCAATGTTTTCTAAGTGTCCACGCATATATTGCTGTCGATATACATAATACGGTACATAGCCTAGTTTATGCAAGTAGTCTCTCATAAAGGTTGTCATGATTTGCACCTCTGATTCATCGGGCAAGTCCCGCCTCAAAGGGCTTGTATATAAAAGACTACCCTTCTTTAAGGTCAACGTATGAACGGTTACATTATCGGGCAATAAATTACCTATATGCTGTGCATTTTCCTTCATAGCTGCCATAGATTGGCCCGGCAGACCAGCAATAAAGTCCATATTTATCTGAAAGTCTGTCTGTTTTCGTACCTTTTTATAGATTGCAAGAATGTCACTTGCCCTATGCCCTCGCCCTATCGCCCGTAGAATAAAGTCCTGCATAGTTTGGGGATTTAAACTTATACGGGTCACACCAGCCCTAACCATAGCCTGTAACTTAGCCTCTGTTATTGAATCCGGTCGGCCAGCTTCCACAGTGAATTCACACGACTCTTGATTAATCAGCAATTGTTTCATAGCCACTAACCAATCAGTAAAATCACTATCAGAAAGAACAGTTGGTGTACCACCACCCAAATATAAGGCATCCACCTGCAAATCATATTGTCTAAGGAGCCCTTGCATATGCCCTATATCCTGCTTATAAGTCTGCAAGAAAGTAGATAAACGCAAGTAATCTCCTATAAGACCATAAGGAAAGGAACAATAAAGACAGCGAGTTTGGCAAAAAGGTATCCCTCCATAGAGACTAACTTGTCTATCATTTTTCTGACTAATCAATAAATAGGGCCGCTGTAAAATAGCAATTTTTTCCAGCAAAGCAAGCTTTTCCTGACTGACCTCATATTGCTGGCCTATGGTCTCTCTAGCGGCCTGACTTGAACCTAAGTCATCCCACTTCTTATGAAAGAGCTTTGTCGGCCGCACACCAACCAAACTTCCCCAAGACCCCAAAGGCGATAGACCTTGTTCTTGACGCAAAAACTTTAATAAGCTTTTACCTATGGTCTGCCGCCCCTGCGGCGTATTATTTCCTTTTAACTGAAGCTGATTTTTACCTATCAACTTCACAAGCAAAGCAAGGTTGTCTCCCCCTAAGGTTTCTCCCAAAAGCTCTATGTCAGCCCCACCCTTAACAGCGAAAAGGCCGGCAGCCGCACAATGATGTGCCACTACCGAGCCTAATGCCAAGGGACCTACATAGGAATAGGTTTCTATCTTATGCATGGGTTTCTTGTTCCGCTTCTTTTTGTGCCTGCAAACGTTCTTCTTCTTCCTTCATTTTTGCTTGGCAGTCACCACAATAACCATAAACCTTTAACTGATGGTCAATGGTCTTAAAATTTAATTTCTTAGCAATAATAGATTCCAAGGTTTCCAACATATCATCTTCAAATTCTTTTACACAACCACATTTAACACAAATTAAATGATGGTGGAAATGAGAAAATTCTTCATCATTTAATTCATAACGATTGCGTCCATCACCAAAATCCAAACGTTTTAACAAATCAAGTTCTGTAAACAAGTCAAGGGTCCGATAAATAGTAGCGAGGCCAATATCTGGTGCAACTTTTTTAACTAAGCCATACACGTCTTCCGCACTTAAATGCTTTTCTTCCGCATCAATAAAAGCCTGCAAAATCGTTTGTCGCTGCGTTGTTAATTTATATTTTTTATCTTTAATGCGTTCCTTTAATTTTTCTAACGTTGTGTTCATGTTAGTCAACCTTTCCACTCATACATCCTTATAGATACTACTAACTAGATTAGCAACATAGTTATTGTAAAAAACCATTATATTGGCGTTCATGCCCAATAGTTGTAGCCGGCCCATGACCTGGGTAAACTAGGGTATCATCAGGCAAAGTCAATAGCTGTTCTGTTACAGATTTTACTAACTGCTCCATAGAGCCACCAACAAAATCCGTCCGGCCAACAGATTCGTAAAAGAGAGTATCGCCGACAAAAACAACGCCCTCTCCATAATAAGACACACCACCTGGTGTATGCCCTGGTGTGTCCAATACATTTAAAATAATAGAACCACAAGAAACCGTATCACCGCCAGCCACTTCATGAATATCTACAGCATGCACCACCACATGATTTCCTGTAAATTCACTCAAATTAAGACCCACATCTGTTAAATAAGGCAAGTCTAACTTGTGTATATATAAAGGAATGTCAAAAGCCCCTTGCAAGGCTTCTACCGCCCCTATATGGTCACTGTGACCATGTGTCAACAAAATAGCCTTTGGCTTAAAGTCTTCTTTTCTTATTAAAGCAACTAATTCCTCACCATTAGCCGCGGGGTCAATGATTAAACATTCCTTTGTCTTCTCATCAGCCGCTATATAGCAATTCGTCCCCAAGGGGCCTAATGGTATACTATATACTTTCACTAAAACCGCTCCTTACGCCCGCTGTACCGTATATATATCACGAATACGACGCAGTTTAGTCATAATAAAATCTAATTGTGATAAGTCTCTAATATCAATCACTAACGAAATGACAGCATTTTTCGTATCTTCATCAACCTTGGCATTAATATTTTCAATATTAATCTTCAATTCCGACAAGGTGCTCATAATATTCATGAGTATACCACCTCGATCATAGGCCACAATTTCCACACTAACTGGGAAGGTTTCTGTTGATTCAATATCCCAAGCCACTTCAATCATACGCTTCATATCATCTGGCGTATGCCCTAAGGACTTACAATCTGACCGATGAATGGAAACCCCGCGACCTCGTGTAATATAACCAACGATATCATCGCCAGGCACCGGATTACAACACTTAGCCATCCGCACCATAACACCAGATTCACCTCTAACTAAAATGCCTGTGCCTGCCCTTTTCTTATTGGGATTCGGACTTTTCTGTTTTAACTTATCTAAGAGGACTAAGGTATCCTTCTGCGAAGTTTGTTTTTGTTCTTCCCGTTTTTCTATATCAATTAAACGAAGAAGCACCGCATTCACAGTCAAACCGCCAAAACCAACAGCGGCCAACATTTCATTTACATTTCCAGCGTTTAAAGCCTTTGCTACTTGTTCCAGTCGTTCCGTTTTAGATAAAGCCTTCCAATCATAATTTAAACGTTTCGCTTCTTTTTCTAATACGTCGCGACCTTTTTCAACGTTTTCTTCCTTGTTTTCTCTTTTAAACCAATTACGTATCTTGGTGCGGCTTTCAGATGAACCAACCATATTAAGCCAATCCAAGCTTGGTTTAGCATTTTTAGAGGTAATAATCTCTACGCGATCCCCATTCTGCAAGGTATAGTCGAGAGGTACAATCTTACCATTAACCTTAGCACCTACGCACTTATTACCTACATCCGTATGAACACGATAGGCAAAATCCAAAGGCACTGACCCCTTAGGCAGCTTCATAACATCACCACGCGGGGTAAAAACAAAGACTTCACTAGCAAAAATATCTAACTTAAGCGCATTCACTAACTCTTTAGGATTATTGGGATCCTGCCATTCCAGCATATTACGGAGCCAAGCCACCTTACTATCAAAATCCTTATCTTGCCCCTTATTACCTTCTTTATAACGCCAATGAGCCGCTACCCCATATTCAGAGACACGGTGCATATCCCACGTACGTATCTGAATTTCTACAGGATGACCTTGCGTACCAATAACCGTTGTATGAAGCGATTGATACATATTGGATTTAGGCATAGCAATATAATCTTTAAACCGATGAGGTAAGGGCTTCCAAATACTATGGGCAATACCTAAAACGGTATAGCATTGCGGTATAGTATCCACAATAACCCGTACAGCATATAAGTCATAGATCTGTGACAAATCACGATTGTCTTTTTTCATCTTTTTATAGATACTGTAAAAGTGCTTTGGCCGCCCCTTTACATCCGCCTTTATGCCGGCTTCGTCTAAGGCCTTCTTAAGTTGAGCCATTGTATCATTAACAATTTCCTCACGGGCCTTACGCTTTTCCTTCATCTGCTCAACCAAATCATAATATTTCTCTGGTTCCAAATAACGGAAAGATAAGTCTTCTAATTCCCATTTAATGTTAAAAATCCCTAACCGATGAGCTAAGGGCGCATAAATCTCTAACGTTTCCTTAGCAATACGCTTTTGCTTATCACTGCGCACATGCTTTAAGGTTCGCATATTATGTAAACGGTCAGCTAGTTTGATAACGACAACCCGTACATCCTTAGCCATAGCCAGAATCATCTTACGATAATTCTCCATTTGTTGGTCTTCTTTTGTTTGATAGTGGAACTGATTTAATTTCGTTACCCCATCCACTAAAAAAGCAACCGTTTCGCCAAATTCCTTACGAATATCTTCTAATGTATAAGTTGTATCTTCTACTACATCATGTAAAAGGCCTGCCTCAATGGTCACAGCATCAATTTGCAATTCTGCCAAAGTGGTGGCTACCGCTAAGGGATGAATAATGTAGGGCTCACCGGAAGCTCGCTTTTGTTCCTTATGTGCCTTATCAGCTAACTCATAAGCTTCTTCAACCTTAGCTAAGTCATCATCCGTTAAATAGGCCTTTACCGCCTTCCAAAAAGCAACCAACTTTTCTGCCTTAGTGTCTTGATGATTCTCAACTAATACACTACCTTCTTTATTTTCGCCCATTATCCCACCTCCTTCTGGCTATACTTCATATAGGTAACCGACGTAATTAAATCTAACTTGCCAACCGGTTGCTGCCACGTATAAGAAGCAACACCGCTTGCATTTAAGCTTTTACTTAAAAGCCCTAATTCTTCAAATACTTGTAGCCCCAACATGGTCTCACGTCGTGTCATATCCATAGGCTTATCCCGCAATAGTTCATTAACAATAATATATTGTGGCACCGTCATCTGCCGAAACAAACGATGCACCACCAGATATAGGCATCTTAATTTTTCGGCTGTTAAAAAAGCTGATTCTAACTGACTTTGTCGTATATCAATGACAACAAGTTGTGGACTAACGACGCCTTGCCATTCATTTTTTTGTAAAGTAAATACAACATCCACGCGGTCACCTTCAAAGAATTGTTTAATAAAATCCTCTTGCTGCCAAGCTACCGCCGTT
The DNA here is from genome assembly GCA_945867815.1 of uncultured Veillonellaceae bacterium. Classification (GTDB taxonomy): domain Bacteria; phylum Bacillota; class Negativicutes; order Veillonellales; family Veillonellaceae; genus CAMBIX01. The sequence goes on from CAMBIX010000006.1 coordinate 72,822, forward strand.
AGTACTTCCTCTTCATGACCCGTATCCGTTAAATCAAAAATAAGCTTGCAATGCTTTTTCTGTGCCCCCATTAAATAAATAGAAGAAATAAGTAAATCCTTGCTCATAAAAACAGGCGTTCGATTACCTATACCATAAGGGGCTAAAGCAGCTAATTCCTCAATAACAGGCAGCGCCGCCTCCTCTACTGGAATGACTTCATCAATGCGAATTAAAGGTTGATATACTTCTTCTGCCAAATGGGTCTGACAATAATCATTCACATGTTTACGAAAAGCAGCAATCTGTGAGGACTCTAGACTTAAGCCAGCTGCCTGGGCATGACCACCAAACTGTATTAAAAGGGAGGAAGCATCCGCTAGCATATCATACATATTGCAGCCTTCAATACTCCGGCAAGATCCCTTACCTAAGCCATCATTACTAAGACTAATAACAATCGTTGGCTTATAAAATTCTTCTACCAAACGAGAAGCTACAATACCAATAACCCCAGGATGCCAATTTTCACCAGCTACCACAATGCACCACTGATTATCTTCTAAATAAGCTAATACAGACTGTCGCGCCTGTGCAACTATATCACGTTCAATCGCCTGTCGCTCTTCATTCGTCTTTTGTAATTCGTTCGCAATCGCTTGCCGCCGCTGGTCATCATTTGTGGTCAATAATTCAACACCTCGCGCCGCATGGGTCACGCGCCCCGCTGCATTTAAACGAGGTGCTATGCCAAAACCAATCTGCCCTGTCGCTATGGTCTTATCTGTAAGTCCAATCTCATCAATAAGAGCCTTTATCCCCCTATTAGGATTGGTATTCATACGCGTCAAACCTTCTTTTACAAGAAAGCGATTTTCTCCTATTAGAGGTACCATATCAGCTACAGTTCCTAAGGCCACAATATCTACATCCTCTTGATAGGGCTCTTGCTTATAAGTCTGCCATAAGGCTTGACACAACTTAAATGCCACACCGACACCGGCTAAATTTTTATCTGGATAGGTACACCCAGGCTGCTTAGGATTAATGACAGCCACAGCTGGCGGCACCTTCTCTGGCGATGTATGATGATCCGTTACAATAAGCGGTAAACAGTCCTTAACCGCATCAACAATATCATAAGAAGTAATACCACAGTCAACCGTAATAACGAGGTCAGTTCCATCATTAGCTAGATGTTGCAAGGCCTCTTCATTAAGACCATAGCCTTCGCTCTGTCGTTCTGGAATATAATAACTGACCGATGCCCCTAAGGCCTCTAAACAACGATATAAGGTAGAAGTAGCTGTAATCCCATCTACATCATAATCCCCATAAATGACAATATGACCTTGATTATCAATTACCTTCTTAATAAAAGCAACCGCTTCTGCCATACCCTTTAATAAAAACGGGTCCAATAAGTCATCCCACGTAGGATGTAAAAAATGCCTTACGTCTTCAAAATCACTTACCTGACGATTCACAAGCAGCCGTGCCAATAAGGGCGATATACCAAAGTGCTCGACTAAGGCCTCTTCCGCTTCTGGATTACCTTCTTCTACCAACCATCGCTTACCTTGTTTCATCATACACCTCCTTTCCCACTCGAAATACAACCTATAAAACTCTATCAATTCTTATATATTATCATTATCATTTTATATTTATTATACACTAGATTACCTAAGCGTCAAAGAGAAATTTTATCATTTTCTCTCCCCAATTTTTGTTTTTCTTGCTTATTATATAAAAGCAAGAAGGACCTATATTGTCTCGTTAAAGAGCCTTGCGAAGCACCAGCCCTTCTTCCCTCCTAATTTCCGTTTTTTCTTGCTTATTATATAAAAAAGTAAAAAGGACCTACATTATCTCGTCAAAGAGCCTTGCGATAGCACCAGCTCGCGAGAGATAATGTAGGTCCTTCCTTTCAACTATAAAGAACCATTAAAAACGGAAATCTCGTTCTCCATGTTCCATTTGCTGAATATATTCATGGGCCATTTGTTTTACTTTTTGATTCTTAATTTCTTCTAACTGTTCCTTAATAACAGCTTCCCCTGTTTTACGCGTCTTATCCGATGCATAATCCAATAAATATTCATTTAAAGTCATTAACGCATTAGGCTGACAGCAGTTAGAAATCTCACCACTCTTAGCTAACGGCATAAAGCGGTCCCCTGTCCGTCCAGCTCGATAACAAGCGGTACAGAAACTCGGTACATAACCAAGATCTAAAATCCATTCAACGATTTCATCTAAGGTACGACAATCGCTGCGATCGAACTGAGCCGAATTATCTTCTGGCAACTCTTCCTTAGCATAGCCGCCAACACTTGTCCGAGAAGCCCCACTAATCTGCGATATCCCCAAAGCCAAGCCACGTTCACGCATACGCTGGCTTTCACGAGTCGACATAATCATTCCCGTATACGGTGTAGATACGCGAATCAAGGCTACAATTTTTTCAAAAATATCATCTGGTACCGCATTACTGAAGTCACCTACTTCAATATCATCGGCTGGACAAATACGAGGTACACTAATCGTATGTGGACCAACGCCAAACTTAGCTTCCAAATGTTCCGCATGCATAAGCAGGCCGACAAAATCATACTTATAATGTTCCAAACCGTAAAGAACACCAATACCTACATCATCAATACCACCCTGCATAGCTCGGTCCATGGCTTCCGTATGATAAGCATAATTACTCTTAGGACCTGTTGGATGAAGCGATTCATAGTTTTTCTTATTATACGTTTCTTGGAACAAGGTATACGTACCAATACCTGCTTCATGCAACTTCTTATAATCTTCTACTTCACAGGCCGCAATATTAACATTAACGCGACGAATTTCACCATGTTTGTTTTTAATGCTATAAATCGTCTTTATAGAGTCCAAAATATAATCAAGGGGATTATTTAATGGATCTTCACCTGATTCAATAACAATTCGCTTATGCCCCATAGCTTCCAAGGCCATAACTTCCTGACGAATCTGATCTTGTGTTAATTTTTTACGTTTAATATGACGGTTCTTAGAATGATAAGGGCAATATACACAACCATTAATACAATAATTAGATAAATATAAGGGAGCAAATAAAACAACACGGTCACCATAAATTTTGCGCTTAATTTCAATGGCTAGATTAAAGAGCTTTTCCTTATATTCAGGCAAATCACACACTAAAAGCACAGCAGCTTCCCTATGGTTTAAACCCTTATAGGTAGCGGCTTTAGCTAAAATAGAATCCAATAATTCACGATTATGCTTATTAGCTTCTGCATAAGCTAGGGTATCCATGATTTCATCATGGCTTATGAATTCTTCCGCCTTGGAAGAAGCAACATCATACATACGAGTCTCCTTTTATCGATGGTATAGCCTGCTAGCAATCCTTTTATTGACTGTTATGAACTATATCGAAAATACTTGAAACACCTTAAGTATACATCATCACTAATAAATAGACAAATGACCTTCTATATCGATTCCACTACAAAACACTTCGAAGGCCATATATAAAAAGACTATTGCAAAGCGACTGCTCCACAATAGTCTTCTTATATATAGCCTAATTAGCCTTCTACTGGATATACGCTAACTTTACGGTTATAACGACCAGCACGTTCAAAAGCAACTTTACCAGCTGCCTTAGCAAATAACGTATCATCGCTGCCAATACCTACATTAGCACCTGGATGGAAATGGGTACCACGTTGACGAACGATAATGTTACCGCATTTTACGATAGAACCATCATGGCATTTAACGCCTAAGCGCTTAGATTCGCTATCGCGACCATTACGAGTACTGGAAACACCTTTTTTATGTGCAAATAATTGCAAATCAAAAGTAAACATTCAGTTCACCTCCCAGAATCTTCAATCTGAACAAAGTCTTTATACTGTCTAGCAATTTCTTGCAGACCTAAAACCATGGTCTCTAAAATAATCTGTCCATCATGCATAAAAGGCTCTTCTAACTGTATAGATAAAAAACCTGATTCATTAAGAAATTGACCTTTTTGCTCAGCTAACTCTTGCAGAGCCAATCCTGCTGTACAAGACAGTACAGATACAGCAGCACAAACAATGTCATATCCATGCTCATCATAACCAGCATGGCCTTCTATATAAAGCTTCTTTATCTGACCTTCTTCATTACGCACAATGTCAATCGAAATCATGACTTATGCTTCGATTTTTTCAATACGAACTTTTGTAAAGCGTTGACGATGACCTTGACGACGACGGTAATTAGATTTAGCTTTGTATTTAAATACTAAAATCTTCTTAGCCTTTCCCTGTTCAAGTACGGTACCTGTTACCTTAGCACCTTCTACCTTAGGTGTACCTACTTTAACATCACCATCATTAACAACAGTTAATACTTCGTCAAATGTTACGGAATCGTTAGCTTCTGCAGCCAATTTTTCGACAGTAATAACATCGCCTTCTGCTACACGATACTGCTTACCACCGGTTTTAATAATTGCGTACATATGACACCTCCTCGTTAGTTAAACTCGCTGAATACGGTATTCCCATCTCATACAGGAATTTCCAACCTCTTCATGCGGCCGTGTGTCTGGACGATTCCAAACTATAGCTTTTATATTTTATCGCAAGTAAAAGAAACTGTCAAATTGATTTGTAATAATACGCCACCCTATCTCACATATTTTTTTATTATATAATCGTACAAATCGTTTAGCAACGATTTTATTAATCGTTCAAATTTATACAAGACGATTACTTAAAATCGTTTCACTTCAATAAAACAGTTCTTCCTTTCATTAGTCTTATATCTCATATATCTCACTATAGGAACCCCCCTCTAAATCAATTCCACTATAAGAACGGTTCCGCTTTACTAGCAGAAACCCAAGAGAACGCCATTCTATCTATAAAATGCTGTATGCAAAAAAGCACGTCAATACTTGCAACGTGCTTTTTATATTTACTATTTAAGTGTCCTAACACTCACCGTCTAAATCGTATGTAAGCCGTAAGCCTCAGCTATCCCCTTATATCTAAAACTTATATTCACCATAAAGCTAAATGCTCCAACAAAACCTTACAACCAATACCAATAAGTACCAATCCACCAAGAATTTCGGCTTTTCCCTGTAACCAGCGCCCTAGCTGTAGCCCCATAAATATGCCTATAAGACTAATAATAAAGGTAATAATCCCAATCAAGGCCGATGTATAAACTATATCCACATGCAAGAAGGCTAAAGTCACCCCAATAGCCAAGGCATCAATACTAGTCGCTACAGCCAAGACTAACGCATTTAACCAACTAGCCGCCTGCATTGCCTCCTCTTCCCCGCGGAGAGCCTCATAAATCATCTGCCCGCCTAAGTAAGCTAGAATAATAAAAATAATCCAGTGGTCATAAGCGTCAATCATATGTGCAAATTGTATACCCAGCACCCAGCCTATTAGCGGCATGAGAAACTGAAAAAAGCCAAACAAGGCTGGCAGTACATAGCGCTTACACTTGTGCTTCCCCAACAAAAGGGGGCCTTGCGCTATGGATACGGCAAAAGCATCCATGGCTAACCCTATAGCCAATAGACTAATTTCAATAATTGACACCTGTCCTGCTCCTTATATACTCAGCACCTGAAGCTACTCTTTATCTTCTATCATAAATTATTGACTAGCTAGCAAACTATACGCCTCTATCGACTGTTCCGTTACCTTTTCTACCTCTACCTGATGATGCAATAGAGAGCTTAATTCCTTGCATTTCTCTTTTGTAAAAAATTCTGCCACTTCTGGATGCACATGAATAAGCAAATCAGTCTTCACCTGTTGCGTACGACCTAATTCCCTCAAACGTCGCACAATCTGTAAATACACTGTCTCTGCTGACAACATACGCCCTGTGCCGCCGCATTGACTACAAGGAGCAAAAAGCCTATCACTAAGCCCTTTGCGCTCCCGCTTACGCGTCATCTCTACTAAACCTAACCTAGTCATACCACACACAACCGTCTTAATTCGATCTCTTTTAACCGCTTGTTCAAGCACTTTTAATAGAGCCTGCCTATCAGACTGACGTGTCATATCTATAAAATCGATAACAATAATACCACCAATATCACGTAAGCGTAACTGCTTCGCAATAGCTATAGCCGCCTCTCGATTAATTAAAACAGCTGTATCATTTGACGAACTACCCGTATAATGACCAGAATTTACATCGATAACCGTCATCGCTTCTGTATGATCAATCTGCAAAAATCCACCAGACGGCAAATCAACACGACTATTACACAAGGCATTCCAATCTTCTTCCAATTGATAAGCTGAAAAAATAGGTCGCTTACCTTGATAAGATTGAATCGTAGCTCCTGTCTTTATATGAGCCTGTAAATTAACCAAAGCCTGATAAGCTTCTTGATCATCAATAACAATTTGGTCATCGGATCTAATAGCATAATCACGGAAAAGGCGAAAATAAAAATCCGCATCTCCATAAATCTCCGTACCATTACGAGCTACCTTGTACCGCTTTTCCAATTGCTGCCATGTATGTAAAGTATAGACCATATCCGCTTCAATCTCCTCAATTGAAGCTTGACAAGCAGCCGTACGAAGTACAAAGCTCCCCTTCTCCGCATAGCTGGCACCTAATTGCTTTAAGGCTTGCCTCTTAGCTGTATCCGTAATCTTATGAGATACATGTACGCCAGTAGAATAAGGCAAATACACAACATACCGACCAGCTAAACTAATATCAGCTGTTACCCGTGCACTCTTACCAAGCATTTCTTCCTTAATAACTTGAACAGGTAGCACTTGTCCTTCAAATAATTGGCCCAAGCTCTTTAATCGATGGCCTTGTCGTAAATTTAAATACACATTTCGGCCAAGACCGATATCCACAAAAGCCGACTGCATACCTGGCAATACATTCCGTATGACACCCTTATATATGTGATTTAATATAGAGACCTCCGTTTGCCGTTCCATAGCCACATCCGTAAGCTGTCCTTTTTCATCCAGCACAGCCATCCGAATCTCCTCCGGCATATAATTAATAACAAACGTCCGCATCTATATTCACCTCACTCTAAACTACATAACACTATATCACGAAGTAATTCATATTCTCGTAAACAATTTGGCACAGATATAAGCCCGAAAGATATGCAAACTGCTTCCGCACTCTACGTTTTATATTTTGAGGCACTATGTCACGAAGCGGTTCGCATTTCTCGTAGGCGATTTGGCGCAGACATGAGCCCGAGAGATATGCGAACCGCTTCCATTCTCTGCACTAATCAAAACACGCACGAATCTAATGGCGAATATCTAAACCCATCTTCCCCTTCCACAAGAATCGCCTTCCGATGAATAACATACCCATCACTAATAGGCCATCCAAACTGAGTACGTCCCAAATTCCATACTTCACCAGGCTTAATCGTCCCTTCATGGTAAATCCCAATCCCCATAGTAAGAACCACTTCATCGCCTTCTTGCTTAGCCTCAATAGCATCCTTTACGAAATGCTTTACATCAATAATCCGTGTTTTTTTAGGCGTTACTTTTTCATACTCTATAGTCTGTGCCTCATTAAAAGACTGTAAAGCCTTTGTCCAATCAACGACTTGCCCCTTAATCGAATCAGCCAAAGAGCCTCGTACTTCATAGATAGCATAATTACAAATGGCCATCATTTTCTTCACCTTATCAGGCAAGATAACCCCATCAAGAGGTTCTAATCCCTTAGGTGCAACAGGCAACAAGAGCGTTTTTACCTCTTCTACTGTCACATCAGCTAGTACATCCATATCTACATACTCAGCTTCCGCTGTAATACCTAAGGCTAAGGCTGACGAAAAAGAAATTTTCATATGTGGATTAAAACCCTCTGAGTAAGCCATGGATAGGCCACTACGGCGAATCATACGGGCGACCGCTTGCGCATAATCCAAATGAGATAAATAACGTAACTCTTCACCCTTATGTAAGGCCATACGTAATCTTGTCAACGCGTCCACCCTCCTTATAATCAATAATCGCCGTATCTAAGGCTGGACAAACATCACAGCCATTACATGGCAAACGACGACAATCATTAGTCAACTCTTCATTAAGTGCCCGTTGCCATTCCCTTACTAAATAAGGCTTACATACTACATCATCAATATGATCCCAAGGCAAAGCTTCATCAAAATCACGAGGTCGCCGCGCATAATAATCTGGGTCTACACCACAGTCTTTAAAAGCTTCTAACCAAGTATCCAGATGGAAATATTCACTCCAGCCATCAAATTTACAGCCTTTTTCCCAAGCTTTTACTAAAACAGGTGCTAAGCGTCTATCTCCACGAGCAAAAACGGCTTCCATATAACCAGTAGCCCCATCATGATAATGGTAGGAAATATTCCGATTATTAATTAGACTCTTAAGATACTGCTGTTTACGATGAATTTCTTCTAAGCCTTGCTGTCCATACCACTGATAAGGCGTATGACTCTTAGGTACAAAGAAAGATACACTAACGGTGACCTTGCCATTACGTTTACCTGTAATATCTCGATGCAAATCAAGCACCTTGTAAGCTAGATCAGCAATACCCGCAATATCTTCGTCGGTTTCAGTAGGTAGGCCCATCATAAAATACAACTTAACCGTATGCCAACCTGATTTAAAGGCATTTGTACAAGCAGCTAATAAATTTTCTTCCGTAACGCCCTTATTAATTACATCACGCAACCGTTGCGATCCAGCTTCTGGTGCAAAGGTTAAACCACTCTTTCGTACTTGCTGTACCTTTTTAGCTATATCAATAGAAAAACTATCTATACGAAGCGACGGCAAGCTTACACTAACCTGTTTATCTTTAAACTCATCCATAAGCAAATCAACTAACTCTGGCAATTTCGAATAGTCCGCAGAGCTGAGCGACATTAAGGAAATCTCATTATAGCCTGTATTCGCAATAACCTCTTTCGCTATAGACACTAAACGCTTTGGTGTCCGTTCTCTTACTGGTCGATACAACATACCTGCTTGACAAAAACGACACCCCCGCGTGCACCCACGGAACAATTCCAAAACCGCCCTATCGTGAACAATATCCAAATACGGCACAACAGGCTTTGTCGGATAAAATACATGCTCCACATCTTCTACAATTCGCTTCTGAATCGTTTTAGGTACGTCCGGATATAAAGGCTCAACCGCCTTAAAGTCGCCATCTTCTGTATACGTATCTTTATAAAGAGCAGGAATATAAGTACCTGGTATCTGCGCCGCCTTACGCAAAAAGGCAAGCTTACCACCAGGGAAACCTTTAGCCTTCTCTGCCTTATATAAATCAATAAACTCTGGCAACCACTCTTCCGATTCTCCAATAGAAGCTACATCAAAGAAATCAGCGATAGGCTCAATATTATAAACACAAGGTCCCCCTGCTAAAATCAGCGGATAGGACATATCCCTATCTTTGGCATAGAAAGGAATCCCCGCCAAATCCAACATGTTCAAGATATTGCTATAACTTAATTCATATTGCAAGGTAAAGCCTAACAAATCAAACTCTTTTACAGGTGTCTTTGTTTCTAATGAAAAAAGCGGAATCTTACGATTTCGCATTTCTTCTTCCATATCTACCCAAGGCGCAAATACACGTTCAGCCGCTGCATCCACCCGCTCATTAACAAGAGAATATAAGATTTTAATACCTAAATGGCTCATAGCCACTTCATATACATCAGGAAAAGCAATAGCCATAGTGACATCAACCTGACTATGATCTTTGACTACACTATTCCACTCACCACCTGTGTAACGGGCTGGTTTTTGTACATGCTGCAGCCATCTCGTATCTAATGTTACCATCTATCCTCCTAGGTCTCGATTTGATTAAACATAAATTTCTTTTGTCGTAACGATATATTAAGTAACAAGCCTACGCTTAATAAATTTGTTGTTAAAGCACTGACCCCATAACTAATAAAAGGCAGTGGAATCCCTGTTACCGGCATAATTCCTGTTGTCATACCTACATTAATAAGCACTTCAAAGGCCCACATAGAGGCAATACCTGTAGCTACCATCATACCAAAAGGATCTGTTGCATTCTTAGCAATTACAAAAGCCCTATAAATTAATAAGAACAATAAAATTAAAGCAATTACACAGCCAATAAAGCCTAGCTCTTCACCAATAACAGAAAAAATAAAGTCTGTATGATTTTCAGGTAAAAAGTTTAACTGACTTTGAGTCCCTTCAAAAAGGCCTTTACCAAAAATGAGCCCTGAGCCTATCGCAATTTTAGACTGAATAATATGATAGCCAGCCCCAAAAGGATCTATATTTGGATTTAAAAAGACAAGAATACGTTCTTTTTGATAACTTTGCAAGGCAAACCAGCCAAGAGGAGCAATTAAGACCATAGCCCCAAGCATAATCTCTACCAGACGCATGCGAATGCCCGCTATAAAAAGCATACCACACATAATAGCCATATAAACTAAGGACGTTCCTAAATCCGGCTGCTTAAATACCAGTAAAGTAGGAATCCCTACATAGATAAACACAGGTACTAAAGATTTAAAGGTTCGCAGCTGATTAATGCGCGGCAATAAAAAAGTCGCTAGGCAGACAATCATAAAGAGCTTGGTAAATTCCGATGGTTGAATGGTTAAAGGACCTACCTGAATCCACCGCTGGGCCCCTAGAGCCGATGTCCCTACAAACATAACCGCCAACAAGAGAACTAACGTTAATCCATATAAACCTTTGGACCAATGCTCTAACTTGCGGTAATCAAACCACTGCATAGCAATAACTAAAATGCCATTGATAACAAAGAAAAGAATCTGCTTACTTACCAAATCTGTAAAGGTAAAGCCCACCTTATTAATGTGAGTCGCACTACCAATGACAGTTATACCTAATAAAACTAAGGCTATAGTGCAAAAGACTAGCGTATGATCTAGATCACGCCATATATGTCGTCTCATGTTTCCTCCTAACGCCGTCTACCTATACGCCACCGCGCATTACGCTGTCGTTGTAATAACTGGGATGGACCTGTTTGACTCAGTTTACTTATTCCCCCATCCAAATGGCCCCTATCTACAGCCACTGCTTGCGAAGCCATTCCTTTTTCTTTTTCTACTTGGGATAAGGCTAATGACTTATCTACTTTATGAGACTCACCATTAGACTCTGCTTGGCCACCTGTCAACCGTTTCAATATAAAATCTACAGAAGGAGTATCTTCTTCCTTATCTTCTGACACACTCCCTCTTTCTTCCTTTGCCGTCGAAACCTTTGCTCTCGCTTCTACTAAAGCCCCTTCAGGCTCTTTATCATTACTTTTTATCTGTATTAAGCCGTCCGATTCAAGAACTATATTGGCAGGCGTTATGTGAGAAGCAAGCTGCGATAAGAGTTCCATTACTTCAGCTAAGCCAGTCCGCTGGCCTGTAAGAAGGAAATGCACCAACGGCTCTAATGTCTGCAAGAAATCAGCATCAGATAAATCTTGTAAAACACCATTTTGCATGCTCTTTTCGACAAGTGGTGACACGGGAAGCAGGGCCCCTAAGTCCTCTTCGCCTAAGGTGAACAAAGCCTCTTGTGGCTCAACTATTGCTTCATTATGAAGTTGCATACGATTAATAACCACCGCATAATCCATAAGACAACGTTCTCGGCAAATAGCCATTACATGCTGGGCATCCCGCATAGAACCCCAATAAGGCTCCGTCACAACAACTAAACGGTCTATCACCCGTAAAATAGCATCAAAACCACGACCGATACCTGCTGGTGCATCAACTAAGACATAGTCATAGCGACGGCTCAAACGTTCCAATAGCTTACCGTAACCCTTACGGCCTAAGTCTTCCCAGCGATAGTCCTGTGAAGCCGGCAATAAATCAAGATTGTCACTAATAGAAATCACTACGTTCCTAACCCTTTGGGTCTTTTTCCAGGCATCATAAGCCGTAAACAAGACTTGATTTTCCTTACCAAAAGCCAAGTCTAAATCACGAAGACCAAAATCACCATCGGCTACAAGCACCTTATACCCTTTGCGAGCTAATGCCACGCCTGTTACCGCCGTTATTGTTGTCTTACCTACGCCTCCCTTACCAGAGACAAAGGCTACTATCATGCCCATTTGCTTTTCCCTTTCTATTCACTTACTGCTTATTCGTATCTACTGTTGGCGCCTGCTGTCCATGCACATTCTTATTATTCGCATCTGGCGTCCCATCTGGATGCAAATGGAAATATTCAGCTAATACATCCCGTACAATAGGACCTGCTGATCCCGCACCGAAGCTACCTTCTTGTACAACAGCCACAACTACAATTTGTGGTTTATCAAACGGTGCGTAAGCTAAGAACCAACCATGGTCACGACCAGACACATTTTCTGCTGTACCAGTCTTACCAGCAATAGATACAGGCCAACCCTTAAACAAAGCACCAGCCGTACCGCCTTCTTCTGTTACATCATGCAAGCCTTGACGGATAATATCCATAACCGACTTAGATACTTGTAAGGAACCCAACTGCTTAGGTCCAAAGATTTCATTTGGGGTGCCATCCCGATTATCAATACGGCTAACTACATAAGGGCGATAACGAATGCCCCCATTGGCTACTTCTGACATAAGTACGGCCATCTGAATCGGTGTTACCAAAGTAAAAGACTGTCCAATGGCCGCATCAAAGGTTTCCCCTAAATACCAATCCTGATCAAACATCTTCCGCTTATAAGCTGGGCTTGCCAAATTACCAGATGCTTCACCAGCCAATTGAATACCTGTCTTCTGTCCAAGACCAAACAACTGAGCGAAATGGTCTAATTGTTCAATACCAACTCGGCGTCCCATTTCATAGAAGTACACATTATCCGACTTGGCCAAAGCCGTATTAAAATTAATCCACCCTAAAGCTTCACCAGCCGCATTACGCTTATCAATCAACCAATGGCGGCCACTATCAAAAATCATTTCATCCGGCGTTACCTTCTTAAGTTCTAAGGCTGCTGACCCAGTAACAATCTTAAATGGCGATCCTGGTGGGTATTCCCCAGCAATAACCTTATTTTCAAAAGGATGGTTCTTATTATCGTTTAATTCCTTCCACTGTTTTTCCGTAATACCACGGGCAAACCAATTTGGATTAAACTCAGGCGCACTCACCATGGCAAGCACCGCCCCTGTATTAGGATCCAAGGCAATAACAGCCGCCCCAGTAGCTGGTATGCCTTCTGCATGCAGAGTCGCCAACTGATTAGCAACAGCCTTTTCAGCCGCTTCTTGTAGTGGTAAATCCAAGGTTAAATGTATATCACGACCTGGTACAGTATTTTTACGACCGATTTCCTCTACCGGGCGACCAGCAGCGTCCACTTCTACCTGCCGGCCTCCATCAATACCTCGAAGCACATTATCATATAACTTTTCAAGACCAGCCCGTCCTAAAATCGTGCCTGGCCCTACTGTCGTCTCTGGATCCTCTTCGCGAATCTTCTTTAATTCCTCTTCACTGACTTCGCCTACATAACCAAAAAGCTGAGATGCCATCGTATTGTATGGATAATAACGTAAAGGCTCTACATCAATCGCAATACCTGGTAATTCATTTTGGTGTTCCTCAATAGTTGTTACCGCATCCATAGGAATATCTGTAGCCAAACGAATCGGTTCATAACCACCCTTATGAGCATCAATCTTTTTCTGCAAGGTATCGGGTGTCACCTTCAACATCTTAGCTAAAGTCGTCAATTCCTCATTGCTTATACCCTTTTCTGTCGGTACTAACGATACGGTATAAGCCGGGCGCGATCCAACTAAAATCTGCCCATTGCGATCATACATAATCCCCCGAGCAGCCGTAATAGGCATAACTCGCAAACGGTTACCTTCTGCCTTTGAATGATAATAATTACCATCCACAACTTGCAGGAAAAACAAGCGCACAATCAATATAATAAAAACGACGGCTACGATATAAATAAATATATCCAATCGCCCTTTTTTATGCTTTTTATATAAAGCCTCCAGCATGTATTCGTCCTCGTCACCCTACAAATCACCAAATATATTCGTCTTTTTCTGTCATATGCCAAATCAATTCATGCAAAACAATGCCGAAAAGACCATTAATCCACAAAACAGGCCAACAATGCGTCCACAAATAAATCCCATAAGACATAACCTCACCGCCTAGTATAAGCATAACCATCTGCATAATACTAACGGCTACGGTTCCTGCCGCTGTCCATAAGAAGGTATAGTACCACTGCTCTTCAAAAATACTATGATTGGCCATACTAAACACATAGGCAATAATCAAATAGGGGAATAAATGAAGACCAAACACATTAGATACAATAATATCCTGTGTTAATCCCCCAACAGCAGCTACTAATACACCCCAATAGCGCCCCTTTAATAAGGCCACTACCATAACCCAAGTTAAGATTAAATCAGGTTGCCAAGAGGTTTGTGACAAAAAAGAAGGAATCACATCTACCTGAAACAAAACGGTAAACACACCTAATAAGATATATACGGCCGTCCTCATTGATTCGACGCTCCTTTTATCCCTTCGACTTGATCACGATGAGTCTGTGGTACTAGCTTAGGATCTTGTACCGGTGCTGCTGGTGCCGCCTCTTGTGAACCAATAATGACAAATACTTCTTCAATATTACGGAAGTTAGCCGCTGGCTCTATCGTTGCATTCTTAACAAAGCCTTCCGCATCATTGGTTATATCTAAGACGGTTCCTACTGGAAGCCCCTTAGGATAAATACCACCATAGCCAGACGTAATAAGTAAATCCCCTTTTAAAACATCACCATCTCTAGCGATATCAACTAATAGAGGATTGCCTGGATTCGCTCCATTTCCTCGTACAACAGAAGCTACCCTAGAGGCTGGTCGCTGCACAATAACCCCAATGGCTGTCCGTGGATCAATCATGGTCTGCACCCGTGCTGAATGTTCATACACGTCACTAACAAAACCAACAACACCACCAGGTACAACAACGGGCATATTAACTGTAATGCCTTCTGCTCGACCACGGTCAATCGTTAACGTATTAGCCCAGGTACCGAAATTACGGCCAATGACCGTAGCTGCTACCATCTTAAATTGAGGATGGTCTTGCTGGAATTTCAAAAGAGCCCGCAAGCGGTCATTTTCTGCCTGCATTTCATCATAATTAATTAATTTTTGTTTTAACTGGGCATTATCCGTTTCTAATTGATCAATCTCTAGTGTTTTATCAATCGCGTTATCAATAACTGCAATACCAGTATGAATGTCCTCTAAAAAGCGCGCCGTTCCATACTTAAACGGTGTCGTTACTCGTTCTAAGGGCACCGTTACATAAGGAATCATAGTCCGTTGCTTCCACGCATAACCCATTAAGGCTAGAAAAAGACAGGCCACCCCTATAAAAATAACAAGTTTTCGTTCTGAAGAAAACATTATGCCCGTCCTTTCCTATTCTTAGCCGCTACAAAAAAACGTTCCATTTGGTCAAAGGCTTCTAAGCCTCGACCAAGGCCTCGTGCTACTACATACTCTGGTTCTTCTGGCACCCATACAGGGATGCCACCTAATTCTTCCGATACTTTTTCACCTAAGCCTGATAACAAAGCCGTTTCACCGGCAAGAACGATACCCTGCTTCATAATATCAGCCGACAACTCTGGTGGCGTTTGTTCCACCACAGATCGTATAACCTGACAAATTTGATGCACTGGCTCCTTAATCGCCTGGTAAATCTCACTTTTACGGACAACCACATCTCGCATAAGACCTGTTGACGCATCACGGCCTTTTATCCGTTTATCCTCTTCTTCCTCAACCGGCATGGCTGATGCCAATTCTACCTTTAACATTTCTATCGTTTCATCAGCGACCATCAAGGAAAAACACTGCTGTATATACTGTAAAATAGCTGCATTTATGTCAGAGCCACCAATACGAGCCGTCCGGCCTACAACCTTACCACCTAAGGCTAATACAGCCACATCGGTAGAACCACCGCCCACATCAACAGCCATAGTGCCAATAGCATCAAAGACAGGTAGACCTGCCCCTAGCGCTGCCGCTACCGGTGTTTCTACTAAATAAGCCTCTCTAGCACCCGCCTGAATTAAGGCATCCAAGGTCGCCCTCTTTTCCACATCTGTAATTCCACAAGGCACAGACACCATAACACGAGACCGCCGAATCGATTTTGCTGCCTTACGTAAAAACTGCCGTATCATAGTCAGCATAACGCGATAATCAACGATAAAGCCATCCTTTAAAGGATGCAGTTCTTCATGCATATCTGGTGACTTTAATAACATACGCTCTGCCTCATCACCAACGGCGACAATATTCTTTTGTTTTGCATCCGTAGCTACCACAGATGGCTCCGATAAAACAACACCGCGACCTTCCACATACACATGGGTGTTCACGGTGCCTATATCCATCCCTATATCTCTACCAAACGAGGAAAATATGCTGCTCATTTATGTTTAATCTCCTTATACTTGCTGTCTATTAATCTTAACACAAACAAGCGCTTTTTTTAAGCATTACCGAGCAGATAATATAAACTTTTTTTACCGCCTCAACTTACCCCTATTCATCAACAAGCTAACCTTTCTCCCTTACTTTGCCAAGGTCTTATTAATAACGAATGCCATCAACTACTTATATTAACCTTTTCTTCAAAAGCAACTGTAAGGTTTCTTTTAAAGATAGCCTAATTCCGCTAGGCTCTCATAGACGCCATCACCAATAATAATATGATCAAGTACAGGAATCCCCATAATCTCACCTGCCTGTTGAAAAACCTGCGTCACTTGTATATCACTCTGACTAGGCCTAGGATCTCCTGATGGATGATTGTGCAATAAAATAATACTTGCCGCGTTAGCCTCAATAGCCTTTCTAAAAACAACGCGTTGTTCTGCCTGACTCGCTGTTAACCCACCAATAGCCACAGTAGCAAGAGCAATAAGCTGATTTCGATTCGTCAGCATAGCCACACAAAAATGCTCCACCGGTTCATGTCGCAGGCGCTCCATCACATAAGTAGCCACTGCCTCCGGATGACTAAAATCAGCATACTGCTGCTTAACCCGCATCTGCCCCAAACGTCGACCTAATTCTACGGCGGCTACAAGCGTGACCGCTTTATCAGGACCAATCCCTTTTATCTCCTGCAAACTCGTCAAACTAATCTGATTTAAACCATAGGCGCCTTCTGTCAATGACCCTACTAGCTCCTTAGCCAAAGCTAGAACCGACTGCCCCTTACGACCTGTACGCAACAAAATGGCGACTAACTCTTCTGTCGTAAGTTGGCTTACGCCAAATTGTAAGCACTTTTCCCTAGGCCGCCACTCATTAGGCAGGTCTCTCACTAAGGGCGCACCAATATTTTTATGTCGATTAGTATATTTGTTATTTTTTCTATGTTCCCTTTCTTGCATCTTCTCTTTTCTCTCCTATTTTCTTATAACTCCTTTGCGCTTGGAAGTGCGGACATTTTCTCGGACAGCTTATGCAATCAATCCAAGACTACATCTGTACTCCCCTACCTCATTTGCCCTTTTTCTAAGACATCTATAGTTAACTAAATCTAATAGAGAATCAATCCAACACACCTATAAAACGAGTAATCGCCACGTTTGAAAGACAATTACCATTTTATCAACATTGATATCCTATACAAGATGCCAATTAAGACCAGTCTTCTAACTAATAATCACAAATGGCTATTCCGTTTATCAATCCCCCACATAGACCTAAAAACGACAAAACGCGTAGCTTTCGCTACGCGCTTTTCTATTAACTTACATATACTTATTCTACTTTCGAATCTTTATATCCTTCTTGCTCTACCGGATTCACTTGTCCAGTTTGCTCTTTTATCTTCTTAGCATAAGCCTTTACATCTTCTCCGTGCTTGACGGCATCTTCACGCACATAGGCATAAAAGACGACTTCTTCTTCTGATACCTGTATACGGTCAGGAATAAACTGGCGTAAGGCATCAAAAAAACCTTGTTCCGCCTTAATCAATACCCGCCCATGTTGTATTTTTTTACCTTTAACAATGGCATAAGCCAAGGCCCATACAGGACGCGCATCCATAGACGATAATTTACGCCACTTATAACGATAACGTAACTTAGGTAATAACTCCTGCTTAAACGAATATATGCCATCAATATCATCATAAGGAATGATAAAATCCTTTTTACGAAATAAACCTTGTTCCTTTATGACAAAAGCCTTATCTGTCAGTATATACGTATAACGACCTAAGGCCTGTTTTAAGATAACAATAAACAAAACGACTTCAATAAAAAGTTCATCAATAATTAAATGCCCACCTTGTAAGCTCCGCATCAAAGTGAAAATAAAAAATCCAGCCACTGCCAAGAGGAAAAAGGCAATCAATATTGCCCCTTGTGTCGTCCGCTTAGATGACTCCCTATATAATTCTTGCACGTTAACTCTATACCCCCTTTTTTTATTTATCCCTATAATGAGATCCGCATTGCACTATTTTCAAAATATCATCTTCTACTGTATAGACAATCCGATTCGTACCATCAATACGTCGACTCCATCTGAGCAATTGATGCTCGCAAACGTCTCATATTTTCTTCTGAATAAAAAGGATCTCATGACATATCAAGTGGTATCCGCTGTTCTCTTGCTATTTGTGTTAAATACATAGTCACAGCTGTTGATAGAGATAGACCTAATGCCTTACATACCATTTCCGCATTTTGTTTTATCGTATCATCAATACGTACATTAACTTCTACCATAGCTATCACCCCAATCATTCATAATATTTTCTATTTAGGATCATACATATTATTAGCTTATGCCATCCTTTTCAATTCGAGCGTCTAAACGTCTTATCTTTACTTAAGTATATCACAACAAGATTTATTACTTCACTTCCAAAGCACTAAACCACTCTACATTCTATATAAAAATAACTAAATCCTTATTAACTCCCTTTTACCAATTATCACCGCTCTACAAATCCCGCAATAAAGGGTTCTTCTTATCCTTTTCCGACAAAATCGGCTGATCCACCCCCCAGTCAACACCAATATCTGGATCATTCCACAAGATGCCACCTTCTGAGTCTGGTGCGTAATAATTATCGGCTTTGTACATAAATTCCACATGATCAGTTAAAGTAACAAAGCCATGCCCATAGCCACGAGGAATTAAGAGCTGCTTTTTATTATCTCCCGACAATTCAACACCAACCCACTGCTTATAGGTTGGGCTCTCTTTCCGAATATCTACAGCTACATCTAATACAGCACCACGCACGCAACGGACTAACTTAACCTGCGCCCACGGGCCTTTTAAAAGTGAATGCCTCGCAAGGTTCCTTCATACCTTACCTGCCACTTTCCCTTTCAGCTTACAGTATGCAATATGATACAGTATGCGCACCGCCATCATCTGCATTACCTTCTACTTTCTCTTTCAACAGCCCCTAAGGCAGACTCTATTACCTTATCCATATCATAATACTTATATTCACCGAGACGACCGCCAAAGATGACATGTGCCTCCTTATCCGCCAGCGCCTTATACCTCGCATATAAAGCCTGATTCTTTGCATCATTTACCGGATAATAGGCTTCCTCTCCCCGCTTCCAGGCAGCCGGGAATTCCCGTGTAATATACGTCACCGGCTGTCTGCCAAAAACAAAATGCTTATGTTCAATAATACGTGTATACGGTACCTCTCTCTCCGTGAAATTCATAACCGCTACCCCTTGGTAATTATCCTTATCTAAGCATTCTGTTTCAAAACGAAGCCCCCGATAATCCAGCTGTCCCAACGCATAATCAAAATAAGCATCAATCGAGCCGGTATAAACAAGAGTCTTTGCCATCTGCTTATACTCTTCTTTATCAGTTAAAAAATCGACACCCAGCCGTACCTCAACGCCTTCTAACAAACGTTCTATCAAAACCGTATACCCTTCCTCAGGTATCCCCTGATAGGTATCATTGAAGTAATTATTATCATACGTATACCGTACAGGCAGGCGTTTAATGATAAAAGCCGGCAGGTCTGTGCAAGAGCGTCCCCACTGCTTTTCTGTGTACCCCTTAATAAGACGTTCATAAATATCCCGCCCTACCAGACGAATGGCCTGCTCTTCTAAATTTTTCGGTTCTCCGGTAAGTTCAGATCGTTGCTTCTCTATAATGGCCTTGGCCTCTTCCGGATACCGAATGTTCCACATCTTAGCAAAGGTATTCATATTAAAAGGCAGATTATAGATAGTTCCCTTATAATTAGCCACCGGCGAATTGATAAAATGATTAAACGTCACAAACTGATTTACATACGTCCACACCTTTTCATCACTGGTATGAAAAATATGAGCCCCATACCGATGAATCGGTATCCCGTCCTTCGTCTCACAATAAATATTGCCCCCTATATGATTACGCCGTTCCAAGACTACTACCGAACGCCCCCGCTTCTTCATTTCATGAGCAAAAATAGCGCCATATAAACCACTGCCTACGATAAGATAATCATATTGTGCCTGCATTTGTATCCCTTCACTATTAATTAATACCTAAACATCTAAAAAACTACCACCTAATAATCAAAAATCACTTGTTGTATATCATCCCTAAATTACTAAATTCATAAAATAAGATAAAGCAAATTTGCTACATGTATTTACGGTGTGTTACAAAAGCAAAGCATCGCCATTTAATATGTTGCTTTTTTTATCTTATAAATTATAATTGTACTAGAAATATCAATTAATAATCCAAAGGAGGTAAAACATAATGATCACTGCTAACATTAATGTCCGTGTAGACAAAAACCTAAAAAAAGAAGCCGAAATGCTATTTAATGACTTAGGTTTAAACATGTCCTCTGCTATTACCATGTTCTTAAAAAGTGCGGTTCGATGTGACGGCATTCCTTTTGATGTTCACCGTAATAATACATTGAATACAGAAACACGCAATGCTCTAGCTGAGTATAACGAAATGAAAGCACATCCCCAAAACTATAAACGATATCATAACTTCTCAGAGCTAATAAAGGATGTAGATAATGAAGCTTGATATTATTACCTCTAACAGATTCAAAAAAGACTTAAAACTTGTTAGAAAACATGGAATGAATCTAAAAAATTTAGAATTCGTTATAGACACATTGGCAAACAAGAAAAAACTCGATATTAAGTATCGCGATCACGCACTCGCAGGAAAATATAAAAATTTTCGTGAATGCCATATTGAACCTGATTGGCTTTTAAGAGAGTATGAAAGACCTATTTACAGAAAAGCTTTCATACTCTCAAACTTTTATACTCTCTAATTTACAGACTTTTATTCATACGCCCTGCCCTCCAGTAATTCTATATACTCTCCTATATATTAATTTTCATATATCTTATATAATTCTCGAACATGGGTATCCATATCTTTTAATTTTAAACCTTTTTCCCAATAGTCTTTCATTACGTCATTTTCAATAATTATCTCTAACTTTTTATTAAAATCATTTATATCGCCTCCTTTAAATTGAAAAAACTTAGACTTACTTAATTCACTAGCTCCACCTAAATTACTAGCTAATACCGGAATTCCTTTACTTTTCATCTCTATAGCTACTTGTGGCAAATTATCTTCCCATAAAACAGGAATAACTCCTAAGTGTATATCTTTTAAAATAAAATCTAATTCATCATGGTGATAACCATTTTTAAAAAATATACCATGAAATTTATTCCCTAATTCTTTAAGTCTATTAAGAACATATAAATCTTCAGTCCTTACTGCAAAATATAAATCAATCTTACTTGATAAATTAGGTTTAACTTTATCTAAAGCATCTAAAAGAAAATAAAAACCTTTGTCTTTTCTAGCATATCCCATATAAATAATCTTAAATATTCCATCTTTATATAAATTTTTACCATGTTCTAATTGAGAGTCCCCAAATTTTGTTCCAATATAATTTACAAAAACTTTTTCTTCCTTAATTCCCCTATTAATAATAATAGTTTTTACTCTATCAGAGACAGCAAGAATTCTATCAACATCTAAATTCAACTTAGTCCTAAATTCTTCCATAAAACAGTTATATAAATTCTGTTGTATTTTTTCAGTTTTCTTTATCTCTTTTAAATCATTCCATTTATAATTACTATCTTTTATTTTATTTTTATTCGCTTTTATGGGGAGCAAATTATACTTTATTTTTCCCAAAATCCTAATAGCTTTAAATGTTTTTTCCCATATTTTTGATTTACTTGATATATGAATTTTCCTTAAATAATACGCGATTTCACCTAAATATTTAACATCCTTTGTATTTATTTTAATAGGAACACAACTTACACAATCTAAACAATTATGATTATCTTTACAATTTTCATTCTCATTTTTCCATAGATTTACTTGTGGACATAATGGATAATAATTATGCATAGAAAATATTATTTTAGTTTTTGGATAATATTTTTTTAAATCAAAAACACTTAAACTCAATCCTTCAAAATTATTAAAATGAATTATATCAAAAGGACCCTTTTCACTAATAAATTTATTAATCACCTCTAATATTTTTCTATCCTGAATAACTGTATTTATATTATAAAAGTTGCAAAAAGCTGGTGCTACAACTGGTGAATTTATTAGTCTATAAGAATGACATTTATTTCCAAAACAATTAACATATTCCTCTATCTTTATATTTTTTGATAAATCATAATCTATTCCTGAATATAGAAAATAACATTCATATTTCCCATCATTAATTATTTTCTTTATTAAATTTCTAGTGTATACTGTAACTCCACCACCTCTATTTTCATCATCATCAAACGGACACCAATTATAATATAATATTTTCTTCATACTAAACTCCCTTACTTATAAAAATTAACTAATTCTAAATTTACTACTTTTCACATTCATAAGTATTACAAATATCTAAATTAGTTCCTTTCCCTTTACATTGACCCTTTTCAAACCAAATAACTCTATTACAAACTTCTTTAATAGTCTCAATATCATGTGACACAAAAATAACCGTTGTACCTGTATCCATCATATGCTTTATTCGCTTTTTACACTTCTGCTGAAAGTCATGATCCCCTACAGATAAGACTTCATCCACAATCAATATATCCGGCTGCACTTCTGTTGCTATGGCAAAACCTAAGCGCGCATACATGCCGCTGGAGAAATTTTTTACCGGTACATCAATAAATTGCTGCAATTCCGAGAAATCTACAATAGACTGAAAATGATCATCTATAAACTGCTTACTATGACCCAGCATAGCTCCATTAAGATAGATATTTTCTCTTGCCGTGAGTTCTCCGTCAAAACCGGCTCCCACTTCAATTAACGGGGCAATACTGCCTTTTACAACAACACTGCCGCTAGTCGGTTTTAATACGCCTGCAATAATTTTGAGCATAGTTGATTTACCAGCTCCGTTATGTCCAATAAGACCAACGGCTTCTCCACGCTTCACAGAGAAAGACACATCATGCAAAGCTGTAAAATTATTAAATTTAATCCGCCCTTTTAATAGACGCACAATATATTCTTTTAAGGTATCAACTCGCTCTTCCATTAAGTTAAACTGCATCGTTACATGCTTTACTTGTATTATTTCATCATTTAACATAACCAATTCCTGCCATACCTATATACCTTAACTACACATACAAAATAAACTCATTCTGCAATCGTCTAAAAGTAAAGCCACCCACAACTAGCGCCCCTACCGTAAAAGCAAGACAAATCATTAACGTATGCCACTCCGGCAACAATCCTTGATATAAAACTTCACGAAAAAGTGTCAAAAAATAATATAAAGGATTATAATACAACAAAAAACTATATTCCTTAGGAATAATCTGCATAGGGTAGAATATAGGCGTTGCATAACTTAGCGCGGTAATAACGACACCATACAAATGATACAGGTCTCTAAATTTAACGACAAAACTGGATAAGAATAACCCGACCCCTATACAGAAGAAGAGCATCAAGGCTAACGGTATTATAAAAGAGATAATCCGCCACGACGGATACTGCCCTGTATAACACATAATAATTAAGATAGCCGGCAAGGTAAACAAAAAATTGACACAGCTGGATACAACACGCGAAATAGGAAACAGATATTTCGGCACGTATATCTTTTTAATAAGCGATGCATTCTCCAATATCGATCCCATAGCAAAGTTAGTCGCCTCTGCAAAAAAAGTAAAGAACACTTGTCCTACTAACAAATAAAGAATATAGTTCTCCACATTAAAGCGAAATAAGGTTGAAAATACCATAGCCGTAATAACCATCATCAAAAAGGGATTCAACAAGCTCCACAATATACCCAATACGCTGCGTCGGTATTTTTTCTTAATATCTCGTTCAACTAACTGATAAATCAAAAACTTATATTTATATAGCGTTTTAAGAAATGCCACGATTATTTCCCTTTCCTCATCTTCCGCCACAAAAACTGCCCTATCTTCTTTCCCCAATTACGCCGTTCCATAAAAGCTGCCGGTACTTCCTTATAAGGCAGGCGATTCGTATCTATCCATACATCCAAGAGCCGCTCTGCCAGAAAACCAAAGAGTCTCGGTTCATGCTGCGGCAGCCTTTTTTCTAAACTAAAAAGAACAGCAAACAGCCATGCACAATATTGATCAAAATAGTCCTTACGCATGACAAACATATTAAACAGATGTGCTGACCGTCTTTTATCTAAATCTGCAAAGCAGGGACTATAGGCAGGATATATCTCCTCAAGTATATCCCCCACTGCCTGCCAAGACACGGCATCATGGGCATGCCTATAATGCGAAGCAATGGATTCAATATAATAGTGTCTCTTCTTAGGCAATACAATAGGGACATCGCTTAAAAGATCCACCCACTCATCCTTTGTTAGGATATCCTCTCTATGCCCGCTAATAAAAAACGGCCTTTCTTTCCTTACAAAATACCGTCTATAATGTACACTGCCCACATAATCAGCCCTGCTGTTCTTCCAAGCCCAATAAAGGCCTGTCAACTCACAAAAAACAGGATTCCTGCCGGATATATGAAAGCCTTCATCATCCCGCTGAATCTGATAAGCCGCCGGATAATTACTGATGTGTAGTGACGGCTTACCCAGCGCCCCCACCTGCAAAGGCAGATAAGTCTCATCCAAAGGCGCCCAATACGGCTTATGCATGGCAACCAGTATCTGTATATCCATTAATAAGCCCCTTCCCGCTTCAGTACCACTAAAACGGTCTTAATCAAATAGACCACATCAATCCACACCGACCAATTATGCACATACCAGGAATCCATCTGTACCCTTTCTTCATAGGTAGTATCACTACGTCCGTTAACCTGCCAAATACCGGTAATGCCCGGTCTTACTAAATAATAATCATCAATATAAATACCATACTTTGGAACTTCCTCTGCTACAATAGGCCGCGGTCCGACCAGACTCATATCGCCCTTTAAGACATTCCATAATTGCGGTAATTCATCTAAACTAGTCTTTCGTAAGAATTTCCCGATACGGGTAATGCGCGGATCCTCTTTAAGTTTAAATTCACGATTCCATTCCGCCTCCGCTTCCGGATGCGTTGCCAAATACGCTTCTAGTCGCTCCTTGGAATCCACTACCATAGACCGAAACTTATAACAGGCAAACGACCGGCCATATCGGCCTACCCGCCGGTGGGCAAAGAAAACAGGCCCTTTAGAATCCAAACGCACCATAAGGGCAATACATAAACATCCCAATAATAAAAGAGGACTGCACACAAGAATAACAATAATATCAAAACAGCGCTTAATCCATCGGTAATAATAACGAGCTAAGTTATTTTTTACATTTAATACCAGCATATTCCGTCCGCTGCCGTCGGCAATGCTTAAATTATTAGCCGGTACGCCCAGCAAATCCGGCACAAAACGTACATTATGTACCAACACTTCCAAGCGATTAATAAGCTGTACCAACTCATTAGCCGGAAGCCCCGGCGCACAGACAACGACATGAGTAACACCCGTCTCCCGGATAACTTGCTCAATATCCAAAAAACCGCCTAAACAAGGCACAGCAGCCGATACAGCCGGTGCCTCCGGGTTATCGTCAATACAGCCGATAACATGGTGATGGGCAAACGGATTCGCCCGCAATTGGCGTAAATATAATTGCGCCGTCTTACCGGCACCAATCAAAAGATAAGGTACTGAAAAATACCCCTTAGCCAGTAAATATCGTTCCAGACAAAAACGAAAAAAAAGCACACAAAAAGTCATAAAGACCCAGGCTAACCCCACAAATAAACGAGAGGTTGTCCCCGCTGTATGCCCAAAATACATAAAAATGATAGACAAACCGGCAGCCAGCGTTATGGCTACTATCACATCCCGCACCTTCCGCCAATACAGCCTGTCTATCTGATAGGCACGGCAAAGAGCCAGCATACCGATAACAAACACGGGAACAAGTCCCCATAAATAGAACTCATTAATAGAAAAAGAGCCGCCGTATATAGGCCATGCATATTTACGCACTACATAAGCCAGCGTCGTCCCCAATGCGGTAGCTAAGTAATCACTGATTAGCAATGATAGTGTAATAACGCCCAAAGCATATGTATGACAGCTTGCCTTCATTGATACCTGCTCCTTACCTATAACTACACTCCATTATCTTTATTCCTGTAACAATTTCATCTTTTATTCATTTTATCATGTTCTTAAAAAATAAGGGTGCTACCCCCCCCCTTATTTTTTCATATCGTGTAATTAATAGTCTTATTATTTTAACGTTTTATACGACGTTGGAAATAACACATTCTCAATGATTTAAAAATAATACGCATTTCCACCTTCAGTCTGTCGATACTCCGTCCGAATGGATTTTACCTGATAATACGAAGCCGCTCCCTTATTCATCCAATTATTCGCATCCGGCACATAATTCTGCAACCGATACGTAGCGCAAAAACGATTTTTAGGATAGTTAGCATTAATAACAATATTGTCTATCCCCTTATTTTTGTCCTCTTGAATCAATTGTTCATTCTGCTGCCATTGGTGATAATATTGGGCTATAGCCACACGTCCCTCAATAAAGAATAATTGTATACTGCCTATCAATAACACAGACAAAACAAAGCGCAGCAACGTATCCTTTCTTTCTTCTTTAAAATAATATTCTATCAGCCAACCGGAAGTAATAATCATAAAAATTGTGTTTTCAAAATATAAACGGCTATGAATCTTTACAGCAACACCAATAAGCGCACTAGATAAAATAATTCCTGCTAAAAAAATAATAGCCAAATTCCGAAGACCACTATCTTCTTTAACACGTGGTACCAATAAAACAAAAACAATTAATAAAGGCAAGGTTGATTCATAATTTAATATGGATAAGGCATTCCCTACCATTTGATTTACTATAACACCAATAGATGAAGGCTGCCCCAAGCGAACAAAATTCCCTGGTGCCAGCCATAAAAAACAGCAACCTATCCCTATCCCAATAATAGAGGCAATAATAAATTTAGGCATTCGATTATATTTACGCTTGTACAAATACATATATCCCAAAGCCGCGATAAACACCATTACAGATATATGCTCATTTGACCAACCGGATAAAAACGCTAAAACAAATAGAACGCTCCCCATCCACCACGACGTCATCCACTGCATCGGTTTTTGTCCATATAAACGCAAAAAATATAAAAAAAGTAAAGGGATAATTGACAGCCATAAATAATTAGCCGCCCCGGTTACCCAAAGCAAATCCTGTCCAAAAGCCGGCAAAAAAGCCCATACAGAAAAATTAACAAAAACAAACGTAAAAACTGACCATGTCCAACGACCGACAATATTCACATACAACAATAAAACCAACAATAAATAGCCCAGCATGCCTATCCAATTATACAAAGACTTTGGCAGTGACAAAAATACTAATGAAAAGAACTCACCGCCTATACGGCCGCCCCAAGTCATATAAAAATGAGCTAAATAAGGTATCCAGTCGACTACCTGGTGCAAATGCCAAACACCTTGAATTTTCAGCAAATCATCCACCACTAACGGTGTAAGCCGATTAAAAGAAAAGATTAATCCGCCCATCCATACTAAGACAATAAAAAATAATAATGGATAGACATGGCAACGTCTAAAAATTTCGTTATAGCTATCCCATTTTTGCGTCATCTTATCCCAATTACACATACCCAGCCTCACAAATCCTAATCACTATACTTTATACGATATTATTCCTATTTATCTTCAACATCCTTATCCGCTGCCTTTAAGGCTAATACCGTACCTAAGATAAACCAGAAAATACGTGTCGGCGCTGATAAATCCATCGTGAACTCAATAAAACCGAAGATACACACATACCCAATCATTGAAATCCATATAATCAAATCATAAGGATTCTTCGTCTTCTTCCATTGCCTACAGCTATAAAAGATAAAATACCCCAGCCAATATAAGAATCCTAAGAAACCTATTGTCCCTGTCTCACTGAGCATCATAAAAAAATTATTATGCGCATGATTCAGTCCCTGTGAATCTTCTTTATAGCTATAATGCCTATGTCCATCGCCATCATACTGCGGCCGCCATTCGCCGAGGCCTACACCGGCAATCGGATTCGTTACATACATATCTATCGAAGACCGCCAGCCCCATAATCGATCGGCATTCGACCGATCCGTCGTTGTGTTGGATATAGAGGCAAACCGATGTCCATATTGAGGGTGTAAAGCAAAAAATCCAACAAATAAAACTATAACAAGACCTAACGGAAGCAATATCTTTTTAGATTTTCGTATATAATAGGACATCGCTGTCGGTACAAGCAAAATATTACTAACCCATGAACCCCGGCTTTTATTACAAAGAAAGGCGATGCAAATACTTATACTGGTAAACCAGGCGGCGCCTTTTAATTTCTTTTCAAAACGGCCATCACACAAAACAACGATAGCCAGCGGCAGCATAAAACACATCATACTGGCAATGGCCAACTGGCTGCCGCCAAAGCCCCAGCCGCGATTATTATTACCTAAATGAAGCAGCGTCTGCACTAACGTAGTCAAACAGTCAAAGCCAAACACAATGAGGAAAGTCCACAGCATATTCACTAAATATGTCCGTTTATGAATGAACGCCAAAATAAGCACAAACGGCATCCAGCGCCATATCCACTGAAACCATTCATGAAAACCTGTGCCTATCGCCCCCATAAAAAGTACAGACGGCAGCATCGTCACCAAAAAAATGCAATACGCTTTATTATAACCCAAAGCCTCCTCTGTAAAATACGGCTTATTCCCTTTATCCGCCGCCTTCCTATGCCGCCACCAGCCTACAAAAGCAACCACACAGGCAAGAGCCAACACTATCTCTCCAAAAGCCGTGGATAAACGCGATGTGCAAGCCATCAGCGTCAATATAATCGCCAAATAAAAATCAAACGATCGTGCCTTTATCATACATTACCTTCCCTACTTACCTTACCCAATCCTGTCAACTCATTTACTCCACATCAGTTTTTGCCAATGATACTGCAGCCGCAGCCAGTGTACTCGCATTTTCTGCGACCCAGAAAACGAATGATATATCTCTCGAATCGCTTTATCCTTTAATGTTGCTTTTTCTTTATTTGTTAAATGCGCCGCCCGTTGCCCCTGTTCTCCTATTGTTGAAATTCGACTGTTTTTTTCAAATAGGGTTACCATTGCTTTTGACAGTGAATAAATCTTTAATAACCCTAATTTACGATACGTATAAAATGAATCAATTTCAAATTTTACCGGACTTTGTACTTGCAAAATATTGGCAGCCGCCGCACGATTAATAATATAACCACATGCTCTTGTACCTGAAAGTTCTTCTAAAATTGATACATCAGAATCTATACTGAAACATATCCTATGCACTTCTGGATACGGAAACAATCTAATAATGCAAGGTTTTTTATGTCCCATTAAAAATGTATGTATCCCATCAAAAATCTTAGTAAACCCATCTGTGAGTTGTATATCATCTTCAAAAATATACATATAGGGCTCACTAGAATCCAATAACTCCTGATAAATACTTAAATGGGACAAAGCGCACCCCAACTCACCCGGATCTAATAAGCCATAACTTCCATTATACTTTCTTCGTTCTTCTATAGATAATTCTTTTCCCATTATAGCCGTAAAAAAACGTGGCTCTAATCCTTGCCTACGAAAGGTTTCAATAATTGACTGCCTACGCTCCGTACTTCCCACCGCATTAATAATATAATGATTAAATACTGCCATTTTATCTATACCTGTCCGATAATATCCTATCTAATATACTACTTACTATTTTATATAATCTGTAACATCGTACTAATTTTTTCTCTAACTTTGCTAATTGACGACGTATCATTTTGTATACCGGTAAGAATCTCTGCATACTTACCAGCCGGTTTATGTATAACCGCTGAATCCGAATAGTCATCAAATAAAGTCAGCACCGGCCGCTCCAAAGCAGCCGCCAAGTGCCCTACCCCGTTGTCTATATTAACAACCAAGTGCGCCTTACTTAAAAGATTCATCAACTCTATTAATGATGTCTGCCCGCTCGTATCAATAACTTTTTTATACATTGTCGGCACAAGTACTTCCTGTAATTTAGGCATGAGTATGGTTTTAATTTTTACCGATTCTTCCCTTGAACCGACTAACACCGCCTGATAGTTATCCTTAACAATATCCTGTATTACCCCTATCCAATTCTCAATAGGCCAGGCGCCCTTACTGCCTCGCCGGGACGGGGTAATTACTACATAAGGAGATACTACGGAAAATCTCTCTTTGGCAGATACGCCTCTCAATCTGTCTGAAAGAGTATCCCTTATTAGTACCGGCCGATACTCTGTATAGCAGAATTTATTTGTATCATCCTTATGATAAGATGCATTTAAGGTCTTATTATCATCCCTCTTTTTAATAACACTTCCGTGTAAAGGCAGCAAATTTGCTGTCTTTACACGTCTTACCACTTCTATAAAAGCTTCATAGGTCTGATGATGATTTAAATCAAACCCATCTAAAGGAATATGTCGATTAAAAAAATAAGTTCGATCATGCCAACCAAATACAGAGTCCGAGTCTATCCGTATAGGAATACCTGCTAATCTAACCGCAATAGACGTCCGTTTACGAGGGTCAAAGGTTAGAAACAAATCGAAATGATAAGTCTTTATCTTTTTAGCTAACCGCCAAATACCACCTATACCACCACCACTTTTATAGGTATAAGTTATTATACCAGCTACCCCAGGCACCTGCGCCAATAAATCTTCAAAGCCTGGACGAATCAAATAATAAATCTCCCACTGTGGATACTGACGACGTAAATAAGAGACAGCTGCTGTCGAAGCTACAAGATCACCTAAATTCATAATTCCTTCTAATAAAATTCGCTTCATTACTGCCTCCTTATATCTCATCAATAGTTACTGTGTAAAATTCTTTATATTATCTAAGACTTATACTAATCATTTTATAATTTTTTAGCGATATAATAATCGACTGCTCTAACAAAGGCCTCTATATAGTTCTTCCATTCTTCCAGCGTATACACCACTTTTATGCCTTCCCATCTACAGGTCTGCGCTTCTAATTGTCTCAACATTTGTTCATAATCTTTCTTGGTAAGCCACCCTTTTATCGGTCTTTCTACTAAAGGATATATATATATATACCTCGAATTTTTTTCGTCACCTTATCCGAAAAATATAAATAATGACTAATAACAGCTGTTGATACCTAACTAATTAATAGTTTATTATCTGCTGCATGATTTAACAAATACACTTCCCACGGAATAAATTGCTCCGATGCTACTTTATATCCATAAGATTGATAAATGGTCCGTAAAGACTGGGAATATTTAGCGGTTGGATGAACCTTTATTGTAACGGAAGAAATATCCTGATGCAAAATATCCATGCACAATAAAAATCTACACAGAGGTTCTGTAGCCTCTACATATCGCTTGTGCCAACCAAAGAATTTACTTATTCCATCTGGTACATAATTCATCCATTTAGGAGGCACTTTTTTATATTGTTCAAAAACAATAGCTCTTGCTTTTTGTATATCATTCTTCTCTTTATAAGCAAATATATAATTAACGATTTTCTTAATGCTTGATTACTGTCCATCTTTGGAATTTTAACCAACTGACTTTTCCATTCTTGATAATAAACAGCCATCTTAGGTTCATACAAATAAGAACTTCCTCTTTCTTGTCTAATTTATATCGTAAGCTTTTAACATATTCCTTCAGACTGCAAGTATTTTCTTTTTTTATTACATCTCTAATAGAAAACCCTGTCCTACGCATAATATAAATATGATTAAAAAGCGCCTGCACTTCTAAACGCTGTTTAATTACATCTATATAAGCCCCCTTAAAACGCAATACAAGATCCATGGCTGAGTTCGGAAATAAAGTCACCTTCATATTAATCGCTGTTACTAGCTATAAATATATATCAACAATAAAAACAGCGCTTACTTGTCCTTTTTCGGTCATGTCTCGTCCCTCTTTTATTTAACTCTTACTGGCTCTTCTATCCACTATCTAAAATCTATACCTTATCTTTTGACATATATTACCTATACGTTCCCTGCACTATTATACTTTTAACTGCTTATAAAATTTACGTGCTAACCAGCTTTCCACTCGTTTATGAATTGAAAGCTCTTTTAGACCTCCCTCTCCATCAGCTATACTCATTTTCACCCGTTTAGCATAAACATAATACCAACCATTAAAACCTCTTCTCTCCCTAAACTGCCATGGCTTTTTGCTCCCTGCCCAATGCAAAATCTTAGGTGCTCCTAAATCACTCGTAACATGACGTAATATACGATTCCCTAGTATCTTAAAGCCTAATAAAAATAGGGGTGGAATCACATTCCATTCCAACGGCAAGACCTGCCAATCTTTATATAAGATATGGTTCAATATATCTTGGTCATTATGACGATAAGTATGAACCTGTGCCTCTTGCATAGCTTTTTTTTCATAACCCTTATCTCGCCATTTTTGTAAATCAAACAATAAGACACCTGAATTAAAATAGCTATCTCCTACATGCAGGCCTAAGACCTTTCTTTTCTCATCCATAGATCGCTTTGAAGATAAAATTCCATAATCAGGAACTGCTCCTAAGGTCTTCTCTTCTAAAAAATAATCCCATAATATAGCTATATCATCTAACACAACTAAATCACAATCTAAATAGATACAGCGCTGTATAGACTCTGGTAATAAAGAACCAATCAGCAGACGATAATAAGCCGCTCGACTTAAATGACCATTAACATAAAAGCCAGTATCTATTTTCTGCATTATATGCACTAGCACCTGTGCTTGTCTAGACTTAACTAACCCCTCAAACGCTTCCTGCCACTTATCAGATAAACTTTCAGTTAAAATATGAAAATAAATCTTATGAATCTGTGAGGTATTATCTAAAATAGATTGTATAAGAACCATAGCATATGGTGCATACCCTTCATCACAGGCTAAAACAATATGTATATCATCTGCCCCTTTATCATTCATCCTCTTTTTAGTTAGAGAAAATTTGTTTATCACTTGTTCCACTTTTCCCATCACATAGCACCTTTTTAGAAATCTACACTTAATCCAATCTATATAATTAATCTCTTACTTTTTCTTGTCGATAGCGATCCTGTAATTTCATATACTTAACTAAGGTATAGGAAAAGTGATTAGCACACATGGCTAATCCTAGCCACCCATCCAAAAAGCCTCTATCTATAATAGTTACTTTTAAATAACCAAAAGTAGCATGTACAAACGCTTTGCCTAAACTTGTTTTTTTACCCCGTCTATAAGCCTCATCAGCCCAGATTGTTGTATACTGATTAAATTTTTTCCAATACTGTTCCCAAGAATCATAAGTATAATGATTAATATGACCAGCCAATATTCCCACTTCTAAATCTTTAGTCTCTGGATGTTCATGCACAGGATTAACCCAAGTAACAGCTTTAGTAGGAAATAAACGAGCTACATAGTCAGGTCGCATAGCCCCATGATTACAAGCTTGTCCACAAATAATAGCTTTACGTTTAATTCTATAAATTTTTTCTTGCTTATTTTCTCTTACAACCTGCTGTACATACTGAATTAAGGTCTCATCCATCATCTCATCAGCGTCTAAATATAAGACCCAATCTGTCTTTACAAATTTCAACGCAAAGTTTCTTTGTGCAGCAAAATCATTTGTCCAGGCTCTTATAACTACCTTAGCACCTAATTGCTTAGCTATACTGACTGTTTTATCCATACTCTCAGCATCAACAATCAACACATTCTGACTACAAGAAAGCGCATTGCGGATAGTATCTGCAATGCGTTTTTCTTCATTCTTTGTCAATATAACAATGGTTACATTATTAACTTGCTTATTATCTTTTATAGCTACCGTTTTTATTTTCATTGTCTGGTCAATCATTTCTACTACCTATTCTCTATAGTGCGAGCAATTATTAAGAGTAAAGACCCCTCTTATAAAATATCTAACTTAGTTCTTTCATGTTTCACCAACCAAGCTGATAAGGTCGCATAATCCTCTGCCAATTCTAACCCTCTCTTATCTTCCGGTGTTCGTTTTAGCACCGATTCTTTCCTTGCTGGTAAAATTAACTCTTCAACCAACTTTGTCTCTACTGTCCCTATTTCCTTCTGACTTATCCATTGCATAGGTGTTGCTAGTATATCTG
Organism: uncultured Veillonellaceae bacterium; assembly: GCA_945867815.1. Lineage (GTDB taxonomy): Bacteria > Bacillota > Negativicutes > Veillonellales > Veillonellaceae > CAMBIX01. The sequence continues at coordinate 107,733 of CAMBIX010000006.1, forward strand.
GCTGCGCTTCTGTAAGTGGCGGTACTAACGAATAATACGTCATACCCTTAGGTGCTATTAAATCAAGAATTGTCGGCATAATATTCATATGACTTCCAATAGGTACTTGTCCAAATGTATCCTGCGTAATATCTTTATGATGAATTAAAATAGGTGTACAAAATAATTCACGAATAGTCCAATCTCTTGGTAACATAGACGTATTATTTAAATGGGCATAAAGATTACTATGGTCTCCCGTATAGACAACTAAGGCATCTGGATGAGCCGCTAAGATAGATTTAATAAAATCTTGCGTTGCTTGATCTGAATAATAAGCCGTAGCCAACTCCTTAACCTTCCGTTTATCCCGCCGAATATCTTCACCAACATTAACTAAAGCCTTATCTGCATCATAACCTAATATTTCATCAGGAATTTTATAAGGACTATGATTAGACGTAGTATATACAAAATGAAAGGTTGGTTTTTCTAACTCTTCCGTCTTTTGAGCTACCGTCTTTAGGAAAACATCATCATAAACACCAACCCAAGTCTTAGGTGCATCAGCCGAACAAAAATGAGTAGCACTTTCTACTCGATCAAATCCATTGGCCTTCCCATATTTATTAAAATTACCATAAGAAGCATTACCACCATACCAATAAATCGTCTGATACCCTAACCCTTTAAGTTGAGCAGCCATAGCTGTTGGCAAAGTATGCGTCCACATTTCTTCCCGTTCATTTAGTTCTAATTGTGCATCATACACACCACTCATTAGACTAACAATAGATGGCCGAGACATATTGCCAGCTGGCAAGGCCGTTGTTACCCTAGCGGTATGCAAATCGTCCATAAAAGCCTTAGTCGCATCTACAATATGTAAATCCTTAAAAATATCATCAAAAGCCCATTGTGGTACACTTTCTCCAACAATCAAAAAAATCTGCGATGGCTTGCCTATCTTAAAACCATTTGTCTTCCGCTTAAAAGCATATAAGGGATTCTTTAAAGACTGCCAAGATGCCTTATATTTTTCTGGTACTAATCGAGTAATGGCTTGATTCATTTCTTCATCTGACTTAGTCAGATAAGAGCTCAACTGTTTACGCTTAGCCCACTTATAAGCAACCAAATCATCAACAGTAGCACGAGCAAAAAATATATCTTCTTTAACCTTAGTAGGTATAGTATCCCACTCTGGTTTATCATCATGCATAAAAGTACCGCCATAACGAATCCAGTAAAAAAATGCCACTGCCGTTAACACCAAAATAAAATTAGCTATATATTGTAACCAGTTTATATCTACATGATAGTAAGGAATCAAAGGGATTTGCAACATGCCATAAAGACCAAATCCAACAGCTACTATATAAGGCAAAACGCCAACAATCCATAAAAGTCCATGGTCTTCATTGAAAAATACATCTCTTAAATTATTCTTTTCCGCATGCCCAGCCATATGAATCTGCGAATTAAATATATCATGAAAATGCTTATAAAACATCATCTTAGCCATAAAAAAGGCATACAGCACCAGTGCATAGGCACAACCAATCACAAGGCGGATAGATGTGCCATACACAGTCTCTATCTGAGGCCAAAAGACCGCTGGCAAACCCACAACTAACATAGGGATAAGGAACAAATAGGCATTATAATCCATACCCCACCAGAATCCATAACGAAAACAGCCACCAATAATACCCCACTTATCCTTTAAGGTTGGATAAGGATTATAGACAGCAATGAAGATAGCACGAAAGATAGCGCACAGAATAGGAAAGCATATAAAAACTTTTAAAGCGTCCTGCACAGCGTAATAAAAGGGTTCAAAGGTCACTGATTTGTCTCCTCTTTCTTAATGCATTACAACGAATGACCACTAACAAGCAACCATCCGCTCTTCTTAACCAATCCTTCTATGGAAAGGCCAACAACTTACAATATAGGCTTACTGTGGCAAAGATTCAATGCACGTTAAGACATTGCCTGCTGCTTTAATCTTTTCCTCATTACCCATAACACACACATGGTTACTAGCGATAACTGCTTCTACTACGTCAGCTAAGCGTTGAATATCTTCAACGGTGCAAGCAATAACCGACTTACGAAAGGCTGTCTTATCCGCTGTCGTCGAGCCGCTAAAATATTCAGCCATACCTCGTGGACCACGCAAGTTTGGTGTCATCGGCAAATCAAGACCACTCATAGTACCTATAATGTACTTACGCATTTCTCTATCGGTTAAGGTAAACTGCCGTAAATAATCTGGCAATCCCTTGTAGACATCTAAGGTTTCTGTCAAGTTAGGATCCCGATAACTGCAGAATACCATATTGCCGTTATTATAGAAGTTAGCAAAGGCGCCATAAGCACCACCTTGTACGCGAACACGAATCCATAAGTATTCATAACGCAAGATAACTTCTAACACACTCATAGCCCCGCTACGTTTATAGCCAAAATCCTTAAAATTACCACCTTGTGCCACATATTGCACCTTACCGGCTGTAGTTATGCCTGTATTCTTGAAGGTATCACTAAAGACGATAGGCTGATTAGCATCCGCTTTTACAGGACTATCTCCTTTTAAGTCAGCAACTAATGGCTGAACCATAGCTATAAAATCAGCATAATCAGACACATCACCGACAAAAGAAATATCCATAGGTCGACTGATTATCTTCTTCAATACTTTTTCAAGTTTCTTAGGCAAAGCTAAAATTTTATCTTCCTGACCCTGTAATTCAGCTAGCCAAGAGAAATAGCCTAAGTTATCATTATAGCGGAATTTACCAATTTCAGATACTTGTGCCTGAATCTGATTAGACACCAAGGTGTGTCCTCGGCGAAAAGCTTCTGTCGACCAAATCGCCTTAGTCTCATTAATTAATTCAGATAAACGCGTTGTATCCGAAAAATCTGTTTTTTGCAAAATATTAACTACAATGCGGCCTATATGACCTAGGCTGCGTCGTAAAGCCTTTGTTCGTACAACAAATAAAGGTACGTAAGCTTCCCGTTCATTGTGTTTACTAATAGCTGTCATATCGACAGAAAAATCACCTAAATGAAGATTAACATCCTTAGCTAAATCTTCATAACTAGCATTGTCCGTATTCATGCGGCCTAATATATCTGTTAATAATTCAGCTAAATAAAATTCGTCTTCACTTAAACCACTAATCGGGAAATAAAAAGAGCTATAAACAATGCCCTTAGCCGCTGTTGGCATCTTATGAATAGTAGCCGTACCTAACTTTTCCTCTGTCCGTTCGATAGATTCCACTTCTGGATTTAAATCCGATAGTTCCAATAAAGGTATCGTTGCCAAAGCTTCCGGTGAATCTGGCGCTTCTTGCCGTGCTTTTAATGCCTTAGTATCGGCTATAACCTGCTGGATTTCTTCTGGGCTCATAGAAGCCTTAATCTTTGCCAATTTATCCCGCAAGGCAGCTTCTTTTTCTGCTTGCAGTCCTTGTTTAGGATAAATCGTTACCAAGGCCTGATGAGGGTTCTGTAAGATATATGTACGTACTAAATCTTCAAAATAAGAGCCTTTTAACCCCTCCCGGATGTTAGTCAAAGCCTGTTCATACCGCAATTGTTCAATGGGATCACGGTCATAAATCCAACTATCCATAGCACGAAGACCATACGCAAGCCCAATCGGATGTCCACCAAAATCCGCTTCCCGCAAGATAAATTCTGTATTATTTAAAGAACCCTCTACTAGCTCTTTATCAAAGCCCTGACCTACAAGTTTTTGCAAGGTAGATAGAACAAGTTCTTTTACCTCTGCCTGTTTATCTGTATCTGAACCCGTAACGGTTACATTCCACATAGGCTGACGAATACCATCCGTATAACCGCCACCCACATCACTGCCAAGGCCAGCACGAATTAAGGCCTGTTTTAAAGGCGCAGCAGCAGATGTTAAAAGCGCATGCGTAATAATATCAAAAGCCAAATTCTGTTCAACCGTCATTTCCGGCAAAACAAATGCCAATGTATGCATAGCCTTATGGTCTATATTTTCATCCGAACCTACCCCATAAGCATAGGTACCCACTTGTTCGTTTCTTAGAGCCTTCTGCAAAGCAATCTCTGAATCGACATGAATACGGTCAAAATGACTTAAGTATTCTTCATTAATAAAATTTAATTGCTCTTCAATATCCATCTTGCCGTATAAGTAAATATAAGCATTCGATGGATGATAATAAGTCTGGTAAAACTTCTGAAAAGCTTCATAGGTTAAATTAGGAATTTCATCGGGATCACCGCCGGATTCATAGCCATAAGTCGTATCTGGAAATAAAAGTTCCATCATATGCCGGTCCAATAGAGAATCTGGCGAAGAATAAACACCCTTCATTTCGTTATACACGACGCCTTTATAAGTCAAAGGATCTTCTGGCTTTTCTAATTCATAATGCCATCCTTCCTGCATAACGATTAATTTATTCTTGGCCACTTCTGGATAAAAAACAGCATCCAAATAAACATCCATTAAATTATGAAAGTCTTTATCGTTTTTACTAGCTACTGGATAGACTGTCTTATCCGGATAGGTCATGGCATTTAAAAACGTATTTAAAGACCCTTTTACCAATTCAACAAAGGGTTCCTTTAAAGGAAATTTACGAGATCCGCACAGAACGGAATGTTCCATAATATGAGCCACCCCAGTGCTATCCTTAGGAGGTGTGCGGAAAGCAATAGAAAATACCTTGTTAGTATCTTCTGTATCAATATATAACAAACGGGCTCCTGATTTTACGTGTTCCATTTCATAAATAGTGCCACTGACTTCAGACACTACTTCCTTACGCAAAACCTTAAATCCGGCTACTACTTTATCTATCATTAAATCCATGATTACCTCATATATAACAGGGTGCCTCATGCTTCATGCTTCATGCTTCATGCTTCATGCTTCATGCTTCATGCTTCATGCTTCATGC
>CAMBIX010000007.1 GCA_945867815.1 uncultured Veillonellaceae bacterium
TCTAAGTTCTAAGTTCTAAGTTCTAAGTTCTAAGTTCTAAGTTCTAAGTTCTAAGTTCTAAGCCGATTATATATTTCATTTATTATAAATCAATAGTTACTCTTACTTATTTTATGACCCTATGAGCCTTTTCCGATTGATGAGCTTAGTATATATGATTTAACAATACCATGTATGTAGCTATAGCTACATACATGGTATTTATTCACTCTTTCCCCAAGAAATTTCGCCCTTTTGACAGTTACTAATAGCTTAACCTCTTAGCAAGGCAACTCTATATCATTAAGAGTCTATCCCCTACTCTTACAAATAGTTCCCGTCCCTTTTTAGCAACAGAAAAACAATCGAAACTGTCTTTTTTACTATGCTATACTTATACCATATAATTCAGCACTAAACTGGCTCATACAGTAAGTAAAATAACTCTATTACAAATAAAGCCTGTCAATGGCTGACTCAATAAAAAATAGAGTTAGCTACCTAGTAAATTTTTCAATACAAAAGCTTATATACCGTGCGCACACGAATACATTAAACCAAGGAGTACTCATGAAAGTCTTATACGACACTGTCCTTACCGCTACCTATATAAAACGTCCCAATCGTTTCGTTATTGAAGTTTCTCTTAATGGCAAGACAGAACTAGCTCATCTGCCTAACCCTGGCCGCATGTGGGAATTACTCTTTCCAGGCGTTCCCCTCTACCTCGTACCACACACAGCACCTTCTGCTAAGACTAAGTACCGCATCATCGGCATTGAACGCCAGCAAACACCAATTATGCTAGACACTAATTATAGTAACGACGTAGCTGACTATTTAATTAATACCAAGCAAATACCAGGCTGGGAAGACTGGCACGTCTTACGCCGTGAATACACCGTAGGCCACAGCCGCTTTGATTTACTTTTGTCTAACGCTAAAAAAGAGCAATTTTTAGTTGAAGTTAAATCCTGTACCTTATTTAGCCAAAGAGGCGCCATGTTCCCTGATGCTATTACCGAACGTGGCCGTAAACACTTACTTCACCTAGCCGCTCTGCAAGAACAAGGCTATAAAACAGGCCTTCTCCTTCTCGTCCAATGGGATAAAGCCCAATGGTTCCTACCTGACTACCATACAGACTTAGCCTTTGCCCAAACCTTTCAAAACGTTGCGCCTAAACTTGACTGGAAAGCGCTGGCCCTTACTTGGACCAAAGACTTTACCATGCCAAATGTCTCTCACCTTTGTACCTATCCTAAGCAAATACTAAACCATGAAGCTCACAACGCTGGTGATTATCTTTTTATTATGAAATTAGCTAATGATAAAAATCTATCTATCGGGCACAAAGGCCTTATGCACTTTCCTTCTGGCTACTATATCTATATAGGCTCTGCTAAGGCTAACCTAGATAAACGCTTAGACCACCATAAACGCAAACGTAAAAATAAGCATTGGCACCTAGACTACTTACGCAATGAATGCCAAGTCATTGCCGGCCTCCCTATCCGCACCGCCGATGACCTTGAATGCAGCTTAGCTCAATCTGTCAAAAAAATAGCTGATTGGGAAATCAAAGGCTTCGGCTGCACCGATTGCCATTGCTCATCCCATTTATTCGGTATGAGCAATAATCCCATTCACGATAAAAACTTTATGCAAGTCGTAGAAGACTACCGTATGAATCGGCTAGATAGGTTAATAGGCATATAAAAAACTAATACCCAATCATGCTCAACTCTAATAGCATACTTCTCTTGTCCTACACTAGGTATAGATCTATCAACACTCATTTTCGTAAATAAAAGCTTATCTGCTATCTCTGATGGATACCTTGCCTTTATATCAGCCGCTTTAATATCTGCTACCTTAACAGATAATGTCAAAAAATTACTCCCTAATTTCCCTATTCTTTAATCCCCAACAAAGCCATCTGTTCAGCCACTTCTTTTTCTAACTTAGCAATTTCTGCCTCATCCTCTTTTAACATACGATTAACAGCCACCAAATCTATTTCTTCTTCCTCTTCAAACGTATCTACATAACGAGGAATATTTAAGTTATAATCATTATCCTTAATCTCATCTAAAGAGGCAACATGAGCATACTTGTCTACATCCTGTCGTTGCTTATACGTTTCTATAATTTTATCAATATGTTCCTGACCAAGATTATTCTGATTTTTGCTCTTGATAAATTCTCGACTCGCATCAATGAACAAAATATCCCTACGAAGACGATTCTTCTTAAAAACTAAAATTGTTGTCGGAATACTTGTACCATAAAACAAATTAGCCGGCAATCCAATAACTGCATCTAAATAATTCTTATCAATTAGAGCTTTACGAATCACACCTTCAGCAGCACCACGGAATAAAACACCATGTGGCAACACAATAGCCATTGTTCCTTTGACATTTAAATGATATAAACTATGAAGAATAAAAGCATAATCTGCCTTAGACGCCGGCGCTAATTTTCCATAATCACTAAAACGAGGATCTTTCATCCGATTACTATTATTATCCCACTTAGCAGAATAAGGCGGATTGGCTACCACTGCATCAAACGAACGCGGCCGATCTATACCGCTAGCATCAGGTCCATCTGGCCAATCTCTATCTAAAGTGTTCCCATTACGCAAGTCCATATTATTATACGTAACACCATGCATCATTAAATTCATACGAGCTAAATTATAGGTTACCGTATTAAGCTCCTGTCCATAAAAATGCACAACACCTTGCTTATCCCCATTAGGCACTTCATTACGAACTGTCAGCAATAAAGATCCTGACCCCATAGTTGGGTCATATACAGTAAAAGATTCATCCTCTTTTCTTGATGGCAAATCAAAGGTAACTAACTTTGACAAAATGATACTAACTTCATGAGGCGTATAAAATTCGCCCCCCTTCTTACCTGCATTAGCTGCAAACATCTTAATCAAATACTCATAAATTTCCCCCAATATATCTCGTCCCGCATCATCCTTATACTCAATCTGATCCAACTTAGATACCACTGCATTTAAAGTCTTAATTCGTCCTGTTGTCGTTGTCCCTAACCCAGTATTTCCTAAATTAACACTATTAAAAATTCCTCTAAAATCACTAGCTGCTTCCTTATTAAGCTCAGCATTTTTATCAAAATTATCAATCAATCGTTGATAATCACTAGGTGCCACACGACCATTATGAATATTATCCGTTAAAGAAGCCCATGTATCTTCTGGATTAATGGCATAACCTAATTCATTTGTTATATCTTTAAGGCAATCAGCTAACCCAATATCCCCAACTAGTGCCTTATAAGCCTCATTAACACTTTGCCCTTCAACCGGATCTACTAAACCACCTTCCACTAAATAATCTTCCTGCCTTAATGATAAGTACTTATAAAACAAAAAAGGTAAAATATAGTCCTTAAACGAACTAGCATCCATAGTCCCCCGTAAATCATTGGCTATTGCCCATAACTGATCTGATATATTTTGTGCTTTTGACTGTGCCATATTCTATCCTTTCTACAGTTATAGTCACACCTATCCATAACTGCCTATCTATTACAAATCTATCCATGCCCATATTCAATAGATTCTACGAATACTAATTACTTAAACAAACATCTGTTGTAACAAGGCTTTTTTCTGTAATTGTAAATGCTCTATTTTACGCTGCTGAAGACTAATATTTTGATTCATTATTTTAATTAAATTAGCTATTTTTACTTGCTCAGCTAAATTAGGAACGATCAGCTCTAATTTATTAAAATCTTTCATATTATAATTTAATCGACCATCACCAGTTGACATTCTTATTGCATATTTCTTATGCTGCATTGTATTAAAATATGTCGCTAAAAATTGAGGATTCAATATTTTAGCATCAACTCTAGTATTTATAGTCGCAAAACCAATCGCCCCTTCTTCCTTTTTAGTAACTACTGATGAAGTTCCTATGTCACCTGTATGTACTGTTACTACATCACCTATTTTTAATTTCCTACTTTTGTTTTTCTCTGCAAATTCTTCATCTAAATATATTGGCTTATCAGAAAATTTAAATTGATTATCCCTTATATCAGAATTTCGTATTAAAAGAATACCCTTATCTTTATAATTTTTTGTCATAGTCGTTACTAAGCCAATAAATGTAGTAGCAATATCTATCAATTTATATTTTTCCCATGATTCCGTAAATCCAGGAAAACGAAGTTCTGGGTACTTCTCTCCTTTTTTAGGAAAGAGTTTTTGCAATAACGCTTTCTTCTTTAATTGTAAGTGTTCTAACTTACGCTGATGAAGGGTTATATCTTTCTGCAATATATCTAAAATTTCTGAAATTTTCTGTTGTTCTTTATATTTAGGAAAAACTACCTCTCCAAGTAAAGCATTCTTATCTGAAACCTTCATATCATTCTTAGCACCTTTATTAACTAAAGGTTTCAAATATCGATTCAGACGATTATTTAAGCAAAAGTAATATTCTATAAAACGACTATCTACATATTTCTTAGGTATATAAACTGCATACAAAGTAGAAACTATCCCTGGCACATCTCTATTACTTTTTATTATTCCATAAGGATTACTTTTTAATGGTGATTTAGTATAAACAATATCATTAGTATTAACAATTCCATAATTTAAAACGGAAGCTCCCGCAAAAGAACGCCCTTGAAATTTAATCTGATTAATAATCCCTTTTTCACCTGAAACAGATAATACATCTTTTTTAGAGAATTTATTCTCTAAATTTTTTTTAGTAGATACTTCAAGATAATAATTCAACTTTCGCTGTTCCCAATCGTCAGTAAATCCAGGGAATCGTAATTTCGGTACTTTACGTTTTTTTTCTTTCATTATCTTATCCCTCCTTTACTGTTCATTTATATAAGCATCAGCTAAATTGTATATGGCATCTACTAACTCATTACCATATTTAATTTTGTTAAAACCGGCAATATGCTTATCTTGTGCTTTTATCTGATACACAGCACGTGCTTCTCTCTTTAACTGACTAATACGGCCTGCATTATCTAAATCACGTCGCCCTTCTATGTGATAACTAAATAAGTGTACCAATTCCTCACTACTAATACTGTCAGCAATACCCCATTTATTACGAAAGGCTGTAATCTTATCCTCTGCAACTTGTTTACTAATCTCTTCTACCAAGGCATTGCCAGATAAAATAGAAATTTTACCTTTTTGCCCCTTGTTTACCTGATAGTTTCCTGTATAAATTGCATCAGCCGCCTTATTAACTTTCTGTGCAAACCGTCGATTGAGCAAGGACAAGGCAAAATCATTAATTTGTTTTTTTACCTGCTTTGCTTCTTGCATCCGTTCTTCATAAACAGCATTTACTAATTCTTCTAATAAATCAGTTAAATAATCATAATTTACATCTATATCTTTTACATGCGTCATTTTTAACTCTATCTGTATGACCGGCACTTTCTTTTCTTCAGCCAATCGCTCTTTTAACTGATTATATAAAGTTGTCGTTAATAGCCGTTCTTGGTCTGGTTCCATTCCTAATGCTCTAACTAAAGCATCTGGGTCATCATAATCAAAACCTATCGTATCACCATCAAGGATTGTACTGTCATATTGCTTTAATTTAGCCATACCAGAACTATATTGCCTCATAAGATGTAGCATTTTTTCCTGCTTCCGTTCGTTAGGTGGCACTTCTGTAAAATTATCCGTAACATCTGCTAACTGCTTGACAATTTCTTTTACTTCATCTAATTGCTCTTTAAAAGGTTTTGCCAATATCTTATCCTCAACAAGTGTATCTATTAATTCCTGTTCATTGGCTGAATCTCGATTTGCATAAATAGCTAGCGCTTTATTCATTAATTCTTCATTATGCTTAGGCCAACGATAGTTGACAATGCGCCCCCACGGCTTACTTAAATTGTCTGCAATTCGATTAGTGCGTGAATAAGCCTGTATTAATTGAGCATTTTGCAAGGTACGATCAACATACAAGGTATTTAACTGCGGTGCGTCAAACCCCGTCAAGAGTTGGTCTACAACAATAACTAGATCTAAATACTGTTTATCCTTAGCTGTACGATTTAATCGCATAATCACATCTTGCATATATCCTTCTGTATCATCAAGCCCAAACTGTGTCCCAAACAAATGATTATGGTGTTGCATCGCCCGCCAGAGCCCATTATTAGCCTCTAACTGATTATCGCTATTGTTAGTCAGCTTGCTAAAAGTAATCCCAACTTTTAAGGTTGGATTCCCTTCTTTAGCTCGTTCCTGATTCACTCGTTCAAATTCATCAAAATACATCATAGCCATAGGAGTACTAGCAGCATTACCACCTACATGTGTCGTCAACATCGCATTATAAGCCCCTTGATTCGAGCGATTGCGCCAATGTTTAAAAATATCTTCGACAACTAATTTTACATGATCTAAATTATTATCATAAAAACTAGGCTCTATCGCATCATCCATATCTTGTGGCGTTAAATGGTTGATTTTTTCTTGTATATCCCCATCAGTCCAATTAGGGTGTTTTTGTTTATAAAAAGCTGGCAAATACGTATCTTTTATGGCCTCTTCTGGAATTGTTGTTTCAAAGTCAACTTTAAAGCCTATACATTTTTATCAGCAATCGCCTCTCTAATCGTATAGGCATGTAATAAAGAACCAAAAATATCCTTAGTTAAATTCTTAGACACATTACCTTTAGCATCAAACATAGGCGTCCCCGTATAGCCAACCCAAGCAGCCCCCGTAAAAGCTTCTTGTAATTTTTTAAAGCTATCTCCGCCCGTTGAACGATGTGCTTCATCTACAATAAAAACAAAGTGCTTATTAGGTACCTTAAAATTTTTCTGCTTAACTAAATGAATTAGTTTCTGTACGGAAGTAACAATAATGCCATTACCTTTTTCATTTAGCTTGCGACGCAATGCACGTGTATTTTCCGTACCACTAACAGCATTAATATAACGTCCTTCTACTTCAATGGACCCTTCTGGGTCATACGCTTTATAGCTTGATTCCGTTTGTTTTGTTAAAGCAATCCGGTCAACAACAAAAACAACTTTATCGACTTGAGGCAACCGACTAGCCAACCAGGCCGTCTTAAAACTCGTAATTGTTTTTCCTGATCCTGTTGTATGCCAAATATAGCCTAATTTATTAATAGGTAGTTCAAAATCCGCCTGTTTAACCGCTTCTAATACAGCATTTGTCGCATATACTTGATAAGGACGCATAACCTTTAACGATTGCCGATTTTTAGTTCCATCAAGAATCATATAACTCGTAGCCATCTTATGAGCCATTGGAATAGTTAAGAAAAAATTAGCAAACTCTTCCCATCTATACACAGTCTTATTCGTTTTCGGATTTTGCCATTCAAAAGCAAAATCCGAATTAAAATCTTCAGCTGTTGTATTAGCCATATATTTAATACAGTTAGGTGTCATAGCAACAAGTATTTGTAAGGTAGAAAAGATATCTGTATATTGTCGCTCTTCAATATATTGCTGCATTTGATTAAGCGCTTCATTTATCTTATCTCCATCTATTTTTTCTTCAATCTGTATAATCGGTAGTCCATTAATAAGTAAGGTTGTATCAAAACGTCGATTTTCTCTACCTGAAATTTTACTAGGTCGTTCGATTTGTGTTACCACCTGATAAACGGTATTGCCTGCCCCCACTTGTTTTTGGTCAAATACCGTTAAATACACATGACGCCCATTATCTAAATCAATTTCAACTTGAGAAATTCCATTTATGCCATATAAGAATTGCCCAGCCTCATACGGTGTATGTAAGTCTTCTATAATGCGCTTAACCTGTGCAAACTCCATATCACTTAAAGGCTCTTTTAGTATATCCTGATTATGCTCATATAAAATTTGTCGAAAATTATCCCATAAAGCCTTTGTTGTTTTTATTTTTTTCTCATAAATCCAACGGTGTCTTTCTACTAATATTTTACTTAATTCATTATCATTTGATCCAACAAATTCACCTGAAGTAATAAAATTAATAAGATCTTTTTCAAATTCTAATTCCTTTTGCCTTTCTTTCGCTTCCTTCTGACTTTGACTCATTTCCCTATCCTCTCTAATTTAGCTAACTGTACTCGATACCTATTATCTGCAACCCGATGACGCAAGGCTTGTATTTTATTTTCTTTCCTATATATGTCTCCTATACGTGCCTGTATTGACAAAGCTGGCAATTTAGGTAATCTTAATTGTTTAATTAACTGTGTACTATAACGTATTACTTGACTCCCCTGCTGACTCTGTCTAATCTGCTTGCGAATAAACGGATGTTCATTAAACAAATATGTCATATACCACTTATTAATTGAATTCGTCTTCTTAGCTATCAATTCTACATAATTCTGCGTCCATGCATATTGACTATGTATACTATCAACAATGGCAGCCTTCCCAGAAATGGTACTAATTAAAATCTGTCCTTCATAAGTGAGCCGTATATCCATATCTGTACGAATTTCCTTGCCATTCATCTCTTCATTCTCTATACCCATTAAATCTTCATTTAACTCTTTTTGCCCATATATCTTGTATATAGGAGAAGCCTTATCAAATGATTCTTTAATCCGTGATTGAAGAAGGCCACTCGTACAAGTATATACATCACCAATTGTTTGCATACCTGCTCCTTTCGCTTTCAGTACACCTTCATTTATGCAATTAAACTTTAACTACGTCCTACTCTAATAATTGTTTTTAATCATTTACCCATATAGCCTATATCTTAAAAATATGTCAAAATATTTTTAGTAATTTTTATAAATTACATTTGCAATATAATGATAGAAAAACTTTCTTTTCTCGTCAAGTAGATATTTGTAATTTTTATAAATTTCAATATAAATATTACAGAATAAACTATTAGTAACTATAACAAAAGGCCACTACTCAAAGTAGCGGCCTTTTATATACCCGATTAAGCTATATATCCATCATAATTTACATATAGGCTTATAATCAATTAAAAGATATTCCTTATTTTACAGCATTAACAACATCGTTAGTAATATCTACTACTTGGCTATCTTGTGGTGCAGATACGATAACACGAGGGTCATCAACAACGATATCTAATTTCTTCTGTTCGCGAATAGCATTAATTTTGTTACTGATTGTCGTCAACATGCCATCAAAAATCTTATTTTCTGCAGCATTTGCTTTTTCAACTAATGGTACTACATTAGCATTATAGGCGCTCTGCTGCTGTTCTTTATCATTCATCTTCTGAATCTTATTCATTTCTTTCTGAATCTGTGGTGTATATTCAGCTTCTACTTTTTTAGCCTGCATTTCTAAAGCGCCATAACCAGGATAAGCCTGTACAACCTGAGAAATATTAACAACACCGATATTTGTAGCACCAGCCAATGCTGTTACACCCATAGTACCAGCAATAGCCAACGTCATAACCTTTTCACGTAAATTCATTCCCAATTTCCTCCTTGTGGGTATAGATTTATAAATTACTATTATTATACCAAACTTTATCTCCATCTACAATAACAATAGTCTGTACGCTAGGCATCTTTTATGAGTATGCCCGTAATATACCTTCCAAATATGAACACATTATGAATCGCCACCCATTTAAGATACCCTCACCCTTACTTCGCTATAACGTAGATAAAGCCCCCTCTTCCCGTCAAAGAGCCTTGCCATTTAAGATATCACATCCTCTTACATTTTATTAATCTAAAACGGCATACATATATCTACTAAGGGCTATATGTCAAGAAGCGTCAACCATTCCTGTAGGCGACCTGACGTAGGCTTGAGCCCTAAGGAATGCGTTGACGCTTCCGTCTTATAACACAGTATATATGCCGTTTTCTAATTATAAAAGCAAGAAAACATCGTCTTACTTCATTTCTTCGTCATTAATATAGACGTACTTATCTTTTTTCAATTTGGAAATGATTTCAGGAACCATGCCAATCAAACGATCGAACCCACTATATTTAGCTGAACCTTTAATATTGAACAATTCAACTCGTTCACCCTTAATAACAAGAACGGCACTTGGTTCTACCTTGGCACCGCCGCCACCACCACCGCAGTTACCTGTACCATTATGACCACCTGTACCAAAGCCCATAGTCACATCAACAAAAGGAACCAAAGTAGCGTCACCAATTTTAACAGCTTCACCAACAACCGTTTCTACTTTAATCATATCTTTGAATTTTTCAAAAATAGGTTCTAAATTTTCTTTTACAAAATTGCCTTCCATTTAAATTCCTCCTATGAGATTTAAGCTACATTCGCCTTACCTTTAGTCATTGCTTCCTTTTCGGCTTTCTTTTTGGCTCTATGCTTCTTTAACAACTCTTTAGCAAACTTAGCTGCATCACCAAGAAAAGCCCGCATTGGCTTAGTTATAATCAAACGTGTTCCTAAATAAGCCATAACAACAGGAATAATTTCACCGTTAACAGTCAAACTGCCTTCATACGTCTTTTCTGTATAAGATAATTCAACATCTTCCAAATAGTCTGGACACACACTATATAACAAGGCACTATATAACCCCATTTTATAAGGGTCTCCATTACCAAACTTGCCTTCTACAAATACATGACTTGGTTTGGAATGATGTAAACATTTACTCATAAAGATTAATAAAACACGATACAAATCTTTATTCCGAAGATGCTTCATCCACCATTGTCGTTTAAGTGCTTCTTTCTTAGCCTTAAAAGCTTCCTTCTTATCGTGAAGTCGTTCTTTTAAAGATTTATTAGGTTTAGATTTTTCAATAACTTGACCGTCTAAGGTAAATTGAACAGGTTCTACACTGGACAGAGCTTCTTCTTTCTCGCCCTGCATAACTGTTTCCGTCTCATTATATGTGCCTGCTGTACTTTTCTTCTTATCCAGCGATTCATCCGCTTCTTTTTCTATACGCTTTGTCAGCCACTCTTCGTAATCAGCTATCTTACCCAAACGTGCTTTCCATAAAAGATATAACTCAGCCACAAAAGGCTCTCCCTCGATATATCCAATATGAAGGTAAAACAACTTCCCCATCCAACCAAGAGTAAACTCAACCTTTCTCGGATGTCTTGTAATTATATTACATTCATACCGAATTGGCTGCAAAACAAACCATATAATAAACGCGATGATAATCAACAGCACAATGGCTATACCTATCACCCAACATCACCATCCTCTCGTAAGCGTACTAACGCCCTTCTCTGAAAGATCAGTTCTTATTTTTATTCTACACCAAAACCCTAAAATCCTGCATACTTATTTCAAAAAAAACTTTTAT
Organism: uncultured Veillonellaceae bacterium; assembly: GCA_945867815.1. Classification (GTDB taxonomy): domain Bacteria; phylum Bacillota; class Negativicutes; order Veillonellales; family Veillonellaceae; genus CAMBIX01. Next base: position 11,318 of record CAMBIX010000007.1, read on the forward strand.
TTTCTCTTCTACGCCCTAAATTGCTCTCTTTCCCCACACACCGCCTTCAACAAATTAATATTGCTCATATTAAAGAAAAGGAGGACTTACTGCCCGTTTAAAATCCTCCTAGACACAATGTCAAGAAGCAGTCTATGTTTCTCGTAGGGAGCCTTTACCGAAGATAACCAGCTCCCGAGAGAATATATAGACCGCTTCCATACTCTGTGTATAACCGTAAAACTATTAATTTGTTAAAGGCAAGAACACCATAGGATCCGTCGCCTGCCCATTAACATCCACTTCATAATGAACATGACTCCCCGTACTCTTACCCGTACTACCCATAAGAGCAATCGTTTCCCCTTGGTTAACATGCTGCCCTGCATGAACCAAAATAACCGATGTATGACCATACCGAGTTACAATACCATTACCATGGTCAATTTCAACCAAATTACCATAGCCACCACTAGTAGGCCCAGCAAAACTAACCACACCCGAAGCAGTAGCCACAATAGGCGTACCCATATCATTAGCAATATCGACACCTTCATGGAAGGCACCCCCACCATAAACAGGGTCTGTCCGATAACCAAAAGGTGATGTGATTTCACCCTTAGCTGGCCAAATCGAAGGTACTGTAGAATTGGCGGCATTCGGATTGCCTGCAGAAAACACAGCAGACTGCATATTTTGTATACTTTGACTCATGCCATCTTGTAACATAGCCCGCCACATATAAAACTGTATAAGCTCTGTCTGTGCCCGTCTATCCAAAACAGAGAAAAAAGCCGATAACTGTGTAGGCGTGACAGGGTCAGCTTCATCGCTATTACTAGCGGAAGATGTAGACGAACCTTTATCCTTAGCCTGACTGCCTGATTCATTAGGCAGGTTACCCGACTCGGCGCCCTTTATCATCTGTTTAACCTGTTGACCTAATTGATCAAGGGTCTTTAACTTCTTATCTAATATATTAGCCTTTTGATCTAATAACTTCAATTGTTCTGACTGTAACTGTGTTTGTCTTTGCAACTGAATCAATTCAGATTCACGCATAATCCCCCATACCCCGAGAGATAAAGCTAAAATAATAATAATAGCAAATACAATAATACAAATACGCAGACTCTTCTTTGTTAATCGAAGAGTATACGTATCTCCTTCTTTTACAACTAATCCTTTAAAGAAATTTCGTCCTGGGCATTTCGCAAAAAGATTCGTTATCAAAGCAGGTTTCTTCCACTGTCTCACGAATTATTTCATCCCCGATACTGTAATCAATGACTCTTTATTGGACTTATCCCGAATAGCCCGTTCAATACTTTCCATTTCTTCTTGCGATACACTTTGCGTACATTTACCTTCAATAATCGGTTTGCCAAAAATACGTGATTCATTACGTCCATAAACACTAGAAATAACAAGTCCATTGTTTTCTCCGTCTAATAAAGTTAAGGAGAAAGACAATTCATTACCAATATTTTCAAACGCATTATATTTAACAAAGCCTATTTTTTGAAAAGAACTATGCTGTACCTTTTCTAACTCTTTCTGTGTAGTAAACAAGGATTCAAGCGATTCCGCAGTATCCCGTATTTCCTTCACTTCGACAGCTAATTTACGATCTAAGGAAATACCCTTTTCACCTTGCATAAAATAATTATATTTTTTAGATAAACTAACTAATTTAACATTCAAAAGAATACAATATAAAAATAAAACAATAAATAAAATCGCGCCGATAATCGACATCCACGGGTAAATGGCTTCTAACATAATTATCTTATAGCTCCTGTTGAAATGGGCTTAATGCACGATCTAATATACCATGCAAAACCGCAATTAATACACCATAATTAACAATAGGTACCCCATTCTGAAGGGTTATATCAATTCGTCGCAGTACCTCTCGCCGCGTTAACATACACGCTCCACAATGAATCACTAAATCATAAGCGCTTACATCGTCTGGAAAAGCACCACCGCTAGTCCAAGTTAGGTCTAAATCCGTATACCCAGCTTGCGCCAGCCAACGAGGAATTTTTACCGTTCCAATATCATCACATTGTCTATGATGTGTACAGCCTTCACTAATTAAAACCTTAGAGCCAGAATGCAGACCCTTTATAGCCTGTGCTCCAGCAACTAGAGCTTTTAATTTTCCTTTAAAGCGAGCCATAATAATAGAAAAGGAAGTTAAAGGTATAGCATCAGGTACCATCTGACTAACAGGACCAAAAGCCTGGGAATCAGTAATGACTAATTCTGGTTTAAACGTTCGTAAGGCTTCTGGCACTTCCTCTGTTTGTACGACTAAACTTAAGCCACGATGATCCAATATATCTCGAATCATTTGTACCTGTGGTAAGATTAACCGCCCCTTAGGGGCTGCTGAATCAATAGGGCAAACCAGTAAAATCCGCTTATTTGGTTTAACTAAACCTTCTAATAGAGTTCGTTCCTCTTCGCTATCTTTAACAGATAGACGACTTAGGGCTTTCAATATTTTTTTCTGTTCAAAAGATTTTGATGCATCTACACCAATATAAGTCATACCTTCTCTAGGAAAGGTAACGGTCTGCTGTGCCATATAAGCATCCGCTTTATACCCCTTTACTTCATTAATTACTAAAAGTAAAGGAAGACCCGCCTTCTGAAGCCGCTCAATCCATTCTTGGTCTATTTTATCAATGAGCTTATCGCTCCGAAGTACATACACAGCTATGTTGATTTTCGGAATCATAGTCTTAGTCTTCTCAATACGCAAGTGGCCTAACTGAGACCTATCATCTACACCAGCTGTATCAATCAATAAAACAGGCCCTAAGGGAAGAATTTCCATGGACTTACTAACTGGATCTGTCGTCGTACCTGCTACTTCAGACACTAAGGCAATGGGTTGTCCTGTAATCATATTAATTAAGGTTGATTTACCAGCATTGCAACGACCAAAAAATCCAATATGTATTCGATTGGCTTTTGCTGTTTGCATTTGTTCATTCATATTATCATACACAATCGCTTATTCTATGTATAGATATCCACTAGTTATACATGCCGTATAACTAGTGGATATACTTAGCACTTATTATATATAAGCAACTGGTCCTATTAAAATATAAAAGCTTACTTAATTATAATCAACCGACTTAAACAGTAAATGAAGACGGTACCGATTCTTCGCTTTTATTATCTCTATACCCTTCTTCTTGCTGCATATAAGCTAATACATGTTCCAATTCATCTTGGCTTTTAAAAGTAATTTCTACCTTGCCCCTTACCTTCTTACCAGCTTGAAACTTAATAGCTACCGGCACACCTAAGTTCGCCTTTACTTGATCCGTTATGGCTCGCAATTCAGCAGTAACTACCGGCTTAACTGACGCCTTACGTTTCCCTTTTTTTAATTGGGCTACTAATTGTTCTACCTGCCGTGCACTAAGTTCTCGTTCCTTAATCTGTTGCCAAGCTTCTTTCTGTAATTCTTCTGGCAAGGTTAATAAGGGACGAACTTGTCCAACAGTAAGTTCCCCACTCGATACATCATTACGAATATATTCTGGCAACTTTAATAGACGAACCATATTAGCTACATGTGATCGACTACGTCCTAATCGAAAAGCAATTTTATCGTGAGATAATTTAAATACATCTACCAAACGTTGATAAGCATAAGCTTCTTCAATAGGATCTAGATTTTGCCTTTGTAGATTTTCAACTAAAGCAATTTCTGTAATTTCTTCTGTACTATAATTTTTAATAACAACAGGCAGTTCTTCTAATCCTGCCTCTTTAGCAGCCCGCCAACGACGTTCACCAGCTACTAATTGATAGCCATCCTCTGTTTTAGTAACCACTAAAGGCTGGATCAACCCATGTTGTTTAATTGATTCAACTAGGGTCGCTAATTCATCTGGAGCAAAATGTTTACGTGGCTGATTTGGATTGGCCTTAATCTTATGAATTGATACTGTTTGAATGCCTGTATTTTCTTTCTTTTTTACAACCATTCCTGATTCATTCGTTGTTAATGCCTCTTTACCCATTAAGGTAACTAGTCCATTTTTTGTATTTAAGCCACCTTTTTTCTTATTTCTTGGCACGCCGTAATACCTCCTTAGCTAATGCCTTATATACATCAGCACCTTTAGACTTAGGATCATATACAATAATCGGCTCTCCATAACTTGGTGCCTCACTTAAACGTACCGTACGCGGAATAATGGTTTTATATACATTTGCTCCAAAGAATTTTTTTACCTCTTCCGCTACCTGTAAAGATAAATTCGTCCGCCCATCAAACATCGTTAATAAGACGCCTTCTATAACTAGATCTTTATTAAGTGATTGCTGCACAATAGAAATCGTTTTAATTAGTTGACTAACCCCTTCTAAGGCATAAAATTCACATTGAATAGGAATAAGAACACTGTTCGATGCTACAAGTGCATTTAAGGTTAATAACCCTAAAGATGGTGGACAGTCAATAATTATAAAATCGTATTTCTTCTTAATACTCTTAATGGCTTTACGAAGAATATATTCCCTTTTATCTAAAGCTACTAAATCAACAGTAGCACCAGCTAACTGAATGGTGGCAGGCACAACATCTAACTGCTTAAGACTTGTTGGTACAATGACTTTTTCTATATCAACACCATTAATTAATACATTATATATGCATTGTTTTAAAGTGTCCTTATCTATGCCTAATCCACTCGTTCCATTTCCTTGTGGATCCAAATCAACGAGTAATACTTTCTTTCCACTCATGGTCAAACAAGCACTTAAATTCACTGCTGTTGTAGTCTTACCGACGCCGCCTTTTTGGTTAGAAATGGCAATTACTTTACCCATCCAGTTCACCTCATTTCATCTATAAATACTAAGATATTATACCACAGTTATTCTTATGATTGGGGTAAATTTAGAGGATTTATGAAAAATGTTTCACGTGAAACGAAAAAGGTGTTATCGCACTTGATTCACCAAGTACACAGCTGTTTCAAAGTCATTAACTGGCATAATATGTACGCCATCTGCTATAGTAGTAAGTCCTTCTAACAATTCGCAAGCGATTTCACGACCAGCCTCTTTTCCGCCTTTTTCCATACGAGTCAAAATTGTATCTGATAAAGTAATACCTGGTACATGATTATGTAAATACAAGGCCATCTTATAGCTTTTTAAAGGAATTAAGCCTAACATTATGGGCTTACCAAACTGACTAGCCATATCCATATACCGCTTAGCTAGTTCCAAATCATACACAGGCTGTGTTTGTACAAAATCAGCGCCTGCCTCTATTTTTGCTTTTAGCTTAGCTGCTTCCACACTATAATCATCAGCACCTGGATTACCTGTTGTACCTACATAAAAATGCGTCGGTACATCTAAAGCATTACCTGCTAAATCCTTACCACTATTTAAGGTCTTAGCTAGATGAATCAACTTCATAGAATCTAATTCAAATACAGAAGTTGCAAAGGGATGATCCCCATGATCTGGTTTATCACCACCTAAGGTTAATATATTCTCTACACCTAAAGCAGCTGCCCCCAATAGTTCGGATTGTATACCTATACTATTTCTATCACGACAAGTAAAATGAAAAATCGTATCTGTATTTGTCTGATTTTTAACAATAGATGCGATCGCAATCGAGCTCATCCTCATATTAGACATAGGGCAATCAGCAATATTAATAGCATCCACTTTACCAGCTAATTCCTTAGCCTGATTAACAGCTTTATCTGGTGATGCACTTTTAGGCGGATTGATTTCCACTGTTATAGTAAATTGCTTCTTAGCCTGTTTCTCACGTAATGTCTCCATATGGTTCCTCCCTTTTACCTCTACTGTTTTTACTGTCTTGCTTATTAGTATACCGTATCCCTTACAGCTAGGCTATACCTATTTTTACCTATCTAAGCATGAATAGAATATTACCTATTGCATAAAAAGAGACTTATTGGATTCTCTATATTCCAATAAGTTTCTTTCTTTTTATCGCTACCTTATAGCAATACTCACTAATAATTTATAAGTAACCCCTATGAATAAACTAACTATTCACCTAATAATTTTTTTACCACATTGACCGCACTAATACCATCCTTAGCATAGGAATCAGCGCCCGCCTTATCAGCATACTCTTGTGAAAGTACAGCACCACCAACTAATACTTTAGATGACAAACCAGACTGACGAACCGCTTTAATTGTTTCATCAATCATAGGCATCGTCGTCGTCATCAAAGATGCAATCCCTATGACAGATGCCTTATTATCCTTAGCGGCCTTAACAATTTCTTCTGGTGATACATCTTTACCCAAGTCAACAATACGGTAGCCATTATTTTCAAGCAAGGCTGATACAATATTTTTACCTAGGTCATGAATATCACCCTTAACAGTGGCTAAGACAATGGTATCCTTTTGCACGTCCCCACTATCAGGTAAAACTTCTTTTATAGTCTGGAAGGCCCCCTGCATAGCTTCAGCTGCTAACATAACCTGTGGCAGGAAGACTTTACCTGCACCAAACTTAACCCCCACTTCACTCATGGCATCCGATAAAGCTTTCTTGGTAATCAACATAGGATCTGTACCATCAGCTAAGGCCTTTTTAACAAGATCAACGACAATTTCTTTTTCCCCTTGTTCCACGGCGTGCTTAATATTTTCTAGCGGATCATCACTAGAAAAAGCATCCCCTTGTGGACCTTTTTTCTTAACCGTTTTTACTTCTTCATCATAACCATAGTCATTAATAAATTCAGCAACCCCTGGATCAAAACCAAGTAAAGTACAGCCAGATACGAAAGCCTTCTTAACCGTATCATTTAAAGGATTCATAATTGGTGTTGTTAAACCAGCTTCTAAAGCCATAGTCAAGAACTGCGCATTCAAATACGGCCGCTGAGGTAGACCAAATGAAATATTAGATAAACCCATAACTGTTGGAAAACCAAACTCTTTCTTATACAAGCGAAGAGTGCGCAAGGTTTCTCTCGCACTTTGGTCACCACTGGCCAAGGTTAATACTAATGGATCTAATAACAAATCTTGTGGCCGAAGGCCTTCCTTATAAGCGGCTTCTACAATGGTCTTAGCCACGGCCACTCTATCCTCTGCCTTTTCTGGTAAATTACCACTATTTAATGGAAGACACAAGAGAGCCGCCCCATATCGCTTAGCTAACGGAATCACCTTTTCCATCTGTTCCGGCTCTGCATTAACCGAATTAATCAAAGGACGACCTGGATAAGCCTGTAAGCCGACTTCTAAAGCTTCTGGGTCAAGTGTATCAATAGATAAAGGCGTTTCTACTAACATAGATAATTCCATGACAGCCTTTTCCATAAGTGGTACCTGACTCATGCCAGCAACACCCATATTAACATCTAAAATCTGAGCACCAGCTTCCACTTGTTGCAAGGCATCACGCTTAACCATAACAAAACTACCACCTTTAATTTCAGCAGCTAATTTTTTACGGCCTGTTGGATTAATACGTTCACCAATAATAAGTGGTTTTTCTGTATGTCCTAATTTAACTACTTTTGTCCGACTAGTAATAGCTGTAAACGGCGCTATTTCTTGACGAACTTTTGGCTCATGAACCTGAGCAGCCTTAGCAATAGCTTCAATATGAGCTGGCGTACTCCCACAGCAAGCGCCCAAGTAAGATGCGCCCGCATCCATTAGTTCTGGAACAAACTTAGCCATATCATCTGGTTTTAAGGGGAAAATAGTTTCTTTACCTACCAATACAGGCATACCAGCATTTGGTTGCGCTGAAATTGGTAAATTAGTGACAGATGCAATCTTTGCAATCAAAGGTACTAACTGTTCAGGTCCTAATGAGCAATTAATACCAACTATATCTGCACCCATAGCTTCTAATAAAATAGCTCCTACTTCTGGTGGCGTCCCAGTAATTGTACGACCATCTTCACTAAAAGAAAATTGGCAGATAATTTTAACATCGTCCTTAGTCTTACCTAATTCCTGACGTGCATCCTTAGCCGCTAACAAAGCTGCCCGCATTTCCTGAATATCTATAATCGTTTCAATAATTAAATAATTAACACCAGCTTCTACCAAAGCTAAGGCCTGTTCCTTATACGTGTCATAAATATCTTTAAAAGGCACATTACCTAAGGGAGCAATAAACTTACCTGTAGGTCCCATATCGCCAGCTACCTTAGCAGAAGGTTTTACAGCCGCTATAGCTGCTTTTGCTACCTTTACAGCCGCTGTATTTATTTCTTTTACCCTATCCGATAACCCATAATCTTCTAACTTTAGACCAGACGCACCAAATGTATTTGTCGTTATAATCGTGCTACCAGCCTGTAAATAAGATTCATGAATTTTTTGTACTACATCTGCATGCTCAATAGTAAATAACTCTGGGCAATCCCCTTCTTTTAACCCAGCCTGTTGTAACATTGTGCCCATAGCACCATCAAATATCTGCATAACTCGCTCCCTTTATACTTACTAACCTATTATTAAACACACAATTAAATTTATATATCCTAGCAGGTCTATATTATAAGGTACCTACTATATTTTATAAATTTGTTTATTAATCCCTAATGCTCCATATTATAAAGCACATAATAGCTCTTACGAGCGACTTATGGAGCACGAAGTGCATAATACGGAGTCTCGGAAGACCATTAGATGCTTCCGTACCTTGAGCAAAAAGAACTAATTTAATTATTACGCGACGGACAATCCAACTTACCACAAGACGAACAACCTCGTTTTGTCCCTATGGCTCCATTTTCTGGCATCAATCCAATAATAGCCGTTACCGACTTTCTTGGAAACAACATACTCGTCTCTGTTACCGACAATCCAATTTCATCTGTATGAATAATAGCTGCCAAATCCTTTTGTACTTCTATAGGCCAATTTCCATACCCAGGACTAAATCGCCATGTAGTCTGATAACCTAATTTATGCGCTTCCTTATTAACCAAGGCATTTACTTGGTCAGCTACCTGTTCCACAGCCGTTGTTGCTGCTGAATCCACTAACATACCTACCGTATAATTACCTTCTTTAAAGAGTTGGCTACTTCGCTGTTCCACTCCTTCACCAATTGTTACACCTAGAACACAGACACGAGTCGATTTTTCCAAATGCTTTTGAATACTCGTCCCCTCTAAGGTTAGTGGCGGATTAGATAACACCGTATGACAAGCAGCATCATAATCATACCATTGATAAATGCCCTTAGGCACAGCGGCTAATTGCACCTCCATACAAGCTTCCTTTACATAGGATTCAGGAAATTCCTGTTCGCCCCCCTTGCGAATGCCTGCATAGCGTTTGACCTCTGATTGATCAATTTGTGATAGTCGTCCATTATAAATTGCCATGCTCACACCTCTCTCGTTTCACGTGAAACACCTAATGGATGTTCCTTAATTTCTTTTACCTTTCGTGGATAGGATTTTGGTGTTGCCTTTACCTTCTTTATATAAATAACAGCTCGTTTATCCATAAGGCCTGGTAATTGAACAGGTCTGACTTCTTCTACTTGACCACCTAATAAAGAAAGCGCCTTCTGACTATCTCTTAATTCGTCTTCATAGGCGGCTCCTTTTAAAGAAATAAAATAACCACCAACGGCTACATAAGGTAAAGCCCATTCCAATAAAACAGGTAAGCGAGCTACAGCACGGCTCGTTACGATTGCATATCCTTCACGATACTTCTTATTATGCGCCAATTCTTCCGCTCGACCATGGAGAAATGTCACATTTTGTAAATTAATTTGCTGACTTACCTCTTCTAAAAAGCGTAATCGTTTTTGCAAAGAATCAAATAAGGTTATCTGTAAGCTCTTATCATAGATAGCTAAGGGAATACCTGGAAATCCAGCCCCTGTACCTAAATCAAGTACTTTTTTACCAGCAAAATGCATTTCGTCATAACAAGATAGAGAGTCAATTATGTGCTTTGTTACTATCTCATCAGGTAAAGTAATAGCTGTTAAATTCATCGTACGATTAACAGTCACTAATTGTTCATAATAATCGGTTAGCTGCTTTTTTTGCTCTTCTGTAAGTGATAATCCATCTATCTGTCCCTTCTTATCTAATTCCTCGTAAAAAACATCCCTCTCTATAGGAACGGTTCGTTTATCTACACCTACCATATTATTTTACTTGTCCTTGACTTCGTCTATATTGTTCTAATTGAATGAGTAAAACAGAAATATCTGCTGGTGATACACCAGAGATACGACTAGCCTGTCCTATTGAATGAGGCCGAATTTTTGTTAATTTCTGTTGGGCTTCTAAAGAAATTCCCTTCATAGCCATATAATCCCATTCCTTAGGAATAATCTTTTCTTCTAATTTACGAACTTTCTCTACTTGGTCCATTTGCTTTTTAATATAGCCTTCATAGGTAATGGACGTATTTAACTCTTCTTCTACGGCTGGGCTATACCGAGGCAAATCAAAGGCATCAGCTACCATACCGTAATCTAATTCTGTTCGTTTAACTAAATCATAAGCTGTTACACCAGTCTTTGTCCCAGCCGTTCCCATAGCTTGCAATTTAGCTTGTACTTCTTTTGTTGGATTAATTTGCTTTTCTTTTAATACATGTAAGCCTTCTTCAATTTGTTCTTTTTTCTTCAAGAAACGAGCATATCGTTCATCGGATACTAAGCCAATTTGACGACCTTTTTCTGTTAACCGTAAATCCGCATTATCTTGCCTTAATAATAAACGGTATTCACTGCGGCTAGTCATCATTCGATAAGGTTCCTTAGTTCCCTTCGTAACTAAATCATCAATTAAGACGCCAATATAAGCTTCCGACCGTGATAAAATAAAAGGATTTCGTCCTTCAATATATAAAGCTGCATTGATACCAGCCATTAAACCTTGAGCAGCCGCTTCTTCATAACCAGACGTGCCATTTGCCTGACCTGCCGAATATAAGCCCTTTATGGATTTTACAGCTAAAGCTGGCGTTAACTGCAGCGGATTTAAACAATCATATTCAATGGCATAAGCTGGCCGCATAATTTCTACATCTTCTAACCCAGGAATAGTCCGTAAAAAAGCATACTGCACATCAATAGGCAAACTCGTACTCATCCCCTGTACATACATTTCCTGCGTATGATTACCTTCTGGTTCAATAAAGAGTTGGTGCCGTTTTTTATCTTTAAAACGAACCACCTTATCTTCAATGGATGGACAATAGCGAGGGCCTGTACCTTCAATAAGACCTGAATACATAGGAGCCCGACTCAAATTATCCCGAATAATTTGATGGGTTGTTTCATTTGTATAAGTAAGCCAGCACATCTGCTCATTACGGTCTATCCAATCATCCATAAAGGAAAAGGCATGATACTGCGTATCCCCTAGCTGTTCTGCCATTTCATCCATATGAAGAGTTCGTTTATCTACGCGAGCTGGTGTTCCTGTCTTAAAACGCATAAGCTCAATACCACACTGACGCAAGGATTCCGATAAATGTTCAGCCGCCCGCTGTCCATTAGGACCACCTGTATAGGTTAATTCACCAGTAATAATCTTTCCTCTTAGGTAAGTACCTGTACAAAGAATAACGGCTTTAGCACTATAAAACTCACCAAGTTCACTAACAATCCCCTTTACCTGGCCTTCTTCTACTACAAGGTCAGTTACCATAATCTGTTTTATATTCAAATTATCTGTCTTTTCTAAGGTTTCCTTCATTAATTTCTGATAAGCTACCTTATCTGATTGAGCCCTGAGAGCATGAACAGCTGGTCCCTTACCCCGGTTCAACATTCGCATCTGTACAGCTGTCTTATCCGCATTAATAGCCATCTGACCGCCTAAGGCATCTAATTCAAAAACTAAATGACTTTTACCCGGCCCACCAACAGCTGGATTACAAGGCATTAAGGCAATATTATCTAAATTTAAGGTGGCTAATAAGGTCTTATGACCCTTTCGAGCACAAGCAAGGGATGCTTCCGCTCCTGCATGGCCACCACCAATAACAATGACATCATATGAATCTACTGTATACATATCTTATCCTTATCTTTCTGATTCACGTATGATTATTTTCCTAAACAAAAACGAGAAAATAATTCATCTACAATTGACTGTCCCACTGATTGACCTGTAATCTCTCCTAAGGATTCCCAAGCGCCTCGTATATCTGTTACTACACAATCAATAAGCATATGTTGATCCATCGTCTCTAAGGACTGTTGGAGTTGTTTATAGGCTGTCTCCATTAAGGTAATTTGTCTTGTATTAGTAAGTAAAGCCTGGTAGGTCGGTATGACTTGCCCCCCATATACGAGCTCTTTAACCAATTCTCTTAAAGGTGTCAATCCTTCTCCTTGGGCCGCACTAATAGGAGCTATTTTACTAAATTGACCTATTGCTTCTATATCCTTAGCTGTCACACAAACTCCCTTATCTTCTTTATTTAAACAAATTAACGTTGCCTTACCAGATATAGCCTGTAAAATATCCTTTTCTTCAGCTGTAAGTGGCGTCGATGCATCAACAACAGCTATAATTAGGTCAGCATCATTAATATACTCTTTAGCTTTTTCTACACCAAATTGCTCAACTTCATCCTCTGTTTCTCTAAGACCTGCCGTATCGACTAAACGAAGAGCTATACCATCCACATTAATAATTTCTTCAATACTATCTCTTGTCGTTCCAGGTATATCTGTCACAATGGCCCGATTTTTTCTAAGTAATGCATTTAATAAACTCGACTTACCTGCATTAGGACGACCTATAATAACAGCCATGAGACCATCCCGAATGAGTTGCCCTGATTGCGCTGTTTCTAAGAGCTCTTTCATATCTTTTACCATTGGTTGAATCGTCTCTCGTGCTTCATTAATAGAGACCTCTTCAATATCCTCTTCTGGATAATCAATAGTAACTTCTAAACGAGCAATTAAGGTAATTAGTGCCTCTCTTAAAGCACCTACTTTTTTAGAAAGAGCGCCACCTAATTGATTGACCGCCAACTGAAGTGATTTATCTGTTTTTGCATCAATAATATCGGCAATTGCTTCTGCCTCTGTTAAATCGATGCGTCCATTCAAAAAAGCTCGTTTTGTAAATTCACCTGGCTCAGCCATGCGTGCACCTTGGGCTATAACGACTTTTAATATTTCTTGTACGGCTGTATACCCGCCATGGCATTGTATTTCTACTACATCTTCAGCTGTATACGAATGAGGGCCTTTCATGAGCAAAAGCAAAACTTCATCTATAGGACTCTCTTCTTCTTCTGGGTTTACAATGTGACCATACTGAATGGTCCGATTTTGTCTTTTAGATAAGGGCTCTTGCTTTTGATCACGAAAGCAAGCATTAGCAATAGTAAAACTATCCTTGCCACTAAGACGTATAATACTTACACCGCCAACACCTGGTGGTGTCGTGATGGCAGCTATCGTGTCTTCTGTATACATACTTACCTCTTTATGGAAAAATAGAACCCAATCAAGCAATGATTAGGTTCTATACGACTCTTAGTTATTACTCTTTATAAGAAATAACAACATGACGGTAAGGGCCATCCCCTTCACTATCCGTTACAATATGTGGTTCTTCTTGTAAAGCTAAATGAATGATTTTACGTTCATATCCATTCATCGGTTCTAATACAACCTTATGATGTGTTTTCTCTACCTTATGGGCTAATCGATGGGCTAAACTAATCAAAGTGTCTCTTCGACGAGAACGATAGCCTTCCACATCGACAACAATCTGTACTCGATAAGACAAACCTTTATTAGCTACTAAATTTGTTAAATACTGAATAGCATCCAAGGTCTGTCCATGTTTACCAATCAATAAACCTAAATTATCACCATGTACCTGAAAGGTTAGCTTATCATCTACCGTAAGACGTTCAATCATAACCCTTAGGCCCATAGAAGTAAACATATCGCTTAAAAATTGCTTTCCTTTGTCAGCAATAATTACCCGTTCTTCTGGTGTTGGATGAACTTCTTCCGGCTCTACTGAAGTCTTCTCTACCGTATCTACAAGAACTTCGTCAGTCACTGCCAATTGGTCTTTAGTATCTTCTATAGACGTTTTATTTATAAGTGACTCGTCTTCCGTAGCCATAGGTTCTTTTTCTATAGCTTCATAAAAGAAACGCACAACAGCTGGTTTACGACCAATACCTAAAATTCCACTTCTTGGTTCTTCTAATACTTTTGTATCTACAATACGGATGGCTTCTCCATGAGACGTTCTACCTTGTTCCAGTGCCTCTTCTACCGTTTTAGCAGTGAAATCAAAATATCCCATCTTATGCCTCCTCTTTATCCATATGACGATAAATAAAAGACTGCTGAACTAATTGGAATAAGTTAGATACAACCCAGTAAATAACTAGGCCACTTGGGAATTGCAAACTAATATAACCTATAAATAAAGGCATAAAAATTTGCATAATCTTTTGCTGACCACCCATACCGCCATCAACTGCTGTTTGCTTACTCATAAAATAAGTAGAAATAGCACTTAAGATAGGCAATATATACCATGGGTCAGTCGCACTTAAACTTGGTAACCATAAGAAATGTTCATAAGCTGGATTATAAGCATAATCACGCAAGGCATAGAACATAGCTATTAAAAATGGCATCTGTACGATAAGTGGCAAGCAGCCAGATAAAGGATTTACACCCATTTCTTTATATAGCTTACCCATTTCCATTTGTAATTTCTTAGGGTCTTTTTTATATTTTTCTTGTAATTCTTTCATACGAGGCTGCAATTTCTGCATACCGCGCATAGATTTTATCTGCTTAACAGTTAAAGGTGATAAAACAGCCTTAATTATAATCGTCAAAATAATAATGGCGATTCCATAACTTGGGAATCCTAACGTCTGCGTAAAATCAAAGCAATACGTTAACAACTGTGCCATGAATTGAACAAAATAGTTCCAAATTTCCAATGGTTTCTCCTTATACTTTGCGCGGTCTGACGCATTTATATACGTTATGGTCTATATTTCATCCATATAAATGCTCGGGCATTTCCATAGTTGTGCCATTAAGGCAGTGGATCGTAACCTCCCTTATGAAAAGGATGGCATTTCAGTATCCTTTTAATGCCTAAATAGCTGCCCTTCACAGGACCATATTTACGCAAGGCTTCTAACATATAGGTTGAACAAGTCGGATAAAATCGGCACGTTCTTGGCTTTAATGGGGAAATACCATAGCGATACACTTGTACAAGAAAAATAAGAAGCCAAGTTAATACCTTAGCTAATATATGTATTATCTTTCCTGCCCATTTCATCATATGCCTCTCATTTTAATAATTTACTACGTTTTAATACGTATAAAATTTCTTTTTCAGCTTCTTTATAGGTAGCACCAGATAACTTAGCTCGGCCTACAATAACAATATGATGACCTTCACGTATTTCATGTTGATGCAGACGATAGACTTCTTTCATCAACCGTCGTGCTCGATTACGCACAACAGCGCCGCCTACCTTTTTACCTGTTACAAAACCAATCCGATGTGGCTGTTTTGCAACGGGCATGTGATACACGACAACCATACGCCCGACAACATAGGAACCATGCTTATAAACAAGGCGATATTCTTTATTTTTACAAATTCTTCTCGCTTTATCTAAGCTATACATTCCATATCCCATCCCAGAGAATAGAAAAACTTGGCAGCAGCGCCAAGTTTTTCTCCTGCCTAACAGCTATTATATTATGCAGATAATTTCTTTCTGCCTTTAGCGCGTCTACGTTTTAAAACAAGACGACCACCAATCGTTTTCATACGTTCACGGAAACCGTGCGTACGTTTTCTCCAAAGTGTGTTTGGTTGATAAGTACGTTTCATGCTGGAACACCTCCTTCAATAGCATTCGATTCTTTCACGTATACCATAACAGTATAATTATATGTATAAGATAAAAGTCTGTCAATGAAAAAGCCTATTTCTCTTAGTTTGCCCCATCTGCTCGTCTAGTCAAAGACTAGTATCAATGATACAATATAAGCAATATACATATACTTTTATAAAAGACAAAATAGGCATAACCAAGAAAGACAACTTTATAGTTATGTACAGGTTATAAACAAGTAATCCACTCTATATACAGACTTATACACAGAGTTATAAACAACCACTTAACCTTAGTTATTACTTGTTATTGTAGCCTTTTTCTTTTTCTCTTTTTAAGAGTTATCCACAGGTTATTCTCTATTTTCTATCCACTTATTCACTTTTTTATTTTTTATCACATTCGTTTTCACAGAAAGGACTAATCATGGAATCGATTCCCGTTTTTGAATTTTGGGACCGTGTACAAAGCGAATTAAAAACAAAATTACCGCCGGTTATTTATAATAAAATTATACCAAATATTTTTCCTGTCGACTTAGAATCGAATGTATTAACCTTAATGGTTATGGATCCCTACCTTCGCAGCTCCATAGAAAACAACACGATTATATCCAATGCCTTTACCCATGCAGTGAGCACGATTTCTAATCAAATGCATGTAGGTCCTGTTCGTGTTACTTTTAACTCCATGGAGGCAGCGTCACCAGCTGATACAAGCACACCGTCATCTTCAAGTCAAGACCAACAAGCACCTGTAAACGATCCACCAACGCCTCTTATCTATCCATCAACAACGACAGAAACACAAATAGTCAATGAAACGGAGCCACTGTCACCCGGTAAGACAGCTACAGCTGAACCCTTACCAGAGCATTTACATAGGCCTATCTATACAGATGATGTCTATGTTATGACAGACAAGAAGCCCAATGTACTAACCAATGCCAACTTACCTGAAGAAGATTCCCTCTTTTCAGAATCGACCCCTACAGCTCCTAGTCCATCTGAACCTACTAACAGCACAGCCATCCATCTCCAAGAACCGATAGAGTCTATCAAAGAATCTAAGTTAAATCATAATTATACTTTTGAAACTTTTATCCATGATTATTCCAACCGCATTGCTTATAATGCAGCTGAACGAGTCGCCGATAATCCAGGTGGCATTGCTACCTATAATCCTTTATTTATTTATGGTGAATCAGGACTTGGTAAAACCCACTTAATGCACGCTATAGGCAATCGTATTCTCCAATTACACCCAACCATGAAGGTTATGTGTATTACAAGTGAAAATTTCTTAAATGTCTTTATTTCTTATATCCGTTCAAATAAAGGCGAAGCCTTCCGAAATATTTTTCGCAGTGTAGATGTTCTAATGATTGATGATATTCAATTCATTACAGACAAGCGCTACAGCACAACTCAACGGGAATTTTTCCATAATTTTAATGATTTAATTAGTGATAATAAGCAGATTGTCCTAACTAGTGATACCATCCCTGATAACTTTGAGCAAATTGAAGACCGCCTTCGTACGCGGTTTAAATCTGGTCTTGTTACACATATTGATCCACCAGGTCAGGAAACCTTGGAAGCTATCTTATTATCTTATATTGACTCTCAAAAAGAGATTTTTCACAATTTACATGTAGCCCGTGAAGTCATTACTTATATGGCCAGCCTCTACAATAAGCGAAGCATTCGTGAACTAAAAGGCGGTGCCAATCAGCTTCTTACTAGCGCCGACCTCGAAAATCGTCTAGACAGCATCGACATTGAATTTGCCCGCAAGGCCTTATCTGATGTTATCGTCGATGATAATCGGCCTGTCTTATCTATTAGCTATATACAAGAGTTTATTTCTGATTATTTTAAAATAAAAAAAGAAATGCTCCTCAGCCAAAAACGTAACAAACAGTATGCCTTTCCTAGACAACTAGCTATGTACCTCTGTCGTGAACTCGTCAATGAAAGTTATCCAGACATAGCAAAAGCCTTTGGTAAAAAAGATCACACAACGTCTCTTCATGCTTATGAAAAGATTAGCCGTGAATATAATGACCCAACAAGTGAGACTCATCGTTTGTTAACCGAAATTATTAATCAAATTAAGGAAAGTGTTTAAAACTGGGTATAATCTGTGGATAAGTAGTGGATAAGTCTTAGTTTATCCACAAAAAAATCAAATTTCGTGAATATGTGGATAACTTTAACGAACGAATCACCTAATTATTAACATGTGAATAACTAGCTATTATCTAATCTTTTTCCACTTATGCACTTATACACCCAGCCTACTACTACGTCTACTAATTAATACAATCACAATTATTTACGTCTAAGTAGTTTATACAGGAGATTCTTATGAAATTAACATTTAACAAGGAAAACTTACAATATGCCATTAATGTTTTACAAAAAGTAGTACAAAATAAAGTCAATTCAAATACACCAGGTGCTTTTTATATAACAACAAAAAATAATCAAATTAAAATGCAAGGTAATAATTTTGAATTGGGCATTAAATTAACGGTGGATGCAACGATTGAAGAAGAAGGTACTCTTGTTGTGGCATCAAAATACTTTCAAGAATTAATTCGTAAAATGCCTGGTGAAACCATAACGTTAACGAAACCAGAAGACAGCAATAAATTAACGATTCAATCAGGGGCTTCTGTATTTAATCTATTAACTCTTCGCATTGAAGATTTTGTTCAAGTAGAACAGATTCATGAGGAAAATGCCATTACTATTGATGGGGATCAATTAAAAGAGTTAATTAATTTGACTAACTATGCAGCAGCTACAGAAGATGATCGCCCTATTTTTTCAGGAGCTTTATTAGAAAGTAAAAATAATATGTTAACAATGGTAGCTACTGATACACACCGCATGGCTGTTAAATCCTTTCCTTTAGAAGAAGCCATTCAAACACCTATGCGGATTGTTATACCAACAAAGACCTTAAGTGAAGTGTATCGTTTATTGCCTAGTGATAATCCAACAGCCGTCAAAATGGTATGGAATCGGTCACAAGTTGTTTTTGAATTTGGTAGTATTTATATGATTTCGCGCTTAATTGATGGGTCGTATCCTGATTATGAAAAGGTTATTCCTTCTCAATTTGATAGCAGTGCTATTTTGAATATTCATGATTTTAAAGGGGCTGTTGACCGTGTGTCCTTATTAGCTAAGGATATTAGTTATAATGTTATTCGTTATGATTGGAATGAAACAGAAGTTACCTTATCCAGTCAGAATGCAGAAATTGGTATGGCAAAAGAAGTACTCATGTGTGAATTAAAGGGCACACCTTTTACTATTTCCTTTAATGGCCGTTATATTAGTGATATTCTTCGTCATAGTACAGGTGATCGTATACACTTATATTTAAAGCAAAATGGGCCCGTTGTGATTCGTCAAGATGATTCATCAAATTATACTTATGTAGTAACGCCAGTTCGTACCAATTAGAAGGTGATTATATGCAAGAAGAACAAGTACAGATTCATACAGATTATATTCAATTAGATCAGTTATTAAAATTAGCTAATGTTATTCAAACTGGTGGGCAGATTCGTCCCTTATTAGATGAGGAAGCTATTCAAGTGGATAATCAGATTTGTAGAGAAAAGCGTAAAAAAATACGTCCAGGACAAGTTGTTGTTGTTAATGATCAAATAGCTATTCTTGTTAAAGCACAGGAGGTTTAAGTGCGTATTAACGCGCTCACACTACTGCATTATCGAAATTATAAGGAGCAGTCGTGGCAGTTTGATAAAGATTGTATTGTCTTATATGGTCCTAATGGAAGCGGAAAGACAAATCTCTTAGAGGCCTTACATGTAGGTACACTGGGTAAGAGTCATCGTACAAATGATACAGTTGATTTAATTCAATTTGATGCAGATAAGGCTGGTATTATTGTTGATTTTGAAAAGAAAGACATTCCTCAAAAAATCAATATTGTCTTAGCACGTAAGGGTAAAAAAGATATACGTTTAAATAGTGATAAAGTCTCTCAGAAAGAATTAATTGGTACTTTAAATACGGTTATTTTTTCTCCAGAAGATTTGCTTTTAATTAAGGGGAGTCCTTCCTTACGACGGCGTTTTTTAGATATGGAAATAGCTCAGACAAGCCCTCTTTATTATCAGCAGTTAAGTCTTTACTATAGGGCCTTGCAGCAACGTAATCGTATACTAAAAGAATATAAGGGGCGACAGAATCTTCCTTTAGATGAATGGGATATACAATTAGCTGATTTAGCTAGTTTTTTAGTGAGCAAACGATTAGAAAGTCTGAAAAAATTAAACTTACTTATCGATTTGATGAATCGTCGGCTAACAGATGGTCGGGAAGACTTATCTCTTACCTATGAGCAGCCATATAGTCAAGATGGCTATATGTATCAGAAAGAGGCTTTTAGAGAGGCTCTTTCTAAGGCGTTACCTATCGATAGAATGCGACTCACTACGTCGGTAGGTCCTCATAGAGATGATTTGCGTTTTTACTCCGGTCCTTTGGATTTAAGGAAATATGGATCGCAGGGGCAGCAGCGGACGGCTATTTTATCGGTTAAACTTAGTGAATTAGAATTTATTAAGTCAGAAGTTGGTGAATATCCTGTCTTGCTTTTAGATGATGTATTAAGCGAATTAGATAAGGAGCGTCGGCAGAATTTATTAGGGTTTGTTCATAAGCAGCATATACAGACCTTTATTACAACAACAGACTTGCAAGAAACAGCCCAAATAGGGGATGCGCAATGTATATATTGTGGAGAAAGTAAGCATGGATAAGAGAGAATTTTCATCCATAGAATCATGTTTAGTAGAGCATTTACAAAGAAGTGGTCAGTTACGGCAATTGTCTATTATGCGTTTATTTATGCATTGGAAAGATGTTGTGGGTATCTTAGTGGCAAAAAATACAAAATTAGTCTCTATCGAACCGCCACTTATTATGGTCTATGCTTATACATCGGCTTGGATGCAGCAATTACAAATGCAGAAGCGGCAGATTCTAAAACGGATTAATGATTTCTATGGGCAAGAGCTTATTAAGGATATTCGTGTTCGTATGTATAGGCAGAGCCTTATAAAAGAAGAGAAGCCGCAGCAGGTAGAAGGTTTGCTTGATAGATTACAAGCTAAGGAGCCAAGTTATCGGTTAGTTGAGCGGGAAAAATATCCTTTAACTGAAGCCGAAGAAAGGGCAATTATTACCTCTTTAGTTTGTATTACTGATGACGATTTACGGCAAAGACTTTATCGGACACGTGTTCATCAGCTGCAAAAAGAAAAGCAGCTAGTTTCACACCATTATATACGCTGCCAACAGTGTGGGCAATGGATGGAGCCGCCTAAGCTAAATGGGCCAATTATTTGTAGTGCCTGTATAAATAAAGATAAACGGCGACGGATTATAAAATTAAAAGAAATGTTAAAGCGGCGTCCTTATTGGCAATTGAATGATATACGAAATTTTATGTCTAACTGTAGCTTAGATGAGTATAGTACGGCTAAGAGGGAGTTAATTTATTTTTATATTAGTCGTATTCATAGTGGGTCTATGAACAAAAATGATATGATACGGGTCGCTATGTTAATAACGGGTAAGAATGGACAAAAATTAACGGAACGCTTTGTTGTGAATTTGATAAATAAATATCGCTTACCTGATGAGAAATTACCCGTTCCTAAAGGGGACGTCTTATTGCAAGATAAGGAAAACTTGAATAATTAAAAGAAATATTAGTATAATAAATAGATATGAGTCATCAGTTAGTTTATATAATGTATGAAAATAAATTGTAGTTACTTATAGATATAATCTTGTATAGTCATTCAGATGGAGTGAATGTATAGGTTGTATTCCTTAACTACAGGGGAGGAAATGGAATGGCAGAACAGCAACATTATGATGCCGGAGATATACAAGTATTAGAAGGATTGGAAGCTGTCCGCATGCGTCCAGGCATGTATATAGGCAGTACATCAGCTAGGGGGTTACATCATTTAGTTTACGAAATTGTAGATAATAGTGTGGACGAAGCCTTGGCTGGTTATGCATCCCATATTGAGGTTACCATTAATGAAGACAATAGTATTACTGTTTGTGATAATGGTCGAGGGATTCCTTGTGGTATGCATGAAACGGGTATTCCGGCGGTAGAACTTGTATTAACTAAACTGCATGCTGGTGGTAAATTCGGCGGTGGCGGATACAAGGTATCTG
This sequence comes from uncultured Veillonellaceae bacterium, assembly GCA_945867815.1. Classification (GTDB taxonomy): domain Bacteria; phylum Bacillota; class Negativicutes; order Veillonellales; family Veillonellaceae; genus CAMBIX01. The sequence goes on from CAMBIX010000007.1 coordinate 33,456, forward strand.
GCGGTCTTCATGGTGTTGGTAGTTCCGTTGTTAACGCCTTAAGTGATTGGATGGTTGTTGACGTTCATCAAGATGGTAAAATTCATGAAATTAAGTTTGAACGTGGTATTAAAACATCAGATTTAAAAGTAATTGGTACTTGCACTGATACAGGGACACAGGTTCGTTTTAAACCAGATGCAACTATTTTTGAAACTATTGTTTTTGATTTTAATGTATTAAAAACACGGTTACAGGAATTGGCTTTCTTAAATAAGGGGCTTCGTATTACTTTAACGGATAAACGTGGGGACGAAGAACGGCAGGAAAGCTATCATTATGAAGGGGGCTTAGTTTCTTTCATTAAGTATATGAATGAAGGCAAAGAACCTGTTAGTGAGATTGTAAATATTGAAAAAACTAAAGATGATGTAGTCGTTGATGTGGCTTTGCAGTATAACGATAGCTATAGTGAAAACCTACTCTCCTTTGTTAATAATATTAATACCGTAGAAGGTGGTACTCATGTTAGTGGCTTCCGTAGTGCCTTAACGCGTACCCTTAATGATTATGGTCGTAAAAATAATCTAATTAAGGAAAATGAAGCTAATCTATCAGGGGAAGACGTACGAGAAGGATTGACAGCTGTTATTAGTGTTAAAGTTTTGAACCCACAGTTTGAAGGACAGACAAAGACAAAACTTGGTAATAGTGAAGTTAAAGGGATTACCGATGTTGTTGTGAGTGAAGGCTTGAGAAATTACTTAGAAGAACATCCAGCTGATGCTAAGAAGATTATTGAAAAAGCAACGACAGCTAATCGGGCGCGGGAAGCCGCTCGTAAAGCTCGTGAGTTAACACGTCGTAAAAATGCCTTAGAAGTAAGTTCCTTGCCAGGTAAATTGGCTGACTGCTCGGAACGTGATCCGGAAATGACAGAAATCTATCTTGTTGAAGGGGACTCGGCTGGTGGTAGTGCTAAGCAGGGTCGAGATCGTCGCTATCAGGCTATTTTGCCTTTGCGCGGTAAGATTTTAAATGTAGAGAAGGCTCGTTTAGATAAGATTTTAGCTAATAACGAAATTCGGTCCATGATTACAGCTTTTGGCACAGGTATTGGAGAAGAATTTGATTTATCCAAGAGTCGGTATCATAAGATTATTATCATGACAGATGCCGATGTCGATGGAGCTCATATTCGTACCTTATTGTTAACTTTCTTCTATCGCTATATGAAGCCATTATTGGAAGATGGCCGTGTCTATATTGCGCAGCCACCTTTGTATCAAATCAAAAAGGGTAAAAATCATTGGTATGTGTATAGTGATGAAGAAATGACGGCTAAATTAGATGAAGTGGGCCGTGAAAATATTACCATTCAGCGCTATAAAGGTTTAGGAGAAATGAATCCGGAACAGTTGTGGGAAACAACGATGAATCCAGAAAATCGTACCCTCTTACAAGTAAGCCTTGAAGAAAGTTACCAAGCCGATAAATTATTTACTGTCTTAATGGGTGATAAGGTCGAACCACGCCGTAAGTTTATTGAAGATAACGCAAAGTTAGTGCGTAATCTTGATTTATAGGACAGGGGTGGTTATATGGCAGAGAGACAAGAACATGGACGTCATTTGAAACGGAGTCTAAAGTCAAGACATATGAGTATGATTGCCTTAGGGGGCGCTATTGGTACAGGCCTATTCGTTGCTGGCGGTGAAGTAGTCAGCACGGCAGGTCCTGGTGGAGCCTTAGTTGCTTACGCCTTAATTGGGATTATGGTTTTCTTTTTAATGACCAGTTTATGTGAAATGGCTACTTATCTTCCCGTACCTGGTTCTTTTGGGACGTATGCGACGCGGTTTGTTGATCCCGCTTTTGGCTTCGCTTTAGGTTGGAATTATTGGTTTAACTGGGCCATAACTATTGCTGCTGAGCTCATCGCAGGTGCCCTTATTATGCAGTATTGGTTTCCTAATGTGCCTTCCATTTATTGGTCAGCTTTATTTTTAGCCGCCTTATTTTTACTTAATTATTTATCTGCTAGGTCTTTTGGTGAAAGTGAATATGTGTTTTCACTGGTTAAGGTGGTGACCGTTTTTGTTTTCTTATTCTTTGGTACCTTACTCATTATTGGCGTGGGCGGTGATTCGCCAGGTGTAACCAATTGGACAGTAGGAGATGCACCCTTCCCTGGCGGATTTGGATCTATTTTAGCTATCTTCATGATTGCCGGATTTTCCTTTCAAGGAACGGAATTAATTGGTATAGCCGCTGGTGAATCGGAAAATCCAGAAAAGAATATTCCAAAGGCGATTCATTCTATTTTTTGGCGGATTCTTTTGTTCTATATTGGTTCATTCATTGTTATTGGCTTTTTGATTCCTTATAACAGTCCTAATTTGTTAAATTCCAGTGTAGAAAATGTATCGATTAGTCCTTTTACCTTAGTCTTTGACCGTTTTGGTTTTGCTATGGCAGCTAGTTTTATTAATGCAGTTATCTTAACAGCTGTTTTATCAGCTGGTAATTCTGGTTTATATTCGTCTACACGAATGTTATATGCACTCGCACAAAATGGACATGCACCAAAGGTATTTGGTAAGGTTAATAAACGAGGTGTACCGGTTCCTGCCTTGTTTTTAACAGCGGCTATTGGCTTATTTGCTTTTTCAACTTCTTTTATTGGTAATGGTGCTGCCTATACATGGATTGTCAATATTAGTGGTATGAGTGGTTTTATTGCTTGGTTTGGTATTGCCGTATCGCATTATCGTTTCCGCCGAGCTATGAAGGCACAAGGAAAAGATATTAAAAAGGTCTTGCCTTATAGGGCTTCTTTGTTTCCATTAGGTCCTATTTTGGCTATGATTATGTGTATTATTATTATTTGTGGGCAGAACTATTCGGCCTTTATGGGGGATAGTATTGATTGGTATGATGTGATTGTTGCCTATATTGGGATACCGGTCTTTTTGGCTGCATTCTTTGGATATAAGTATAAATATCATACAAAGATGGTGCCTTTAAAAGAAGTGAATTTAGAAAGAGATTTTGAATAATTCTAATATACGGAAGCGTCAACGTATTCCTTAAGGCTCAGTCTTGCGTCAGGTCGCCTACAGGAATAGTAGACGCTTCTTGATTTAGAGCTAAAATGAAAAAAGGAGAAATACTTCTCGTTAAAGAGCTTTATGAAGTATCAGCTCGCGAGAGAAGTATTTCTCCTTTTTATTACTAGATAATTACTAGATGAGATTAAGATTATATTTATTTATGGCCTTTGTTATACAGTTCTTGTATGGTTATCGGTAATCCGTCGGGAAGCATTTGTTGAAGGCGGTCTTCGTTACCGTCTTTGATGGCTGTATCATAGTACCAGCATTTAAATTCCAGTACATTGTGAATTTTTTGCAGACGCTCCATTTCTTTTTCAATGATTTTTTTCCTTGTTTCGAAGAGCTGTTTTCTTTGTTCGTAGGTCGATGGTCCTTTTAATGTCCAATCAATAAATTGTTTAATGTCTTTAATTTCAAGGCCGGAGGCTTTTAGGCATTCGATAAGGCGAAGGGTTTCTATTTCGTTTTTACTAAAGCGACGAATGCCTGATTGACGTTTCATATTAGGAAAGAGGCCTTCTTTGTCATAGTAGCGAAGGGTAGAGATTGATAAGTTAAATTTATCAGCGATTTGACCGATAGTATAAGTTGGTTGTGACATAATAGAGCTCCTATGCTTTATACTCGTTTATATAACTTTTATAAAAAGATAAATAATAAAGGTTGACCTAAAGTTAGCTTTAGGTATTATTGTATAAATCGTAGCATAGACAGACAGTAAAGGCAATAGCTAAGAGAATATTTGATAAACATAGATTTTATAAGCATTTAGTTTATTTATGAATACTTGTAGAGATAGAAAAAGAGAGTTTTTGTCTATGTACTGTCATCTAAGAAGTAAAGGAGACGTAAGAATGAAACAATTACAAAAGGTAAATAGTCCTGCTGATATAAAAAAGATGTCAGTTAGTAAATTAAAAGAATTAGCGCAGGACATGCGTGATGCCATTATTAAAGGTGTACATACTCATGGTGGTCATTATGGTCCAGATTTAGGGATTGTAGAAACGACTATTGCTCTTCATTATGTATTTAATTCGCCAAGTGATAAGTTTATCTTTGACGTATCTCATCAGTGCTATCCGCATAAGATGATTACAGGGCGTAAAGATAAGTTCTTAACAGAAGAAGGCAGTAAGAAATATACTGGTTATACTAATCCAGATGAAAGTGAACACGATTTCTTTACTGTAGGTCACACATCAACGTCTATTAGCCTAGCCACAGGTCTTGCTAAAGCTCGTGATTTACAGGGGCAAAAAGGAAATGTTATTGCTATTATTGGTGATGGGTCTATGTCTGGTGGTGAAGCCTTTGAAGGTTTAAATAATGCGGCCGAATTAGGTACGAATTTTATTGTTATTTTTAACGATAATGATCAATCCATTGCTGAAAATCATGGTGGTATGTATCTCAAGTTTAAAGAATTGCGTGAAACTAATGGTCAGGCTGAAGATAATTTCTTTAGAGCCATGGGACTTGATTATCGTTTTGTTGCTGATGGCAATGATGTAGAAGCTATGATTAAGGCCTTAGAAGATATTAAGGATATTGATCATCCTATTGTTTTACATGTGGTTACGCAAAAGGGTAAGGGCGATAAAGCAGCAGAAATAAATAAAGAAGCTTATCATTGGATTTTGCCTGACTCCGTTGATACATCAACTTGGGGTGAAAGCTATGAACAGATGGCGGCTAATTATATGTTAGAAGAAATGAAGCATGACCCATCTTTAATTGCTATTTGCCCAGCCGTACCAGGTGGTCTTGGTTGGACTAAGGAAAATCGTGATAAGGCAGGAAAACAGTATTGGGATCCAGGTATTGCAGAAGAACAGGCTGTGGCTATGGCTGCTGGTCTGGCTAAGGGTGGTGCTAAACCAGTTATTTTTGATATTGGTACCTTTTTACAGCGGACTTATGACCAGTTGATTCAAGACTTATGTATCAATAGTAATCCAGCAACGATTATTTCGGCATCCTTAAATGGTGGTATTTCTGATGCTGACGTAACGCATTCTGGTGCTTTTGATATGGCTATGATGGGTAGCATTCCAAATCTATTGGTCTTATCGCCAGCTTCTAAAGATGAATTTATGGATATGTTCAAATGGTCTATTAAACAGACTAAACAACCTGTTGTTATTCGTACAGGTCCTGTAGTTCGTGAAATAAATACAGGTGCTACTTTTGATGGTGATTTGTCTTATCAGATTATAGAAAAAGGTAATCAGGTTGCTGTACTAGGTCTTGGTAATTTCTATGATTTAGCTGTGCAGGTAAAAGATGAGTTAGCTAAGAAGTTAGGTATTAAGGCTACGCTTATTAATCCACGTTTCTCCTCTGGTATTGATGAAAAGATCTTACAGGCTTTGGCTAAGAATCATCAGCTGGTTGTTACCTTGGAAGATGGTATCTTAGATGGTGGTTTTGGTGAAAAGGTGGCTCGTTTCTATGGACCAAGTGCTATGAAGACATTGGCTATTGGACAGCGTCGTGAAAATACGGACCGTGTGCCTTATGAAGAATTAGTTCAGCGCTATCATTTATCGCCAGAATTGATTGTGAGGGATATTAAGAATATCTTGGAATAATTAGATAAAATTTGGATAAACCAGAGTATGGAAGCACTCTGTATCTTCTCTCGAGAGCTGGTTCCCTTCGGTGAAGGCTCTCTGCGAGAAGAACAGAGCGCTTTGTGATTTAGTGCTAAGACTGTAAGAACGTAGATTTAATAATTCTGTTCTTCGTTGTATTTCACAAGTTACCTTGAGAAACACGATGCGTTATAAAGAGATGGAAGATATTTTTTGACGTTAATCAGCAAGAAATATAAAAGTGCTTCCTGTTTTAGAATCGTATATAATTTGCTTTTGAACACTAGTCTTCGATAAAAATGTATTTTATCGAAGACTAGTGTTCATTTGTTTTTAAGAAAAGTCCTGCATCTTGATTTATAATTAGTATAAAATATTTATAAAATAATAATAAATTTCAATAAAATCGTAATTTAATTATTGAAAACTATTTACATTTAAAAATAATTAGCTATAATAAACCTGTAAGTAAGAGAGATGGTTAGAAAGTAGGTGGTGATACTTTCTAATATAGGTATCATCTCTTATATGATAATATTCTCTATTAGTGAATAGGTAGTTGTTATTGGGAGGTCTTTCTCATGGAAACAAGAACTGAATATGATTCCTTAGGTCCTGTAGAAGTTGATGCTAGTCGTATTTATGGTCCACAGACGCAGCGGTCTTTTAATAATTTTAAGATTGGTACGCATAAGATGCCTCTTGAACAGGTAAAGGCTTTGGCTTTGGTTAAGAAGGCTTGTGCTATTACAAATGCTAAGTGTGGTGTTATTTCTCAGGAAAAGGCTGATTTAATCAGTAAGATTGTTGATGAAATTGAAGCTGGTAAGTGGGATGCAGAATTTCCTCTTTGTGTATTCCAGACAGGTTCTGGTACACAGACAAATATGAATGTGAATGAAGTTATCGCCCATCGGGCTAAACAGATTAATCCGGATTTGCCATTACATCCAAATGATGATGTTAACCGGTCACAGAGTACTAATGATACCTTCCCAACAGCTATGCATATTTGTGGCTATCGTGAAATCCACAATCGTGTATTACCGGCTCTTGACCGTTTGATTGCTTCCTTTGAAAAAGTACAAAAGAAGGGCGAAGGCTTGCAGAAGGTTGGACGTACGCATTTACAAGATGCGACTTTCATTAAGGTTGACCAAGAAGTCAGTGCTTTTGTAGCTGGTTTAAAACGAGCTAAAAAGATGATTGAAAATAATTCCCAGTACTTACTTGATGTAGCCTTAGGTGGTACAGCTGTTGGTACGGGTTTAAATACACCAGATGGGTATTTAGATACAATGGAAAAGGTATTGCCAGAAGTTACGGGCATTCCATTTCGTGTTAAAAATAACAAGTTCCATGGTTTATCTTTAAAAGATAATTTCATGATGGCTTTTAGTTCTTTGAATACCTTAGCAACGACTTTGTTCAAGATTGCTAATGATGTACGTTTCTTAGCATCTGGTCCTCGTTGTGGTTATGGTGAATGGAAGATTCCAGCTAATGAACCAGGTTCTTCTATTATGCCAGGTAAGGTTAACCCAACACAGTGCGAAGCTATGACTATGGTTTGTATGCAGGTCTTTGGTATTAATACGACTTTAACTTTCTGTACAGGCAGTGGTAACTTCCAGTTGAATGTATATATGCCAATTATGATTTACAACTTCGTTGAAGCTTGTCGCTTGTTAGGTGATGTTATGGATTCCTTCACTAAGAACTGTGTAGATGGCATTGAATTTATTCCTAAAAAATTAAAATTCTTCGTTGAACAGTCCTTGATGGTAGCTACGGCTTTGACTCCTTACATTGGTTATGATAAGGCTTCCCAAGTTGTTCATGAAGCCTATGATAAGGATTGCTCCATTAAAGAAATTATTTTGGAACAGAAGTTGATGACAGCTGAACAATTTGATGAAGCGGTAAAAATGAAATAAGGGTATAGCATAGTGTGAATGAGCACAACGTGCTAGGTATGGAAGCGTCAACGCATTCCTTAGGGCTCAGGCCTACGTCAGGTCGCCTACAGGAATGGTTGACGCTTCTTTACTTATAGATATAAGTTTTGGGTGAATTGCTCATTCACATTATGCTATAGGGATGGGAGAGAAAAGGATGATGTGATTTAGGTGCTAGAGGGTTGACACTTCTTTATTTATAGCGATAGGTTTTGTGTACATTGCTCATTCATCTTGTGCTATAAGTGTGAGAAGGAGAATAGAGAGGCTATTTAGGTGCTTAAGGGTAGACGTTTTTTTATATAGATAGAGGATTAGCATTATATAGTTAGAGAGAAAAGAGGGACGTATTGTAAGGTGTAATTAGAAGTTTTAAGGCTTTCGTTTTATCTGTTATAGATATGGGAGGAAAGGGGGAGATATGGTATACTTACGAGTAAAAGGAGTGTGATTAGTCCGTGGACGGAGATCTTTGGATACAGTTTATTATTATCTTAGTATTGATTATATTAAATGGCGTTTTTTCTATGACGGAGATTGCCATTGTTAATGCTCGTAAGGGCTTATTAGAGGAACGGGCAGAGAACGGCGATAAGGGTGCCAAAAAGGCTATGGAGTTGGCTGAGGATCCTAGTCGGATGTTTTCTATTATTCAGATTGGGATTACTTTAATTAGTATCGTTACCGGTCTATATTCAGGGGCGACCTTTTCTATGCCTTTAGACCGCTTTTTAAAGGCAAATGTACCTTGGTTGGCGCCTTATGCGGATGTTATTAGTCCGATTATTATCGTTGCCTTTATTACCTACTTATCTCTAGTTATTGGGGAGTTAGTACCTAAGCGATTGGCTTATAATGCACCGGAAAAGATAGCGACAGCTATTTCTGTGCCTATGTATTACTTTTCTGTTATTGCTAGCCCTGTTATTAAGCTTTTAAGCTTATCTACGAATGTCTTGATTCATTTGTTAGGGGTGCGTGAAAAGGCAGAAGAACCGGTTACAGAGTCAGAGATTAATAAGATGCTAACGCAGGGCGTGGAGTTAGGTGCCTATACAGAGGAAGAGCCTAAGTTAGTTGATAACATTTTCCGCCTTGGTGACTTAAGTGCCGAAGATGTGATGACGCCGCGTACACAGTTAACGTGGATTGATTTAAATGGTGATGATAGTGAAATAGAAGAAGTGCTTTGTCATTCTCAGCATTATCGGGTACCGGTCGCTGAAGATTCTTTGGATGATTTACTAGGCCTTGTAACGATAGCCGATGTTTTTGCAGAGCAAGTAAAAACAAAGGGGAAGTTGCCTTTTAGAACCTTGGTAAGGCACTGCATTAAGCAGCCATTAATGGTGCCTGAGTCGATTTCTTTAATGAAGGTGTTATCCTTGTTCCGTTCAGAAGGGGTTCATGAAACAGTTGTTCTTGATGAGTATGGCGGTTTTAGTGGCCTTGTCACCTTGCGGGATATTATGGAAGAAATTGTTGGTTTATTACCATCAGGGGAAGAAGAGTTAAAAGAGGAAGAACGACGTATTGTTAAACGGTCGGCCCACTCTTGGTTAGTTGATGGCATGTTAGGCATTGATGAATTTAAAGAGTATTTTGAAATTGATAAGGCTATGCCTGGCGAAGATGACGATTTGTATAAAACCTTAGCTGGTTTCCTTATGTATCGGTTTGGACATATTCCTCATGAAACAGAAAAATGCTTATGGGATGCCTATACCTTTGAAGTCATAGATATGGATAATGTACGTATCGATAAGGTTTTAGTTACGCGTGACCCTAAGGTGCCAAGTTCGACACCAGGTGTTATGGATACGGAATTATCTGGTGACGCAGGAGATATGTAAGTTATAGGTATATAACTTATAATCTTTGTATAAGTATGTAAAAGACTTGTATTGGTGCAAATGACTACCTTAGGATGAGGTAGTCATTTGGTTTAAAATATTAGGTAGAAATCAGTTAGTTAGTAAGAATATATATGGATTCGATTAAATTAGGAAAAGGAGTATAATCTTGACAGCGGACAGGTAGTCGCTGGTTAACTTATTTTAGTAAGTTTAATAAGCAGTGGTTTAATAAAGAATTCTTTCATAGCTTTTTGTATGTTGTAAAACGAGTCTTTACAGATGACTGGAAGAGACGGTTAATTTCTAGTTTTCTTGTCACTCTTTTATTATATATCGTTTGGTTTGTTAGTCTTAGTTTGGCTTGGTTGCCTGGGCATTTTATCACTGATATGGTGCGGGCTATGCTTGGCTGTTTTTTAATTGTCTATTTGTTGACTTATATAGAGCCGATTACTTGGCGGTCTTGGCGTTTATGGTCAGGTTTTATACCTGGCGTGGTAGGGCTGGCTTTTTATACCTATGTATATGTAGCCTTACTCGGTAACAGTCAAACGGCTGAACTGTATACGACCTACTATAAATTGGCGGTTTATTTGGCGCTCTTTACTTATAGCTTAAAGATTCTTAATTCTTGTTGGTCCTTGTCATCTTGGCTTATACGCTTATCTAAGGTCTTTTTATCGCTTGTTTCTTTTATTTATATGGTCACGTCAGCTAGCTATGCTGTTTATGTGATGATATATCATGATGTGTTTTCCGAAGTGGCTTTCTTGTCTATCGCCTTAACGACACTGGAAGAAGCGGCTGGTTATATGAAGTCTATGTTTACGCCTCTTATGTTGTTAGGTTTAGCTCTAGCTATTATCTTTTTCGCTGCTCTTAGCTGGCTAGTGGCTTGGGTCTATCCGAAAACTTATCTAGGCAGAGAGAGTAAGACTAATTATATTGAGGCCGCATGTACTGATACTAATGATTCCTTAATAGGTGAGAAAAGATTAAGAAGGAAAGAAGGCGCAGTGGCTAGTCCTAAGAAAGTGACGGTTAAACGGGTTTTAGCCATTTTTCTTTTTATCGCTATGATACTTATACTAAGGGGTAAGTTTATAAAATTCTTTCCTGTTCATGAGTATTATATGTGCTTTATCGAAGCGAATGGGCAAATGCAGGTTTTTGAACGGATTAATAAAACCATACCTGTTAATGCAGCGACGATTCATATTACATCAAAAGAAACGTTGGCTCAGACTTTACCAGGAACAGTTATCGTTGTTGTCGGTGAAAGTGCAGCTAGAGACCATATGTCGGCTTTTACACCATCGTATCCTTTCCAGACTACGCCTTGGCAGAGTCAAATTGAAAAGTCATCATCTTTTATTTTCTTTCCAAAGGCTTATTCTAATTATCCTAATACGGTTATGGCCCTTACGCAGGCTTTAACTAGTGCTAATCAATACAATAAAGAAGCCTTAGAGCATAGTAGCATAGTGTAGATATTATGAGTCTAGCTAAAAAGGCAGGGTATCATACCTACTGGTTTTCTACACAGGGAAAGAATGGTATGTATGATGCTGGCGTAACTACGATTGCTAAGCAGGCAACGATAACTAAGTGGATTGATGCTAATAAAGTGTTAGATGGTGATATATTGGCTCAGTTAAAGACTGTGCCTAAGGGACAAACGAATTTTATTGTTATTCATCTTATGGGTAGTCATGCTGAATATGAAAGACGTACATCTGATGCCTTTAAAAAAGCTCACCCATTGGCGGAAGATAAGACAGCAGCTGAATATGACCAGTCCATTTTATATACGGACACGGTGTTACAAGAGATTTATACCTATGCTCGCCAAAACTTAGATTTACAGGCTATGGTGTATTTTTCAGACCATGGAGAAGATTTACAATATAAGCATACAACAGGGCCTTTTAAATATGACATGGTTCGGATTCCTTTCTGGATTTATTTGTCAACGGCTTATCAGAAAACCTATCCTCAGTATGTAAGTGAATTACGTGCTAATAGGATGGATATTTTTACTAATGATTTAATCTTTGATATGGTATCTGGTTTATTGCAGGCGCCGAATAATTATTATTCGCCTGTATATGATATTGGCCGAAAACAATATAGTCTGACCTTACAGAATGCAAAGACTATAAGAGGGAGTCGTTGGATTAAGGATGATCCTTTGTTAAATCATAGTCAATATTAGATTTAAAGGTGCGTGTTTTTTCAAAGTTGTCATCAGTTCCGCAATCGACTATTGCTCGTATTGAACGTGGAGATAATAAAAGTATGGAGACTTTAAGTAAATTAGCTTATGCTATGAATAAAACATTACGCGTTAGCTTTAATTAATGTTGGATAATGATGAGTATATGCAGGTGGTACTAACCTTTAAAGAGTTAGTAAATGCGTATACTCATTTTTTACGTGTTCAATTTCATTATATAATCAACTTTTATAAGATATAGGTGTAGGTGTAAGAGTATGGCAAAACAATTAAAAAATAAGATAGTAGTTACTTTGTTAACCGGTGTGTTTTTAGGTGTGTTTGGTTCATATGCTTTCGTAGGTGCTGAAGGGATAAGTCAGCCTTTATTGGAACAAAGTAAAGTGGATGGATTAGGAGAAGCTAATAAAGGATTTATTACAAAATCAAAGCAAGTAAAAAGTGAAACTGACGTTTTAGGCAGTAAAAATATAGCGGATAATTATGAAAATCCTCTTGAAAAAGAGGTAGGTTATTTAGTTAAGACAAATCCAGATACACCCTTTAAAGCCGTAGCCAATCCAGCTTATGATGAAACAAAGTATGTTGAATTGCCTTATACTATCGTTGATGATAATAGCCGGCAGCTTATATATTCAGATAGTCCTGAGTATGTAACTAAGGATGGTGTGATTGCTGGTGGTACAATTGGTAGAACCGCTTCATTACAGCACATAGTAGCGGAGAATACGAATGTATTAACTGACATTAATAAAAAAGCCTTGAGAGGAGCTACGGTCAATACAGCTATTAATGAATTAGTAAAAAAAGAGCTTCAAAAGGCAGATAAAAAAGAGAAGGATAATACAAGTAAAGATATTTCATTTCAGCAGACGGTGGATAGAAATAGTCTAGATATAAAAAATAAAAAGCAGCAAAATGATTTGCCTGTCACTGAATCAAAGGGCCTAGTAAATGTTTATTATTATCATGTAAATAGTATGAATCGGCTGAAGAAAATAGTTATTTTTGGAGAAAATACAACAAATACAGTGAAAACAGGGCTTTTAGAAAAAGTGGTGACTGTGCCAGCTACGCCGGCCTATTTTACGCTAGGTCGAGGATTAGCAGTAAAATTATTGGAACCGAATACTCCTATTAATCAATCGTTTAGTATAGCTCCGTATAATAAGCAAGTAATTTATGAAAGTCAGGAAGCGATTGCACCAGAAGCACTTACCTCAGGTATAGCCTATATTAAGACGGAGATACCATTGGCTATACGAGTTGCTATGATTGACGCAGATGCTAAAGCGGATGAGGTTATACAGGATTTACCAGTAATACCAGAAGATGAGCATGCTTTGCGAGGCTTATTTCCAGCCGCTCTTCGTCAAATTAATGTAAAAACTGTTTATAACAGTGATATTGGCAGTGCCTATGTGGCATTGGCTAATAACACAAGTGATCCATTTGAAATGGGTATTGATGAGTTAGAACAAAATAAAAAGACCGTTGATTTTGGTAATTATGGTGTCATGTATCAAACGCATATACATACGCAGGGGCAAGAGCCATTTAATTTGTATGTAAATCCTCGTGGTGGTGCCTATGCAGGTGGTTTTAAAGTAAAGGCAGTAAGGACCAATCAAGAGGGACAAAAAATAGTAACGAGTGAAAAAATCTATGAAGTACCTACAGGTGATTTACCTTATATAGGAAATGGAACGAGTAAAGAAGCCTGGTTCTTAGGTACCTATGCAGGAGGAAGCGATATAACCATTACTTGGATGCCAGCTGGCGCTTCTAATTTACCTATTCGATTTGTGTTGGTACCTAAAGGCATGAATAAGTAACATGATTTATTTTTACTGAATTAGAAAAATATGAATAAATTTTAATAAATAAATCTTGAATTGTGTCATATATCACTAAAAAGTATAAGAAATAGAATTATTATATATATATAGGAAGGATAAGGAACGATAAAAGAATTCGTAGACTCCTATTTATAGAATCAGCTGCCCGATGAAGTGCTGAGACAGATCTGATTAATACATTCATTTTCGATGAGGATACTCACAATTCGTGGGGGAGTACCAATTTTACATTAGTTTAGGGCTTTTGTAGAGAGTACTTTTTTCCTCATCGGAAGATAGACGCCTTATGCTTCCCTTAGTACCAAGATAGGCTGTATCCTAGCTCAGGTAGTATACAGTGGAAGCAAGGATTATAGCTCACTTGAAGAAGGCTCTTGGCCTTAGGTGATACCCATGTATAAATGAATACTAAACATGGAAAAAGGAGCCCCTTTAAGGGGCTCCTTTTAATGCAAGTAAAGCAGTGTATAAGATAAAAAGTAAACTTAAGAAAAGAGCTTATCTTTTGTTAAAATAAGTACAAAGCCGAATATAAGAGAAATTTGAAAAAAGCCCTCTTTCTCGCAAGGAGCCTTCACCGAAGGTGATCAGCTCCGAGAGAGATTGGGCTTTTTGTTTTATGTAATACACAGTTGTATATAACCGAATAGTATACTTGATATATAATGCACTTATTGATTGGTTATATACATTTACAACGAGGTAAATTAGGATAACAAATGAATCGAGAACGGCATCCAGTCGTGCATAAGCATTAACCAAGCTGGTAACCATACAGTGATAAGACCAACGAGGATAGCAGCCCAGGCACAAGGTTTTCCTAAATCTATGTGAAGATTGTTTTCGATGAACATAGTCAACCATAACAAACCCCAAATAAACCAGAAGATACCAAACAAAGCATCGCCACCTAAGTTGAAGAAACAAAGGATGCCTGCTGGGATGGTATTACAAGCAACCCATAGTGCATATAGCCCTAAGAGTCGGCCATCAAGATGCCAAACGGTATTACAGCCAATAATGATGTAGGTGAAAGCAAACATTAATCCTGTGGCACTGTTATAGAACCAAATGGACGATTGATGCGTAACGATACCATAAGCCATAGATACGATATTCATAATAAGTGAAAGACCACCGGCAATAAACATAATAACGGCTAAGGATTTATCGTCGATTTTATATAGACGATTGGAACCAATAGCAACTAATGCAAAGCCGATAAAGCAGAATAATACACCTGTAAGTCCCATAGTAATTCCTTCTTTCAAGGAAAGATATGCACTATATAGGATGACTTCACGTCCGGTTATATACATCTGTCTATTACATAAAAAATAATTAGGAAATCAATTATTTTATCTAATTACAGTACTAGTATAGCAACAATCAAGTGCATAATCAACATATATTTGATTTAAAATAGTGATAAAAATAAGGCGTAGTTTGATTAGTATTAACTATTTAAGATAAGTCATTTACTTGTAAATCAAATAAAATTACTGGAATTTAAAAGAGCTCATTTTATAGCGGATAAAATAAAATCTTGAATTGCGTAATATATCACATAAATAAATATAAATTATTAGTATTATATGTATTAGGTAAAAAAGGTGTAAATGGGGATTTAAGAACTTGCTTTTTTTACTGCATTTAAGGGGTTCTATCTTACTTTTTACTTAGGAGAATAGATAATATGAGGAGGGAGAATAATAAATAAGACATGTGTCTTTTATTAATAAAAATATTATAAGTAAAACCCCTTGCATTTCTAATCACAAAGTATTAATATTTCTTTAGTGAGGCATTAATAACCTAGCAATTACCTATTTATTAAGAGGTAATACATATTATCAATTTTATTTATTTTATTTGGATTTATACAGCTAGGTATTAGTGATGACTCTTTATTCACATCATTATTACTAGAGGTGACAACAATGGGATTGGATTTAAAACACAAAGCAGGTCGTTTGGCATTTGAAACGGCATTAAAAGCAGCGTATTCACAAGTTGGTAAAGACCGTATCAAAACGGTTAGCCGCATGTTCCATTTGATGGATCAGTTTAAAGAAACTAACAAAGATGCTGATAATGCTACATTAGAAGCTATCATGGAACCAGATAGTGCCTTAGGGAAATTCGTTGACAAAGTTATCGCTGAAGTTGACCCTGGCATTGTTATTCGTGCCCTATTGAACTTTGGTTACGAATCTATGACGTATGGCTGGGAAAAATCCCAGAAGAATGTTGAAAAATATCATTGCAACATTCCTTTTGGTATCTTGATTGACCCAACAACAGCTTGTAACTTGCGTTGCACAGGCTGCTGGGCTGCTGAATATGGTAATGCTTTAAGTCTTTCTTATGATGAAATCGATTCTGTTATTACACAGGGGAAAGAATTAGGTACTTATACTTACCTATTCACTGGTGGTGAACCATTAACTCGTAAAGCAGATATCATTAAATTGGCAGAAAAACATTATGATTGCTCCTTTATCGTATTCACTAATGGTACATTAGTTGATGAAAAATTCTGCGAAGACTTATTACGTGTTAAGAACGTATATCCAGCATTGAGCTTGGAAGGTTATGAAGAAAAGAACGACCAGCGTCGTGGCCAGGGCGTATTTGAAAAAGTTATGCACGCTATGGACTTAATGCGTGAACATAAATTGTTGTTCGGTAACTCCATTTGCTACACAAGTGCTAACATGGAAGTTGTTACATCCGATAAGTTTATTGACATGATTTTGGAAAAAGGTTCCAAGTTCGGTATGTACTTCCACTATATGCCAGTTGGTACAGATGCGGCTGTTGAATTGTTGCCTACAAAAGAACAACGTGAATACATGTTACACCGCATTCACCAAGTTCGTGACCCTAAAGATGGCAAAGGCTTCTTCTGCTTTGACTTCCAGAATGATGGCGAATTAGTTAACGGTTGTATTGCTGGTGGTCGTCGTTACTTCCACATTAATGCAAACGGCGATGCAGAACCATGCGTATTTATTCACTACTCCAACATGAATATTCGTGAACATTCCATCTTGGAAATTTTACAGTCTCCAATCTTCATGGAATACTATCGCAATCAGCCGTTCAACAAGAACTTGTTGAAACCATGTCCTATGTTGGAAAACCCAGAAATTTTACCTCAGATGGTAAAACGTGCGGGTGCTAAATCCACTGACTTACAGTCTCCAGAAACAGCAGAACAGTTATGTGCTAAATGCGTACAATACGCTAAAAACTGGGCTCCAGAAGCGGAAGAATTAAATACGGTTAAGGCAGATATGACTCGTAAAGAAGAAATTAACCGTGAATATCAAGCACAACAAGCTAAATAATCGAATGATTAACTAAAAAAGACAGCTGAGAGGCTGTCTTTTTTTTATAGCTTATTATAGATATTTTTAAAACATATGTCTCTAGTAAATAAGAGGTAGCAAGTGAGCTGGGCCATCTTTTAGGTGGTGATGATTATGAGCGTATATTGGCTTATGTTAGAGATTTATAGCTTTAATTTACTATTGGTTTCACGAGCATTGGCGACGCTGTCGGCAAAGGCCGTTTTTTCATCACCAGATAGGTCGTAGTGGATGATTTTTTCAACGCCATTTTTACCTAAGATGACAGGGACACCAATGCAGAGGTCTTTTTCATCGTATTCACCATCGAGGTAAACACAGCTAGGAATTAATTTTTTAGCATCTAAAGCGATGGCTTCTACCATGGCCGCGGCGGCAGCGCCAGGTGCATACCAAGCAGAAGTGCCAATTAATTGGGTTAGGGTGGCACCACCAATTTTTGTTTGGGCTACGGCACGATCGAGTTGTTCTTTACTTAATAGTTGGTTAACTGGTATGCTGCGGTAGGTAGCGATGCTGGCAAGAGGTACCATAGTCTTATCATTGTGACCGCCAATAACAATACCATCTACATCGGTTGGTGTGGCTGGATAACCAGCGGCTTGTAATTCTTGGGCTAGAAAATAGCAGAAACGGCTACTGTCTAACATACCACCTTGGCCAATGACGCGGTTACGAGGCAGATGAGTCCTTTTTAGGGCAAGATAGGTCATGGCATCCATAGGGTTCGAGATGATAATGAAGATGGCATTTGGTGAGTACTGTAAGGCTTGATACATAACACCTGTTACAATTTTGGCATTTGTATCAATTAAATCTTCTCGGCTCATACCAGGTTTACGTGGAATCCCGCTAGTGATAACGATAACGTCAGAATTAGCTGTTGGCAGGTAACCCTTTAAGTCGTTAGGTTCAGCGGTAACACCTGTTACGGTGGTATCAAAGCTTAGTAGTTGAGCTGTCTGCATAATATCCATGGCCTTGCCTTCAGACATGCCTTTTTTAATATCTAGGATAACGACTTCGCTGCAGAAATTTTTAGTAGCGAGTACATTGGCAATAGTGGCTCCTACATTGCCGGCGCCGATAATGGAAACTTTCATGAAATACCCTCCTTTTATTAATTGAAATATATTATTTTATGTGAAACGTTGAAATGCTATATATATTACTTAAAAATAGTATAGCAAGCCGTTTTAGAAAGCATTAAAATTTCTCCTAGAGCGAGTTGTAGACTTATTTTAAGGCAGTTAATTTATTCTATAAATATTAATGGGTCTTAAAAAATCCCACAGGGCAAATATCAGCTTATACTTGTATTATAGGGGATTTTAGGTTTACTTGCAATAAAAGCTTAGTAAAAGTAGCCAAAGTTACTGATAAAAAAATGCGTGGAAAGAATGAGGCTTATCAGGCTATAGCTGAGTGGTTATCTGAAGATTTCGATGTGTTTGGTTATACCCATGGAGGTTCTGTTTCATGGGGTGGTAAGGAAGATATTATTTTTAGTAAGACTAGGTAAATTATATCAATTATAACATAATTATGAACGAATAAATAAAAAATATCTTGATTTGTATCATATATCACTATAATTAGCTATAGATATCATATAATAAAATAAAGAGGGCGAGATTCATTGGAAGATACTTCTGGTAAGGGAGGTCTTGGTTATGAGTAAGCAAATACAGGTATATATGGCAAGGCAGGTTAGCACAATAGTAAACAAATTCCTATTGATTGGGTTTGTTTAGTATTGTGCTTTTTTTATAGTTACTTGTAGTGGCTAGGTCATATGTGAGGCTTAGGTATTTAACTAGACATAATCGTAGGGAGAAAGAAAGTGGTGACTTATAGAAAATGCTGGAGTCGGTCGTTAGTTTGTAGTCGAATGGTTACTTTTTAAAAAGTATAAGCCTTAGGAGGCGTATTCGTATGGCAGCCACGTAAGGTATCAATTAATGGGGAATGGAAAGATTTATTGGACGCTACAGATAAGGAATTAGACCATATGCAAAAGGCTTGGATTTTAAACAATGAAGATACATGGCATGGTTTTAGTCATATCGAAGATGACTACGTTATGCTTGATCCAATTAAGATTACGATTCAGACACCTGGCCTTAAGGGTGATGGAACCTATAAGAAGGAAGGCATTCCAGCAGCTATTGTAACAGACTACTTGATAAAACAAGGGGTTGTTGTAGAAAAGACAGATACGTATTCCTTCTTATTGTTACATTCCTTTGGTACGACAGAAGGTAAACACGGTGACTTATTAGCAGGGCTCTTAGCCTTTAAGAGAGATTATGATAATAATACCTTGCTTATGGAACTCTTCCTTGATGTTGTTAAGAATAATCCTCGCTTTGAAGGTAAGGGATTATATGATTTGTGCCATGAAATGAACGAATTTTATAAAAAGACGGATTTCTTACACACCATGCAGGATGCTTTTGATATTTTGCCGAAACAAGTTATGACACCAGCTGAAGCCTATGAAAAAGTTGTACATCGGGATATAGAATATGTCTACTTAGATGATATGATGGGTCGTATACCAGCGGTTATGGTTGTACCTTATCCTCCAGGAATTCCTGTTATTATGGGTGGTGAAAAGTTAGATAAAGAAGCACAGCCTATTTTTAAGTACTTGCAATTATTGCAGACCTATGAAAATACCTTTAAAGGTTATGAAAAGGATATCCATGGGGTAGAACGCGATGTTGTAGATGGGAAAATTAAGTATAAGACCTATTGTATTAAGAAATAAGGTATTACTAATCTATACGTGCAGTTTAGTAGACTTGTTGGTAGGGTATTGTTCAATTAGTTATAAGTATCTCCTCATGGATGAACATGATAACCATTCATGAGGAGCTTACTTACTTAGTTAAGACAGGAGTTGAATGCTATGTCTGATGAAACAAATAAAAAAATAGGCCTATGGGGTCTAGTCGGCATGGTTATTGGGTCAATTATTGGTGGGGCTATTTTTGATATTCCTCAGAATATGGCTGCTTCATCAGCCTTAGGCCCTGTTATTATTGCTTGGGTTATTACCGCTATTGGTATGCTTATGTTGGCGTATACCTTTAAAAGTTTATCGGATGAGCGACCAGATTTGTATATTGGGATTTATTCTTATGCGAGAGAGGGCTTTGGTAAGTATATTGGTTTTAACTCAGCCTGGGGCTACTGGATATCGGCAGCTACGGGGAATGTGGCCTTTGCAGTTATGTTAAATGATGCTTTTGGTTATTGGTTCCCTGTTATGCTTAAGCATAGTTGGCCAACCATTATTTTTGGTCTTTTCCTCATTTGGTTCTATAATTTCTTAGTTATGCGGGGTATTAAACAGGCGTCGAGTATTAATACGGTCACTGTTGTTATTAAGTTTATTGGTTTGCTTGGTATTTTGGCTGCTATGTGTGCCTTCTTTAATTGGGATACAGCTACTGCAGATATGTGGGGACAAAGTTATCATTTAGGTAGCATTACTAGTCAGGTAGAAGCACCTATGCTTGTTACTTTATGGGCCTTCATTGGTATTGAAGGGGCTGTTGTTATTTCTAACCATGCAAAGAAATCGTCTGATGTAGGTAAGGCTACTGTTATTGGTTTCTTAATTGCTTTGGCAGCGTATTTCTTATTAAGTGTATTAGCTTTTGGTATTTATCAACAGCCAGAACTCGCTAACTTAACGGATCCATCAACGGGTTATATTTTAGCGACCAAGTTTAGTCCTCATTTTGTAGATTTTGTTAATATTTGCCTATTAGTATCCGTTGGTGGTGCTTGGGTTGCTTGGACTATTTTGGCGGCACAGCTCCCTTATGCAGCTGCTAAGGGCAAGGTATTGCCTAAGGTATTTGCTCATGAAAATAGTAAGAATGTACCTGATGTAGCCTTAATTGTATCGAGTATTATTATGAGTATTTTCATGGTTCTTGTGTGTACGGCTAAAAATGTATATATGGCAGCCATAGATATTACGGGCGTTATTATCTTACCGTCGTACTTACTTAGCTCCTTATATCTTTTACAGGCAGGGGCTCGGTCTGAAATTATTAAGGACAAGAAGGGTAAACGTATTCGGGCGACTATTATTGGTTTCTTATCTACTATTTATTGTTTATGGCTTTTATATGCAGCTAACTTAAGTTATTTACTCGTAGCAACGATTGTGTATGCTGTAGGCATTCTCTTCTACATGCGGGCTCGTCGTGATGACCATGATGGAAAACCATCCTTTACTGGTTGGGAAGCCTTGTTAGCTATTATTATTACTTTATTAGCTATCTATGCGATTTATCTCTTATGTATTGGACAGATTGCATTCTAAGAGGTTATTTATAAAAGAGGTGGTAAGATATGGCTAGACAGATTAGGCAGACAACACCTAAAGAAGATGGCTATCGTATGCCTGCCGAATATGAACCACAAAAACAGGTATGGATGATCTGGCCTCAGCGACCAGATGTATGGCGGGATGGGGCTAAGCCAGCGCAGAAACAATATAAAAATGTAGCCATTGCTATTAGTGAATTTACACCTGTAACGGTAGTTGTTAATGGAGACCAGTATATTAACTGTCGGGCCCAATTGCCAGAATCCATTCGTGTCATTGAAGTCAGCAATAATGACGCGTGGGCACGAGATAGTGGTCCTACCTTTTTGGTTAATGATAAGGGTGGATTAAGAGCCAATAGTTGGCAATTTAATGCGTATGGTGGCTTAGTCGATGGCTTGTATTATCCATGGGATAAGGATAATTTACTGGCTGATAAGATTTGCGAAGTGGAAGGTGTCGATTACTACAAGCAAGAGTCCTTTGTTTTAGAAGGCGGCTCTATACATGTGGATGGTGAAGGCACGGTGCTGACTACTGAAATGTGTCTTTTGAGTAAGGGGCGTAATCCGAATCTGTCTAAAGGGCAAATTGAGCAGACCTTAAAAGATTATTTGAATGTAGAAAAGGTCATTTGGATTAAAGATGGTATTGACCCAGAAGAAACAAATGGGCATGTAGATGATGTGGCTTGCTTTGCTCGGCCAGGAGAAGTTATCTGCATCTATACAGAAGATAAAAATCATCCATTCTACGAAGCCTCTCAAGCTGCCTATAAAACCTTATGTCAGTCAACAGATGCTAAAGGACGGCCCTTAAAAGTTTATAAATTATGCTTAACAAAAGAGCCAGTTTATTCGATTCCTAATGCGCATATAGATTATGGTTATGGCAGTAAACCTAGACAGGATAAGGAATTAGTTATTGCTTCCTATTTGAACTTTTTAATTACTAATCAGGGTGTTATTGTGCCTCAATATGATGATGAAAATGATGCACTAGCAATTAAACAACTACAGTCTATTTTCCCAGATAAAGAGGTTGTTGGTGTACGAACAAAGGAAATCGTTTATGGAGGCGGTAATATTCATTGTATTACCCAGCAAGAACCCTTAGTTAAGAAATAGAAGGTGAACCTATGAGAAAGGTAACAGTAGCAGCTACACAGATGGCTTGTTCTTGGGATAGGCAGGCTACCTTAGATAAGGCAGAAAGTCTGGTAAGAAAGGCAGCCGGACAAGGGGCTAATATTATTCTTTTGCAGGAATTGTTTGAAACGCCTTATTTTCCACAGCAGCAGGATTTTAAGTACTATGATTTAGCTAAAAAATTAGAAGATGATCCAGCGATACAACGGTTTACAAAAGTAGCTAAGGAATTGCAAGTTGTTTTGCCTATTAGTTTTTATGAAAAAACAGACACAACACAGTTTAACTCCATTGCTATTATTGATGCGGACGGACAAATCTTAGGTGTCTATCGGAAGACACATATTCCGGATGGGCTTCCTTATGCAGAAAAATTTTATTTTACACCAGGGGATACAGGTTTTAAGGTATGGCAGACTAAGTATGGACGCATTGGTGTTGGGATTTGTTGGGATCAGTGGTTTCCAGAAGCAGCTCGGGCTATGGCCTTATTAGGGGCTGAACTACTCTTCTATCCAACAGCTATTGGTAATGAACCAACTCTTAAGATTGATTCTAGTATTCATTGGCGTAATACCATTGCTGGTCATGCCGCAGCCAATATGGTGCCTGTTGTTATATCCAACCGTATAGGCAAGGAAGCCGAAGGTGGTACTGAAATGAGCTTTTATGGGCAGTCTTTTATTGCTGATAATAATGGGGTTATAGTAGAACGTTTGGATGACCATACAGAAGGTGTGGTCTTGCATACTTTTGACCTAGATCAGTTAGATAAAGAACGGCGTGATTGGGGAATTTATCGTGACCGCCGGCCAGATATGTATAAGGTCTTGACTACACGAGGAATATAGGGAGGAGGAATTTCTATGAAAAAGAAAGTACCCTATAAGGTTGGTAAATGGTTACCAAGTGACCAAGAGTTCTTTGATGATTGGATGAAAAGCGTTATTGAACGATGTGAAAAAGAAGAAGAGAACCACCTGTATCCACCGGTTCATGCTTTAAAAGAATTGATTGAAGGGGATAGAGAGCTTTTTCGCTTATTTCAGCTAATGTTTGATGAAGTGCCGGAAAAGTATAAGGAAACACCAGACAAGCACCCACAAGTACGAGACTATCATCATATGTTGAAATTGATTAATCATATTATTCATCGGCCACCAGAATTTAATACAACAGGCCTAGTAGGTTGTCCTATTAATGCGGTTCTTGATTGGCCTATGGCAACTAAGGCGGGCTATGTCGCATTTATGAACCATCGAGTTAATGATAAGATTCGAGATATTCTTAACTATTGGGGTAAATATTTAATGTCTGCTGATTCGGCTAAGATTTTAAATACTAAGTCGAATGGTTGGTTGAATCCTTTAGCTTTGGAAAGTATGTGTAAGGCGGCTTATGGATCTAATTTCTTAGATATATTTAAGGCGAGGAGTAACGACATTAACAATCATTATGGATTTACTTCTTGGGATGATTTCTTTACACGGGAATTTAAGGAAGGTATTCGACCAGTAGAAGCACCTGATAATGATGATGTTATTGCTAATGCTTGTGAATCCGCACCGTACCGTATTGCTAGGGACTTACCACTTAGAGCAAAATATTGGATGAAGGGGCAGCCTTATTCCATTCAAGATTTATTGCATAATGACTTATTAACACAGGAATTTGTTGGTGGTACTTTGTATCAAGCCTTCTTAAGTGCCTTAAGTTATCATCGGTGGCATAGTCCAGTTAGTGGGACGATTGTTAAGGCCTACAATGTATATGGTACCTATTATTCGGAGGATTTATATGAAGGCTTCTGGGATAATGAACAAGTAGACCCAGCCGCACCAGATACGTCACAGGCTTATATTACGGAAGTGGCTTCACGGGCGATTATCTTTATTAAGGCAGATAATCCGAAGATTGGTTTGATGGCTTTTGTAGCGGTAGGCATGGCAGAAGTATCGTCTAACGAAATTACGGTAAAAATTGGTCAGCATGTGAATAAGGGTGACCAATTAGGCATGTTCCATTTTGGTGGATCGACCCATTGCCTCTTGTTTAGACCAGGCGTAAATGTAGAATTTGACTTGCGTGGACAGACACCAGGACTGGATACCCATAATATTAAGATTAATGAACGGATTGCTGTTGTGAAGTAGAGGATAGGTAATATATAAGCAGTATAAGAGCAGCGTATACGAATAGACCTGTAATTTGGTTTCTAAGGTGATTTGAAGTAAGTAGTTGCCTTAGCGAACGATGAGCATAGTCTTATGTATGCGCTGCTTTTATACTTAGGGCATATAGGTTGGTTGAAATCTTTCTAATAATAGGACCTTTCGTATGGACATATAATTATTAATTATGTATACTTAATCGTGTTTTATTTTTAGAAAGGGGTATATACGATGAAAGTAGGTTTTTCATACGTAACAAAACCAGAACGACGGCATGTGGCCTTGTCTGTATTAATTGGTATTATTGTTGGTATTATTGGTGCTTTTGCTAAGTGGGGCTGGGAAGTACCTTTTCCTCCGCGTGATCCAAATGTATTTTGGCCTCTTGATGCGGCTTCTCGCGTAACACCACCACAGGTATTATTAAATATGCTTCATTTGCCAGATATTACTTTCCATTTTTCTGGTGTGAATTTACCATTAAGTGTATTTATGGTGCATGTAGGTTTTTCTATTGTGTTCGGTTTAATGTACTGTATTATTGCTGAATATTGGCCTCGCATTAAAATGTGGCAAGGGATTGTATTTGGGTTCTTTGTCTATTTATTTGCTCATTGCTTGGTTATGCCTTTGATGGGGCTTGTACCACCATTACCACAAATTTCATTTGATGAACAATTTTCTGAATTGTTTGGTCATATGTGGTGGCTGTGGATTATGGAAATTGCTCGTCGAGATTTACGTAACCGTATGACTGGTGAACCAGATCCAGAAAAAGAATATCGTAATGCATAAGTAATTTAGTAGAAGCTCCAAGGAAGAGGTATTCCTTTGGAGCTTCTATTAAGTAGTTGCCTTAAATGGTATTTATTGAACAGACGGGCACTATTAGCTGTATAATCGTGTTTATCAGAATAGTCTGTTGAACTATTAATAAAATTTGATATACTATATTTGTAAGGAAAAGCAAGTTGTTACAGGAGAATCTTGTAATGACTAATCCTTGAAATATAAACAGTAGAAAGCTCCATGGAGGGATTGTCCTTTAGGAGCTTTTCTTGTATGAATAGGATTATAAAGTTGTATCCGAGAATTATAGGATTGTAGATTGTATGTGGATTAGGTGTTAGTGATTAATAATTGCTAATTAATTGGTGGTTAATAATTGGTAACTAGGTAATAGTTGGGTATTAACTTATCTGGCATTTGCTATTAGGTGTTTTTACTATATAGAAGGTGGGGCTGCGTATGGTTACAGAAAAGATGATTGAACAGCGCATGCTCCTGCGCTCAGCAGCCTTAATGGCTTTTGTCGCTGTTAGTGGCACCATCATGGGGATTGTTAGTAATTCAGATGCTATCTTGTTGGATGGTATTTGTTCCTTTCTTGATGTTATTATTAAGGGCATGATGATTTTAACCTCTCATCTGGTAGCGCAGGAAACCAGTCAACGCTTCCAATTTGGTTACTGGCAGTTTGAGCCCTTAGTGCTTTTCTTGGAAGGTAGTTTTATCTTACTGATTGTTATTTACTCTTTAGTCTCTGGGATTATGGAAGTCCTCAGTGGTGGCCGTGCTGTTGAAATGGGGTCAGCCATTGGGTATGCTATAGGGATTACGATTTTAGAATGCATCTATTGGGTTTATGCTAAACGAGTAAATAAGCGGTTAAAATCGAATTTAGTACAGTACGATACCATTAGTTGGACCGTAGATATTCAATTAGAGGCGGGTATCTTTTTAAGCTTCGTTATTGGCTATTGTTTAAAATTTACGAGTTGGCATAGTTACGCTGTCTATGTAGACCCGATTGTTCTTATTATTTTATCCCTACAGTTGGTGCCGAGTACGGTGCAAATTCTTTTACCAGCGACGCGGCAGATTTTGGGTATGGCGCCACAGGGAACCCATAGGCGGGTACAAGAGATAATGGATCGTTTTATGGAAACATATCATTTTGCTGATTATGTGTCCAGCGTACAAGCCTATGGCCATGCGAAGATAATTGAAATTGACATTCTCTTGCCTAAGGACTATCCTATCCAATCGGTACGGGACTTTGATAGGATTCGTGATGAAATCAACGAAGAAATTGGAGGTCAACCCTTAGAAAAATGGGTGACTATTACCTTCACAACAACGCGGCGGTGGATGGCGCGAGACTACACGCTAGATGATGATGATGAGTAATTGATATAGCAAAAACAAATAGAAATGATGACTTTTGATAAATAATAGATATTTATCACGGTATAAAAATAAAAAGATATTATAATAATTATATAAGTAATCAACATATATTATGTATAGGACTTTTTATAAAAGGGGTGATATGTATGAGGGTATATAAAGCACAAGCTAAATGTATAGTAAGGACTATAGATAATAAACGGCCTAAAAGCGTAGAGATGGACTAAGTTGTCTATTTTTACGTTTTTTTTTGCATTCGTGTGGGTTATCAAGAGGATTATATAAGCAGGATGAGGGACTTTACTTATTAGGTATAGTGTGAACGTTTTATTCGTTAGGCTAGGAGGATGGTTAGTATGGATGAGAAAGTAAAAAGCAAGGCTGCTAAGCTAGGCTTTTGGAGCATCGTACTCTTAGGGATTAACTCCATTATTGGGTCTGGTATTTTCTTACTACCAAATAAGGCCTATGCTATGGTAGGTACGGTTAGTATTGGAGTTATTATTTTTGATGTGATTTTGGCTGGGTCTATTGCCTTGTGTTATGCAGAAGCATCAGGCTTGTTTACCCGTAATGGCGGGCCTTACTTGTACACTAAGTACTCGTTAGGTGATTTTGCAGGCTATGAAGTTGGTACGGCTAAGTGGCTAGTGATGTGTATCGTATGGGGGACGATTGCCGTTGGGTTTGCTACGGCCCTAGGGACTGTAATACCAGTCTTATCAGATCCTTTGAGTATTAGCGTGGTAGCAACGGTAGTTATTATTGGTATGGCTATACTAAATATTGTTGGTGTTGGTGAAACGACGATTTTAGATAATATTAGTACTCTATCCAAGATGGTGCCTTTAGTACTCTTTGTCGTTATTGGTATCTTCTTTATTAAGGGGGCTAACTTTTCTCCATTAGTACCGCCAGAAGGGGTTAGTGGTGAAAGTTTTGCTAATGCCGCTGTGTTAATGTTCTTTGCTTTCACTGGATTTGAAGCCATCTCTATTAGTGCTGAAGACATGGAAAATCCAAAACGTAATTTGCCATGGGCAACTATTACGACCATGATTATTGTATCTATTTTCTATTTATTAATTATTGGGGTCTGCATTGGGATTACAGGATCGAGCCTAGCAAATGATGTGGCGCCTTTGCAGGATGCTTTTGGTAATATTCTAGGTCCTGTCGGCATGTATTTTATCGTAGCAGGTACCTTGGTATCTACTTTTGGTGCTACCTTAGCGGCTTCTTTCTATTCACCTCGTGTTTGTACGTCTATTGCCGAAGACCATATGTTGCCTCATGTATTGGCTAAACGGACGAAGAAACAAGGCACGCCTTGGGTTGCTATTTGCTGTAGTGCTTTAGTAGCTATTGCCGTTACTTGGAGTGGTAGTTTTACAGAATTAGCAGCTATTAGTGCGATTTCTCGTTTTACAGAATACTTGCCAACGTGCTTGTGCATTATGATTTTCCGTAAAAAATGGCCGAATAAAGAACGTTCCTTTAAGATTCCTCTGGGTTGGACCATTCCTATTGTAGCTATTATTGCCAGTCTTTGGATTTTATCGCAAAGCACCTTGTATGACTTAGCCTTAGGTTTTGGTATTTTGCTTGTTGTTTTCCCGTTCTATTTCCCGTATTTAATTCATAAACGTCATTTGGCTAAACAATTTGATGCTATAAAGGAAAAAGAGAACAAAGAGTAAATGATTTGGATGTGCCCTAGTAAGATGTGTGACAAAAGCAATGAATCAGTATATACTTAGCAAGGATATAAAGATAGACAAATTAATGAGGTGATACTATGGCAACAAGTATGGTTGTTGATTTTGAAAAGGGACAAAAGGCCTTAGACTCTGTTTTTAAGACAAGTAATGAAGCGAAGGCTGAAATTGCTAAATATGGTAAAGATACGGTTATTGATGGTACGATTGGTACGATGATGGACGAAGAAGGGCAGATTATCTTTTTGCCGACAGTTAAAAAGGAATTTTTAAGTCTTTCTTCTACAGATTATGTATCTTATGCACCGATTATTGGTAATGAAGCCTATCACAAGGCTGTTATTGCAGAATGTTTTGGTGACCATAAGCCAGCCACACCGATGCGTGTGGTGTCGACAGTAGGTGGTACAGGTGCT
Source organism: uncultured Veillonellaceae bacterium (assembly GCA_945867815.1). Taxonomy (GTDB): domain Bacteria; phylum Bacillota; class Negativicutes; order Veillonellales; family Veillonellaceae; genus CAMBIX01. The sequence continues at coordinate 62,425 of CAMBIX010000007.1, forward strand.
ATTCACCACTTAATGCATAACTATGCGGAACAGGGAACGGAAGTCCTTATCTCGGATTGGCATTGGGGAGCTTATGATCAGATTTGTGCCGAACAGAAGGTAAAACTACGTACGTTCTCTATGTTGACAGAGGATTGCACTTTTGATTTTGATTCTTTCAAGAAAGAAGTTACCTATTTAGCAGATCATCAGGAACGGGTGGTTATCCTCTTAAATACACCAGGTAACAATCCAACAGGGTATACCATTACGACTGAAGAATGGCAGCAGATTATTGATTTCTTAAAGGCTATTGCGGATAATGGAGAAAATAAGGTTATCTTATCCGTTGATGTCGCTTATATTGATTATGCCGGCGATGGAGATAAGGTACGGGAATTTTTTGCCTTGTTTGAAAATTTACCACGTCATTTATTGGTAACAATTAACTATACTTTGTCTAAGGGATTTACTATGTATGGCTTGCGGGCTGGTGCTCTTATTGCCTTATCGTCTGATCAAGATGTATTAGATGAATTTACCACGATTGGTACCTTGGCTTCTCGTGGGACTTGGTCGAATGTTTGCCATCCAGCTATGCAGACAGTGGTTAATATTATGAATGACCTAGCTAAGTTTAAGGTATATGAAGAAGAACGTAAGGCTAGCTACCAAATGATTGAAGAACGGGCGCATATTTTTGAATCGGAAGCAAAGGCTTGTGGACTACATATATTACCGTATTGCGGTGGGTTCTTTATTACTATTCCGTGTCAAAATGCTAAGGCTATTGTCGCTGATTTAAAAGCAAAACATATCTTTGTTATTGCTATGGCTAATGGTATTCGGGTAGCCGTATGCAGTATGCCTAAACGGCATGTAAAAGGTTTGGCGACTAAGATTAAAGACGCTATGGATGTGCGGGCTTAGTGGTAGGTCATTTAGCTTACTTATTTGAATATAGAAAGTAGAGACGAGATGGATATGGCAACGAGGGATGAAAAGAAGAAAATTGTCATTATTGGTACAGGGGGAACCATAGCTGGACAAAGTGCTAGTGATGCGGATTTAACAGGTTATCAGGCAGGGGCCATTGGTGTCGATGATTTGCTCTCCTCCGTGCCAGAGCTAGGTGACTATGGTCCGTTAGAGTCTAAACAGTTATGTAATATAGACAGTTCGGATATGACGACAGACTTGTGGCTGTCTTTGTCTCGTTTGGTGCAGAAAGAGGTCGCTAGAGAGGATGTAGCAGGTGTAGTGATTACCCATGGGACGGATACTATGGAAGAATCGGCGTATTTTCTTCATTTAACGGTCTCTACGGATAAGCCGATTGTCATGACTGGTTCTATGCGGCCTGCATCGGCGATTAGTGCCGATGGGCCTTTAAATCTACTTAATGCTGTCTTAACAGCTCGCAGTCCAGAAGCTAGGGGTAAGGGTGTTATTGTGACCTTAAATAATTATTTGGATTGTGCTAGAGATGTAACTAAGCAGAACACAACGGATGTAGCTACATTTGCTAGCCCTTTATTTGGACACCAAGGCCTTATACAGGGAGGTCAGTCTCATTGGTATTATGTATCGACACGTAGGCATACGAAGGCTAGTGAATTTGCGCCCCTAGCGGCTGATGTGAGAGCCTTACCTGAGGTTGGTATTTTATACTTATATGGCGGTGTATCCGCTCAGTATGTAGAGTCGATTAAGGCTTTGCCTTGGCAGGGATTGGTTATAGCTGGCCTTGGACATGGTATTTTACCGACTTGGGTAGAAAAGGAAGTTAAGCAGTTGTCCATACCTGTTGTTCGAGCTAGTCGTGTGGCCGGTGGTATGGTGTCAGCTTTGCCAGACGATGGAATTAATCAATTTTTGACTGCAGACACTCTTAATCCAGCAAAGGCTCGTATCTTGCTCATGCTAGGCCTAGCAAAAGGCTATGGAGATAAAGAATTGCAGGATGCTTTTAATCACTATTAATTGATGCGTGTAAATAACCTATTGACTTAGTATATCTGTATAAGGCTAAGTTGATAGGTTATTTTTTTAATTCATGATAGGTATCTTTGCTTTAGTGAAATTGTGTTGAAAGCGATTGTTTTTTTTCATAAATTATAGGTTGCTGGTAGTCTAAATAAAGTGATTAGTATATAATAATATTGAATAAAATCTTGTCTATTTATAAGGAGATTTAAATGAGTATTTGGGTCATTTTACAGGTGATTGTACTCTTAGGTTCTATCTACTTAGGGGTACGTATTGGTGGCATGGGCATAGGTTATGCAGGTGCCCTAGGGGTTCTTATCTTGTCCTTGGGACTAGGAATGACACCAGGGACAGTACCTTGGGACGTAATCCTTATTATTATGTCCGTTATTGGTGCTATTTGTGCGATGCAGTTAGCTGGAGGACTGGATTATCTAGTACAGTTGGCGACAAAGATTTTACGTAAAAATCCTAAGCACATTAACTATTTGGCACCAGCAGTTACCTATTTTTTAACCTTCTTTGCTGGAACAGGTCATACAGCCTATTCTATGATTCCGGTTATTACGGAAATTGCTAAAGGAGAGAATATTAAGCCGGCTATTCCTTTATCTATTGCGGTAGTCGCGAGTCAGGTGGCTATTACGGCTAGTCCGGTATCAGCTGCTGTTATTGCGGTGAGTGGATTTTTAGAACCCTTCGGTGTATCATATCCCTTGTTACTATTAATTTTCTTCCCGACCACTTTCTTAGGCTGTATGATTACAGCTTTTATTTTAAGTACCTTTATGAATAATCGCTTGGATAGTGACCCTGTTTATCAGGAACGTTTAGCCCGTGGAGAGGTAAAACCGTCTCGTAAACATGATGAACCAATAATATTGCAGAAAGGGGCTAAACTGTCTGTTTGGATTTTTTTAATTGGCATCGTTTTAATTGTCTTGTATGCAACAGCCATTTCTAAAAATGTAGGTTGGATTCAACATGTTATTTTGTCTCGCAATGATGCTATTGTTAGCTTTATGTTGGCTATAGCAACGGCTATTGTATGTTTCTGCAAGTTAGATACTAATGAATTGGTTAATACAAGTACTTTTAAGTCAGGCTTATCTGCTTGTGTCTGCGTATTGGGGGTTGCTTGGTTAGGGGATACCTTTGTTAAAGGCCATATTCCTGAAATAAAGATTATTGCGTCTCAGATGATTGTAGCCTATCCTTTCTTATTGGCAGTAGCCTTTTTCTTTGCCAGCATGCTTCTTTATTCACAGGCGGCTACGGCACAGGCTCTTATACCGACGGTTATTGTGGCATTGGGGATTACGCCAGAGCATACAGCTGAGTTGCCTGTTGTAGTCGCATCCTTTGCGGCAGTGTCAGCCCTCTTCGTCTTGCCGACGTATCCAACCCTTCTAGGGGCGGTGCAGATGGATGATACAGGAAGTACGCGTATCGGTAAATATGTATTTAATCATCCTTTCTTGGTACCAGGCGTATTAGCGATTGCTATTTCGGTAGCCTTAGGATTTGTTATGGCGCCGATGATGATTCATTAAGGAAAAGCAATGATTATGGTCATTGTTAATAAATAGATAGTAATAAGGCTGTACTAGCACTAGTGCTAGTACAGCCTTATTTGTTAAAAATGGATAGGTTAATGAATAAAGTGTGAAATAACAGTTTTCAATCTTTCTGATTTGTGGTTAAATATAGGGTAGAGTTAGATTCTTAATTTATTCTTGTAAGTACAGTATAGAGAGGAATGTCACATATGAGTCAAGTCGCTTATTTTGCCATTCATTATAATGAAAATCATGAAGATACGTGTGGGTATATTGCCTATAATCCCGATACAAAGGAAGCCCTTGTCTCTCTTGACGGTGATAGCTGGAATAAGAAGGTAACTGAGTATCTACATACGCCATTTACTATGCAGCGGGCTACAGGGCTTGAATCTTATGAAGCACAAGAAATCGAACCCTTACGGTCTATGACGGATTTGAAATTAGCGTTAACGCTTATGTGGGAAAAGATTCGTGTCTATGTTGATTGGAGTCGTCCTGTTGAAATTGATGGAGTGGATTACTTCGTTACAGATCCTTTGTCTATGTAAAAAAGATAGAGGCTCTTGTGGTTAACTAGTATAAAATAGTTATATATGTACTGAGTTATCCTCTTTCTGTGGATAACTCGGTGTATAACTTGTGAATAGCATAATTAGCTATCCACTTTAAGCTGTGCATAAGTGGTAAAAATAGTGTATAACTTGTGTATAAGTGATTAAAAACGTTCATACATGCGTCTATAGCTCAGTAGGATAGAGCAGCAGTTTCCTAAACTGCGTGTCACTGGTTCGATTCCGGTTAGGCGCACCAACATAAAAATAGGCATAAGGTTTTGTATAACCTTATGCCTATTTTTATGTTCTTATTTAGCTAAATTTTTATTACGTAAATTGCAAATCGAAGTTGAACACTTTCTTAAAAGTCATCAATTCCCCTAATAACCTAACTTCTTCTAGGAATGCCTCTAGTGGTGTTCTATAGCCTAAGATCTTACGTGGTAAATTATTGCACTGACGCATAGCTCTTCTAATCAGACTTTCTGATACAGTAGAGATAGGCATTCCTTTAGGGATGAATCGTCTAAGTAATCCATTATGCCGTTCGTTAGAACCTCGCTCCCATGAAGAGTAAGGATGGGCAAAGTAAATATCAAGTGAATCTGAGGCTAATTCAGCTATAGTACTGAACTCGCTGCCATTATCACTAGTAATACTCTTGCATATGTCCTTAAGGTTCTCAGAATCTGTAAAAGTGGATAACCAAGTTTCTAGCGTACATTTTACATCTTCAGCTCGTCCAGATTGACTTCGTAAAACGACGTATAAGCGCGTTTTACGTTCAATCAGGGTAACTAGTACCTGGTCATTTTTATTCTTAGTACCTCGCACAGTATCTATTTCCCAGTGACCAAATTCTTCTCTAGTATCTATTGAAGAAGGACGTTCATCAATAGATGCCCCTAATCGCTTTTTATTCTGGCGAGTATGAGCTTTGCGTTGAGAGCGCTTAACTATTAGTGGCAAATCAATTGGACGTATAGATAATGAGGCCTGATGAATGTAGTTATATATTGTTTTAGTACATGCCATCTCACACTCTTTAAACAATGCCATACGTTTAGCATGTCCGACGGTTGAATCAACAGACCAACCGTCTTTTATGAAACGTTCTTCAACCCAATCTAGGAAGCGACCTATGCGTATAACCTTCTTATGTGAGATAGAATGACTATGCATTTTCTCATACTTAATTTGTCCAGCATCAGCACAGTAAAGAAGGCAAGATTTACCTTGCTTTATCTGCACAACTGTACCCCGCTTTAACTCTGAATATATCGTGGTACGAGACCTTTTTAAGTCTTGAGCTATTCGTGTTATGTTGCATTTAGCGCGTGTTCTTTGCTCGATGTAGAAGCGTTCAGCATAATTTAGATGTTTTCTTGAACGGGTAGACGTGATATGATTAGTGTATTCCATAGTGGGTACCTCCTTGGTTATGACATTTAATATGTGGTTACAACATAATCATATCACAGGTCACCTACTATGGAATTTTTTATGTGTTCAACTTCATTTTACAATCAACCGATTATGTTTCTTTATATTTATCTAAGAGATCCCAAGGAATGCTACACAGGTAATGGTCTTGGGGAAAGCGTTCTAAATGGTCTTGGTGCTCAGGCGAACTAGGAATATAGTTTGTTAAGGGTAAGACTTCAACTTGGATTTTAGCTGCTTTCGGTTGTTTTTGGATAAAGGCTTTGGCTTCTATTAGATGGTTAGGATCTTTGCTATAGATGCCAGTACGGTATTTATGGCCGATGTCCATACCTTGCTTATCAAGGCTATAGGGATCGATAATTTCAAAGAAATAGGTTAGGAGTTGCGTAAGTTTTATTTTTTTAGGGTCGAAGTTTGTTTTTACACATTCGGCATAGCCGTCATAGGGTGAGTTTAGGTCTTGCATTTGTCCATTAGCACGGCCAGCTTCTGTTTTTATGACACCTGGCAGGGTATTTAAAAAATATTGGACGCCCCAGAGGCAGCCACCAGCTAAATAGATGGTTTCCATTGAATACTCCTAGTGATACGTGTAGAAAATGTAGAAAATAGGCTTATTGATTGATTAGTTTATGAGTTAATATAGGTAATTAAGGTAAGTGGGTAATTAGGAGCGGTGAGTCGATATGCATTTATCTAAGAGGCTATCAATCCGTATAGGATAATTGACTATATACTTGATAGCCAGCTAGTTTTTCGCGAGCTTTTAACTTAGGCAGTTCAATCATAAAAGCGAGTTCGTATACCTTAGCACCTAGCTCTTCGACGAGTTCCGTCATGGCCTTGGCGGTGCCGCCTGTAGCAAGGAGATCATCTACGATGAGGACCTTAGCTCCTTTATGAAAGGCATCCTTGTGGATTTGAATGGTATTTTTACCATATTCTAAATCATAAGAGGCGCTGACAACGTCTGCAGGTAATTTACCAGGTTTACGAGCAGGTACAAAGCCAGCCCCGATGGCATAGGCAATGGCGGCGCCAAAGATAAATCCGCGGGCATCAGCACCAAGTACGTAGTCGATGTCTTTATTTTTATAGCGGTTAATGAAGTCGGTTAGAATGATTTGCAGCCCTTTTGCATCCTTAAGGGCGGTTGTGATATCGCGAAAGAGAACGCCTCTTTCTGGGAAATCAGGAATGGAGCGAATAAGGGATTCAATGTATTGTTTGTCTTGTGTATTCATGAGATACCTGCTTGTGTAAAAATAAGAATTGATATTTTGTCAGTATGACTAGATTCATTGCTTATAGCTATAGTGGTTTTTCTTATATTATATGGCTGTAAATCTAATAGTATAACTTATGAGTCTAGCATATCATTATTTGAGAAGGTTAGCTACTAGGCAGTAGTTTACTTTTATAAGAGTTTAATACCAATAATCATGATTCGGGTGACGTGAATGACGCGAATGTTGACGCGAATGACGCGAATGATTAGAATGATGATTAGAATATGATTAGAATATGATTAGTAAGACGATAAATAGGTAGAGGATATGCATTATATAGAGGATGAGCAAACTGAATTAAAACAAACCATAACAGATAATTTAAAGAAAGAGGTACTTGCTTTTATAAACACAAAGGGCGGTACAATATATATTGGTATTGCTGATGATGGATGCCTTATAGGTGTTGAAAACCCAGATGAAATGATGCTGGCTATTCGAAGTATGATTCATGATTCTTTGTATCCAGATGCAATGATGTTTATTCAATTGCGATTAGTAAGAGAAGAAAATAAATCAATTATCAAAATAAATGTATTAGAAGGTACCAACAAACCTTATTATTTACTGGCCAAGGGATTACGTCCATCAGGTGTTTATATAAGGCAAGGGACAGCTACAGTAAAGGCATCATCAGAAGCTATCAGACAAATGATAAAACAATCTGATGGCGATGTATTTGAAGAGAATATCTCTTTAGAGCAAGACCTAACATTTACTATAACAAAAACTATATTTAAGCAACATGGGCTACTGCTAGAGAAACAGCAAATGCAGACATTAGGTTTTGTCCGTATAGATGGAGTGTATACTAATTTAGCTTGGCTTTTGTCTGATCAATGTCCATTTTCTATTAAAGCGGCCGTTTTTCAGGGGCAAAATCAAGAGGCTTTTAAAGATAGGAAGGAATTTAATGGTTCCCTATTAAAACAATTGGAAGATTGTTATGAATATTTAGAATTAAATAATCCGGTAGCAGCTGACTTTCAGGGTCTCTATAGAAAAGATAAAAGAGTCTATCCAAGTCAGGCCATACGAGAAGCCTTATTGAATTGTATCGTGCATCGCGATTATTCAATTAGTGCGAGCAGTCTTATTAGCGTATATGAAAATCGAATGGAATTTACGTCTATAGGCGGTTTATTACCAGGTATACAAAAGGATGATATTTTATTAGGTGTATCTGTATGTCGCAATAAGGGTTTAGCTAATATTTTTTATCGATTAGGTTTAATTGAAGCTTATGGAATAGGGTTATTAAAAATTCAGAGTTTATATAAGGGACATACGGTTCAACCGCAGATTTTAACAGCGTCTAATTCATTTAAAATCATTTTACCTCGAATGACTGATATAGAAGAGACTATAGTGGAATCGATTACTAATGAAGATGAGGAAAAGCGTATTATATCTTATATAACGATTCATGGTAAGATAAATAGACGTCATGTAGAAAGCTTATTAGGTATTAGTGGGCCAACTGCGTTACGAATATTGAAGACTATGATACATAAGGGTTACTTGTGTAAACAGGGACAAGGAAAAAATACTGTATATATATTACAGAAGTAGATAAATAGGATTATTTTACCTAGTGTTTTATGTAAGTCATATATAATGTTAGGAGATGAAGTGTATGCCAAAGAGAGAGGGCAATTATCGTTTGGGGATTACGTGTGCTATTGCTACTTACATTTTATGGGGTGTCTTTCCCCTATATTGGGCTTTATTAGACAATGTAGATGCCTTTAGTATATTGGCCCAGCGGATTGTGTGGACCTTGGTGTTTATGTGCCTCTTGGTCGGGCTGTTTCGAAGGCAGGCGTTTGTAGCTAATTGTAAGCGCTTGTGGGCAGATAAAAAACGTTTAGGCTTGGTTACATTGGCTTCCTTATTAATTTCAGCTAATTGGCTGATTTATATTTGGGCGGTTAATAATAATCATGTATTAGATACGAGTATTGGCTATTATTTGAATCCTTTAGTCAGTGTATTATTAGGCGTTCTCTTATTTGGCGAGTATTTAATCATGGCCAAGCGGATAAGTGTAGGCCTAGCGGCTATAGGGATTATCGTATTAGCCTTTCATTTAGGGCATGTGCCTTGGATTGCTTTAGGACTGGCCTTGAGCTTCGGCCTTTATGGGGCGGTTAAGAAAAAGCTCTTTATTGATCCTTTCTCTAGTATTACTATAGAGACTTTGCTTGTTAGTCCATTGGCACTTATCTATCTGTGTTTTGTGAATCCTTCTTCCTGGGGATTTTATTCAGCGGCTCATATAGAGACGGTGGCTCTCTTAATGGGAACTGGTGTGGTGACGGCGATTCCTTTGATTCTTTTTTCCTTTGGAGCTAACCATTTGCCGCTAAATATATTGGGGTTTACCCAGTATATTTCACCAACTATAGCCTTTCTGTTAGCGATATTTTATTTTAAAGAAGGCCTAGATTTGGTGCAGTTAGGTGCCTTGTGCTGTATATGGGCGGCTTTAGTTATTTTTACAGTATCCGAACGATTTATTACCTACCGAAAATAGGAATTCCATAGGCCCGTTTATTTTATGGTAAAATAGTAATGAGTCTTTATCTTATAGTTCTTAGTTAATAGGTCTTTATTTTACGGTTTTTAGTTGAGAAGACTCATTGATAAAGTAAATAGTTGATACAAGTTAAGAAATAACAAGTTAAGAAATAATGAGTAAGAATATATATATTATTCAGTAGATACCAGGAGGTATGGAATGAAAGAATTAAAACCCTTAGTAGATAATGATAAAGATTATACCCTAGATGAGGCGATAGCAGAGGCTAATCGCTGTTTAAATTGCCCTAAGCCGTTGTGCCGTACTGGATGCCCTATTGAGCAGGAAATTCCTCAGTTTATCCATGCCCTAGCCCAAGGAAATTTAGGGGAAGCCAACGATATTATTTACCATTGTAGTGACTTACCGGCCTTGTGTGGCCGTTTATGTCCTCGTGAAAATCAATGTGAAGGGCATTGTATCCTTAATCGAGCTAAAAAACCAATTAATATTGGGAAGTTAGAACGTTTTGTAGCTGATTTTAGATATGATCATCCTGTAAAAACGATTAAGCGCCTTAAGCCAGAAGCATTGGCTAAGGTGGCTGTAGTAGGTGCTGGCCCTGCTGGCTTAAGTGCAGCTATGGACTTAGCAAGAGATAACTATGAAGTAACTGTTTTTGAACAGGCTGACGCAGCTGGTGGTGTTTTACTCTATGGAATCCCTGAATTTCGTTTAACGAAATCTTTAGTGGAACGAGAAATTAAAAAATTAGAAGGCCTAGGTGTGACGTTTGTTTATAATACAGTCATTGGCAAGGATAAGACGATAGATCAATTATTTGAAGACGGCTATCAAGCTGTCTTTGTTGGGACAGGTACGCATGTACCAATGGATATGTCTATGGATAATGATCAAGTGTCAGGTGTTATTCAGGCGATGAGTATTTTAACAAAGGTACAGTTGCACCTAGAGGGTAAGATTAAAGAAGACTCTATTCCAGTGGCTGCTGGTGACCGTGTCGTTGTTATTGGGGCTGGGAATGTAGCTATTGATGCGGCTCGTATGTGTGTAGCTTTAGGGGCGGATGTGACGATTGCCTATCGTCGTGGAGAAGTGAATATGGCTTGCTTACCATCAGAATATGAAGAAGCCAAGGAAGATGGTGTGAAATTTGTTTTCTATGCGTCTCCAAAAGCTGTAGAAGGTAAGGATAAGGTAGAAGGCTTTACCTATGATGTACAAGAAGCGGTAGGAGATCCTAAAGAGGGTAAGATTCAGAGTACAGGCCAGGTTAAAACGATTCCATGTGATAAAATTGTTATCGCAATTGGGCATAAGCCAAACCCAGCCTTATTTGGTCAAATAGCAGGTATTGAAACCGATGAAAAGGGATATATAAAAGTCAGTGAAGAACCTTATGGTATGACGAGTCGTCCTGGTGTATTTGCTGCTGGGGATACTGTCCATCGGCCAGCTACAGTTGTTTTAGCTATGCGGGAAGGCCGTAAGACCGCGAAGGGCATTGAAGACTATTGTCAAAAGAAGGCTTAAGGGTTAGATAATAAGCGAATACAAATATATAATATATAGTAATAATTAAAATGATTAATACATATATAAGCTAATGTCCATTTTGTACAAACGAGTTATTTCTCTCAATAGTAAAAGATAATATGAGAGTAGATTAGGTTTTATCTATGTAGTTAGTCTATTAACTATACTTATATATTTAGTAAGCTTAGGTAGGGATATAGATATGTTCCGTTGATAAAGGACAATAGTCTTGCTTATAAAGATATATCTATTGGCAGGGCTCATTCTTTCTGCTATAATTTATAGCAGAGATGAGAGAATACATATATACATAAGATTAGACCGGCTGAAAAGGCCGGTTTTTTCCTTAGGTATTTAATTTATTATATTATATTCGCTTTACAGATATTACCTGTAAATACTAAAAAGCCTCAAGAATCCAGATATAAGGGACTCTTGAGGCTCTTTTTAACTTATTAATCTTTATTCATCATATTGATTAAAATCAATACTATTTATATCAATATGAACGGCATTAGCGACACCTTGACCATAGGCCTTATCGCAGCGGTAACAATGATAAATATGGCGTTTTATAATTTTTTCAGGAACGCCTGCTATAGCACGAGCCGTATTTTCAAATAACCGTTGTTGTTCTTCTTTAGACATTAGACGGAATAATTTACCAGGTTGCGTATAGTAATCATGGTCATCAGCAGCAAACTCATAGCGATTAATAGGTCCGTCAATAGGGAAATCAGGTTCTTTGTATCGGCTGTCGCCTTCCCATTGATGATAATTATTAGGTTGGATACTTACTTTGGAGCCTGCATTACCATCAATACGCATAGCGCCATCACGATGATAAATATTTGTCTGATTTTTAGCCTGATTAACTGGAATTTGATGGTAATTGACTCCTAGGCGATAACGTTGTGCATCTGCATAGGCAAATAAGCGACCTTGTAAAAGTCTATCTGGGGAAAATCCTATGCCTGGTACAATGTTCCCAGGACTAAATGCAGCTTGTTCAACATCTGCAAAGTAGTTTTCTGGATTACGATTTAGTTCCATAATTCCTACTTCAATTAAAGGGTAATCCTTATGATACCAAACTTTAGTGATATCGAAAGGATTATAGGACATGGTGTTGGCTTCTTCTTCAGTCATGACTTGAATACATAGTTTCCATTTAGGAAAATGACCCTGTTCAATAGATTCAAATAAGTCACGTTGATTACTTTCGCGGTCTTGGGCGACAATGATAGCTGCTTCTTGGTCAGTAAGATTTTTAATACCTTGTTGACTAATCCAATGAAATTTACACCATACGCGCTGGTTCTCTTTATTTATTAAGCTATATGTATGACTACCAAAACCATGCATTTCACGATAAGATTTTGGAATACCTCTATCGCCCATAACATAGGTAATTTGATGGATAGCTTCTGGTACACTGGTCCAAAAATCCCAATTATTTTTAGCACTACGCATGTTAGTTTTTGGATCGCGCTTAACAGCATGATTTAAATCAGGAAATTGTAATGGATCACGGATAAAGAATACAGGGGTATTATTGCCTACTAAATCCCAGTTTCCTTCTTCTGTATACATCTTTACAGCAAAGCCACGAATATCTCTTTCGGCATCAGCAGCACCTCGTTCACCAGCAACAGTAGAAAATCTAACAAATAAATCTGTTTTTTTTCCTATTTGGCTAAATATCTTAGCTTTTGTATAGTTAGTAATATCATTAGTTACTGTAAATGTACCAAATGCACCTGAACCTTTAGCATGCATGCGTCGTTCTGGAATGACTTCGCGATCGAAATGAGCCAGTTTTTCCATGAGCCAAACATCTTGCATAGCAATAGGTCCTCGTTTGCCAGCTGTCATAGAATTTAATACATCTGATATAGGTGCACCAAAAGCAGTTGTTATTTTATCTGTTTGTTTTTTTATATCCATACAACCCTCCTGATAATGGTTAACAACAAATAATTAATATTATTTATTAGCTAAAGTATATCATTATTAGGCCTACTAGTCAAAAAATAAATAAAACGAAATATTTATATTAGCCACCTTATGCTATCTAAATCTTACCCTAATTTTATACCTTATCGGTTATTTTTCTTGGAACACATTGAATTTCATACAATTTATATGCTATTATAAAAGTATAAAATCTTTTGTAAATTTTCTCTGGTTTATATGCTATTGATATAAGATTAATAAAGTTTATTTTTATCTGTTTGGTCTTGATTAACTGCCAGAAAGTACATGTTTTATTTCCTGTTTTATTCTATGAAGAAAGGGTTGAGTGTAAAAAGATGAAAGAATTTTTCCAGAGTTTTAAAGATTTTGCTCTTCGCGGTAATGTGCTCGATATGGCTGTTGGTATTATCATAGGCGCTGCTTTTGGTAAAATTGTAACTGGTCTCGTATCTGATATTATTATGCCTCCTATTGGCGTTTTGTTAGGTGGCATTGATTTCTCTGATTATTTTATTCCTTTAAGTACAAATACGCATGTTTCTACACTCGCTGAAGCTAAAGCAGCTGGCATCCCAGTTATTGCTTATGGGGCGTTTATTAATGTTGTTATTGAGTTTCTTATTGTAGCTTTTGCTGTGTTCTTATTAATCAAACAAGTTAATCGTTTCTTCCCGAAACCAGCACCTGTAGAACATCGTACTTGTCCTTACTGTAAAGAGAATATAGCTGATAATGCTACGCGTTGTCCTCATTGTACAGCTGATTTGATGAAGAATATATAGTGGTGTAGATTTAATAAACTAAAGTGAGTTGTTAGATTATATTAGTTTAGTGAGTGGTAGAAGGAGAAGAAATATGAATAGACGTATATGTTCTTTATTGGTTGTTATGGCACTTATAAGTGGTGCTTCTATAAGTGGTTCTCATGCTAGCGGTAATCAAACTATGGGTTTAAATGAAGGAAATGCTTCTGGACAAAATGCTATAGCGAAAGGACAGGGGGCTAAGGCTGATGGAAATAATGGAATTGCTATAGGGTTAACGGCTAATGCAGAAAAAGATAATGCTGTGGCTCTTGGTAATAATGCGCAGGCAACAGGCGGTAATGCCATTGCTATTGGTAATCAGGCAAAAGCAAGTCAAGGTGATACTATTGCTATTGGGTCCTATACAAAGTCCTCTGGACTTAGTGGCACGGCTATTGGAAGTAGGGCTGAGGCTGGTGTGAGTGCAACAGCTCTTGGTCTTGACGCTAAAGCAACAGGTACATCGGGAACAGCGCTTGGACAGGGAGCAAGTGCTACAGGAGATAATAGTTTAGCTGCTGGGGTCAATGCTAAGGCCAGTGGCATTTATGATGCGGCGGTTGGTTCAAATGCAAATGCTTCAGGCGGAGCTTCTTTTGCTGCTGGATGGGGCGCTCATGCTAGAGGTGGCGCGACTGTTGCAGTTGGATATAATTCAAATGCTGGTATGAAAAATGCCATTGCTATTGGTAATAGTGCGAATGTAGGTGCTTTTAATAGTTTGGCATTAGGTAATAATAGTGAAGCTAATACATATAATTCAGTAGCTTTGGGTGCTAATTCTAAAACAAGTACTGCCATTGCGACTCAAAATATGACAATAGCAGGTCAGACTTATAATGTGGCAGGTGTAAAGCCTAGTGGTACTGTTAGCGTTGGAGATGTAGATAAGGAACGGACAATTACAAATGTAGCGGCTGGTCGTGTGTCTAGTACAAGTACAGATGCAGTGAACGGTAGTCAATTATACGCAGCTAATGAAGCAATTCAGCAGAATGCTGACAATATTGCGAAGGGCATTAATAATGTAACTAATTTATCTAATCGTATGAATCGAATGGATAAGGATATGAAACAAGGTGATGCATTAAATGCGGCTTTATCAGCTTTAAAACCTATTCAATATGATCCAATGGAACCGAACCAATTTATGGCGGGCTTTGGTAATTATCGTAATACGAGAGCGGCAGCTGTAGGATTTGCTCGTTACTTTAATGAAAGTACGATGGCGCATTTTGGGGTGGCTCTAGGTGGAGATAATGGAGCTATGGCTAATGTTGGTGTTACCTTTAAATATGGTAGTGGTGCTAAGACGAGACCAAATCAATATGCTAAAGGCCCAATTTCTTCTATTTATGTATTACAAGATGAAGTGGCTCAGTTACAGGCAGAGAATGCAGAGTTGAAAGAGAAATTAAATATGATTTTAAGTAAGTTATCTTAGTTGAAGACAGGATTTAATGTGTGATAAAATAGGCAGGTATTTATAGGTTCTATAACAAATGTTGGGGTGACACCGTCACCTCAACATTATTTTTTTACAAAAAAAACGAGCATATGAACTCAACATACTTTACAATAAAAGTGACCAAACATTCAAGAAAGGATGTGATTTCATATGCTCAACAAGAATTATATCGAAGTTTTGTATAATATGAAAGAGGAATATGTAGAAAATGGTTATTTCAATGAAGCTACGCAAACATATACTTTTGAATTAAAGTTACCTGTTACACCTCATACATGTCCTCGATGTGGGACTACCACTCAGTATATTAAGGATTACCGTGTTAAAACGATTAATTTCGGCAAAGCTCACGAAGTGATAACCATTGGGAAATACCGTCAGCGGCGCTACTTTTGCAAGAATTGCCATACCTCTTTCTCTGAGTCCAACCGTTTTGTTGGAAAATATATGCGGACAAGTAAAAGTACACTAACTAGCATATTTCATGCCGTTCAACACACTCAAACGTATTCCTTAATTGCGAAGCAACACAATCTATCTGTTACGAGCGTCATTCGCTATTTTTCACAGGTAAAAATAGCGAAACCTACGGCATTGCCTAGTGTGTTAGGGATACCATGTATGTCGCTTAGTGGATTGGGCATTGGAAAACGTGCGAAAACGTGAACAAAATATACTGGTCCAGCATTTTCGTATGCTTAAGCAAAACAAGCGAATATTAATGAAAAATCCACTATTTTTAACGGAATTTGAGCAAATCAAGGTGGAAGAAATCTTACGTATCTTTTCTGACTTACGTAAAGCCTATGCGTTGCGACTTGCTTTTAGAAATATTTTCAAAGTGGTAGGAAAAGAAGCCATTGCTACGCACTTACAGCGTTGGTTAGTATATGTAAAAAAACTAGGCATATCTGAATTTAAAAACCTTCTTACTTCATTTCCTAAATGGCTTCCTTATTTAATAAATACATTCAGTTTACCCTATTCTAACGGGTACACAGAAGGTTGCAACAACAAAATTAAAGTTCTGAAACGTATAAGTTATGGATTACGGCACTTTTCTAGGTTTCAAGTTCGTATTATGTTGTTAAGTAAAAAGAATACCAACAACTATGAAAGTAGCTGCTGGTAGAAAAGGGTATAGATGGGAGAGACCCCAACATTTGACAAAGAACCGATTTTAATCCAAATGATAAGTGGAATGTAGCAGCAGGGGTAGGTAATTATCGAGATGCAAATGCAATGGCTATTGGTGCTTTTTATAGGCCGAATGAGGATACTATGTTTAGCGTAGCCACTTCTATGGGCAATGGGGAAAATATGATAAATGGAGGTATTAGTTTACGCTTTGGGTCTTCTAATGGTATGGTTACTAACTCACGAGTTGCTATGGCAAAAGAAATTGTAGACTTGAAAGCTAAAGTAGATAAGTTGTCAGATGAAAATACTAAAATTTTATCTTTATTAAAACAATTGACAGGGCTTAATATAAATGAGGTGGAAGAAACTAGTCAATCAATGCTTTTAACAACCTATTTTAAAATTAATAGGATAAAAGGTAAAGAGACAGATAAGTATACAGTTGAACGGATTCGTGTAAATGATGATGACCGTGATAATGAACATCGGAGTTCATATGGAACGATTTTACCTAATTAAGAGGGGTTGATTATAGATATAGATTTAAGAGTTAAATCCATAAATAAAGGCTATTAGCTTAAGAAAATAATAAAAATAAGTAGTATTGGTTAGGATGAATAAAGAATAGAGAAGAGGGGATATATATGAAGTTAAAGTGGCAAATGATGAATAGCAAGCAAAAATACGCTCTCTTTAGTGCTGGGTCGCTCTTGTTTATTTTTATGATATTAGCTGCTTTTACGTATATACATCCTTTGTCTGTACAATGGGATAAGGCCGTAGCCTATACAAGGGCTAGCCTACATAAGTATGTGCCTATGACGGGAGAAGATGTGCAGAATATTCGTCAGATGATGACAGCTGATCCGTCAACATCGCGAACTATTATGTGGGAATCTGTAATCCCAGAAGAGGAGGCGCTAATAGAGTATAGACAGGTAGGGCAGCCACAGGATGCTATAGAGACAGCAAAGGCTAAGCGTAAAACTTTTACTGATGATGGGGTCAGTCGCTATGAATACGAAGTGACCCTAACAGGCCTATCTAAAAATACAGAATATCAGTATCGGATTGGGGCTGGAGATAAACGAAGTCAATGGATGCCTTTTAAGACGGCTGGTATTGGTGATTTTACGGCGATTATTTTCCCTGATTCACAGTCAGCTAATTATAAGGGCTGGGCTGAGCTTGTAAAAACAGCGTGGGCTCAAAATCCACAGGCAGCCTTTTTTGCTAATATGGGGGACTTAGTTGATAATGGGGAAATGGCTTCACAATGGAATGCTTGGTTCTCTGCTACAGAAGATATGAATAAGGTCATTCCTTTTGCAGGTGTTATGGGTAATCATGAGACCTATACCTTGGATTGGAAGGTACGACCACCTAAGGCCTATCTTAACTTATTTTCTTTTCCTAGTAATGGCTATAAGCAGTATCAAAATCAATTTTATTCTTTTGATTATAACGGGGTTCACTTCGTTGCCTTAGATACGCAGGCAGAGGAGGAAACAAATGAGCCACAGCTCTTAACTGATGAAGTGGCTTGGCTAAAAAAAGATTTAGCGTCCACAAAGATGAAATGGAAGGTTGTTCTTATGCATAAGGATGTTTTTCAATATGCTTTTGCTAATCAACCTGGGCGAGATAATAGTTTCAGCCCCATCGGTAAGCTGTTTATGCCTATTTTTGATGAATATAAGGTGGATTTAGTCTTATCAGCTCATTTACATACCTACCGGCGGCGGGGACATGTAAAGAATTTCAAACGTGATGCTAGTGGTCCGTCATACATATTAACAGGCGTTGCTGGAGATGTTCGTTATGTTGGCTTGTGGGCTGACCATCCACTGGATATTAAAAAATCGCCTTACTACAATGAAGCGAATTATTTAGTCTTAAAGAAAGCTAATGATGCTTTGATTATTAGTGCCTATCGTCCGGATGGAACGTTATTTGATAGTGAAACGATAACCCAAGGGCTGTAATGATTAGCTGCCATCTATTGAAATAGGGTATACATATAGAATAAAACATCTATAATAAAGTATACGAAAATAATTAATTTTATGGTATATATAATATATAGGTAGACATATAAACACCTTATGGGAAATGATTGTTTTTTGCATATTATTTATAATATGCCATGATTGGTGATTAGCGGTTTGTGAGAAAACTTATAGAGGCATAGGATGAATTATGTTGGGGAAAAGCAGGACATAGGAGTACCCTTATCGGGGGCTGGCGTTACTATAGGTATTACGTATGCTGTAAGTGAGGAAGATACACGAGTAGAGGAAGGACTTAAGCAAAATTTATATTGCTTAAGGGAGACTTTATTACAAATTCCTCAGGTTGAAGCTGTTTATTTTGTTACTTGGTCGGCAGAGGAACAAGTTGATTTTATAGATAATGTAGTATACGCCGGTAACCGAGCTAAAGTATATCTATATAAGGATATTATAGAGAAGACGTCGATTCTAATAGAGGGTTCTTTGCCTATATCTAAAACTATGGCTGAGGAAGTTAAGCAACAAGGGAGTAAGTTGATTTCTTATCAGACAGGCTGGCATTTGGCAGAAAAAATGGATGACCTATCTCATTGGAAAAAACTATCTATGTTTGATAGTGTTTGGCTGCAGGGACAATTAAAAGAATCTGAGTATGCTATGTATCGAACAGTAATAGGAGATAGTGTATGTGTTGTGCCTTTATTATGGTTGCCAGATTTTATAGAAGAAAAAGTAAGAGAAGAGGGATTAACGAGGGCGGTTCGCTACCGGAGTAAGAGAAACAAAAAACGACGGGTATCCCTTATTGGTGGTGATATTAGCCAAGATAAACGGCGGTTGGCAGCCCTTTTATTAATAGAGACAGCGTACCAACAAGATAGCGCCTTATTTGCAAGTATTCGTTTGTATGATACGGATATAGGTTTAAAAGAAGCGCAGAAAAATATGGCGGAGTCTATACCTATAATAGAAGATATACCAAGAAGCAGCTTGCTTTGGGAACTAGAAGCTTTTTCTCCTTATGAGTTGGCTAAGCAGACAGACGTTATTGTTGATAATACGATTGATACGGTTCCGCCTTATCTTTCTTTAGAAGTTTTATATTATGATTATCCTGTTGTACATAGTAACGCTTATTTAAAAAAACATCATATAGGTTACTATTATGAGTGTCTAAATGTATTAGATGGAGTTAAGCAACTCGTGTCGGCTATTAGTGAGTACGATACAGATATTCGAGAGCAGCGCCGTGCTAATAAACATTTTCTAGATGAAGTATCTCCTTATTATCCAAGTACGAGTAAGAGGTATGAAGAGGCTATATTTTCGATTTTATATCAACCGGTAAAAGCGTAGCGAACTCGAATGAAGTATGCTACTATAAAAAACAGCGTAATTGATAAAGGAGTTATTTACAGTGGAAGGTAAAATTAATATAGGTATTACGTTTTATTGGGGCGGCAGCTATACAAATATTTGGTCCAATGGGGCTGGGCAGAACATGTATTTCCTCTATGAGTCCTTAAAGCAGATTCCCTTTGTTAATGATGTCTATTTTGTTAGTTGGGGACAGGATAAACCAGAGGAAGTGCCTAAGGCACTAGAATTTGAGGCTATGGGAGTATCTGTTTACAATGTACAGGAAGCCTTAGCTAAAAAGCCCCATGTCCTTATTGAAGGCACACAGACGGTAACGCCGGACGTAGAAAAAGCCTTTCGGCAGGTAGGCAGTAAGATTGTTTCTTATCGCATGGGCAATGATTTTATTATGGATATGGAATATTTTGTCCAAAAGGCGGATGCATCTAAGGGGCGTGCTTTTGATGGGACGACCTATGATCAGGTATGGATTACGCCCCATTTGATGCGGACGAATGCTCCCTATGTAAATATTGTGACGGGAGCGCCTGTCTTTCAAGTACCTCACTTATGGGATTCTTTTTTCTTTGACAAGTCCTGTAAGGATGCTAAGTTGACAAAAAAGAGTTTTTATAAGCCAGGTCGAGCTAAGGATGGCTATCGCATAGCGACTTTTGAACCCAATATTAGTGTATTGAAGAATTGTATGACATCCGTTCTTATTGTGGAAAAAGCTTATCAGATGGAACCGCAGGTCATTAAGCACTATTATGCCAACAATGCCTTTGATCAGCGGGAAATTAAGGCCTTTCATGATTTTATTGGCTATACCAACATTGTTAGAAAGGGCATTCTAAGTGTTGAAGGACGGTTTATTACATCTGGTTTCTTAGCCCAGTACGTAGATTTAGTTTTAGCTCATCAATGGGAATGTGGCTTAAATTATAGCTATTATGAAGCCTTATATGCAGGTTATCCGTTAGTGCATAATTCCGAATTCTTAAAAGATGCTCACGTAGGTTATTATTATCCAAATTTTGATGCTTTTGCTGGGGCTAATGCCTTGTTGACGGCCATTCATACTTATGATGTTCATTATGAGGAACAGCAGGCTTATAACCGTCTATTCTTGCAACAGGTATCGCCTCTGTATATAGATAATGTAGCACGACACCAGCAGTTGTTGGTACAACTATTTGCTAATAATTAGCTAGATTTGTAGGCTGTTGAATTGGTTATAAAGGTATGCTGATGACTGGTCAGGCGATGTAGAAGCTATCAGCAGGGTTCACAAGATTTGTAGGCCGCTGAATTAATTATAAAGGTAGGCCGGTGATTGGTTATGGCTAGATGATAAGGAATGGCTTTTAATGGGAGCCTCTAAAAAGGGACTCCTATTTATAAAGGCGCTTAGTAGTTGCTTAGTTCAAATAAAATAGTGTATAATAGGAGCACATTCATATATAGCATTGGATTATGGCAGCTCTGTGGGGCTCATGCAATGGAAGCCTGTGAATCGTGTCAGGATCGAGAGATAGCAGCACTAAGCGGTTACTTTCATGTGCCATGGGGAAACCTATGGAGTTGTCATAATCGAGTGCTATAGGTAATAAAGGGACAACAATTTGTTGTCCCTTTTCTTATAGATAGTAGATAGGCGTTGTATAATAGGATATATAAATAAGTATATGTTCTTAAGGGTTACGCAGGAGGAAGCATGTCATATTTAGCACTGTATCGTAAGTGGCGGCCGAAGACCTTTACGGATGTGGTCGGGCAAGAACAGGTTAGTGAGACCTTGATGCGAGCCATTCGTGAAGATAAGGTGGGGCATGCCTATTTATTTGCGGGTCCTCGTGGTACCGGTAAAACCAGTATGGCTAAGATTTTTGCTCGAGCCATTAATTGTGAAAAAGGGCCGACAGACCATCCTTGTAATGAATGCAGCCAGTGTAAGCAAATATTGGCGGGTCAGTCTATGGATGTGTTTGAAATTGATGCGGCTTCTAATCGTGGTATTGATGAAATACGAGCTTTGCGGGATAGTGTGACTTCTCTGCCTATTGAAGGACGTAAAAAAATATATATTATCGATGAAGCCCATATGCTGACGAATGAAGCCTGGAATGCCTTATTGAAGACAATAGAAGAGCCACCGGCACATGTGCTATTTATTTTTGCAACAACAGAAGCAGAAAAATTACCAGTTACTATTTTGTCGCGGTGCCAGCGCTATACATTTCGGCGGATTACGGTAGAAGCCATTATCAAGCGTCTTTTATATGTAGCCCAGCAAGAACAGATTGACTTGACGCCAGAAGCTGCTCAAGTTATAGCCGTCTATGCTGATGGGGGTCTTCGAGATGCCTTAAGTGTGCTTGACCAATGTTCAGGCATGGGTGATGGGAAGGTAACGGCTGAACTAGTAGAGTCTATGATTGGCCTTGTTAGTAAGCTTTGGATTATAGATTTTTTGGATAAAATCAATCAAGGTGATGGAGCCGGTGTTTTACTAGCGATTAGAGATGCTATAGAAGAGGGACGCGATATTGAGCAAATTATGGATGCCTTAACTCTACATCTAAGAGCTTTATTGGTGGGGAAAGTATTGCCAGATTCTGATGAATTACGTCTTTATGATACCTGTAAGGAAGCGTTTTTAGAACAAGGTCAGGCCTTTTCTGTAGAAAAGATTAATCGTTTTGTGTTAAGGCTACAGCAGATTATGGCCAATGCTAAGCGGGCCGATAATCCCCGAACGATTATTGAAATGGGCTTGTTAGCATTGTGTGGTCGTGTGCAGCAGGCCGATGTTGACTATGAATTAGAAGAACGACTACAAGCGGTAGAAGAGCAGGTGCAAACAGAAGATACAGCCTTAGCCAATCGGGTGGCTCAGTTAGAGCAGGGCTTATCGCAGGGGCCTTTTGATGGCGTGGAGTCTTCAGTCCCTAATACGTATAGAGGGCAAGTGGGGACCGTAAATTCCGACTCTATTAGTCAGCCAGTGCAAGAAACAGGTTTAGGGTCTTCTACTGATGATAAAACCGCAGTTACTAGGATGGCTAGCCAAGAAAAAAGAGTGTTGGCTAAGTCTATGGAAGAGCCTAAGGAAGGTATACATGCGGCTAGTCCTATAGGTATAGAATCCTCTGAATCGTCGGGGGCGACGTCGTCTCGTACAACTCTACCTAAACGGCATAAGGTCTTACCAAAGCGAAAGAATAAGGATAGCAGTCCAGCCTTGGGAGCAGGAGATAGTCAATCGTCTGCTACAACGACATCGACTTTAGGAACAACGTCCAGCGGCCAGGAAGCTCGTATTGGATCAGGGGTTTTGCCAGTAGCTAAGTATCATGATTTGCAGGGTAAGGCCTTGCAGTGGATGCAGGCTAATCAATGCGGTATGACCGCTGGTTTTTATCGGACGGCACAAGTTACTTATATTGATGACCAACGTGTGGTTGTTGTTTTTAATAATGATTTTAGTGTGACTATGGCGCGGGGTGAAAAAGTACTTTCTGATGCGCAAAAGGCTTTTTCTGCCGTATTAGGTTATCCCGTCCTTGTAGAAGTCATAGGCAGTAAGACACCAGAAGATATAGCCTATCGTAAGGCAGCTAAGATAGGGGGGCAAGTTGATAAGTCCGGCCAGGTAAATACAGATACGCTAGTATCTACGGCTGGAAGCACTGGTGAGATGAGAAAACAGCCCTTAGCAAAAGAGGCTAACGAGGTATCTCAAGGGCGGCAGGACCTACCTAGTACTGTAAATCTTACGGATGAGCCATCTACAGTGAGTACAGAGCAGGTGGCTAGTGCGATGAATCAAGGACCGGTGGCTAACGAAGTAAAGGTGGAAAGCCTGGTTCCTGACAGTGATGTTATTGATGACTTTGGAGCCTCTATGATGGAGGTGCCACCGCCAGAGGATGAATTTGATAGCGCGGCTTTTGATACATCGGGTCAGATGGGGACAGACTCTTTACAGGAATCAGTTAAGAAAGAAGCGGAACATACAAGTAGAGAACAAGAAGAGGCCACTGATGTAGACATAGAGGCTATTAAAAATTTACCTAAGTGGAATCCTAATCATGTGGGACAGATGGAAGCAGAAAATCCAGTTTTATTAGGAGCCTTAACTACAGCTGCTGCTGAAGGTAACGATATTTATGTAGAAGTGTTATCAGAAGATAAGACGGTAGATAAGAAGTAAGTTATTTTGTTGGCTGCGTTGGTTTAGACTTATGATGTTAGTTGTATCTTATGTTATGGGGTATAGGCTAATAGGCCATTTATTAATGAGCAAGGTAAGAGGAAACTTCATTTTATAGATTTGTCGTGCTAGCGGATACCTTGTTTGGTAGTGTATAATAAGATGACTGGGCTATGTTATAGACTAGCTAATAACTATCTTTCTTTAGCTATCGTTTTAAAGCCAGGTGAATAGCTTGGCTAGTATCTTGCTATGTAGGATAAAGCACGAAAGATATGGAATAGATGCGATATAGTCTTAGGTTAGTAGTATGTATTAAACAATTAATTATATAAGGAGGATTATCGATGTTTGGTAATATGGGTAATATGCAGGGCATGATGAAAAAAGTACAGAAAATGCAGTCTGAAATGAAAAAGATGCAAGAAGAAATGAAGACGCGTACTGTTGATGCTTCCGTTGGTGGCGGCGTAGTTAGCGTTGTTATGAATGGGGAAAAAGAAGTACAGTCTGTTAAAATCGACCCAGCTGCTGTGGATTCAGAAGATGTAGAAATGCTAGAAGATTTAATTGTAGCGGCTGTTAATGAAGCAAGTAAAAAAGTAGATGACTTAATGGCTCAAGAAATGGGCAAAGTAACAGGCGGTATGAATATCCCTGGTTTATTTTAAGGAGTAATAGATACGTATGGCTAATGTATTGGAGCAATTGGTAGAAGAACTACGCCGATTGCCCGGTGTTGGCGCTAAATCAGCACGGCGCTTAGCCTACCATTTGGTAGAGCTGCCACAAGATGAAGTTGATCGGTTAGTTCATACTATTGAAGCCGCTAAGACAGCAACAAAACGTTGTTCTATTTGCTTTAATTTATCACCAGAAGATCCTTGTAAATATTGTCGCGATACGGAACGAGACCATTCGACTATTTGCGTAGTTGAATCCTCTCGCGATGTAGTGGCTATTGAACGAAGTGGTAATTATAAGGGCCTTTATCATGTGTTAGAAGGTGCATTGTCTCCCTTAGAGGGGATTGGTGCTAATGATATTCGCATAAAAGAACTTTTGGAGCGCTTGCGTGATGGCAAGGTGCAGGAAGTCATTCTGGCGACAGATCCAGATGTAGAAGGGGAGGCAACAGCCCTTTATATAGCAAGGCTTTTACAGCCAATGGGTATAAAGGTAACTCGTATTGCACGAGGTGTACCTGTAGGCGGTGATATAGAATATGCTGATGAATTAACCTTAGGCGGTGCGGTTGTAAATCGTAGGGAAATGTGAGGCTAAGATGGATATTTGGTTATATGGTGGCGTTGCTGTTGTTGTCGCTCTTATTGCGTTAAAGCTAGCTTTTTTTACCATAAAAAAGGTTATTGTTAATGTTATTTTAGGGGCGGCTGTATATGCAATCGCGACCTATATTTTTCATATAGATATGCAGATGGGCTTTATTATGTGGGCCTTGACGGTCTTATTTGGGCCTATTCCTGTCATTATATTAGCCTTGTGGCGTGTATTATAAGGACTCATGATGCAGTTAAATGAAGAACAACAGCAGGTTGTTAATCAATTAGATAAAAATATACTTTTGTTGGCTTCGGCTGGTACGGGCAAAACGAATACTCTAGCGTATCGTGTAGCCCGTATTTTGCTATCTAAAAAGGCGCAGGCTAAGGAGATTCTTTGCTTAACATTTACTAATAAGGCGGCTGGAGAAATGGCAGCGCGTATAAAAGGGGTGGCTGGGCCTGACGCTAGGGAGGTAACAGTAACGACCTTTCATAGTTTTTGTTACAGCCTTTTGCAGGCTGAAGGTAAGCGGCAGGATGATCTTTTTACAGACATGTTGATTTATGATGAAGAAGATTGTCGAGATATTTTGCGCCCCTTTTTACCAGGTCCTTGTAAGGAAGCGGCTTGTCAGCAGTTCATTTCTCTAGTAAAAGAGTATAGGGCCTTATATAACTATCACTCGGGGGATAGTCAAAGAGATTATGAGCAGACTATAGAACATTTGCAAGTAGAAGAAAAAACGCAGTTGAACCGTATTGTAGCTTCAGATAAAAAAGACGGTGCTACTTTGCGTCGTTTGATTAGTGTCCTAGAAGGGGCCAACCTTTTAGCTAGGTATGACCAGGCTATGCAAGATGTACACGCGCTTGATTTTACGGATCTAATTACGCAGGTACATTATCTTTTACAGGACCCTGAAGTTTATGCTAGGTGGCAGCATAAGTATAAATATATTTCCGTAGACGAAATGCAGGATACGAGCGATTTAGAATATGTGGTGTTGAAAAAGCTTTTTGCAGATAACCATATCTTGCTTTGCGGAGATTATTTTCAAACTATTTATGAGTGGCGTGGTTCTAATCCTAAGGCCTTGCTTAGTGATTATAGGGCTGAGTTTAAGCCAGAAACGATTATTTTTTATGAAAATTATCGGGCTAGCCAGGTCTTGTTTAATGCGTCTTTTGCTTGGCTTCGGCAGATGTTTCCTCATATTATTGGGGACTTTTATAAGGAGAAACCTTATGCGGTAACGAATGTAGAAGGGGCGCCCATTCGTATTCATCAGGCACCAACGAACTGGAAGGAAGGGGCTTATATCTTTGATGCCATTCAAAAATTGCCACGGCCAGAAGAGGAATCGATTGGCATTTTAGTGCGTAATAATAGGCAGGCTCAGCAGTTAAGTTACTTGTTTGCTAGTTTAAATGCTCATATTCCCCAGGAAAAGCAACGCGATTTTATGATTATCGATGAGTTTAAGTTCTTCCGGCGTCAGGAGATTAAGGATATTTTGGCTTATTTTAAGCTCTTATTAAATCCTAATGATGCGGTTAGTGTCAAGCGGATTTGTAAACGTTTTGTGCTAGGTGTCGGTCAGCAGCGTTTAGAAGCTATTGAAGCGCCAGAAGCGCGGCAGGTTGGTCTTAAGTTAACGGATTTCTTTTCTTATCGTATTTTTCAAGGGGAGCCTTATGAGACCTTAGTACAAGCCCTAGCAGCAGGTAATGTGGTTGTGTATGATGTAGAAAGTACGGGGACCGATACCTTAACTGATGAAATTGTGCAAATAGCGGCGATTCGTTTGAAGGCCGATGGTAGTGAAGGTGAGCGTTTTGTGCGTTTTATTAAACCAAGTAAGTTGGTTGGAGAGTCAGAGGCGGTGCATCATTTTAGTGATGCTTACTTAGCAGAACATGGAGAAACAGCGGAACTTGTCTTGCAAGAGTTTAAAGAATTTTCGCGCGATGCCGTCATTGTTGGTCATAATGTTATGTATGATGTGACGATTTTTACCAATGAATTGGCTCGACATAACTTAGGTAAACCCGCTTTTGCAGCTATATATGATACGCTGGATATGTATCGTCGGTTTTATCCTAATTTGCAAAATCATAAGTTGGGTTTTCTTAGTGACCATTTTGCCGTTGACCACAAACCGACGCATAATGCTTTGGATGATATTTTAGCGACAGCTCGTATATTACTCTATGTTATAAAAGAAAATATTGTGCCGACAGCGGACAAGCGTAAGGCCTTGATTGCTAATTATAAGGACGCTTTTAGTACGATAGCTACGCAAATGGAGACTTTGCGCCGTAAAAGTCAAACGGAAATGCCAACGCAGTTATTGGCTTATATTATGAATGATATGGGTGTGTTAACCTACTATAAAAGTCATGGAGAAGCCAAGCGGGTTGACTATATTCGGGACTTATATCGGATTGCACAAAAGGAAGAGCAAACGGACGATGGCTTATCTGGCAGACAGCGAGTACAGCAGTTGTTGCGGGTAGCCGCCTTGCATGCAGGGGAACCAGATCCACGGTTAAGTAAGAAGGGCCAGCGGATTCCTATTATTACAGTACATCAAGCTAAGGGAAGTGAGTTTGATCATGTCTTCTTAGCGGGTATGAACCGAGGTGTTTTTCCTAGTCCTATGGCTGTGCGTGATGGCAAGGAAGAGGAGGAACGGCGCCTCTTCTATGTAGCTATGACGCGGGCTAAGAAGGATTTGACGGTTACGTACGTAACGGAAGGGCGCAATAATCGAGAGCAGGAGCGGAGTCCGTATTTGAGCTATATTCCTAAGGAGTATGTACAAGAGACGTAAAGGCTTATTTCCCTCGCGAGCTATACTTATTTTTTTTTTAGTTGCACGCAGAGTATGGAAGCGCCTAATGGTCTTCCGAGGCTCCATTCTCCGCTGCGCTCCGCAAGTCGCTCGTAAGAGACATTAGGCGCTTCGTGACATAGTGCAAAAAGGAGATAAGCAAGGCTCTTTAATGGGAAATAGGCCTTTATTCAAATGGGAGATGTTAGCAGGGTACGGAAGCACCTAATGGTCTTTTAGGGCTCCATACTTCGTAAGTCGCCTAAAAGAGATATTAGGTGCTTCGTGACGTAGTGCTAATTATTAATAGTTAATAAATAAGTTGATTTTATTCGTAAAAGGGGGTTTGTATGAGTCGGAAGGCTAAACGGGATGATGATATAGAGAAGGTTGTGCAGCAAGAGCAGATAGATAGGGGTTGTACGACGGTAGGTACGATTTGTGATGATTGGCATTGGCCTCGAGCTTCTATGAAGGTTTTATTTGATGCTAAGCAGGTATTAAAGAATGGGCATAAGGCGCATCCGCAAAATGAAGTAGTCGCTGGAGATGTACTTTGTCTGCAGATGGTAAAGGAAAAGATTGATTATGAGCCGGTAGCTATGGATTTAGTTATTGTTTATGAAGATGAAGATTTGCTAATTCTTAATAAGCCCCTTGGTATGACGGTTAATTCTAAGGGGCAGACGTCTATAGCTAATGGGGTAGCTCATTATTTTAAGGAGCAGGGCATTAAGCGGAAGGTTCGATTTTTAAATCGTTTAGACAGAGATACGTCGGGCCTATTAGTTATTGCTAAAAGTGGCTTTGCTCAGAGTTTATACCAGCAGCAGTTAGAAAATCATACTTTTGAAAAGTGGTATAAGGCACAAGTCTTAGGCCGGTTAGAAGGACAAGGTATGTGGGAGCTTTTGATGCGGCGTAGCCAAGATGGACAGTCTTATGAGGTCGTGCCAGAGTTGTTAGTAAATAGTAAGTATCCTATTAAGAATACTAAGACTTGGTACAAGGCTTTGCAGACAATGAAGTTATTTAATGGCCAGGAGGTTACTGAGGTGGAGGTTCGTTTGTATACAGGAAAAACGCATCAGATTCGTGTAGCCATGGCTTATAAAGGACATCCGCTGGTAGGGGATGCTTTATATGGAGGCCAGGTAGAGGGGTTGGCACAAGATACGTATCATTTGTGTGCCGATTGGATTTCTTTTACGCACATACGGACGCATAAGCGGGTAGAGGTGCGATTATAGGTATAGGCACTAAAAGCAAAAGAAGGGAGAGAGTATATATGGAATTTAAAAAGCTTGTTTATAAGGTAGAAAATAAGGTAGCAACGATACAAATGAATTATCAAAGTAATTTAAATGCTATTGATGAAGGTATGGCGGAAGAGCTTTTGTATGCATTTAAGTTAGCTAATACGGATGAGAAGGTAAATGTCGTTGTTATTAAAGGGCTTGAAAAGGCCTTTTCTGCTGGTGGAGATATTCGTTATTTTTATGACAGGATACAGGCTGGTGGGCCTATTGATATGTCTAAGTTGATTCGTCTAGTAGGGCAGTTAACAGATTATATTAAACGAATGGATAAGTTAGTTATAGCGGCTGTGTCTGGTGCAGCGGCTGGTGCTGGTGCGAGTCTTGCTCTGTCGGCTGATTTTATTGTTTGTGCTGATACGGCCAAGTTTTTTATGGCTTTTGTTAAGCTAGGCCTTGCTACGGATACGGGCGGTATGTATTTGTTGACTAAGCAACTGGGTGAAAAATTAGCCATGGATCTCTCTATTACAGGGCGTCCGTTAGTAGCGGCTGAAGCTAAGGAACGGGGGCTTGCTTACCAAGTGGTATCTTTAGCACAGTTAGAAGAAGTGACTATGGCTTTAGCTAGCGAATTGGCTGTAGGTCCGACTATTGCCTATAGAGAAATAAAAAAACAGGCTTATGCAGCGGCTTTTAATGATTATCAGCAATACTTACAAAAAGTAGAAGCATCAGCACAAGCGATTTGCTCGCAAACGGAAGATTTTGCTGAAGGGGTAGCTGCTTTTATTGAAAAAAGACAGCCTGTTTTTAAGGGCAAGTAGTTATTATAATGACTGGTTTTCACATAGGAATATAGAGCTAGTTTATAATGGTACCAGAGATTCAGAACAGTACTTTAAATTTTAAGAGTGCGTGATATAGTAAAAGTAGTGTTGGAGGATTATTATCATGCCTAAGAAAAAGTACACAGCTGAATTTAAAACTAAGATTGTACTTGCCATTATTCAAGGTGATAAGGAGTTCAATATGAAGTTGTCAACCAATCTTGGCAACCTCATTGTATATGATTGTGAGATGTCTTGCTTAGCGGGATTAGTTATCTATATTTTGGTCTTATAAAGTGGTTTTGCTTATAGAAATAGGAGTCGCAATGAAATTGCGACTCCTATTTCTATAAGGTATTTCTATAAGGTGTTTCTATATAAGGCTTGGCTTTAGAACCAAATGTAACGAACGAGGACAAGGACAG
The DNA here is from genome assembly GCA_945867815.1 of uncultured Veillonellaceae bacterium. Classification (GTDB taxonomy): domain Bacteria; phylum Bacillota; class Negativicutes; order Veillonellales; family Veillonellaceae; genus CAMBIX01. The sequence continues at coordinate 92,931 of CAMBIX010000007.1, forward strand.
CTAAAATATAGACAATAGCGCTGACTTCTTTGTACCGGCCTGTTACGATTTTTAGTAATGGATAAAGAATAAAACCAGCAGATATACCGTTAGCAATGCTGTAAGTAAATGGCATTAAAACGATAACCATGAAGGCAGGGAAGCCTTCAGTCCAATCTTGGAAGTTAATATCTTTAATTGGTTCTAGCATGAGTGCACCAACAAGGATTAGTACAGGGGCGGTAGCACAGCCTGGTACTAAGGTAATCAGTGGTGCAAAGAACATAGAGAGAAGGAAGAGAATGCCGCAAGCTACGGCTGTTAGACCAGTACGACCACCAGCACCAACACCAGCCGTACTTTCGACGAAAGCGGTAATAGTACTTGTGCCTAGCACAGAACCAAGGCTAACGCCAATGGCATCAACGGTCATAGCTTTGCCTAGACCAGGAAAACTACCTTTTTTAGGATCGGCAATGCCGGCCTTAGTGGCTGTACCAATTAAGGTACCCATACTATCGAAGAGTTCGACAAAGGTGAAGGAAAAGATAATAGTTGCTAGTCCCATACTGAGGGCACCACCAATATCGAGCTGAAAGAAAGCGGCTTTACTAAAGTCAGGAATGGCCATGAAAGTGAAGTTATCTGGCATTTTAGAGTAACCTACAAGATAAGATAGGATGGAAGTTACGATAACGCCGATGATAAGGGAGCCTGTTACATTGCGAGCCATAAGAACAGCGCTAAATACGAGGCCAAAGAGGGAAAGTAAGACGCCAGGATTATGTAAGTCGCCTATACCGATAAGGGCTTCTGTGACGGTCGGTGTGACGTGACCATTGTGAGCAAGCGCGGTAGCGATGCTTTCAGGCGTTAAGGTTAGGTTAATGGCCATAATACCCGATAATTTTAGACCGATAATACAGATGAAGAGGCCGATACCAACAGTAATAGCGACTTTCATAGAGGCAGGAATGCCTTCTACAATGAGCTGACGGATACGGGTTAAAGTAAGGACTAAAAAGACAAGGCCCGAGATAAAAACGGCACCTAAGGCAGTTTGCCAGGAAACACCTTCGCCAAGGACGACGGTAAAGGCATAAAAAGATAGGAGGCCGACACCAGGGGCTAGGCAAATAGGGTAGTTAACAAAGAGCCCCATCCCTATAGTAACAAGGCCGGCACCTAGTGAGGTGGCGATTAGGACGGCGTCTTTACTCATACCAGCAATACCCAAAATGTTTGGAGCTAGAAATAAAATATAGGCCATAGTAACAAAGGTTGTTAAGCCGGCAATAAGTTCCGTTTTAACAGTCGTGTTCCGTTCGCGTAAGGCGAATAGACGGTCAAGCATGCGAGTTCCTCCTCAGTTGAAATAATAAGTGAATACTCATTATTATATCACGCTTATAAGTGCTATGTAAGTATTTATTTGTTTGCTGGGCTACGATTTGTTAAAGATTCTTATGGTAATATCACATGAGAAGGATAGTCAAATAGAGAAGTTATGGTATAATGAATGTATGAATTCCTACTATGGAAGAGGTATATAAAATGAAAATTTCAACGAAGGGACGCTATGCTCTTCGCGTGTTGGCGGATTTGGCAGAGCATGGGCAAAATAAAAATGTATCAATCCGTGAAATTGCTGAACGGCAGGATATTTCAGATAAGTATTTAGAAGGTATTGTTGCACGGCTTAGTAATGCTGGCTATGTGAAAAGTACGCGTGGCAAGTATGGCGGCTATCGTCTGACGCGAGCGCCTAAAGACTATACTGTGTATGATGTATTAGCTGTGTCAGAAGATTCGGTGGCCTTAGTCGCCTGTTTAGAAGGAGAAGAGAATACGTGTCCGCGCAAGGGCAAGTGTTTAACCTTGCCTTTGTGGCAGCATATGCAGGAACAGTTTAAAGAGTATATGAAGACGATTACCTTGCAGGATATTTTAGATAAGCGCTTTGATGTACATGATGATGTGCTAGGCAATGACGAGGTTGAGGACCTACCTGCGACGCATAAAAAGGCAAAATAAGAAAAGCACATAAAAAAACTATAGATTTTTTTTTGTAACTGGGTCCTGTTAGTTGGACAAAATGTGTTACAATAAGACTAGAGAACGAGGGAGAGCGTCTGCTATTTAACCTTGGCCTATTTATGGCAAGCAAGCTTAAATAGAGGCGCTTTTTATGTTACAAATGATGAAAATAATAAATGAGACTAACCTATCCTAACGAGGCCTTTAGATTGATGGCATAGATAGGGTTAGTTATCAAATGGTAAGAAAGGTCGAAAGTATTGTGAAAAAGGATTTACTTGCGCTAGATTGTCAATTATGTTTTCCTTTGTATGCGTGTTCAAAGGAAATTGTGCGCGCTTACCAACCTTTTTTAGAGCCATTGCATTTAACATATACACAATACATTGTGATGATGGTGCTTTGGGAACATAAAGAGTTGAATGTAAAAACACTAGGCAGCTACTTATATTTGGATTCGGGGACGTTAACGCCTTTACTGCGAAAATTAGAAGCCAAGGGCTATTTAACGCGGACACGGTCGGATAAAGATGAACGAACGGTTATTATTCGTGTTACAAAAGAGGGGCAGGCTCTACATGAAGTGGCTCAATCCATTCCTTTGAAGATGAAAGGCCTACTAAATATTTCGGATGAAGAGTTTTCCACTATGTATCAGTTGCTGTATAAAATTCTTGGCCATCTAGTAAAAAAATAAGTTGCTTATAAGAAAGAACATAAAATAATAAAAAAAGAGTGCCATATACTAGTAAGAATTAATTGCTAGTTGTGGCACTTTTGTAACTATATTGATATAATTAAATGTGATAAGCCTAGTTTTAGGGTGCGTTTAGCATCTAGGGATAATTAGATATCTTACATGAGGATATTGTTTGTTTTTTATGACCAAGGCTAGGCAGGTAAGTATATGTATAAATATAAATAAGGAAGAGATAAATGAGTATAGAGGTTTCGGATAATCCGAGAATGGGTGGCATGCGTAATGTGTGGATTTTATCGATTAGTATGGCTGTATTAGCTATTTGTTATACGATGCTGGTTCCTTTTTTGCCGGTGTATTTGTTTCAATTAGGGGTCGGTAGTGGCGATGTAGAAATGTGGTCAGGTGCTGTATTCTCTATTACCTTCTTTGTAGCCGGTATTATGGCTCCTATTTGGGGAAAAATGGCAGACCGTAAGGGCAAGAAGCTCATGCTGATACGGGCGGCCTTTTTTATTGGGTTAACCTATATTTTGACGGGGTTTGTAACGAATGCGTGGCAGCTATTGTTAGCCCGTGCGGTTATGGGCTTTGCTAATGGATTTATGCCAGCGGCTATGACCTTAGTCTCCTTAAGTGTAAAGCAGGAAAAAGCGGGTACAGCCTTGGGTATTTTTCAGACCGGTCTTGTAGTAGGTAACGTCGTAGGGCCCTTGTTAGGTGGTCTTGTTGAAGCGGCTATTGGCATGCGGCCAGTATTCTGGGTGTCAGGGGTCATCTTATTTATTGTGACGGCCGTTGTAGCGGTTATAGTAAAAGAACCGAAGTTGTCTATTTCTAAGGAAGAAAAGGAAAAATCAGATAATACGTCTTTTTGGCAAGATGTACGAGATGTACGGCAAAAACCGGTCCTTGTTGAGTTATTAGTACTTTTCTTTGTTATGCAGTGCGCTATTATGATGATGCAGCCGATTATTGCCTTATATGTAGGTTCTATGCAGGGAACCATGGATGGAGCGGCTATCATTTCAGGCTTTATTTTAAGTGCTGGTGGGTTAGCTGGTGTAATTACGACTAATTTATGGGCTCGTTTTGGTCAGCGACGCGGTTATTTTAAAATTGTATCTATGGCCTTGTTTGGTACAGGTATTGCTTTATTCTTACAAAGTTTGCCTATTGGTATATGGGGCTTTGGGATTTTACAATTGTTTGTAGGTTGCTTTATTGTGGGGGTAAACCCATCGTTGAGTGCGGCTGTTACGATTAATACAGAAGAACAGGTACGGGGGCGTGTTTTTGGCTTAGCTACAACAACTCAGCAGTTTGGTTGTATGGTAGGGCCTGTATTTGCTAGTATTGTTAGTACCTTTGTAGGGATTCCTTTTGTGTATGTCATCACTGGGCTTATGCTTATGGCTGTAGGGGCTCAGTTGTATGTGCGCAGAGGGGCAAAAGAACAAGGAAATGTAATACATACAGCGTAGCTTATGTTGTATGTTTATAAAAAGTGTGGCGAGGGCGGTATATCTCTCGGGAGCAAATCTATTACACTTTAACTTATATACGGAAGCGTCTACGCATTCCTTAGGGCTCAGGCCTGCGTCAGGTCGTCTACAGGAATGGTAGACGCTTCTTGACTTATAGCTTAGGCGTATAGTAGATAGGTATTAGTGTAAGGCTCCCTACGAGATATACTGCCCTCTTTTTTATTAACAGCATAGGAGAAAGGCTACGCTGTATGTATGGAGAGAGAATAGAAAAAGCCGTGCTCAAATGAGCACGGCTTTTAACGTTCCTACGGATACGTTTAGTTTATAGTTTAGGTGTATTGGTTATTTGCTTTACCTAGTAAGTGAGTTGTTTTGGATATAGGCTACTCAATATAGGGGCTTGTTAGTAGTTATTTTATAGATAATAAGTCTTTGTTGATTTCTCTATTTTATTTAATGTGGGAGGCGATGACTTTGCCTGTTACGCTATCAATCAATAGGTTATAGGTAATGCCATTAGCAGTAGCTGTTACGCGGTAGATTGGTGGCATCATAGCCGGTGCTTTTGATTGGGCAGCTGATGCTGTTGGAGGGACTGGCTGGTTAGGTTGTGCAGGCGCGCCTGGAGCAGCTTGTGGTGCTGGTACATTCGGTGCTGGAGGAACTGGTAGTGGTCCATTAGGGGTAGCTTGTTTGTGGTCATAACGATCACCGTCTTTCTTATCATGATGTTTGTCGCCATGGTCTTTGTGTTTGTCAGCTGGGTTTACATGATGCGGGTTAAATTCGATTAAGTTAATGGATTTAAAGGTTAACTGGTCTTCTGGTACGCCTACGGCAGTAGCTGTTAAGGCCTTAACCTGGTCTTCTGACAATAATTTTAAATGATTGCTTTCTGCCTGAGCTTTTAGCATATTGGTTTGGGCTTCGGCTTTAGCTAGTTTTTGTTGATTATGATAATAGTGGCCAGCCCAATAGCTACCGCCGCCAATGATACAGAGGACGACAAGACCAGTAATAACATAATTACGGTATTTACGAGTTTTGCTTTTAAATGTTTGTGTATCCATGAATAGGACTCCTTTTATAAGATATAAGTGAAATAAGTGAGCGAATTAAAGCTGTTTTTAAATATAGTGTCTTGCCTTGTAGATTGTGTAAAACATATTATCTGGTGGCAAGGGTTTTAGACAGAAGATCATAGACTTAGTAAAAATATAGGGGGCTAACGGTGAAGGTCTAGGTTTTAGAGCATGTATTTGCATAGAAAAATCTCCTTTAGTTATTGAAATACGTGATTGTAGAAAATGTCTATTGCTATTGGAGTTGTTATCGAAATGATAAATTAGAGTGAATATAGTAAACGATCTTGTCGTGACTATTATTTAGTTGTTATATGCCTTGGCTAGCTAGTCAATGGTAGGTATGTCTCCTTGACTATGTCTATAGTATAGGGATGGTATGTGAATGAAAACTGAGAATTCAGTAAGGATTATATTAAAAAGCTTACGGAGGTATTAGTAAATTATAAACATTGTATAAAAGGGCATCATAGGTATCAGAGGTATTATAGGTATGAAAAAAGACAGCCAATAGGGACTATCGACTGTCTTTTTATTATTTTATATAAGGATTATTTGTGGGGAATTGAATGGTAAAGGTGGTTTGTTGACCAGGGATACTCGATACGGCAATGTGTGCTTTATGTCGGTTGATCACATTTTTAACAAAGTAGAGGCCGAGACCGATACCCTTATTAGATTTCTTGTGACGAGAGCTTTCTGTTTGGTAGAGGCGATCCCAAATTTTTCCTAGTTCAGATGCTTTTATGCCGATGCCGTTATCCGTTATAGATAAGGTCGGTAGGCCTTTTTCTACTTTTAATTTAATAGCAATGTGATCGGAGGTGAATTTTATCGCGTTATCGATAATATTGCCGATGGCCCGTTTTAATAAAGTTGGGTTTCCTTGAATGGTTACATTAGGCGCAATATCTGTTTCTAACTGAATGTTCTTTTCTTGACTGGCACAGATGAGCCGATATTCATGAACCATTTCATTTAGTAAATCAGATAGGGAAAGAGATGTCACTTCGATGTGCTGCATATTGTCTAGGCGAGCCATATCGAGCAATTGGGAGACCATATTCGTCATGAAGCGACTTTGGCGGTAGATATGGTCAAAGCTTTCTTTGGCTTCATCAACAGAGCTAATGTATTTTTTACCAAATTCGCTTTCTGCTTGGATGACAGAGATAGGGGTTCGTAATTCGTGGGATACATCCGAATTAAATTGTTTTTCTCGCTGGGAGGCCGCCTCAAGGGTGGATAGCATTTGGTTAAATGTATGCGTCAGTTGGGCGATTTCATCATGAGAATTGATAGGTTGTCGAATGCGTTGAGATAAGTCTTGGTTGTGACTGATGAGAGAAGCGGTTCGCGTAATATTCCGAATAGGACGCAGGCCTCGTTTGATAAGGACATAGCCGCCGAGTGTCGTAATAATTAGAAAAACGAGACTGCCGAATAAAAAGGCGAGAAGAATAATATGCGTTTTTTGAGCCACAGCATCAACGGGTATAATTGCACGTACCCAATAGTGAGGTAAGTGGTCAGCCGCTACTCTTGGATTATCGCCAAAGGCAGGTACACCAGAGATAATGGGACGGTCAAAATAAAAATAAGTTGTCTCATTATCGTTAGTGTCGCTGATGCGGGATATTTTATTGGGCGACAGTTTATGATTAGAGGCAAATCCAGGAGGTAATGTTCCTTTTGCCAATATGTGCTTGTTGGAGGTGGGCCCAATGTCTTCGTAGATAACGAAAAAAATGCCATGATGTATAGGTTTAAATTCTTCAGGGTGTTCAGAAATACGCATGGTCTCATTTTGTAGGCTGGTAGAGATGATGGAGTATTCCCACCGGTGCGTGACTTGGACGATAAAAAGACTAAGAAAAGCAAGCATGATTAAGAGTAGAATAGAGTACCAGCCAGTAATACGTAGGGATAAAGGGGTAGCTTGTATTTGGTGGCGAAATTGATAATAACGAGTGGATAGAATCTGATTTAACTTTAGTCGCATTTTGGTAAGCCGCGTATGAAGAAAGGTTTGGCACCTAGTTTTCAATTTTAAATACATAACCGACGCCTCGTATTGTCTTAATTAATTTAGGGTCTCCATAGTCTAATTTTTTGCGTAAGTCTTTGATATATACATCAATTAAATTAGAGTAGCTTTCGTAATCGTATTCCCATACGTGGTCTAAAATTTGCTGTCGCGTTAATACGATGTTTTGGTTGCTGGCTAGGTAGTAAAGTAAGTCGAATTCTTTGGCAGTTAGATTGATTTCTTGACCATCCCGGATAACGGTCCGGCTTTTACGATTGATAGTTAGGGGCCCAGCAATTAAATCATTTTGTGCCTGATTGTTACTGCGACGAGCTAGGGCATACAGACGAGCTACTAATTCATCTGATTCAAATGGTTTTACTAGGTAGTCGTCGCCGCCTTCGTTTAAGCCCGTTACTTTATCTTGTAAGGAGTCTTTGGCTGTTAAAAATAAGACAGGCGTGCGATTATTATCTGCCCGCATTTGACGAACGACGCTAAGGCCATCAAGCTTGGGCATCATAATATCCATAATGATAACATCGTAGGAAGACGTGCCAATGTACTGGAGGGCGGTTTCGCCGTCATGACAGGAATCGGTTGTCATGTTTTCAATATGTAGTCGCTTGGCAATAATATTATTTAACATTTCTTCGTCTTCAACGATTAATACTTTCATAGAAAACTCCTTTAAAACATAAATAGGTAATATACACGGTGTAGCCGTAAGAGATTATTAGTTAAATGAATCTATCCTTTTTATCTATTTTACACGACTTGAGGACACTTCATAAGAGCTAGTTCCTTTTCTGTATTGAATCATATCTTAAACTGCATTGGTGCATAGCTTTTTTACAGACTCTTTGCTGTGATGGCTTACTTAATAGGAAATATAAAAGTAGGCCTTTTGTTACTAGACCGTTTGCTCTTATATGTTTTCGTTGATAGGTCTGTAAAGGTTGATAAGAACTTGTAAGTATAGTAGATAAGCCGAATGAATCAAAAATGAATCAGAAAAAGTGCTTGTCTTGTCATTTTTGCATACATAAAAGCAGGAGTTGCCTAAATGTATGAGATAGGATGCAAACAATTGAAATTATATATCAATAAATAAATATATATTATAAAATATGAGAGTGGTTAAATAATCTTGCTTTGGTTTTATTAGAAAGCGTTTTCGGTCTTATTAGAAAGAGGTAGGAGGTGGAGATAAAATAAGATTAGCACGGCTATGTTTCGTGTTGATAAGAGGGGCCAGTCATCTTTTATGATTGGCGATAAGCTTTTGTATATGAGGGAAATAAGATAATAAATAATTATAAGAGAATATATAAATAGTAATAAAAAGAGCCTATAAAATGATATGATTTATCGATTAAGATGCTCGCTTTATTTATGATTAAATAATGTTGGATAAAGAGAGATATTCTGCCTATAATAGATAGTAATAGAGCCTATACATCTATTTTGCATGGGCAAATAAAAGGTAATAGGTACATTTGAGGAGGTTACACTATGGAACAATATGATGTTCTAGTT
>CAMBIX010000008.1 GCA_945867815.1 uncultured Veillonellaceae bacterium
GTAGAAGGTAGAAGGTAGAAGGTAGAAGGTAGAAGGTAGAAGGTAGAAGGTAGAAGGTAGAAAATGTATTGTGTAAAAGTACAAATGTATATAGCCAAGAAGGGAAAAGTTCGTTATAATAAGAGGATATTAAGTAAATCGAGCTAATAGAATGAGAAAGTAAGAGGTTAATTATGAACTATAAGAGTACGCGTGGCGAATCGAATGTGAGAGAAACGGAAGCTTTATTAAAGGGACTGGCTAATGATGGGGGCTTATATGTTCCGGAAACTTTCCCTATGAATTCCTTGACCTATGAAGACCTAGCTGATAAAAACTATCAAGAGATTGCTTATATCGTTTTACAGAAGTTTTTTCCGTCCTTTTCAAAAGCGGTTTTAAAAGAAGCCATTCAGTCGGCTTATAGTCAAAGCAATTTTGATACACTCGATATAGCACCTTTACATTCACTGTTGGAACGAGTATCTGTATTGGAGCTATTTCATGGACGGACGCAGGCCTTTAAGGATATGGCTTTAAGCTTATTTCCTTATCTTTTAGTGGAAGCGCGCAAGGCTGAAGGTGAAACGAGAGAAACTTTGATTTTGACAGCTACTTCTGGCGATACAGGCAAGGCCGCTTTAGAGGGCTTTAAAGATGTAAAGGGTACCCATATTCAGGTCTTTTACCCGACAGATGGGGTTAGCCCTATGCAGCAGGAACAAATGCAGAAACAGGAAGGCAACAATGTAAATGTAACGGCGATTCGGGGAAATTTTGATGATGCCCAACAGTTTTTGAAACGTTTATTTGTCGACCAGGACATGGCTAATGAAGTCGATAAAAAGGGTGTGATGTTCTCTAGTGCTAATTCCATTAATATTGGGCGTTTAGCCCCACAGGTGGTTTATTATGTAGCTACCTATGCTCGTTTGGTAGATATAGGGGCTATTCATAAGGATGAAGTTTTTAATGTGGTGGTACCAACGGGGAATTTCGGTAATATTTTGGCGGCTTATTATGCTAAAATGATGGGGATACCAGTAGGTAAATTGATTTGTGCGTCTAATCGTAATAACGTATTAACAGACTTCTTTAAAACAGGCGTATATAATATGAATCGCCCTTTCTATACAACGTTATCTCCTTCAATGGATATTGTAGAAAGCTCGAATTTTGAACGTTTTTTATATTATATTAGTGAGCAAGATGCGGATGTGACTAAGAAACGCATGGCTGATTTAAAGGCGACAGGTGAACTATCTGTGAGTGAAACCGAGAAAAAGCAAATTGATGGACAGTTTGCTGGTGTTTACTGTAATGATGAAGAAACGAAGGCTATTATTGAACAAGTCTATAATTCTTATGGCTACTTATTGGATCCACATACGGCTGTTGCTTTTGGTGCTTATATGAAGGAATTACACGCTCATCCAGAAGATGGAGCTCGGCATACCGTAATTGCGGCTACAGCACATCCGTTTAAGTTTCCGCCAGTTATTTGCCAAGCTCTAGATATTCGAGAAGGTGATACACCTTATGATAGTTTAGAGAATATTTCAGCTGTTACAGGTGTGGCTTTTCCTAAACCATTAGAAGCCTTGAAAGATAAAGAATTACGTTTTACTAAGGTTATCGATAAGGAAAATATGCGCCATGAAATTTTAGACTTTATTGATACTTTTTAGATAGAAAAGAAATGATATAGATTGGATGGAGTGATAGAGGGTTTATGAGAAAGGCTTTTTTCTATGCAATAACGTCAGCCTTAGCTTTTAGTATAATGAATGTGTTTGTAAAAATGCTGGGGCAGAGTATGCCGGCTGCAGAGATTACTTTTTTTAGAGGACTAATTGGTACGGTTGCGGTACTTGGTTATATGCGGCTGCATCATATCCAATTTTCTTCTAATGATAGAGGATTATTAACTTTGCGAGGGATTTTTGGCGGTATTGGCAATTTATTGAATTTTATAGCTATTGCTTATATGACCTTAGCTAATGTATCTATCCTCTTCCAGTTATCGGGTATTTTTGTTTTTATCTTTTCCACTTGGTTTTTAAAAGACCCCATTCCTAAGGGCGCAGGTAAGTGGCTGTGGGTTATTTTAGTGGCGGTTGCTTTGCTGGTTAAACCATGGAATTATTCTGATTTTCACTGGTATTCCCTAGTGGCTATTGGAGGGGCTGCTTTTTCGGCAGCTGCCTATACGACGATTCGTAGTATAGCTCAGCGTGGTCATCATAGCCCCTATGAAATTATGTTTTACTTCTTAGTAGCGACTATGATTGTTGGTGGCTGCTTGATGGGACAAGGTTTTGTGGTGCCTGATTTACGTGAAAGCCTGATTATTATTGGTATTGGCGCGATTTCTGTATTTGCTCAATTTTTTATGACAGGCGCTTTTATTGCTACCAATGCTGTAGTGGCTCAGTTTTTGCAATACATAGGTGTTTTCTTTAATGCCTTTTGGGGCTTCGCTATTTTTGGAGAAAATTTGACTTGGTTCACTGTTGTGGCTGGGGTGCTTATGCTCTTGTCGTCGATTATGATTGCAAAACTCAAAGAAGAACAGCCCGTCGAGCTTTCAGAAAAATCTTGATTATAGAAAGTAAAATGCCCCGCTATATCCTTCGTGAGCTGGTGCTATCGTAAGGCTCATCTGGGATATAGCGGGGCGTTTTGTCTAATGCTACAGGCTATTAGGTTTTTCTGAAAGACTTGACGGTAATAAGAAGAAAGAAACCGTAGACGCTTCGAGATTTAGAGCTAGCAGTTGTAGTATAAGGTATGCGGTCTTATTTTAGTTTGCAATAAAATAAGCGGAGTGTAAAAAGAGGGTGCCATCCCTCAAAAAAATGTGAAGAACAAAAAAGCGTGAACTTATTTGAGAAAAGGCCTATCTCCCGTAAGGAGCCTTACGATAGTACCAGCTCCGAGGGAGATAGGCCTTTTCGTTCCGAAGGAGATGGGCCTTTTAGTTATAAGCTTTTTTGCCTTATTTTATTGTATTCGTCAGAGTTCCAATATCTTCGATGGTAATTTTTACGGTGTCACCAGAGTGCAAGTATTTAGGTGGATTAAAGCCCATACCGACGCCGGCAGGTGTACCCGTAGCGATAATGTCGCCTGCTTCTAAGGTCATACCTTGGCTAAGGGTAGAAATCATAGAAGCAACAGAGAAAATCATATCGCTCGTGTCGCCAGCTTGACGGAGTTCATCATTAACATAGGTATGAATTTCAAAGTCACGCAGTTCTTTGTCTTCTTTTAATAAGATATAAGGTCCCATAGGACAGAAACCATCGAGACTCTTTCCTAGAAACCATTGTTGATGTCGTTTTTGTAAGTCACGAGCGGTTACGTCGTTAATAATGGTGTACCCAAACACATAATCAGGGGCTTCATTGATGGGAATGTGGCTAGCTTGTTTGCCAATAATGATACCAAGTTCTCCTTCGTAGTCGATTTCGGAGGTAACACCAGAGTGGCTAGGGATGAAGGCTTGTGCAGGAATGACGGTGTTGGTTGCTTTAGTGAAGAAAATAGGTTGGGTAGGAGCTTGGGTGGAATCATTAAGCTTGCTACCTAGTTCGTTTACGTGGTCATTGTAGTTTTTACCGATGCAGATGACATTGCGGCGGGGTTCAATGGGTAGGTTAATAGTGACTTCAGATAAAGGGTAGGCAATATTTTCGGGCATTTCCTTATATTTTTCGAGTGCCGTTGCTAAGAGCAGGCGGCCTTCATCGCCTTTTTCAATCAGTTCATTTAAGGTTTCCGGTAAAAAGGTAAAGTAAATTTCTTCTAAGTCAGCAGCCCCTAAAATGGTTTGTTTTTCTTCGTTGACAATGCCCCATTGGGTGAAACCGTCTTTATTGGTAAAGCTCGCTAATTTCATGGTGTTTTCTCCTTGTGAATTAATGTATCTTCTTATATATATTGTATCATAGACCAAGAAAACGCTAATACTTACTATGCTCGTGAGTTTTTAGCGTTTTCTTATTAGTCATTTATTTTTCTAGTAGTTTAATTTTTTTCTTCAACCATTTTTCAGCAGCAGGGCGATCGTTGAAAAAACGAAGGTCTCGATTACCATCGTAGTCAATATAGAGTCCATACACAAAAGGGTTAGACTTATCTGGATTTAAGGAGAACGTGTCAATAGCTACGTAAGTACCAGGCTCTTTCATGGTTTGTAATTGGTCAAAAGGTAGGTCTTTTATAGTAAAGGCCTCACCATGACTATTGCGACGCGTATGTTTAGGTACGAGTGAGAAGATTTGCTGAACTCCATTTTGTTTTAATTCTAATGTAATAGGTTGGTTAGGGTCATAGTTGTTAATTAAGTGGGTTAAGGTCTGCTTAGCCTCACGTAAAGTGAGCTCTCTCATTGGCTCATTTAATGTAGTTGTTGTGTTCTGCATAATAACCTCGAGAAGTAGTGTTTTTAGTTTAATTAATGAAATATTATTTACCTGATAAACAGTATAATAAAAAAAAGGAAATAGCGCAATGGAAAACAGACGTTAGGGGAGAACGAATTTAAATTACATTTAAAAATTTTATATATCTATAAAGTGAAGGAAACCCTTGTATTTATTACATTCTTAGAAGATATTAAAAATAGCTATATAAAAACATTACACAAAAAGTATATTTTAGTATAATTATGTTTATTTTTAATATATTTAATTCTTGCAATTACGGAAATTAAACATAAATAAACTTTACATTTATATATTGAAGGTAAAAATATGGTAAATAGGAGATTAAATAGATAAACAAAGAAAATAGAAGTTTTTATTATTGTATACGGAAAATGTTAAAAATGCTTTAAAGAAGATATACTAATTAATGAAAGAAGAAATAAGCATGCTTAAAAGTAGATTTTAAGAAGAAAAGAGAAATAAAATAAAGTATAGAGAATGATTATGAATAAAGTTTATAAGATTCGTTAGAAAAAATAGCTATAAGTTAATTTGACACAGGTGCTTAGTGAAGGCCTACTAATGAAGGTAAGATGAATCATAAAGACTTTTCTTATATAAGTTGTTAGGCTTTTAGTTGAAAATTTAGTATAATACATAGGAGTATAATTTGTATATGGTCATTAAAAGTAAAGCTCTTTACGGGCATCAATACGAATTAAGTAAGATACATTGTATTGACTGGATCTTATGATTTGCCTGTGATGAACGTTTTATATAAGCAGATGAGTAATTAATCTGGTTATATAGTTAATTGATATATCCTGTAGTATAGAATAGATTGTTCATAACAAAATAAAAGGAGTTGATTTTATGAGTAAACCAGTTGTTGTTGTGCCTGGCCTGCAACGTCGAGATGGTTTGGAAGCCTTGAGTCAATTTGCGACTATTAAGCAGTGGAAGGAAGCTAGTCCTATGCCGCGGGACTTGTTAAAAGAATGGTTAAAGGATGCCGATGCTTTATGGCCTGTTAATAAGATTCAAGTGGATAAGGATTTATTGAAGGATGCTAAGAATATAAAAGTGGTGGCCCAGTCATCAGTTGGCTATGATAATATTAACGTTGATGATTTAACGGAATTAGGAATTCCTTTTGGAAACACGCCTGACGTTTTAACAGAAACGGTAGCTGAATTGGCGTTTACTTTAGTGGTTTGCGCTAGTCGACGGATAGTAGAAAATGCAGCCTTTGTTACTTCCGGCGCCTGGGGGAAAAATAAACAACCTATAAAGGGATTTGACTTAAGTCGACGCACTATAGGTATTGTTGGGCTAGGTAAGATTGGATTGTCTATTTCTCGTAGGGCTCGTGCCTTTGGCATGACCGTCTTGTATCATAATCGTCATCAGCGGTCAGATGATAGTCTTTATATGACGACTTATGTGTCTATGGATGAACTCTTGGCTAAGAGTGATGTGGTCTTGGTTATGGCCCCGTTAACAGAAGAAACCTATCATCTCTTCGATGAGACAGCTTTTAAAAAGATGAAAAAGACGGCATTGTTTGTTAATGTGGGGCGTGGTAAGATTGTGGATACAGATGCCTTAGCTAAGGCGTTGGAAACAGGTGAGATTGATTATGCAGCTTTGGATGTAACGGATCCAGAGCCTTTGCCGGGTAATCATCCTTTGTTACAAACAGGTAAATGTTTAGTTGTACCGCATATTGGTTCTTATACAGACCGGACGCGCCATGATATGGTTATGTTAACGGTAGAAAACATAAGAAATGGATTAAATAAGCACCCACTAACGACTTGTGTTAATGAAGAAGTCAATTATAAGGCGTAAGAGGAAGGAAGAGACGCGTGGAAGAAAGTAAGATGCAAACGGAATCGGCTAATTTTATAGAACAAGCCATTAAGGAAGATTTGGCAGCAGGCAATTGTCCTAAAAAAATACACACACGGTTTCCGCCAGAACCGAATGGGTATTTACATATTGGTCATGCCAAATCAATTTGCCTTAATTTTGGTATTGCTAACGAGTTTGGTGGCATTACTAATTTGCGTTTTGACGATACGAATCCAACCAAGGAAGATACAGAATATGTAGATTCGATTAAAGAAGATGTTAAATGGTTAGGTTTTACTTGGGATGACCGTCAATTTTACGCGTCTAATTACTTTGACCGTTTGTATGAATATGCTAAGCTTTTAATTCAAAAGGGGCGGGCTTATGTAGACGACCAGAGCATGGAACAGATTAAGGAAAGCCGCGGTGATTTTAGTAAACCAGGTACTAATAGTCCCTATCGTGATCGGAGCGTTGAAGAAAATCTACAGCTTTTTGAAGACATGAAGGCTGGTAAATACCAAGATGGAGAAAAAGTTTTACGGGCTAAAATAGATATGGCGGACCCGAATATTGTTATGCGTGACCCTGTTTTGTATCGGATTATGCATGCTACCCATCATCGGACAGGGGATACATGGTGTATTTATCCTATGTATGATTTTGCACATCCAGTTAGTGATGCTATTGAAGGAATTACTCATTCCTTGTGTACGTTGGAATTTGAAGTACATCGACCTTTATATAATTGGGTGTTAGAAGAATGGCCAGCTGACTATAAACCACGGCAGATTGAATTTGCTCGTTTAAATATCACCAATATGGTTATGAGTAAGCGTAAATTGCGTCAGTTGGTAGAAGCGCAAATAGTGGATGGTTGGGATGATCCTCGTATGCCAACGATTTCAGGACTTCGCCGTCGTGGCTATACGCCGGAAGCAATTCGTGATTTTTGTCAGCGTATAGGTATTGCTAAGGCGGATAGTGTAGTCGATGTGGCTTTACTTGAATCTTGTATTCGAGATGATTTAAAAATGAAGGCGCCTCGCTCAATGGTCGTTATTGATCCAGTGAAGGTGGTTATTACCAACTATCCAGAAGGACAGACGGAAATGGTTACGCTAGAAAATAACCAAGAAAATGAAAGTATGGGGACGCGACAGGTGCCTTTTGGCCGTGAAATTTATATTGAACAAAATGATTTTATGGAAGTGCCTGTACGTAAATTCTTCCGTATGACCCCAGGTAAGGAAGTGCGTTTAAAGGGCGCCTATATTGTTATGTGTAATGAAGTGATTAAAAACGAAGATGGTACGATTAAGGAAATCCATTGCACTTATGATCCAGAAACACATAGTGGGTCTGGTTGCACTCGTAAGGTAAAGGGGACACTTCATTGGGTTGAAGCGAGTCAGGCTGTTCCAATGGAAGTGCGTGAATATGATTATTTGTTACAAACGGAAGATGATCAGGCTGGCAGCAAAGACTTTATGGAACAAATTAATCCGCATTCCTTAACAATCCATCAGAGTTTAGGTGAGCCTCTCTTTAGTCAGACTAAACCAGGTGACCACTATCAATTCTTACGTCAAGGGTATTTTGTAACGGATACAACGAGTAAGCCAGAGCATATTGTGATGAATCGCATTGTTGGCTTGCGGGATACATGGGCTAAAAAGCAGAAGAAAGCACAAGAAGCTAAGGCGTAGTAGGAAAGGTAGTTAGTAGTGAAAGTTAGTAAGTATATTTCGACAGGTTTCCTTTTGTGTTTTTTGCTGGTAGTAGGTACGGTAGGGGCCGCCAATTACCAGGCTGTACCTATTAGTAAGGCTAAGGTGCCGGCTTCGCTTATTTTGCATAGTGGCGATCAGAATGCTTTGTTTTTAACAGGCACAGCAGACCCAGTAAAAGAAACCTGGACAAAGTATGGTTTTGTTGTTGGTGATATGTATCAATGGATTAATCATGAAGGCAGTAGCTTCTATTACGGTATAGTCGCTGATGTTCGGCCGAAACCAGGTGTAGGTATATTTCCTTTAAAAACAGCTGTACCTGCTAGTAATCAAGAACAGCTATTAACGGTTCCGTCGATGGATCCAACAGCTAGTGATGATACGGAGCTTGCTTCCATTGCAGCGGCGATTAATCAAAATGGAGCCTTAGCTATTCACCCATATCGAGTGGTAGTACCTATGACAGAGCAGAAAAATCATTCTTACATAGGTATTTTGCGGACGTCGGTTATGGTTAATGGTGTTAGCCGGCAAGAGGATATACATGTTTTATTATATGAAAATATCTATTTGGGGCCGACAGCCCGTATTGTGGTCTTAAATCAAGCTGATGAAGAGGCTGTATGGCCGGACTTAGCCCCACTCTTTAAGATGAGTAAATAAATAGGACGACAATAAAAATCTAGGATTATTAGAAAATACGTGAGCTTAATTTGATAAAAAGTAGCTCAGCCTACAGAAAAATAGATAAGGATAAAGTAAGGTGTTCTTGTAGATAGTAGTAGTTGATTATCTACAAGAACATTTTTTATTGAAACAGTAATGAAAAAGAATTTCATTATCGTTGACAAGATATGACCGAAATTATATAATGGCACTGTAAGTTACTTATTCTTCTATTAGCTAATAATGATAAAGTTATTATTTACGAAGTTATATCTTAAAAGAGTCGTAATGAGGACAGGTGTGCTCGATAGTTAGTAGTGAATAATGGAGAGACTATCATGACACCATCTATGGATTTTTTAATTGGTTATCATTGCGCACCAGTTATTCGAGCAATTAAAGTAGCTAATTTAATTGCTTTTCCTAAGACGAGCTTGTCTCAAGTTTGTCAACAAGTAAAGGCATATAATCACTATTTTAACAAGGCTGGTTTACATTTTTATGTGCTCTGTTCTTGTCCAAAACAACGCTTAGTACTTGTTTATAGAAGGCGAGAGTTAGCGGCTTTGTTAGGACAGGCATCCATTTCTTCTTTTTTGGAATCATATGGATATAAGGCAGAGGGTGTAGACCAAGCCTTACGGCAGTTACGTAAACGAGTGACAGAGAATCAAGAGTTTCCTCATGAGATTGGTATTTTTCTTGGTTATCCCTTATTGGATGTGCAATCTTTTATTCGCCAAAAGGGTAAGGGCTCTTGCCTGTGTGGTGAGTGGAAGGCTTATACGAATCAGTCTCTTGCGGCTTGGAAATTTTATTGTTATCGGATTTGCCGGCAATATTGTTATCGACAGTTAGTGGCTGGTAAGTCTTTGGAATCGTTAGTTATAAAAGCAGCATAAGTTAGTAAGGAGGAATTTATTATGGTAGGCGTATTTTATTGGTCAGGAACAGGTAACACAGAAGCTATGGCACAAGAAGTGGCCGCAGGTATTAAAGCCGCTGGACAAGATGTTGAGCTTAAATCGGTTTCAGAAATTTCAGCAGAAGAAGCGGCTAAGTATGATAAGTTAGCCTTAGGTTGTGCTGATATGGGGGCCGAACAGTTAGAAGAAGGCGAATTTGAACCTTGGTATACAGATTTAGAAAAAACTATTAGTGGCAAACAAGTTGTCTTGTTCGGCTCTTATGGCTGGGGTGGTACTTGGCTTGATGATTGGGCTGAACGCATTAAAGGAGCTGGTGCGTCTCTTGTGGCTGATCCAGTGGCTATTAATGGAGAAGCAGACGATGATGGTAAGGCAAAGTGCCAAGAGCTAGGTAAAGCTTTAGCTACTGCCTAATGATTTTGTTTTTTAGAGAAATAATATAGAATGTGAAGACTTATATAGTGGTTGTCTATTTATAGAGATAATTATATGATGTGAGTGAATAATAAAAGCCGTGGCAGAGCGTCACGGCTTTTATTTATAGCTGATTCTTTTTATTTTATCCTTTCTCTTGCTTGCTATCTTCTGATGGTGTACGATTATCATAAGAAATGATAGACTCATGAAAGAAACGGAGTAGTGAATGCGTGTGCTTTGTTCAGAACGATTTATAGTCACCTACCGATTAGGTGTAGATACTTACGAGGAAGCAAAAGCCTTAGCTTGGGCTGTGCAAATAGAACAGACAATAGAATTTCCTTATGAACTCGTTCAATCACAAGAGATTAAGGACCAGGTAGTTGGTCAATTGGTGTCTTTGGAGGCCGTGGATAAGGGCTATTTAGCAAAGATTTCCTATGGCGTAGAATGTAGTGCCTTTGAAGTGACTCAGTTTATGAATGTCGTTTTCGGTAACTCGTCTTTGCAGCCTAATATTTGGGTGGAAGATATTGAATTGCCAGAGTCTTTAAAAAGACACTTTGGAGGCCCACGCTTTGGCTTGGCTGGTGTTCGTAAGCTCTGTCAGGTGCCTACACGGCCTATGATTCAAGCGGTAATTAAACCCATGGGGGTTACGGTAGGCCAATTGGAGCACATGTGTCGGGCGTATACCCAAGGTGGTGTAGATGTGATTAAGGATGACCATGGGATTACGAATCAGCCTTTTTCTTCTTTTGAAGAACGTATTAAACGATGTGCTTCTGCTGTGCAAGAAGAAAATGCTAAAAGGGGTACACATACATTGTATGCAGCCAATGTGTCAGGGGATGGTATGGATGTATGGGAACGGGCTCATAAGGCAAAAGAACTGGGGGCGACAGCACTTATGGTAGCACCAGGTCTTATTGGCTTTGGTTGGCTTAATACCCTGGCTAAGGCGGAATCCTTGCAGTTGCCTATTATTGTGCATCCTTCTTTGTCAGGTGGCTATGTCTTGCCTGGTGTATCAGGTATTTCTATGAATGTTTGGCTAGGCCTTTTGCCACGTTTATTTGGCGGTGATATGGATATTTTCGTTACCTATGGAGGTCGTTTTACTTTTACGACAGAGGCCTGCAAGGGTTTGCATGATAAGTTAAGTCAGCCTTGGACGGGGATAAAAGCGGCCTGTCCGTCGCCAGGTGGTGGAGTGACGGCTAAACGCCTGCCTGAGCTTATGGAACTCTATGGAAAAGATACTATGTTTTTAGTTGGTGGTGATATGTTCCGTCGAGGACCGGATTTGCAGGATAATATGAAATATTTTATTTCTTTGTTGGAAGATTATGATCGGGTTCATAAGGCCGAGTAGGTGAGATTATGAGAGATGAGTTAGTAGAGAAAGTTAATCAACTAGACAATGTATTGCGTCAAATGGGTAGCGTAGTCGTTGCTATGTCGGGGGGCGTCGATTCAACTTTTTTATCTGCGGCAGCACACAAGGCTTTAGGAGATAAGGCTTGTGCTTTTACCGTGAGTTCGCCGACGTTACCAGATAAAGAAATTGAAGATGCCAAAGTGTTTGCTAAACAAATTGGCATTAGACATGTAGTTAAGGCTATAGATGAATTGGCCTTGCCTGATTTTGTAGTAAATAGCCCTAGACGGTGTTATTATTGCAAGAAAAATCGTTTTTCGATTCTTTTAGATTGGGCTAAGCAGGAAGGCATTAAAGAAGTATTAGATGGGTCTAATGTAGATGATATGGGTGATTACAGGCCGGGTATGGAAGCCTTAGAAGAACTGGGCCGTGTACGTAGTCCTTTGTTGGAATTAGGCTTTACTAAGGCGGATATACGTGAGGTGGCTAAGGCCTGGCATTTACCTGTATGGGATAAACCCAGTGCTCCTTGCTTAGCGTCACGAATTCCTTATGATACACCAATTACGGCAGAGGCTTTACGTATGGTGGGAGAAGGAGAAGCCTATTTGCGTAGGTATCTTGACGCTCCTTTTCGGGTACGTTATCATGAAACGGTAGCGCGCTTAGAAGTGAGTGAAAGTGATATGTCGTTTTTCTTTGATGAGACGCATAGAAAGGCTGTCATAAAAGCCTTTGAAGCGATTGGCTTTACTTATGTGAGTCTAGATTTAAAGGGTTTTGTTAGTGGTAGCTTAAATCGTACGATACAAAAAGACGAGTAAGAAAGTTATAGAAAGAAGCGAGATAGATTTATCTCGCTTTGTTTATATAGGAGGATTTTTAGTATGGGTGAGGCACAGCCGATGAAAGTAACGGCGATTGCTAGCGGTAGTAAGGGAAACGCGACGTTAATACAATATAAGAACTCGGCTGTTTTGGTAGATGCGGGTATTAGTGCTAGGCGGATTACCAAGGCTTGTAAGGAGTTAGGCGTACCGTTAACTAGTATTCAAGGTATACTAGTCACTCATGAGCATACGGATCATATTGCAGGTATTCCTCAATTAATCAAGCAATATGGTTGGCCTGTGTATAGTCGGTTGGGCACGATACAGGCTATACGATACAAGTATAATTTGCCTGAGTCTTGCTTTGTTGGTTTGACTAAATCAACACTTTCCTTAGGTTCTATGGTGGTTGAACCGTTTAAGACCAGTCATGATGCGGCTGAGCCTATGGGACTGTCCTGTTATGGGGGTTCAACAAAAGCTACGGTTTTAACAGATACAGGCTATGTTGATGATGCGATGTTAAGGCATGTCGATGATTCTAATCTACTTGTATTAGAAGCCAATTATGACCCGCAAATGTTAAAGTATGGTCCGTATGCCCCTATGTTAAAACAACGGGTAGCTGGGCCGGAAGGTCATTTAAGTAATGAAGAGGCAGGCCGTGTCTTAGTTATGATGAAACGGCCTAAGCATATGTCTGTAATTATGGCTCATCGGTCAGAAAATAATAATGATGTTCGTGTCGTTACTGACACAGTAGACAAGGAAACGGCTCAAGAAGGGGTCTATGTAGATAAGGATTTTACCATGTATCATGGTCAGCCTAAAGAAATGGTAACCATCATTAGTGAGGGCGAAAAAGTATGAAATTTACCATTGTAGCCATAGGTAAGATTAAGGAAGCTTATTTAAGGACTGGTATTGATGAATTTACTAAGCGCTTGCGGCCCTTTGGTGGTGTTCGTTTTGTAGAATTAATGGAAGCTAAATTGGGGGCTAAGCCTAGTCAGGCTGAACGGCAGCAAGCCGTAGTAAAAGAAAATGAAGCCTTGCTGAAACGGGTACCTCTAGGAGCCCATGTGGTAGTTCTTGACGTGTATGGACAGAACTTATCTTCAGAGGACTTGTCTAAGTATATTGATAAGACAGCTTTGTCTGGGGTTGGTGAGATGTATTTTATCATTGGCGGAGCCTATGGTATTACTGATGCTTTGCGCCGGCGGGCTAACTTATGTTTATCTTTTAGTAAGATGACTTTTACCCATCAAATGGTGCGGTTGCTTCTGGTAGAGCAATTGTATCGCAGTTGTAAGATTAGTCACAATGAGCCTTATCACTGGTAAAAAGCTAGTAGAAAGGGTATATCATATATATCATAGGTAATATGAGGGGACGATAGTATGGATAAGAAGAGTATTTCTATTCGCATTTTTACAGAACCCGCCAATGTGTTAAGCCAACATCCAGGGGCTGATTTTTATGATGCTTATGGAAGTGAAGTGCAGGAAGTAACAGATGATTTATCTCATATAACGGGAGCAATACAATCGTCTATGGAGGCCTTAAAGGAAGAGGAAAAGAAGATAGGCAATGATGTTGATGTTTCTTATCGACAGGAACGCTTTAAAGCACTTGATGAATCGGCTCTTGATTTGCAGGAAGTGGTTCAAATGTTACAGACACTCTTGCGGTCTTGTCAGGATATTGGCAGCATGATTCAAGCCTTAGAAAATGCAGATTATCCGGAAGAGTATATTTTGCATCGTAAGCAAGAATTAGTTGTACAGAATACTAATTTTAATCGTATTATTCGTGATATTGGTGATTACGTAACCGTTGTGTGGAAAAATATTCATCAGGAACTAGATGTATTATATCGACTAGCTAATGGAGAAAAAGATGATAAGGTGGCTCATAGGGAACGCTTGATTGCCTATGAAAGTTCTTTCCTTTATAGTAAGCCTGTTTATACGGGTGTAAAAGATGGTATGAGCTTTGTGGCTGATATGATGCATTCCATTCGGGATGATTTATTGAAAACACAAGTAGTGCGGACGGCTACGGAAGTGAAAACAGAACAGCGGTCACAAGAAGCCTTGAATTATCAGAAATTGATTAATGATGTGCATGAAGGGGAACAGCTTGATGTTCATTATCGGTCACAAGAAAAGAATCATCAGCCAGATACGGCTAAGACCAAAGGCAAGGTTAAACGTAGTCATAAGAAAAAATCGAGTAGACCAGTGAATCAGAAAGCAAAATCGGTAGGAACTATGCCGTCTGATGCTCGACATAATGTCTTTGAAGAAGAAGTTGAGCGGGCAGTACAAGGAGAAATGATGGATCCGCAGATTAGAAATCGCTGGACTGGCTCACGGCCTTTGCTAATTGTTGTTATTCTCATTATTTTAGTTATAATAGCTAGCTATTATGTCCGTTTTTAGGGGATAAAACAGGAATTAGCTTATGCATTGTCAAATAGTAACATATATGACCTAGTAAGGGAGGAATTACGTATGCTAGTAAAAGAAATTATGAACAAATACCCGATTACTTTAAGTCCATCAGATACTATCCGTGATGCGGCTGAACGGGTAGCTAAATATAGTGTGGTAGCCATTACCGTGGTAGATGAAAACGAAAAAGTTGTTGGTATTTTAACAGAAGGCGATTTATTATATAAAAAGTTGCGTCCGCATGCACCTCATTATGTGAATGTGCTAGGGGCTAGTGTTTATTACACTGGGATTAGTGAATATAATAAAGACTTTAAAAAATTGTTAGCAACGACAGTGGCTGAGCTAATGACTAAGGAAGTTATTACTTGCTATGAAAATACAGATTTAGCAGAAGCTGTTGGGGTTATGTTGGAAAAACATTTAAAGGCGATTCCTGTTGTTAATAAAGATGGTCGATTAAAAGGTGTCTTAAATCGTCGTGAAATTATGAAAGCCATCGCCGATGATTATAAGCTGGAAGAAGAAAAGGAAGCTAACCACAAATAGAAGAATTGCATACATGACAAGTCTATGATATTATAGAAAATGCAGTATTAAGACAAAATAGACAGGGAACTAAAATCCCTATAAGGAGGACGTGTTTTCATGAACGTAACAGTAAATCCAGTTGATCAGCATAAAGTAACATTAACTATCGAAGTGCCGGCAGCTGATGTAGAAAAAGGTATTAAGGCAGCCGTTAAACGGATTGCTTCTTCAACCAATATCGCAGGTTTCCGTAAAGGTAAAGCGCCTCGTCGCATTGTAGAAATGAATTTCGGTAAAGAAGCTGTATTAGAAGAAGCTTATGAACAGTTGGCTAGCCGTGCCTATACAGATGCTTTGCGTCAGGAAAATATTGTACCAGTTACAGATCCAGAAATTGAACGGGTAACTTTTGAAGAAGGTAAAGATTTAGTGTTTAAAGCAACACTAACAAAACGCCCAGATGTAACGTTAGGTGACTACAAAGATCTTGATGCAGAAAAACAGGATGCCACTGTTACGGATGAACAAATTGAAGAACAATTAAAAATGATTCAGAACCAACAAGCTAAAATGGTTGTTGCTGAAGAAGGTGCTGAACTTGCAAAAGATGACTTTGCTGTTATCGATTTTGCTGGCACTATTGATGGCACACCATTTAATGGTGGTGAAGGTAAATCCTATCCACTACAGATTGGTTCCGGCAACTTTATCCCTGGCTTTGAAGATCAGTTAGTTGGTCATAAGGCTGGCGATCAAGTGGATGTAAAAGTAACATTCCCAGAAGAATATGGCGTAAAAGATTTAGCTGGTAAAGAAGCTGTATTTAAAGTTACTATTCACGATATTAAACGTAAAGAATTACCAGAATTAAATGATGAATTTGCTAAAGAAGCAAGTTCTTATAATACAATTGCTGAACTAAAAGCAGATTTGCGCAAAAAAATGGAAGAAGATGCACAACACAGAGCTATTAACGCTTATAATGATGCTATCGTAAAGAAAGCGGTTGATAATGCTCAAGTTGATGTACCAGAAGTTATGATTGATAATCGCGTAGAACAGATGATTCAAGAATTAGCCTTGAACATGGAAAGCCGCAATTTGACAATTGATGACTATTTGAAATTCTCCAACAAGACATTGGAACAAGTAAAAGAAGAATATAGAAAAGCAGCTGCTGCTAATGTTCGTTCGGACTTGGTTTTGGATGCCGTTGCTGAAGCTGAAAAAGTACAAGTAACGCCAGAAGACATGAATTATGAAATTTATGCGATGGCTCAGAATTTTGGGGCAGATCCGAAAGAAGTTTGGAAAATTATTTCTAAAGAAGGTCGTGTATCTATGTTAGCTAGCTCCGTAGCTCGCAAAAAAGCAGCTGGTATTATCATTTCTAATGCTAAAGGTGCTAAAGACGCTGCAAAGGATGCTGCTAAAGAAGAAACAAAATAATTGTTTCTATAGGTACATAGAAAAAAGGAGAGCTCATGGCTATGTATGTACCAGTAGTAGTAGAACAAAGTGGACGTGGTGAACGTTCTTATGATATTTATTCCCGCTTATTAAAAGACCGGATTGTATTTTTAGGTGGTCCCATTAATGATGATGTAGCTAATTTGATTATTGCTCAATTATTATTCTTGGAAGCGGAAGATCCTGATAAAGATATCCATTTATATATTAATAGCCCAGGTGGGGTTGTTACGGCTGGCATGGCTATTTATGATACCATGCAGTATATTAAGCCGGATGTATCTACCATTTGTGTAGGCTCCGCTGCTAGTATGGGGGCTGTTCTGTTGACATCTGGGGCTAAGGGCAAACGCTATGCCTTGCCACATGCTCGTGTTATGATTCACCAACCCTTAGGTGGTGTACAGGGACAGGCCACAGAAATTGAAATTCATGCACGTGAAATCTTACGGATGCGTGAAGAATTGAATGGTATCTTGGCCGAACGTAGTGGACAATCGATTGAAAAGATTAGCCAAGACACGGAACGGGATAATTTTATGAGTGCTAAAGAAGCGGCAGACTATGGCTTGATTGATGAAGTATTAACAAGACCATTACCGACTATTGGTCAGTCGCAGGAGGCATAAGTTGAGTACAGAAGATAAAGATAAGTCTTCCATACGCTGTAGTTTTTGTGGGCGTACTGGTGATGAAGTAAGAAAACTAATTGCAGGACCTAATGTATACATTTGTGATGAATGTGTAGCTGTGTGTGATCGCATTATTGAGGACGAATTTGGCCAAGATGATGCTGAATCTGGTTTTCAATTAGAACATTTACCGACGCCAAAAGAAATCAAGGAACATCTTGACCAATATGTTATTGGTCAAGATGATGCCAAGATGACCTTGGCTGTGGCCGTATATAATCATTACAAGCGTTTGCAGGCTGGTTGTCAGGTAGATGATGTAGAATTACAGAAGGCGAATGTCTTATTTATTGGGCCAACGGGTAGTGGTAAGACTTTATTAGCTCAGACACTAGCTCGGATGTTAGAAGTTCCTTTTGCTATTGCTGATGCAACAAGTTTGACAGAAGCTGGTTATGTTGGAGAAGATGTAGAAAATATTTTGTTGAAGTTGATTCAGTCGGCGGATTATGATATTGAAAAAGCTCAACGAGGTATTATCTATATTGATGAAATTGATAAGATTGCCAGAAAGTCAGAAAATCCATCCATTACACGCGATGTATCTGGCGAAGGGGTGCAGCAGGCCTTACTTAAGATATTAGAAGGAACTGTGGCTTCCGTACCACCACAGGGAGGACGGAAACATCCAAACCAGGAAATGATTCAAATCGATACGACGAATATTCTATTTATTTGTGGCGGTGCTTTTGATGGTATTGACCGCGTTATTACTCGTCGTACAGCTAAGAAGACATTAGGTTTTGGCGCTGATATTCAAAAGAAAGATGAACGCGATATAGCGAGCATTTTAAAAGAAGTGGTACCAGAAGACTTACAAAAATTTGGTCTAATCCCCGAATTAATTGGACGTTTGCCAGTTATGGTAACGTTAGATCCACTTGATGAAGAAGGTTTTGTTCGGATTTTGACAGAACCTAAAAATGCTTTAACAAAACAATATGCTAAAATGTTGTCATTAGATGATGTAACCTTAACATTTGATGATGACGCATTAAAAGAGATTGCAAAAGAAGCAATGAAACGGAATACAGGCGCACGTGGCTTGCGTGCTATTATTGAGAAGGTCATGAAGCATGTTATGTTTGAAATTCCTTCTGAGCCTGATGTTAAGTCTTGTGAAATTACTCGAGAGGCAGTGCTTGGCAAGGCTGAGCCAATCCTCAAAAATGAGTAGGATTGAAGATTGATAAGATAAAGAAACTCATTTAGGAAGCTGAATGAGTTTCTTTTTGTAATTAGATAGATAGGAGGGACGCTTTATGAGTAAAACCTATAAAGCAGTACCTTTGGTACCTTTGCGAGGCACGGTTATTTATCCACGTGTGCCATCGCATTTGGATATTGGTCGAGACCGGTCTATACTAGCTGTTGAAGCAGCTATGGAAAGTGACCGTTTATTAACAGTAATTACGCAGATGGATGAAAGCGTAGAAAATCCAACAATAGATGATTTAGGTAAGGTTGGTACTATCGTTGAAATTAAACAAAAGTTGCGCTTGCCAGGTGGTATTTTACGCTTAATGGTAGAAGGTATTGAACGTATTGCTGTGACTAAGGTAGATGAAACGGAACCTTTCTATCGAGTTAGCGTAGAGGAACAGCCGTCTATTTATAACGAAGAGGTAGAAATGGAGGCCTATCGTCGTTTTGCTCAATCTAAATTTGTGCAATGGGCAGACGAAACGAAAGGGGCCAAAGAACAAGAAGTACAGCATATTGTTAACATTATGGACCCATCGGAATTGGCTGATTCCATTATGGTCATTATGCCGACAGAATTGAAGATGCGTCAGAGTGTACTAGAAGAGCTGGATGTAGCTCAGCGTCTCAACATGGTTATTGGTGTTTTAAATACAGAACTACAAATTAGTGATTTAGAAAATAACATTAACAACCGTGTTCGTCAGCAAATGGAAAAGCAACAAAAAGAGTACTTCTTAAGAGAAAAGATTAAGACTATTCATGAAGAATTAGGGGATAAGGTTGATCCTGATGAAGAAGCAAATGAGTTACGTACCCAGTTAGAGGCCTTACATGTACCTGAAGAGGTGCATACACGAATTACTAAAGAAATTGATCGCTATAGCCGTATGCCACAAATGATGCCGGAATCGACAATTTTGCGTAATTATCTTGATTGGGTCTTAAGTTTACCTTGGACTAAAGAATCGACGGATTCATTAGATATTACGAAAGCAGCTAAGGTGTTAGATCATGATCATTATGGTCTTAAGAAGATTAAAGAACGGATTCTTGAGTTTTTGGCTGTTCGTAAGTTAACGCAGGCACAAGGGGGTTCCATTCTTTGCTTAGTAGGACCGCCAGGGGTAGGTAAGACATCGCTAGCAACATCCATTGCTAAGGCTATGAATCGTAAATTTGTACGGGCCTCTCTAGGTGGCGTACGTGATGAGGCAGAAATTAGAGGTCATCGTCGTACCTATATTGGAGCCTTGCCAGGGCGTATGATTCAAGGGCTGCGTAATGTAGGCACTAAGAATCCGGTTTTCTTATTAGATGAAATTGATAAGTTAGCTTCTGATTACAAGGGTGATCCATCATCGGCTTTATTGGAGTTATTAGATCCAGAACAGAATAAAACCTTCGTAGATCATTTTATCGAAGTACCTTTTGATTTTTCTGATGTGTTTTGGATTACAACGGCTAATGTAGGTAGTGATATTCCAGCACCTTTGCGAGACCGCATGGAAATTATTGAATTATCTAGCTATATGGAAGATGAAAAGCTAGAAATTGCTAAACGATATTTAGCACCTAAACAAATTAAGAAAAATGGCTTAGAAGCCTATAAGGTGAAATTTTCTGATGCCGTTTTACGGCGCATTATTTCTGAATATACACGGGAAGCAGGCGTGCGTGGCTTAGAAAAGACGATAGCTAAATTATGTCGTAAGCTAGCTTATACCTTGGTAGAAGGTAAGACAGATAAAGTGCCAAGGATAACGGTTAAGAATTTACCTGATTATTTGGGTACGCCTATTTTTGTAGAAGAAGAGCGGGAAAAACAACCACAGGTTGGCCTAGTGTGTGGCTTGGCTTGGACTTCAGTAGGTGGTGTAACTCTTCCTTGTGAAGCAACCACTATGGATGGAACCGGTAAACTTATCTTGACTGGCAGCTTAGGTAAGGTTATGCAGGAATCAGGTCAGGCGGCTATGGCTTATATTCGCCATAATGCACGGAATTTGAAATTGCCAAAGGATTTTTATAAAAACAAAGATATTCACGTTCATTTTCCGGAAGGCGCGACACCAAAGGATGGGCCTTCGGCAGGGATAACTATGACCTTGGCTATGATTTCCGCCTTAACAAATAAGAAGGTTCGTTCGGATTTAGCCATGACCGGTGAAGTAACAATTCGAGGCCAGGTGTTACCTATTGGTGGATTAAAAGAAAAACTTTTGGCAGCCTTGCGGTATGGTGTTAAAGAAGCTTTTATTCCTGAAGGTAATGTTAAGGATATTGTGGACCTACCAGATAGTGTAAAAAAAGATTTGATTATTACACCGGTAAAGACTATGGATGATGTGTTGGCAAAGGCGTTTGTATAATGAATGAGAGACAGAGATTAAGACGAAAGCCCGACGAAGAAACACTAAAAGACGCAGGGCGGATTATAAAAGCAGAATATGTAACTTCGGCGGTAAAGCCTAGTCAGTATCCTCAGGAAGATTGGACAGAGATTGCTTTTTTAGGTCGTTCCAATGTGGGCAAGTCGTCCTTAATCAATTCTCTTTGTAATCATAGAGGGCTAGCCCTAGTAAGCGGGACACCAGGTAAAACGCAGACTATTAATTTTTTTAAGGTTACTTCTAAGTTTATTGATAGTAACAAAGAGGAAAAAAGAAAAAATTGGTACTTAGTAGATTTACCTGGGTATGGCTTTGCCAAGACCAATAAGGGAAGCCGTGATCAATGGGGACGTTTTATCCGTCAATATGTAGAAGAGTCTAAGCGCTTGCGCTTATTGTGCCTTTTAATTGATGGACGTCATCCCGACTTGCCTATTGATAGACAGGCTTATGAATGGCTAGTATCGGCAGGTATTCCCTTACAGATTGTGGCTACAAAAATGGATAAGTTAAAGAGTAGCGAAGCGGCTAAGAATTTACGGCAGTTAACAGCTCAGTATCCAGGCCTTAGTCCGACAATTTCCTATAGTTCCCTAAAACATAAAGGTAGAGCTGTATTAACAGCGTGTGTTCATTCAATACTTATGGAGGCAGAGGCATGAAATTAAGTTCTTTATTAGTCAAACAGCAGATTGCCTCTGACTTAAAGAAAGTAGAAGCGCAGTTAGATCATGTGCTTCATACGGGTTCAGAGGATTTTAATGCATTGATTCGTCCTTTATCAGCAGCTGGTGGTAAACGGCTACGGGCGTCTTTATTCCTCCTTATTGCACGGGCTGGTCAGAGTGAGGAGAAGGAACGGATACAAATTGCAACGGCCATAGAGATGTTGCATTTAGCTACCTTAATTCATGATGATGTCTTAGATCAAGCTGAATTACGCCGCGGGGTACCTGCCATTCATTGCTCTAAGGGCAATAAGGTAGCCATTTTAAGTGGCGATTACTTGTTTGCTAAGGCCTTTGATATTGTGGCCGATGTGGGCTCTGTCGCTTGTTTAAAAGTTTTTTCCTATGTTATCTCCTCTTTGGTAGAGGGAGAGTTTTTACAAATGGAAGATGTATTCTCCTTGCACCAAGGGGTAGATCGCTATCTTAGTAAGACACAAAAGAAGACCGCTGATTTTATAGAAGGTTGTATGGAATTAGGTGGTATTATTGGGCATTGGGATACAGATAAGGTAACCTATCTTAAACAGTATGGACATGCTCTAGGTATGGCTTTTCAAGTGACTGATGATATTATGGATTATAGAGAATCAACGGAGACGACGGGCAAGCCGGTCGGTAAGGATGTAAAAGAAGGTATTCTTACGTATCCTCTCTTGTCTATTGTGTCTGATGATACAGAGGCCTATCTAGAAGACGAATTGCAGGCTATTAAAGAGGGAAAAGATACAAAAACGCTTCTTGCTTATGTACGCGGTCAAGGGGGCCTCACAAATACTTTAGCTTTAGAAGCGTCGTATCGAGAGCAGGCAGTCAATGCACTAGATGCTTTACCAGATTTTGCAGGTAAAGCGTATTTATATGATAGTATTGATTCCTTAGCACAAAGAAAGGTATAGACATGAAGTCATTTCAGGTCAAGGATTTTGATGATCCTAAACGCAAGCCTTCGTTGAATAGCGTAATTGCCTATAAGGAACGAATGGCTCAGTTGCAGAATCCTCCGGCAGAAGTGGAAGAAGAATATACAGAAACAGAACAAAAAATGATGGATGAAGCTATAGGGAATATGTCTTTAGTTTCTCATTTGTCAGAGTTGCGTAAACGGATTGTCATTTCAGCTATTGCTATTATTATTGGCTTTAGCATAGCTTATTATTTTATAGATGATCTTATGCGGCTCTTAATACAACCCGCAGGTAAACTCTATTATATGAAGCCAACAGAAGCTTTTTTTACCTATATGAAGGTGGCTTTAGTGGCAGGTATTATAGGGTCTTCCCCAATTTGGTTATATGAGTGCTGGGCCTTTATTATCCCTGCCTTAACAAAGCGCGAAAAGCATATAACCAATTGGTTTTTGCCGGTAGCTATTGTTTTATTCTTTATTGGTGTTTTATTTTCTTATTTTCTAGTCTTGCCGGCAGCGATTAAATTCTTTATTGGTTTTGCTACTGGTGGCTTACAGCCCTTGTTTTCTATTGGGCAATATATTGATTTTGTTATTGCTATGTTATTGCCGTTTGGTGTTATTTTCGAATTGCCTTTAATTTTAATGGGTTTAGCACAAATCGGCCTTATTAATTCGCGTTTTTTAAAAAAACAGCGTAAGATTTTTTTCTTGTTAGCTTTTATTATTGGTGCTATTGTATCACCAACACCAGATGTTTTTTCACAAACAATGATTGCTATGCCAATGATTGTTTTGTATGAAGTGAGCGTCTTTATTGTAGCTAAATTTATGAAAAAGTAATTGTAGGGAGGATATTCTATGCGGGACAAAACGGAGTTAACAGCCTATAATCCATCAGAAATAGAAAAAAAGTGGTATAGCTATTGGGAAGAGAAAGGTTATTTTCATGAAGCCCCAGATAGTACAAAAAAGCCATTTAGTATCGTATTGCCACCACCAAATGTAACTGGCCAGTTGCATATGGGGCATGCCTTAGATAATACCTTACAAGATATTTTAATCCGTTTTAAACGCATGCAAGGCTATAATACTCTTTGGATGCCAGGGACGGACCATGCTGGGATTGCTACACAGGTTAAGGTAGAAAAAAATCTACTAGCAACAGAAGGTAAGAGTCGCTATGACTTAGGCCGTGAAGAATTTATTAAGCGGGTATGGGATTGGAAAAAAGAATATGGTAATACCATTGTTAAGCAGATTCGCAGCCTAGGTGCTTCTTGTGATTGGCAGCGTGAACGTTTTACTTTGGATGATGGCTATTATAAGGCAGTTAGAGAAGTTTTCTGCAGCTTATATGAAAAAGGTCTTATCTATCGAGGCGAAAGAATTACTAACTGGTGTGTTAGTTGCCATACGGCTTTAAGTGATATTGAAGTCGAACATGAAAATGAAGCTGGTCATTTATGGTATATTAAGTATCCAGTTATTGGTGAAGATAATGAATATGTAACGGTAGCTACTACGCGTCCAGAAACTATGTTTGGTGATGTGGCGGTAGCTGTTAACCCTGATGATGAACGCTATAATCATTTGATTGGTAAAAAATTATTATTGCCATTAGTTAATCGTGAAATTCCAGTTATTTCTGATAGTTATGTAGATCCATCCTTTGGTACTGGTTGTGTTAAGATTACACCAGCTCATGATCCAAATGATTTCGAAATGGGTCAACGCCACCATTTAGAATCGATTGTGGTTATGAATTTGGATGGCACGATGAATGATAAGGCTGGTCGTTTTGAAGGACAGACGCGGGAAGAAGCGCGTATAGCTGTAGTTGATACTTTAAAGGCAGAAGGCCTTTTAGTTAAGATTGAGGACCATGAACATAGTGTAGGGCATTGCTCTCGCTGTCATACTATCGTAGAACCACTTGTGTCCCGCCAGTGGTTTGTGGATATGAAGCCATTAGCGGAACCAGCTTTGAAGGTGGTTAAAGAAGGTAAGGTAAAATTTGTTCCCGAACGTTTTACTAAGACCTATATTAATTGGTTAGAAAATATTCGTGATTGGTGTATTTCTCGGCAATTATGGTGGGGACATCGTATTCCAGCTTGGTATTGTAAGGATTGTGGTGAAACCATCGTTTCTAGGGAAGATATTACCAGCTGCCCTCATTGTGGTGGTAAGGTAGAACAGGAATCAGATGTACTTGATACATGGTTTAGTTCTGGCTTATGGCCTTTTGCTACCATGGGTTGGCCAGAAGATACGGCTGAGTTAAAACAGTGGTATCCAACCAGTGTTCTTGTTACGGGTTACGATATTATTTTCTTCTGGGTAGCTCGTATGATATTTATGGCCCTAGAATTTAAGAAAGAAATTCCATTTAAGCATGTATTTATTCATGGCTTAGTACGTGATAGCCAAGGTCGTAAGATGAGCAAGTCCTTAGGCAATGGGATTAATCCATTAGAAGTGGTTGACCAGTACGGAGCCGATGCCCTTCGCTTTACCTTGGTGACAGGGAATACGCCAGGCAATGATATGCGTTTTTATATGGAACGGGTAGAAGCCAATCGAAATTTTGCGAATAAGATTTGGAACGCCGCTAAGTTTGTTTTAATGAACTTAGATGACGATTATGATGAAAATTGGAAGCCAGATTTAGCGGATTTAACATTGGCTGACCAATGGATTATTGATAGATATAATAAGACGGTAGCTTCTATTACCAATAACTTGGATCGGTTTGAATTAGGGGAAGCTGCATCCAGTGTTTATGATTTTGTTTGGAATTATTATTGTGACTGGTATATCGAATTAAGCAAGCCACGTTTATATAATAAAGAAGGCGGTCGTGACCGTAAGACAGCCCAATATTTATTGGTTACCATATTGCGTCATACGATGGAATTATTGCATCCATTTATGCCATTTGTAACTGAACATATTTGGCAGCATCTACCGCATACAGGTGACAGCATTGCCGTGGCTAAGTGGCCAGGTGCTTTGGATTATGACTTGCAGGCTGACCAAGTAGCGAATATGGTTGTTATTATGGATGCTATTAAGGGAATTCGTAATATGCGGGCTGAAATGAATGTACCATTAGGTAAGCGGTCAGAAGTGATTGCTGTACCTAAGACAGATTCCGTACGTGAAGCAGTAAAAGCCCATGAAGATTATTTTAAGACATTAGGATGGGCTGAAAAAGTTACTTTATTAGCAGCAGATGCACCAAAACCAGAAAATGCAACTGTAGCTGTCGTTAATGGGTTAGAAGTATACTTGCTACTTAAAGACCTAATTGATGCTGATAAGGAACGGGCTCGTGTAGCAAAAGAACAGGCAACAGTAGAAAAAGAAATTGCTCGGTTGGAAAAGAAGCTCGGCAATCAAGGTTTCTTAGCTAAGGCACCAGAAGCAGTTGTTGAAAAGGAAAAGAAGAAATTAGAAGACTACAAGCATAAACAAGAATCTTTAATAGAACGAGAAGCCTTTTTAAAGACCTTGTAGGAGGAAGTATGACATACGAAGAGGCCCTAAGTTTTTTAAGTGAGCGATTAACTTTTGGTATAAAGCCTGGTCTAGAACGGGTAAATGCCTTGTTGGATGCGGTAGGACATCCGGAACGAGATTATAAAACAATTCACGTAACGGGAACAAACGGAAAAGGTTCGGTTACAGCCTATATTGCGTCTGTTTGTTATCAGAGTGGTTGTAAGGTGGGGCGGTATACATCGCCTCATTTGATGGACTATACAGAACGGATTCGTATTAATGATGTGGATATTAGTCAGGAAGATTTTGGTATCTATATAGGAAAGATTGCTGAAACGGCACCTCGTAATGCAGAAGGACAGATAGAGGCAACTGAATTTGATATATTAACAGCGGCCGCTTTCTTGTATTTTAAAGACCAAGGTGTTGATTATGCTGTTATTGAAGTGGGCATGGGTGGTTTGTTAGATTCTACTAATATTATTACCCCTCTTGTTAGTGTTATTACGAATGTGACTTTAGACCATACGAAGTATTGTGGTAATACGGTGCAAGAGATTGCCCAACAAAAGGCGGGCATTATTAAGTCTAGCGTGCCTGTCGTAACAGCAGCGCAAGTGCCGGCCTTAGCTGTTATTGAAAAGACGGCTAAGAAAAAAAAGGCACCGCTTTATGTATTTGATAAAGATTTTTCTATAGCTAGTCGTTCCGCGTCGACTATGGGCCAAATGATTACCTTTAAGGAAGAAGGCAAGCCAGATGCTATGTTATTTACACGTCTGCAGGGTCGTCATCAGGCAGTTAATTTGGCTTGTGCCGCTAAGGCTTGCCGATTGTTAATGCAGTCAGACAGTCGTATTTCAGAAGAAACAATGCGGGAAGGGTTGGCTATGACAGCTTGGCCAGGACGATTTGAAATCATTAAAATCGATGGAAGGACGATTGTCCTTGATGGGGCTCATAATGCGGCGGGAGCAGAAGCTTTTCATATGACTTATGAGGAAGTGTTTAAGGATAGGCCTAAGCAGTTGGTGATGGCTATTTTAGCGGATAAGGATATTTCGTCTATTGTGGCGCAAGTTGTTTTACCAAAGGATAAGGTAATAACCGTGCCAGCACCAACACCACGCACTATGAATCCTGAGAAGTTAGCTCATATGATGCCTGTAGAAGCAGAGGCGGCGTCTAGTGTGGCGGCAGGTATGGATAAGGCTTGGCAGACGATGGATAAGGAGGCCGTTCTTGTTGTATGCGGGTCTCTTTATATTTTAGGTCAAGTTAAGGCTTGGTTAGCGGAGAAGCAGGCTAATTAATGTATCCAAAGAGGTAAAGGGTAGATATGAGTGAATTACGTATAGGGCGGACACATAAACGATTAAGCCGGTTCATTGTTATTATGCTATGGCTAGTTGCTTTTTGTATGCCTTTAAATCCATTCGTAGGTGATGCGTGTTTAGCTGTCGGTTTGATTGCTGGCTTAGTTGATAGTATTTTATATCGATTTTTGTATAAGGGCTTTGGCCGTTTGCAATGGCTGGTCGTGGCTTTTATGGTATGGAGCTGTGTGTCTGTCTTGCTATCACCTAGGCCTATGGATACTTTTGCTAGTTGGTTCTATACTGTTGGCCTATATGGCAGTGTTTATTTTTTGATGTGGCGCTATATGAGGGATAGTGACAATCAGCGGTGGTTTATCCGACTGGTTATTGCTAGTGCTGGTCTTGTTTGTTTAGTTGGTTTTTATCAATACTTTCATATGCATGGGCTAGGACATATGACGGTGTGGGTCGATGAAGCCCAGTTCCCAGGTTTGAAACGACGTATGTTTTCTACCTTGCAGAATCCTAATCTGCTAGGTGCTTATTTATTGATGATTTTATCCTTTTTAGGGGTTATGGTTCTAGAAAAATGGCGTATTCATGAGAATAAGAAAGCCTTGTTAGGTCTATTGGTGGCGGCTTTGTTCTTGGTGTGTATGGTCTTGACTTATTCTCGAGGTATTTGGCTTAGCTTTTTTGCTGTTGTTGCCTTTTGGGGCTTCTTTGTTGATAAACGAGTATTGCCGGCCTTGTTAGTTGTGCCGGTTTTGTTATTTTTCTATCATGGAGAAGTTGCTGCTAGGTTATGGTCCTTATTTGATACACAGGATACGTCCGTCTTGCTTAGGTGGGCCTTGTGGGACAGTACGACCTATATGATTGCCGATCATCCTGTATTTGGTATTGGGTGGGATGCTTTTTGGTTTGTCTATCCTAAATATAACTATTTTATTCAGACGTCAGGCGTTATTATATTTCATGCTCATAATATGTATTTGAATATGCTGGCGGAAGTCGGTATACCAGGTGCTTTCTTTTACTTTGCTGCCATTGTTGGTCACGGTATCGCTTCTTGGCGAAGTCGGATAGCTAAGACGAGTTTTTTAGTAAAATATGGTATAAGTGCTGTTTTACTAGGTATTCTAATTAGTGGTATAACTGATTACGATTTATTTAGTCATCAAGTCTCTATTGTATTTTGGCAGCTCCTAGGATGGAGTGCGGCCCTCATGGCATCGGCTGAGTCTGTTTATCAAAAAGATAACCTAAAAGGTAATCAATAAGACTTGGTTTAATCAACTGAATATAGATTATTATTAAAAATAACTAATAACCTCTATGCTAATGACGCATAGAGGTTATTTTACATTCGTATATATTGCAAATTGGTCATATAGTTTGACTTTGCTGTAAAATTCTCATAGTATAAACGTAGTTTGATGTATATTACACCAATAAATACATTTAAAATATTAAATGTATTGCTAGTTTGAACAATTTAAATATGTCGATATATCGTAATTTTTTCTAATGAAAAAAGAGGATTTAGAGGTTTTATGTCGAATATATAAATTGTTGGAAAAGTGTAATAAATGACAAAATTGTCATTTACACGTTTTTAAGGGAGATGGTTAGTAATGATTAACATCGACGATCGAGTTATGGGAGAAGCGCTAAAGGCTAAAATTACGACAGCCGAAAAAGCTGCTGAACTCATTAATCCGGGAGATAAAGTCGGCGTCAGCGGATTTACTCCTTCTGGATACCCGAAAGCCGTTCCTTTGGCATTAGCTAAACGGATGGAAAGCAATCCTTTCCAAATTGACTTGTTTACTGGTGCCTCTGTTGGTGATGAATTAGATGGTGCGTTAACTCGTGTAAACGGGATTCGTAACCGCTATCCATATCAGACCAACAAAGACTTACGGAAGTCTATTAATGATGGTAAAGTGCATTATAATGACGTTCATTTGAGTCATTTAGCACAACAAATTCGTTATGGCTTCTTTGGCGATATTGATATCGCTATCGTAGAAGCAGCCTGCATCAATGCAGATGGCGGGATTGTTCCAACTACATCTGTTGGTTGTACGCCAACCTACATTAGCCAGGCTAAGAAAGTTATCGTAGAAGTCAATGTAAGTCAGCCGCTAAGCTTAGCTGGCATGCATGATATTTACGAACCATTGGATCCACCACACCGTCAACCAATTCCTTTGGTTACACCTGGTGACCGTATTGGTACAACTTACATTCCATGCGATCCAGAAAAGATCGTAGCAATTGTACCTTGTGACATTACGGATAAGACTCGTCCATTGGCACCAATCGATGAAGATGCTCATAATATGAGCTTGCATTTGATTGAATTCTTCGAAAATGAAATTAAACATGGTCGTTTGCCTAAGAACTTATTGCCATTACAATCTGGTGTTGGTTCTGTAGCTAACGCTGTTATCAGTGGTTTGGCACAAGGTCCATTTAAAGACTTGTCCATCTATACGGAAGTTATCCAAGATGGTATGTTTGATTTGATTGATGCTGGTAAAGTAACGGTTTGCTCCGGTACGGCTTTATCGCCATCTCCTGATGGATTAAAACGTTTCTATAATAATGTAGATGAATATCGTAAGAAGATTATTCTTCGTCCACAGGAAATCTCCAATAACCCAGGATTAGCACGCCGCTTAGGTGTTATTGCTATGAATACGGCTATTGAATTTGATATCTTTGGTAATGTTAACTCTACACATATCGTAGGCAGCAAGATGATGAATGGTATAGGTGGTTCTGGCGATTTCGCTCGTAACGCTTATATTTCTATTTTCTGTACTAACTCTGTTGCCAAAAATGGAGATATTAGCTCCATTGTTCCTTTCTGTTCACATATCGATCATACAGAACATGATGTATTGGTATTCTGTACAGAACGGGGCGTGGCTGATGTTCGTGGATTAGACCCAATTGAACGGGCTCGCGTTATTATTAAGAATTGCGCACATCCAGATTATCAACCAATGTTAGAAGATTACCTAGAAAGAGCTATTGTAGCAACAAAACATGCCCATACACCAATTTTGTTGGACGAAGCACTTTCTTGGCATAAACGCTTCCAGGAAACTGGCAGCATGAAAAAGTAATTCTACTTTTTTTAGGAGGATGATGTAAATCATGGCTAATGACAGCTTAAAGAACAAACTTGCTGAATACGAAGCAGTTTGCGAAAAAACAATCGCTAAATTCCCAGAACGTAAAAATCTTGCACATAAACGTTTATATACGCCGCTTGATTTAGAAGGCTTTGATTATGAAAAAGATTTAGGCTTCCCTGGTGAATATCCTTATACACGTGGTGTACAGCCTACTATGTATCGTAGCCGTTTCTGGACTATGCGTATGTATGCTGGTTTCTCTACAGCAGAAGAATCTAACAAACGGTATCGTTACCTAATCGAATCTGGTGCTACTGGTTTAAGTTGCGCATTCGACTTACCAACACAGATTGGTTATGACTCCGATGATGCTATGGCTGAAGGCGAAGTTGGTAAAGTAGGGGTTGCTATTGACTCCTTGGCAGATATGGAAATCTTGTTCAAAGGTATCGACCTTGGCAAAGTATCTACTTCCATGACAAT
The DNA here is from genome assembly GCA_945867815.1 of uncultured Veillonellaceae bacterium. Classification (GTDB taxonomy): domain Bacteria; phylum Bacillota; class Negativicutes; order Veillonellales; family Veillonellaceae; genus CAMBIX01. Next base: position 31,070 of record CAMBIX010000008.1, read on the forward strand.
CAATGCACCAGCTTCTATCTTATTAGCTATGTACATTGCTGTTGGTGAAAAACAAGGTGTTCCTTCCACAGAATTACGTGGTACGATTCAGAATGATATTTTGAAAGAATATGCCGCTCGTGGTACTTACATCTTCCCTCCAAAACCATCTATGCGTTTGATTACTAATATTTTTGAATATTGCTCTCAGAACGTTCCAAAATGGAATACAATTTCTATTTCTGGTTACCATATTCGTGAAGCTGGTTCCACAGCTGCACAGGAAATTGCTTTCACAATTGCTGATGGTATTGCTTACGTAGAAGCTGCTTTGAAAGCTGGTCTTGACGTTGATACATTCGCTGGTCGTTTATCCTTCTTCTGGAATGCTCATAACAATGTATTAGAAGAAGTTGCTAAGTTCCGTGCATCTCGTCGTTTATGGGCTAACATCATGAAAGATCGTTTTGGTGCTAAAAACCCTAAGTCCATGAAACTTCGTTTCCATACACAGACAGCTGGTTCCATGTTGACTGCACAACAAGTTGATAACAACATCGTTCGTGTAGCATTACAGACAGCTGCTGCTGTAATGGGTGGTACGCAGTCCTTGCATACTAACTCTCGTGATGAAGCGTTGGCATTGCCTACAGAAGCTTCCGTACAGGTTGCTCTTCGTACACAGCAGATTGTTGCTTACGAATCTGGCTTAGCTGATGTTGTTGACCCATTGGGCGGTTCTTACTATGTAGAAGCTATGACAAATGCTTTGTATGATGAAGCTATGACATACATCAAGAAGATTGATGAAATGGGCGGCGCTGTTGAAGCTATTGAAAAAGGCTACATCCAGAAAGAAATTCAGGATTCTGCTTATAAATGGCAGATGGAAGTTGAATCTGGCTTACGCACAATCGTTGGCGTTAACAAATTCCAGGTTGAAGAACCACCAGTTAAAGGTTTGTTGAAGATTGACAACTCTGTTGGTGTTAAGCAAGCTAAGAAGACGCAAGAAGTTCGTGCTAACCGTGATCAGGCCGCTGTTGATGCTGCATTGAAAGCATTAAAAGCTGGTGCACAGGACGAAAATGTTAACTTGATGCCTTTAATCCTTGATGCTGTTCGTACTTACGCTACATTAGGTGAAATTTGTAACGTATTGCGCGAAGTATTCGGCGAATACAAAGCTCATTCCACTCTTTAATTTGTGGTCATTCCACTAGGAAGCATAGTTCGGAGGTAATTTAATCATGGCAGAAAAACGTATCAGAGTATTAGTAGCAAAACCAGGTCTTGATGGTCATGACCGTGGTGCAAAAGTTGTTGCACGTGCACTTCGCGATGCAGGTTTCGAAGTAATTTATACAGGTCTTCGTCAGACGCCAGAACAGATTGTAGAAGCTGCTCTTCAAGAAGACGTTAATGTTGTTGCATTGAGCTTATTGTCTGGTGCACACAACACTTTATTCCCTAAAATCGTTGACATGCTTCATGAAAAAGGTATGAATGACGTTTTAGTTATCGGTGGCGGTGTAATTCCTGATGCTGATATCCCTGGCTTGGAAAAAGCTGGTATCGCAGCTGTATTTACTCCTGGTACTCCGACTAGCGATGTTGTTGACTTCATCAAGAAGAATGTAAAATAAAGGTTGACGGCGGACCCGGAAGTCGTTCCGGGTCCGTTTTTCACTTAAAGGCGGTGTAACCAATGGATTTAGTCAAAGAATTATTAAATGGTTCCAGACTGGCCCTGGCACGTGCGATTACAGCAGTAGAAAGCGAATACGATGAAGCGATTGATATTATGAAAGCGATCTATCCTAAAACAGGACGAGCTCGCATTTTAGGTATCACGGGGGCACCAGGTGCTGGTAAGAGTACGCTAACAGATAAACTGGTTAAGCAGTACGTAAAGGCTGGAAAGAAAGTAGGTATCGTTGCTGTCGATCCAACTAGTCCTTTCTCTGGTGGTGCTATTCTAGGTGATCGTATTCGTATGAATGATTTAGCAACTAATGAAAATGTATTTATACGTAGTATGGGTACGCGTGGCAGCTTAGGCGGCTTGTCTAAGAAGTCTTCCGACGTTGTTAAATTAATGGATGCCTTTGGTATGGATTTAATTATTATCGAAACTGTTGGTGTCGGACAATCCGAAGTAGATATCGTAAAAAATGCAGATAGTACCTTGGTTGTGTTGGTTCCAGGCTTAGGTGATGACATCCAGGCTATTAAGGCTGGGATTTTGGAAATCGGCGATGTATTTGCTATTAATAAGGCCGATCGTGATGGCTGCGATAAGTTAAACGTTGAAATCGAAATGATGTTAGATTTGGATTCACGTAAATTGGCATGGCGGCCACCGATTAAACGAACCATTGCTAGTCAAGACGTTGGTGTTGAAGAGTTAGTGGAATCGTTAGATGACCATTTTGAATATTTGGAAGATAGTGGTGAATTACAAAAACGGCGTGCAGAACGTACTCGTGATGAAATCATTGCTATGATCAATGAACAAATTGGTCGATACATTGCAGATAAGATTGTAAGTAGTGATTCTTTTGCAGAACAAGTAGAGGCTGTTAACCGTCGTGAAAGTGATCCATATTCAGTTGTATTTAATGTAACAGATAAGGTATTGAAGGCGTAAGGCTAATAGTTTTAGTAAAAAGGAGATCTTAATTATGGCATTCAAAGTATTACAAGTGGACCATGTTGGTATTGGTGTTAAAGACTTACAAGAAACTAAAAAATTCTATTCCGAACAGTTAGGCATTAAACATCTTCCAGAGGACGAAGTTGTCGAAGAACAGAAAGTAAAAGTATCTTTCTTCCCATGCGGTGATGCAGAATTGGAATTCTTGGAAACAACAACACCAGATGGCCCTATTGGCAAATTCATTGAAAAGAATAACGGCCGTAATGGTATTCAGCACGTAGCTCTTCGTGTAGATAACATTGAAAATGCTATTGCTGATTTGATGGCTAAAGGTGTTCGTATGATTGATGAAAAACCTCGTTATGGTGCAGGTGGATCCTCTATTGCTTTCGTACATCCAAAAGCAACTGGTGGCGTTCTTCTTGAACTTTGTCAGCGTATGAAGTAAAATTTATGTGTGACATAACTTTAATGGAGGTGTAAGAATGGCAACAGTTCAGGAAAAAATTGAATTATTGCACAAAAAACTTGCCGTTGTTAAAATGGGCGGTGGCGAAAAACGTATCGCTAAACAACACAGCAAGGGTAAGATGACGGCACGGGAACGTATCGCAAAATTATTTGATGAAAATAGTTTTGTTGAAATCGACCAGTTCGTAAAACATCGTTGTGTAAACTTTGGTCAGGAAAAGAAAGAACTTCCTGGCGAAGGCGTTGTAACTGGTTACGGTACAATTAATGGCCGGCTAGTTTATGCATTTGCTCAAGATTTTACTGTTGAAGGTGGTTCCTTAGGTGAAATGCATGCCGCTAAAATTGTAAAAGTACAACGTTTGGCTATGAAAATGGGTGCGCCAATCATTGGTATCAATGACTCCGGCGGGGCTCGTATTCAGGAAGCCGTTGATGCATTAGCTGGTTATGGTAAGATTTTCTTTGAAAACACAAGTGCATCCGGTGTTATTCCACAGATTTCTGTTATTATGGGACCATGTGCCGGCGGTGCTGTATATTCTCCAGCATTGACTGACTTCATTTACATGGTTAAGAACACATCCCAAATGTTCATTACTGGTCCAGCCGTTATTAAATCTGTAACAGCTGAAGAAGTAACAGCTGAAGCTTTGGGTGGTGCTATGGCTCATAACAGCGTATCTGGTGTAGCTCATTTCGCTGCTGAAAACGAAGATGATTGCTTGGAACAGATTCGTTACTTGTTAAGTTTCTTGCCTAGCAATAACATGGAAGATGCGCCAATTGTTGATACAGGTGATGATCCAAGCCGTGAAGATGAAGGCTTGAATACATTATTACCAGATAACAGTAATATGCCTTATGATATGTATGATGTTATTCGTGCTACAGTAGATAATGGTGAATACTATGAAGTACAGCCATTCTATGCACAGAATATCATTACATGCTTTGCTCGTTTTGATGGTCAGAGCGTAGGTATTATTGCTAACCAACCACGCGTAATGGCAGGTTGCCTTGATATTAATGCATCGGATAAATCTTCTCGTTTCATCCGTTTCTGTGATGCTTTTAATATTCCTATCGTTAACTTTGTTGACGTACCAGGTTTCTTGCCAGGCACCAATCAGGAATGGGGCGGCATTATTCGTCATGGTGCGAAGATGTTATATGCTTATTCTGAAGCAAGTGTACCTAAGGTTACGGTTATTACTCGTAAAGCTTATGGTGGATCTTATTTGGCTATGTGTTCTCAGGACTTGGGTGCTGACCAGGTATTTGCTTGGCCTACAGCTGAAATCGCTGTAATGGGACCTGCTGGTGCTGCTAACATCATCTTTAAACGTGATCCGGATAAAGAAGAAAAGACAGCTAAATACGTAGAAGAATTCGCAACGCCTTATAAAGCTGCTGAACGCGGTTTCGTTGACATTGTTATCGAACCAAAACAGACTCGTCCAGCTATTATCAATGCTTTAGCTACATTAGCAAGCAAACGCGAAGCTCGTCCAGCTAAAAAACATGGCAATATTCCATTATAATTGATTCGTTTAATGGTTAGACGGTTATGTTATAAGGGGTAAAAGAATGAGCGGACATGTAGTAACTACAAATCCTTGGCTGGTTATGTTAATCAACATGACAATTGTATTTGGTGTCCTGATTTGCTTAGGAATTTTAATGAAGATTATCTATTGGATTGATCCGACAAGAAAACGTTCACAAGCGAAGCCAGAAACAATAGGCCTAGAAAAAAAAAATGTACAAGTAACAACGCCTGAACCTAAGGCGGCTGCGAATAATGACGAGATTGTCGCTGTTATAACGGCTGCTATTGTTGCAGAAGGTTATTCATCAGATCAAATTGCTTCTATTCGCCCCCAGGTTAATCGGGCGTGGAAATTAGATGGTCGGATGGCTGGTAGAAATTATACGTTTTAGGAGGAGTTCCAATGACTGAAAGTGCAAAAAGCGCAACAGGCAAAAGCAATGCAGACGTAGTCGCTGTTATTGTTGGTGCTATCGCAGCAATGGGATATTCATCTGATCAAATCGCTTGTATCCGTCCAAAAGTAAGTCAGAACTGGCGTTTTGAAGGTCGCTTACGCGGCCGTATATAAGATCAAGTTATTTGGTTTTATTATGCAATAAGTTTTTTTGAGCAAATATGAGTGATTTGTTTAGGAGGATTTTACAATGAAAAAGTTCGAAGTAAAAGTAAACGGTAGTGTATATGAAGTAGAAGTTAACGAAGTTGGCGGTGCAGCTCCAGCAGCAGCAGCTCCAGCACCAAAGGCAGCTCCAGCTCCAGCACCTAAAGCAGCTCCAGCTCCAGCAGCTGCAGCAGCTCCAGTAGCAGCTGGCGCTCAGACAGTTAACTGTCCAATGCCTGGTAAAATTTTATCTGTTGCTGTATCTAACGGCCAAGCAGTTAAAAAAGGCGACTTACTTTGCGTATTAGAAGCTATGAAAATGCAGAACGAAATCTATGCACCAGCTGATGCTACAGTAACTGACGTTCGTGTAGCTGCTAACCAGACAGTTAAAACTGGTGATGTATTAATCGTCCTTGGCTAATCCTTAGCATGATAGATTGCTAGTCATTTAGCGAAAGGAGTTCGTACATGGATGCTTTTATTGTCGCATTGAGCTCTGTTTGGACAGACAGTGGTTTAGTTGCATTTACTTGGGGCAACTTGGCGATGATTATTGTCGGATGCTTGCTATTATACTTAGCATTCGGTAAAGAATTTGAACCATTATTGTTAGGCCCAATTGCGTTTGGCTGTATTTTAGCTAATTTACCGCGTAATGGATTTGAAGAAGGGGTTATGGCCTTGATTGGTCAGGGGATTAAGCAAGAAATTTTCCCACCTCTTATATTCTTAGGTGTTGGTGCCATGACGGACTTTGGTCCGCTCTTGGCTAATCCGAAGACCTTATTATTAGGGGCGGCTGCACAGATTGGTGTATTCGTTGCCTTGGCTGGTGCTATGTTGATGGGCTTTACTGAACAACAGGCAGCAGCCATTGGGATTATCGGTGGTGCCGATGGTCCTACATCGATTTATTTGGCATCAAAGCTGGCACCTGAGTTATTAGGGGCTATTGCTGTTGCGGCTTATTCGTACATGTCATTAGTACCTTTAATTCAGCCACCAGTTATGAAGTTGTTAACAACACAGAAGGAACGCTCGATTGTTATGGAACAGCTTCGCGAAGTGTCGCGTTTTGAAAAGGTTGTATTTCCTGTATTAGCAACAGTTGTTATTTCTCTATTATTGCCACCAATTACATCCTTGTTAGGTTGCTTAATGCTTGGTAATTTATTCAGAGAATCTGGTGTAACGGCTCGTTTGGCAGATACATCAGAAAACGCTTTGATTAATACGGTAACCATTTTCTTGGCAACTGGTACTGGTTTAACGATGGATGCAGCTGATTTCTTGAATTGGCAGACCTTGTTAATTATCTTCTTAGGTTTGGTAGCCTTCATTGGCGGTACTGCTGGTGGGGTTATCTTTGGTAAGATTATGAGTTGGTTAGATGGTGGTAAGACTAATCCGTTAATAGGGTCAGCTGGGGTATCAGCAGTACCTATGGCGGCGCGTGTATCGCAGGTTGTTGGTTCTAAAGCCAACCCATCTAACTTCTTATTGATGCATGCTATGGGACCAAATGTAGCGGGTGTTATTGGCACAGCCGTTGCTGCTGGTACTATGCTTGCTATGATGTCTCGATAAATCATTACATTAGACAATTTTATATTGAGATATTGACGAGTGTGAGTCTAGCAGGAAAGTATTTTTAGCGTATCTGGTTAATACTATGAGGTGGTCGTATGTTAACAAATGAACAAAAAGTCTTTCTTTGCGTTGGTCTTGCACTCGTTATTTTTTATATAGCTGCTTTTACTATTGGTGCAGAAAATAAGGCGAAGTGGTTTCATAAACGCCAAAAATCGACAATCTTCACACGAAGAGGATTCTTAGGTGAACATATTAATTTTGGTTATCCAGTCACGATAGAAGGTTATGTCACAACACTTTGCATTTGTACGGCGATTGCTGTTGTGTGCTTTATTGTTAGTGTATGGTTATAAATAGCAGAAGCATCTATATATTGTGTTCATAAAGGAGAACATAATGGATTTATTTGGGTTAACAGCGGCTCAGGAGACTCTAATTGTATTGGGGGTTATGGCCGTATTGTTTGTAACAGAAATTATTCCATTGGCAATTACTTCTTTAGGTGGCGCTATGGCCTTAGGCTTATTAGGCGTATTGCCAATGAAGCAGGTATTCTCAGGTTTATCTGATTCAACAGTTGTTTTATTTGCTGGTATGTTTGTTATCGGTGCCGCTTTATTTTATACGGGACTCGCCCAAAAGATAGGGATTACCGTAGTTGAACATGCTGGCCATGGTGAAAATCGCTTGATGGTAGCGGTTATGTTAGTTACAGCTATTATGTCATCTGTTTTATCAAACACGGGGACAGCGGCTGCTTTGTTGCCAGTTGTTGTAGGGATTTGTTCCGTAGCTAAGATTCCGGCATCCAAACAGTTAATGCCTATGGCCTTTGCTGCTGGTGTAGGTGGTACTATTACAATGGTAGGTACACCACCGAATATTATTACAGTCGGTGCCATGCAAGCAGCAGGACTTCAACCATTCGGTTTCTTTGAATTTGCTTGGATTGGGATTCCGTTGACTATCGTTACCGTATTGTTCATGATGACAATTGGTAAACGTTTCTTACCATCCCATGAAATTTCTGCAGAAGTTAATGTAGAACAAGAAGTAACAGAAGTATCTAATGATACAAAGAAAATGTGGTACTCGGGTATCATCTTATTAGGTGTTGTTGTAGCTATGGCTTTAGAATCTTATATTCATGTGCCAATCGCCATATCAGCTGTTATCGGTGCTATTTTGTGCGTATTAACAGGTTGCTTAAAAGAAAAACAAGCCTACCATTCCATTGACTGGGTAACAATTTTCTTGTTTGCTGGTATGATGCCGGTAGCTCACGCTATGGACGTATCTGGCGCAGGTAAATTGATTGCTGATACTGTTGTTGGTATTATGGGAGCTCATCCAAACCCAATTTATGCAACAGCTATCTTGTTCTTATTATCTTGTGTATTAACACAATTCATGTCTAACACGGCCTCTTGTGCTTTGTTAGCGCCGATTGGTATTGCTATTGCCCAAGGGATTAATGCCGATCCGAAAGCTGTATTGATGGCTATCGCGATTGCCGCTTCTTGTGCGTTTGCAACACCAGTTGGTACACCTCCAAATACGATTGTACTTGGTCCTGGTGAATACCGCTTTATGGACTATGTAAAAGCTGGCGTACCGCTTATTATTGTATGCTTTATCGTCAGCCTTATTATCATTCCAATCGTATGGCCTTTCTTCCCAGCTAACTAAGAGAGAATGCAGGGCTTAGGATACTTTGACCTAACTGAATAAAGAATAAAACTACAACCATTATGATTTGACTTGTTAGATGAATTATAGTGGTTGTAGTTTTTTGTGATTATTGATGCTATAAGGTGGATTGCAAGCCGATTGCTTGGATTTTAAGGGGCAACTATATAATGGATACAGAAAAGCATGCATAGAAAGGATAGATAAGGTGTAAAAAACACATATCATTGTTACTAGAGAAATAGAGAAAAATAATGCAGGAATAGGGCAGGAATGGTATAATAGCTTCATATGGACAGGTGAGGTGGCATATGAAACGTATACTATTAGCTTTAAGCTTAGCATTCATTATGGTATTTGCCTTAACAGGATGCGGTTCAGAAAATATTGAGAATATGTACAGTTTTGGTACAAAGGTTATGACAGTAGGCCAGTCGGAAGTGCAAGTCTTTTTGCCTTACGATATAGGACAAGATGTAGGTTTGACAGCTACATCTAAAGGCAATCCAGAGACTGTCTATGGCGGTAATGATAAACATTTCTTTGTTATGGTTTCGGCCATTCAGGGAACGCCACAATTGCCATTACCAAGCATACAAGACCAATCTAAGGACGGCATGACCTATATAACGAGTATGCAACGGACGACCATTCAGACACAAAAAAATGAAATGGTATCCATTAATGGGACTCCGGCTTTAAAAACATCGGGGACTATGACCTTAGAAAATGTTTCTTTTAGTTTCTACCAATATACCTTTATTAATAAAGGCGTGTTGTGGAATATATTCTATGAATACCGGACGGATGATGCCGTAGGGGCTGCCTTGGCTGCTAAAGTTGTTGGGCATATTCAGATTACGTAGAAAGAGGGTTACAGAATGAATGTATTAGTTGTTAATTGTGGTAGTTCTTCTTTGAAATACCAGTTGATCAACATGAATGGTGAACAGGTATTGGCTAAAGGTCAATTTGAACGTATTGGTGCGGATGATGCGATTTTTACGCATAAACGCCCAAATGCCGATAAATTAGAACAAGTAAAACCAATTAAAAATCATAAAGAAGCTTTAAAAATTTTATTGGATATCTTAGTTGATAAACAATACGGTGTATTGAATTCGATGGATGAAATTGATGCTGTTGGTCATCGTGTAGTTCATGGGGCAGAAAAATTTGCTGACTCTGTATTAATCGATGATAATGTTATGAAAGCTTTGGATGAATGTGCACAAATCGCTCCACTTCATAATCCACCAAACATTGAAGGTATTGAAGCTTGCAAGGCTATTATGCCAAATGTACCACAGGTAGCTGTTTTTGATACGGCTTTCCATCAGACTATGCCAAAAGAAGCCTTCTTGTATGCGCTTCCTTATGAAGAATATGCAGAATTGGGCGTTCGTAAATATGGCTTCCATGGTACTAGCCATCGTTATGTATCCCAGCGTTGCGCTGAATTGATGGGTAAAGATATTAAGGCTTTACGTATTATTTCCTGCCATTTAGGTAATGGTTCAAGTGTAACAGCTGTTAAGGGTGGTAAATCTGTTGATACTTCTATGGGCTTCACGCCATTATCTGGTTTGATTATGGGTACTCGCTCTGGTGATATTGACCCAGCGATTATTCCTTTCTTGATGGAAAAACGTCATTTATCTCCACAGGAAATTGACACCTTGTTAAATAAGAAGTCTGGTGTGTTAGGTATTTCTGGCGTATCTAATGACTTCCGTACTATTGGTGATGCGGCTAAAGAAGGTAATGAACGTGCTCAATTAGCTCTTGATATGTTCCATTATCATGTACGTGCTACCATCGGTGCCTATGCAGCTGTTATGGGTGGTGTTGATGCTATCATCTTTACGGCTGGTGTTGGTGAAAATGGTATTGATGATCGTGCCGCTATCTGCGAAGGTTTGGAATATTTGGGTACTAAGATTGATCCAGAAAAGAACAATGTTCGTGGAGAAGAACGTGAAATCAGCATAGATGGTGCTAAGGTTAAATTGTTTGCTATTCCTACAAACGAAGAAATTATGATTGCTCGTGATACGCAGCGTTTAGCAGGTAAATAATCGTTTGTTTACAACTCTATAGGATATTAAGCCGACCATATATAACCCTCGCGAGCTAGATGCTCTTTAACGGGTAATATATGGTCGACTCTTTATATAGAGTTTAGTGGCAGTTAAAATGTGTTTAGGTCGTCCATCTACTAGTTTGTTATAAAGATTATAGAGGCTTTAAAAGGTAACGCGTGCGATTTTTCTTTGTCTAGTATATAATAGGTATACAAATAAGGAGGACGGATGCGTTTATTTATTGCGGAAAAGCCAAGTATGGGGCGGGAGATTAGTAAGTGTCTGCCGGAGCAGAAACAGGTACAGCGTAAGGATGGCTATATTATTCAGGGGGATGATGTAGTTACTTGGGCCTTTGGACATGTATTAGAGCAAGCTCAGCCTGGAGATTATGAAGATAAATGGAAAAAATGGAATGCGGCCGATTTGCCTATTGTACCTAATGAATGGAAATTATTAGTTACGAAGAGCAGTGAAAAGCAGTTTAAGACGATAAAAAATCTGATTAATCATGCCGATATTATTGTTAATGCGGGTGACCCGGATAGAGAAGGGCAGCTCTTAATTGATGAGATTTTAGAGTATGTGCATAACAAGAAGCCAGTAGAGAGAATCTTATTAAACGCCTTAGATGAAAAATCGGTAAAGACGGCTTTAGCTGATTTACGGGACAATAAGGATTTTCATAATTTACAGCAGTCTGCTTTGGCGAGGTCACGGGCTGATTGGTTGATTGGTATGAATTTATCTCGTGCCTATACCTTGGCAGCACAGCGGCGAGGGGAACGGGTGGTTTTTCCTATTGGTCGTGTAAAGACACCGACCTTGGCCTTAGTGGTGCGCAGGGAACGAGAGTTGGCTGATTTTAAGCCAGTCACCTATTATGTATTAAAGGTTCAATATGAACATAAGAATGGACTTTTTTGGGCTACATGGCAGCCTAAAGATACACAGGCTGGTCTTGATGCGGATGGTCATTTAGTAACTAAGCCATTTGCAGAAGAGTTGGCTAAGAAGTTACCCTTTAGCCAAGGCCTTGTTAGTAAATGCCAAAAGACTAAAAAGAAAGAAAGTCCCCGTCTACCTTTATCTCTATCCGCGCTTCAAGTAGAAGCTGGTAAAGCCTATGGCTATGACCCGCAAACCGTACTAGATACAGCTCAGAAATTATATGAACGTAAGTTGACTTCTTATCCTCGTTCAGACTGCGATTATTTACCTACCAATCAATATAAGGATCGTTTGGCTATTATTAAAAATCTAGGGCAGAGTGGAGATAAGACCCTTATGGAGTGGGCTCAGCAGGCAGATACGTCTTTAAAGTCTAGGGCCTGGAATACTAAAAAGATTACCGCCCATCATGCTATTATTCCTACAACCGTGCCTTGTCAATTGGCTAGTCTGTCAGAGACAGAACGGAATATATATTTCTTGGTTAGCCGTGCTTATATAGCTCAATTTTATCCTGACCATATATACGAACAGACTAAAATAGAGATTGATCAGGAAGAAGAAACCTTTCTTGCTCATGGTCGTGTCGTTAAGGAACTTGGTTGGAAGGCTTTATATAAACGTAAAAAGAAGGACGAGGTTGAAGAAATATCTGAGTTACCTCTTGTAAAAAAGGGAGACCCTTTGCAAACGGCGAATACAGCCATTGATGAGAAACAAACAAAACCACCGAGCCGATTTACTCCATCTACTCTTTTACAGGCGATGAAGGAAATTTATAAGTATGTAAAAAATGATGCCTTGAAGGCTCAATTGAAAGAAGTATCTGGTATAGGTACAGAAGCAACGCGGGCCACTATTATTGATGAATTGATTAGCCGTGGTTTTATGAAGGCTAAAGGGAAGAAAAAGACCTTAACGCCAACTAATCAGGCCTATGCCCTTGTGGATGCCTTGCCAGATGAAATGCTGTATCCAGACGAAACAGCGGTGTGGGAAGAACGGCTAGCCCTAATGAGTGATGGGAAAGATCATTTAGATGCTTTTTTAAAAGATCAAATTCAGTTTTTAACGAAACTTGTTGAAAAGGCTAATACAGACTTAGGACAGATACCGCAAGCGGAGATTTGTCCTTCCTGTAAAAAGGGGCGGTTACAGCTTCGACAGGGAAAATTTGGCGCCTTTAAGGGTTGTAGCAATTATCCTGATTGCAAGTATACAGAACCAGTTAGTTCAGAACCGGTAGTGAAACAAGAAAAGATAGATAAGAATTATAAATGTCCTCGATGTCAGGATGGCTATTTTGTTCAAGTTGAAGAACGAGGACGAAAACGCTGGGTGTGCAGCAATACCGCACACTGTCGGACGAGTTGTGCCGATGTAGATGGTGTACCAAGCCTATTTAGTAAGTAGACTATATATTTTTATATAGTATAGGATTTGGTATTAGATTATATATTTTTTTTTAATAACTTGTGGACTGTTTTATAAGTGGCGGGTTATTATTGTCTGCATAAATTAATAGTCATTTACTAGGTAGATAGTAAATCAATAAAATAAATAGAAAGAGAAATCAATGAAAAGTTTTGAAACGATAGGTATTGTACCTGCCCTAGTAGAGGGCTTACAAAAAACAGGTATAAAAGAACCAACACCGATACAGGAAAAGGCCATACCAGTTATATTTAAGGGACGAGATATTATCGCGAAGGCTCAAACAGGGACGGGAAAGACCTTGGCTTTTGCCTTGCCTTTATTGCAGCGGGTTCATGTAGATGTATACCAAGAACAAGTGCTTATGATAGCGCCTACGCGGGAACTAGTAAAACAAATTGCTGACGATATACGTCCTTTGGCCCAGCTTATTGGGGTGGACGTAGTTGCGCTAATTGGCGGACAGACCATTGAAGGGCAGTTACAAAAGTTAGGTCGACGGCCTCATATGATAGTAGGGACGCCAGGTCGTTTGCTGGATCATTATCGTCGGGGTAGTTTATCTTTAGAGACGATACGGGCCATTGTGTTAGATGAAGCAGATCAAATGCTTCATATGGGCTTTTTACCAGATGTGGAATCGATTTTACAAGCGGTTAATAGTAATCATCAATTGTTATTGTTTTCAGCGACTATTCCCGATAAGATTCGAGCCTTAGCTAAGACTTACATGACAAAGGCAGAATCGGTTACCGTAGCTGGTAAGCATGTAACGGTGGATACGGTAGAGCAACGTGTTTATATGGTAAAAGCATCGGAAAAAACGGCCGAGCTAATTAAGCATATTCAGAAAGATAATCCCTATTTGGCTATCGTCTTTTGTAATACTAAGGACAGAGCAGCTAAATTAAGTGGAGAGCTTATTGGAGCAGGTCTATCTGTCTGTGAAATTCATGGTGATATGACACAAGGGCGGCGCACGCAGGTCTTGAAAGAATTCACTAAGGGACGGCATCAAATATTGGTAGCCACAGATATTGCAGCTAGGGGTATTGATATTGAAGGTATTAGCCATGTATATAATTATGATGTGACTCATGATGTGGATTATTATATTCACCGAATTGGTCGAACGGGTCGAGCAGGTCATACAGGACTGGCCATTACTTTTGCAACCGAAGCAGATGAACATTGGTTGCGTCGCATTGAACGGAATATTCAGGCGACGATTACTAAATATGCTCCTAATGGGCAGGTGCGGATAAAAGGGGCTAATCGGGCGGAGAAGAAGGTAAAAGCAACAAAACGGGCTAAGCCAACTAGCTCTTATCAAGCGACAAAGAAGAAAGTCCATAAGGCCTTAGGGCATAAAGGCTCTAATAATCGGCGCCGTCGTAGTCGCTAGTGATTAAGTAAATACGATTTATAAGAGTAGATACAAGGAATAGGTATCTGCTCTTTTTGTTTTTTAGAGGGTGTTGGGTATAGGTAGAACAGACTCTAAGGGGTGTGTAGATATATAGTAAACGTTAAAAGAAAGTTTAATACGAGTGTGTTTGCGGTGTATAAAGAGGCGAAAAGAGTTTTTTAGCTAATGTGGAAGAAAGTTATTAGTAGATTATCCTGTCAGTAAGAAGTAAGAAGTAAGAAGTAAGAAGTAAGAAGTAAGAAGTAAGAAGTAAGAAGTAAGAAGGAAGAAGTAAAATTTACTCTAGAAAAGATATATTCTCATTACGATACAAACAAGTGATAATAAAATTATAAACACGAATGAGAACAGACTAAGAATACTGGCATATATTATCATTTAATTAATGTAAGTGATAAAAATAATATGAGGGAAAGAATGTATTAGTTTGATAAAAGTAGATAGAAGGCCATATTTTTAAGCTCTAGAGATATAAAATAGAAAAATCTAAATAATACTCAAACTCAATATTGCATATATAAGGCAGTCTTGCTATAATAAAAAAGAATTGAGTAGGACTATCATTTAAAAGTTGTAAAGAAGAGGTAGAGGCAAATGATTAAGAAATTAGCTGATTTGCATGTAGGGCAATCAGGCACCATTAAAGAACTGCATGGACATGGCAATATTATGCACCGCTTGATTGATATGGGTGTTGTGCCAGGGACGAAGGTCAATGTATTGAAATTTGCACCTTTAGGTGATCCTGTAGAAATAAAGGTTAAGAATTTTAATCTATCACTTCGCATGAGTGAAGCGAAGACAATTGATGTTATGGTAGAAGGATAGGAGCAGTTAATGGCAGATAATCACGAGAAAATAATTCGGATTGCATTGGCAGGCAATCCGAATTGTGGTAAGACGACGATTTTTAACAATATTACAGGAGCCAAGCAGCATGTTGGTAACTATGCTGGGGTTACGGTAGAAAAGAAGGAAGGGACTCGTAATTTTGAAGGGTATCGCCTTGATTTTATCGATTTGCCAGGTACCTATAGTTTAACGGCACGTTCTCTTGATGAGTTGGTTGCTCGTAATGTTATTGTTAACGATAATCCGGATTTGATTATGAATGTACTTGATGAATCAAATTTGGAACGAAATTTATATTTAGCAGCTCAGCTTATTGAGTTGGAAAAGCCTATGGTTATTGCTCTTAATATGGACGATGTAGCCAAGGAAATGGGTGTTGACTTAGATTTAGATAAGATGGCTGAGTTAACAGGAGCCACTATAGTTCCTACAGTAGGGCGTAATAATGAAGGGACAGATGACCTTTTGCGGGCTACCATTAAAGTAGCTCAGGCCGGTCAGCCAACAAAGGCTAAGATTGACTATGGTTCGAATATTGAACCAGCTATTGCTGAGTTACAAGCGGAATTGGAAGAGATAGCTAACCTTCATTATCCGCTTCGCTGGGTAGCGGTTAAACTTTTAGAAAATGATGCGGATGTTGTTAAGAAAGTTAAGGCACTTAGTGGTACAGAAGGTATTTTAGCGAAAGCGCAGGGCATGCGGAAAACCTTAGGCGTTACTGATGATATGGATGTTATCTTCCAAGAGAAGCGTCATGAATTTGCTGTTCAAGTCTTTAATGCCGTGCTTCGTAAGCCTATAGATGCTGGTTTAACACGATCTGATAAGATTGATAAGATTATTACCAATCGTTGGCTAGGGTTACCTATCTTTGCTTTGGTGATGTATCTGTTATTTAACTTCGTTAATTTAGTTGGTTCCTATCCGCAGGATTGGTTAGCTGATTGTGTTACCCTTTTAGGCGATTGGGTATCTACAGTTATGCCGGAAGGGCAGCTGCAGTCCCTTATTGTTAATGGTGTGATTGCCGGTGTAGGGGCTGTATTGAGCTTTATTCCTCTTATTATTTTGCTCTTTATGGGGATTTCCTTCCTTGAAGATACCGGTTATATGGCGCGGGCTGCCTTTGTTATTGACCGCATTATGCGATCCTGTGGTTTACATGGTAAGTCCTTTATTCCTTTGATTCTTGGCTTTGGTTGTAGTATCCCAGGTATCATGGGGGCACGTATTTTAGATAATCGAAAAGACCGAATGGTCACGATTTTGGTTATGCAGCTTATGAGTTGTAGTGCTCGGTTGCCGATTTATACCTTATTTGCAGCGGCTTTCTTTACGCCAGCACAAGGGGGGACGGTCTTATTTTCCGTTTATTTTGCAGGTATCATTTTAGCGGTTATTATGGCGATTGTTTTCCGTAAAACTTTATTCAAAGGGGAAGCAGAACCTTTTGTTATGGAAATGCCACCGTATCATATGCCTACCTTAAAAAGTGTGTTAATGCATATGTGGGAACGGGCTGTCTTATACTTAAAAAAAGCAGGTACTTTCATTTTAGCAGCTTCGATTTTGGTTTGGTTCTTAGTTTCTTATCCACAAAATGTTCAATATTCGCAAGATTATGATGGTGCATCGGAACAGATTAATCAGATTTATGAAGAAAAAGATGCAGCGATTATGAATCATTTTGGCTTTACTGCTAAGGAACAACAGGATAAGATTATGAATCTTGTGGATCAAATGAACACTATAGCAGCGGATCAAGAAGAAGACGATCAGTCAGAAGATACGGATGAAGATGCGGCAGAAGCTTCACAAGATGCTGATGAAGCAACTAAGATAGCTGATGAAGGTAATGTAGCCGCTACAGATATTGTAGCTACAGCTAAAAAAGTAACGCCACAGGAAAGTATTGCGCGGGCACAAAAAGAAGAGGTGCCTGATTACCTAACTGACTTAAAAGAAGGAAACAAGGCTAATTTTGATGCCGCTTGGGCTGTTTATGTAAATGACCAAGATAAGGATACCTTCCTTAAGAAGTTAGATGGCGATAAGAATGCAGAAAAGATTGGTCAGTCTTATGCAGCACGATTTGGTCAATTTGTAGAACCTATTATGCGGCCGTTAGGCTTTGACTGGAAGATGAGCTTGTCTTTGGTAGCAGCTATGGCCGCTAAGGAAGTTATGGTTAGTACCTTAGGTACGATATATGCGGTAGAAGCCGATGAAGACCATGAATCGTCACTTGCACAATATTTACATTCGGATCCAGACTTTACACCATTAATCGCTGTATGTTTGATGGTCTTCGTATTAATTTATCCACCATGTATTGCCGCTATGGCTGTCTTTAAGAGAGAAGCTGGTTCTTGGGGCTGGTTAGCTTTCTTCATAGTTTATGCGACTGTACTGGCTTGGGTTGTCGCTTGGATTGTACGTCAAGTAGGTCTTTTGTTAGGATTCCAATAAGGCGATACTTGTAGTAGAGGTATTGCTTTAATGTATCCATGATTTAAGTGCGTGGTACTTGTTTTTAAATAGGAAAGACTCATTAGATAATTTAATGAGTCTTTCTCTTATATTTGAAGAAAATAATTGAGAAAATAAATAAAAATAGCAGTTAAATGAGAATAGAGTGAACTCTTTATATCATAGTTAATAAGTGTATTTAGATTGAATAATATAAAATAAAAATTAAATTATTATAAATGTATTGAAAATGAGAAAAAGGTGGTGTATACTAATGGACAATTACATAGTTTATTTAATAGGACTTATCGCTGTTCTTTATATTGCTCGCAAATGTTATCGCAGTTGGACAGGTAAGGGCGGCTGTGGTTGTGGCTGTGATGGGTGTTCATCGTCGAAGAAAGTGAAACCTTCTTGCTGTAGTCCAGATGCGGGGCAGAAAGAGAGCCGAGAAGAAGATAAGTAGAAGCTGTGTAGATAGGGGGATTCCCTACATAAAGTAAGCTTGTAATTGTTTGAAGTTATAAGATACGAAGAAGTCGTATCAGTTGTTACGTATGAGAAAGGATGAATTTATTATGGTATTTAATATTAAGAAAGAAACAGTAAAAGATGCTAATGTATTCGCCGCTGGGTTGGCTTTAGGTACCTTAGGATTGCGCGTATTAACGAGTAAAGATGCGCGTAAAGTATATTCCCATGTAGTAGCAGCTGGTATGCGGGCTAAAGAAAGTGTTATGGGTACGGTTGAACGTGTACAGGCAAGTACAGACGATATTGTTGCGGAAGCAAAAGAAATCAACGCGGCTCGTGACGAAGCACTTTTTGATGACAAGACCTCGGCAGAAGGCAAATAATGTTACAATTTACCCTTATTCAACGCTTACGGTATCGCTTGCATATACGTTGTAGTGGTCGTAAATTTACAGAAGCACAGGCCGCCTATATTGAAGATTTGTTGCAGGCACATGAAGCCATTACAAAGGCTAAGTTTATTACACGGCTGGGTGATATTATTATCACTTTTAATGGTGATTTAGCGGCTGTGAAAGAGGCGGTTGAGGCCTTGCGGACTGTTGATTTGTCAGCAGCACCGGCCTTGCCTGATAATTCGCCACGTCTTGTAAATAAGCGATATCGTGAACAGATGATAGATAAGACCTTGTTATATTTAGGAAAACGCTTATTATTGCCATTGCCTTTACGTGCAGCTTGGTCTTGGGCTAGCGCAGTTAAGTTTATAGGGCGGGCCGTTAAAGCTTTATGGCATCGTCAATTATCTGTCGAAGTATTAGATGGAACGGCTATTACCGTCTCTTTATTGCGTCAAGATGTATCGACAGCTGGTGCTGTTATGTATCTTTTAGGCGTTGGGGAAATTTTAGAAGAATGGACCTTGCGACGGTCTGTTCTTGATTTAGCCCAAAGTATGTCCTTACATGTAGATAAGGTATGGGTTAAGGAAGGACAAGCTGAAGTAAGTAAACCAGTTAGTCAAGTTGTGGCTGGTGACCATATTATTATTCGTCATGGTGATGTCATTCCTTTGGATGGTGTCGTTCTTGATGGCGTTGTTTTAGTTAATGAAAGCTCCATGACTGGTGAAGCAGAAGCGGTTCGCCGAGAAGAAGGCCAATCTGTTTATGCAGGGACTGTTGTAGAAGATGGGCAATGCACAGTGGAAGTTCGTGGTAATGCGCAATCATCTCGTTATGAACAGATTGTATCCATGATTGAAGATTCGGAACAGATGAAGTCAACTATGGAACAAAAGGCTTTCCGTATGGCCGATAAATTAGTACCTGTCAGCTTCTTAGGGACGATTGTTACTTATTTGTTGACGAGAAATACCTTAAAGGCTCTTTCCTTCTTAATGGTTGACTTCTCTTGTGCCTTGAAATTATCAACGCCACTAGCGGTTTTGTCGGCTATGGAAGAAGCGTCCAAACGAGGCATTACCGTTAAGGGCGGTAAGTTTATGGAACAAATCGCGGTAGCAGATATGGTTGTTTTGGATAAGACGGGTACCTTAACAAAGGCTGAACCTGTTTTTGAAGATATCATTCCTTTTGATGGACGAGATAAGGATGAAATGCTAGCCTTAGCGGCTTGCTTAGAAGAGCATTTTCCTCATTCTATGGCTAAGGCCATTATTGAGGCAGCTGACGAAAAAGGCCTCTTGCATACGAAAGAAATGCATTCCAAGGTTGAGTATGTAGTGGCTCATGGCATTGCCTCTCGCGTTAATCGGTATCGCTGCCGTATTGGTAGTGCGCACTTTATCTTCGATGATAATAAGACTAAAATACCTGAATGTGAACAAGATAAGTTTGATAACTTGCCGAATACGTCATCTCATATTTTCTTGGCTATTGGTGGTGTTTTAGCAGCTGTGATTTGCATCAAAGACCCTATTCGTAAGGAAGCTAAGAGTGTAATTGCTGGCTTGCATGACTTAGGTGTAAAAAAAGTTGTTATGATGACTGGTGACAGTCGGCGTAATGCAGAACGCGTAGCTAAGCAATTAGGTATTGATGAGTT
The DNA here is from genome assembly GCA_945867815.1 of uncultured Veillonellaceae bacterium. GTDB lineage: Bacteria > Bacillota > Negativicutes > Veillonellales > Veillonellaceae > CAMBIX01. The sequence goes on from CAMBIX010000008.1 coordinate 51,383, forward strand.
TCATGCAGAAGTCTTACCAGAAGATAAGGCCACTTATGTCAAAGAAGCAAAAGCTAAGGGCTATACAGTTATGATGGTAGGCGACGGCATTAATGACTCGCCAGCTTTATCGGAAGCCAATGTAGGTGTTGCCATGAATGAAGGGGCACCAATTGCTCAGGAAATTGCTAATGTTACCATATCGTCTGACCATTTACAGGCCTTAGTCGATTTGCGTAACATATCTATGCTTTTAATGCAGCGTATTAAGCATAACTTTAAAGGGATTGTTGGTGTCAATGGGTCTTTAGTGGCCTTAGGTGTTTTATCTATATTGCCACCGAGTTCAACAGCTTGGATTCATAATTTTTATACCCTAGCTGTTGGATTGCACAGTATGACGCCTTTGCTTCCCGTAAGAGAACAAGAAAAGTTTTTACAAGTTCCTCTAGTTAAGGCTTAGACAAAGTAAATAAAAACGGATGTACCTTATCCTAAAGGTAGGCGGGTTCCTGCTTTAGATAAGATATGTCCGTTTTTTCTAGTATTTTATAGGTGCCTATAGTAAAATAGAGAAGGTATTTTATTTATAGGGGGAAGTAGAATGAAGGTTCTCGTAGATATATTCCTACGTACGTTATATATGAGTTTATTTATTATTTTGATTCCACTAGGAGCTTATACTATACATAATGGGTCTAGTGCAACGGTGGCTCTTTTTAGTTATGTGGTTTTATCGGTAGGTATTCCGGTTTTGTATATGACATCTAAGATTAGTGGCTTTGGCCCTAAGGAACATCGAATTAATCGCTTTTTATACGTAGTTAGTTGGCTTATTGTTGAATTTGCTACCTACCATTCATTCTTTGCCGTGGATTTGAGTCTCTTGTGGACACTGCCTAATGTAGGCCGTGATATTATCTTTGTTCTTCTTATGTATGTGCAGGTCTTTTTCTCGGTTATATTAGCTTATATTCTTACTAGCATTAAAAGAGGTGTGTGTCGATGATTAGAGGCTTATTACGCAATATAGGCGCAACGGCCTTGTTGGCGGTTCCTATTACCCTCTTGGTAGGGTTAGGCAACTTAACCAATATATCGATTAATGTATTTGGCCTCTTAGTTTTAGTTTTGCCATATATTTATCGACTGAATAGCCGCCTTCGTCACTGGTTGGCTGCTATGCCTTGGCACAGTGGTTATTATTTTTATAGTTGGTTATGGTGGCAGCTCTTTTTCTTCTTTGGCAGTACGGCTATTCCTATTAATATTGGCGACGCTCATAATTGGTTGATTACTTTAATATGGGCTGTTGTATTGTTGGTTGTCACTTTAATTATTATTATTTGGGGTATGGCAGCTACTCTATTCTTTAAACGAGCTCATAAGCATGAATGGATAGATACCACGCTAGATATAAGTGCCTATGCCTTGCCCGTACCCTTGCTTTTGATTGGAAATATTTTGTATTTAAATGTAACAGATCCTATGGTGGCTCTGCGAATTAGTCGAGGCGTCTTTACTTTATTGACCTTATTAACCTACTTTGGCTTGTTTGAAAGTATTGTGGTTATGCTAGCCTATTTATATCCAAGGTCAGACAACTATCGCCGCATTCGGCTTGTACGTATATTGGTTACTGTTTTAGTTTGGTTTGCTATTAATGCACATATGCTTTTAGGTGGCTATATACCACAATGGGGTATGTACTTAATGGCGTTAGCTTTGCCTATGTTTCAGGCTAGTCCCCTTGTGTACATTACGCCAGCCGTATTTGAGTTTATCGTTTTTGGTATAGCGGTTGCTTGTGGTATGTGGGTTGAAAGACGGCTTATTACTTATAGTAAGCGTAGACAGGCCACTAAAAGATAAACTGCTAGTTAGTAGAATTATAAAATGCGTTAGATATAATGGGTATAAATAAATGAAAATAGAAACTAATACAAAGATAAAAAAGCCCAATAAGGAAATAATTTGTAGAAAATATAGAGATAAAAAGCAAGAGGTTAGTAATCCCTATAAGAGTTGGCGGCAACGCATTAGTCCTAGACAATATTTTATTTTTATTGTGCTTATACTTATTATTGCGGCCTTAAGTGTATTTGGCATTGGCTTTGTTGGGTGGAATTATATTCAATTATCCCTTTTGATTATTCCTGTATCCTTAGGCGCCTTCCTTGACCGCTATAAGATGGGGATAGCCTTGGCCTTAGTGATGGGATTGTATACGCTTATGTATGAAGTCTTTCAGAACTTTATTGCCATTAATTATATGAATTTTATTTTTAAAAATCCTATTGTGGCTATATTGCCAGAAGTAATAGGCGTAGCCATCTTGTCTTGGGTTTATAGTAAGCTAGGCATAGCCTATAAATGGCTTCGTATAATAGCTGCTGCCTTTTCGGGTATGGCTGTTTATGAGCTTTGTATCTTACTAGGTGCTTATGTGGTAGGCAGGCCCTTGTTCTTATCTTGGACGGGTCTTTCCATAAGTGATTTTTATAATATTCTTATTGGCGTAGGCCTTGTACAGTGGGGTGTGCTAAGTCTATTAGTAAGTCTTGTTTCTATACCTATTGTGTATGTGGTTGATTATAAGTGGCCTAAATCGTGATATATATAAGTGGTCTAAGTTATTAAATCGTGATGCATATAAGTGGTTTAAGTTGTGATAACTAATTGATAAGGGTATTTATAATTATATAAGGAGAATAGAGACCAATTTACAGTGATTTGTAAGTTGGTTTTCTTGTATAGATAGGCGTTAAGTAAAAACAAGCGTGGTAGGAAAGAAAAGAGGAGGCTATGAAAGTGGACTTAAAGAGAAGAAATAGTAAATTACATTGGCTTTTTTATAGTTTCCTAAGCTTTATTTTTTTATTTACTTTAGTTTTGGCTAGTGGCTGCACCAGTCAGTCAAAGCCAACAGATGGTAAATTGCAGGTAGTCACTACAATTTATCCTGTTTATGATCTGGCTAAGGTTATTGGCGGAGATAAGGCGGATGTAACTATGCTGGTAGCACCAGGGGTGGAACCTCATGATTGGGAACCGATGGTGTCAAACTTAAAAGCTATTGGTAAGGCACAAGTTTTTTTGTATAATGGGGCGGGTATGGAGCCTGTACAGAAGCTTTTGACTAAAGATGTGTTGCGTCAGGCTTTGCCAGTAGATTTGTCTAAGTCGGTTGTGGTACGGCCAATGGAGGAAGAAGAAGTTAATCTTGAGGCTGATGATAGACACACAGCAGCTAATCATAAAGACAATCATGAGGCTGAACATGTTCATATGGATGATCCTCATATTTGGCTTGATCCGCTTAATGTAGAAAAAGAAGTTGATGCGGTAGTAGCGGCTTTTTCTAAAGAAGATCCAGCGAATGCTGCCTATTACGCAGAAAATGGTCGCAAGTATAAAGAACAGTTACAGGCCTTAAATCAAGCTTATGTGGATTGGGCTAAAACCGTGAAAGATAAGAATTTAGTTGTTACCCATGAGGCCTTTGGTTATTTGGCAGCTCAATATGGATTTAAACAGGTAGGCATTATGGGTATATTTCCTGATACAGAACCTACACCGGATAAGATGGCTCGTATCGTCTCCTTTATTAAGAAGAATCATGTAAAAGCTATTTTTTCGGAAGCCTTGGTTAGTCCCAAGCTAGCTGATGCTATTGCTAAGGAGACGGGCGTTCATGTGTACCAGTTAAATACAGTGGAAGCCTTAAGTAAGGAAGACATGGCTCAGGGGGATACGTATTTAACTTTGATGCGACAGAATTTGAAGATTTTACAAGAGGCCTTGCATTAATGAGGCTTGTGGTGCTTGCTAAGATAGAAGCCTTGTTAAGAGTTAACTTTTTCTGATACTAGGTAGTTTTTTAGTTGGCTAAAGATGCGTCTTGACTGAAAGAAGACCTATATAAACGGTTGTCAGCTCTTCTGGTATATGCTAAAATGGATGAGAAGTGAAGGGTAAGGAGGAATACCGATGGCTAAACATATTCGTACGATTAATACAGAATCGTTACAGAAAACAGCGAAAACTGGTGGTTGTGGTGAATGCCAAACATCTTGTCAGTCCGCTTGTAAAACAAGTTGCACGGTAGGCAACCAAGTTTGCAAACAAAAATAAGTAGCGATACAGTTGAGGGGCTGTAACGGGGTTTGTATCCTGTTACAGCCTTTTTCATAATGGAGGAAGTATGTTGGAATTAAAGCCAATGATTCATACATTCAAAATGGATGATACGTATTATTGCTTGGATGTAAATAGTGGTATTATTCATGTCATTGATGAAGATACAGATAAAGTATTATCTGTTTATGATGGCACCAATCGGCAGGAAGCTTTGATTAAGTTAGCTGGCCAATTAGATAAGGTAGAAGCCATTGAAATTATGGATGAGGTAGATGAACTTATCCGGCAGGAAGTTTTATTCGCCCCTATGTCGCCAGATTTTAAACTGGTAGCGGAAGAGAAGCCGGTTGTTAAGGCCCTTTGTCTTAATATTGCTCATGACTGCAATTTGGCCTGTAAGTATTGCTTTGCCAGTCAAGGCGATTATGGCGGCGTCAAACGGGAACTTATGAGTTTTGATGTAGCTAAACGAGCTGTTGATTTTCTTATTCAAATGAGTGGTAATCGGCAACATTGTGAAATTGACTTCTTTGGCGGTGAACCGCTTTTGAACTGGGACGTAGTTAAGCAGACCGTTGCCTACATTGAAAAAGTCGCTAAGGAAAATAATAAGATTTTCAAATTGACGATGACGACCAATGGCATGCTGTTAAGTCAAGATAAAATTGATTTTCTAAATGATCATAATATGAGTATGGTCTTGTCTATTGATGGACGGGAAGAAGTTCATAACCGGATGCGCCCGTCAGCTGGTGGCCAGGATACCTATAAGACGATTGCCCATAACCTACAGAATGCAGTAAAGCAGCGTGATGGCCGTGAATATTATGTGCGTGGTACTTATACACATAAGAATTTAGACTTTGTTAAAGACGTAGAAGCTATGTCAGCTCTTGGCTTTGAACATTTATCTATGGAACCCGTAGTTGGGGATGACAATGAATACGCCTTACGAGAAGAAGATTTACCAATCCTAGATAAAGAATACGAGAAATTAGCTCATTTGTATTTACAACGACAAAAAGAGGGCTGGGGTGAAAAGTTTAACTTCTTCCATTTCCGTATGGATTTGTATCGTGGCCCATGTATGGCTAAACGACTTCGTGGTTGTGGGTCTGGCCATGAATATATGGCAGTTGTACCGAATGGGGATATTTATCCATGCCATCAATTCGTTGGCAAAGAAGAATATATCTTAGGTAATGTTTATGATGGGTTAAAGAACTTTGACATACCGAAGGAATTTAGAGATACCCATGTGCTAACAAAGCCGGTTTGCGCTGAATGCTGGGCTAAGTTCTTTTGCTCTGGTGGTTGTCATGTTAATAATATTAATTATGGTGGCAGTTTGCAGCAGCCATATGAAATGGGCTGTCACTTACAAAAGAAGCGTATTGAATGCGCAATTATGATTCAAGCGGAATTGGATGAATGGAATCGGACGCATGAACGGAAGATTGATGCAGGGGTTCCACAATAGGAGGCAATCATGAGTCAATCTGACAAAAAGGACTTACGTCAGGGGATTCGTGTAACAGGCATTGTACAAGGGGTCGGTTTTCGGCCCCTTGTTTCTGTCTTAGCAGACAGGTATGAGTTAAGTGGTTTTGTCTATAATGATGCCCAAGGTGTTTATATAGAAGTGCAAGGGCCAGCAATGGAGTTAGCTCATTTTAGTCGTGACTTACAAGAAGGGGTACCACAAGGAGGGCGTATCGATTCTTGGAAGGTGAAAGACTTAGTTACAGTAGCTAATGAGACTACTTTTATTATTAAGGCGTCTCCTAATCAGAAGCAGGGACAAGTCTTTTTAAGTGCGGATACAGCGCCTTGTAAGGATTGCTTAAAGGAACTCTTAGATCCGCATAACCGACGGTATGGTTATGCATTTATTAATTGTACCCACTGTGGGCCTCGCTATACGTTAATCGAAGCCACTCCTTATGACCGAGCACGCACGTCTATGAAGGTCTTTCCTATGTGCCAACCTTGTCAGGCAGAGTATGATGACATTCATAGTCGGCGCTACCATGCAGAGCCTAATGCCTGCCCTGATTGTGGGCCACACTACTCCTTATATTCGCCCCAGCAGGAGCTCTTACTAGATAAAGAAGGGGAGGCTTTTGCAGAAGCGAGACGGCAGATTGCTAAGGGGCAGATTGTTGCCTTAAAGGGGATTGGCGGCTATCATTTAATCTGTGATGCTAGAAATGAAAAGGCAGTTCAGCGCTTGCGTAAGCGTAAGCGCCGTCCCGATAAGCCCCTAGCTTTGATGGTTAAGTCTTTAGAGCTAGTGCGGCAAATCGCTCAAATTAGTCCTAAGGAGGAAGCTCTATTACAATCGCCTAAGCGGCCCATAGTTCTCTTGCCTTGGAAGATGGATAGTGTAGTGAAAGTCGCTAGAGAGGCCGTGGCACCTCAAAACCATCAAGTAGGCCTTATGCTTCCTTATGCACCTGTCCATTATGTGCTCTTACCAGAAGAGGCGGTGTGGGTTATGACGAGTGGTAACCCTAGTGGTTTTCCTGTGATTTATGAGGATGAAGAGGCTTTTAGAGAGCTGGCGTCTATTGCTGATGTTTTTTTGACACATAATCGGCGTATCGTATCACCTGTTGATGATTCAGTGACGGCTCTTGTTGAAGATAAGCCCTACTTGTATCGTCGTAGCCGTGGGTATGTACCTTTATCGATTGGTGTGCCTATAAAAGGTAAAAAAACTTGGCCTACCCTATTAGCCATGGGGGGCGATTTAAAGAATGCTTTTGCGATGAATCGAGATAAACAGGTGCTTTTAGGTCCTCACATAGGCGATTTACAGAATCAAGCTATGAATGATATGCTGCGGCAAAGCATTCGGCGTTATCAAAACTTGTTTCAATTAAAGCCTAAGAAGGTTCTTGTAGATGCTCATCCCGCTTATTTTTCTAGTCAATTAGGAAGAGAATTAGCTAAGGCTTGGCAGGTGCCTTGTATAGAGGTGCAGCATCATCAGGCTCATGCAGCCAGTGTCATCGCTGAATATGGTCTTCAAGGCAAGGTCTTGGGCCTTGTTATGGATGGGACGGGTTATGGACCAGATGGCACCATTTGGGGCAGTGAGTGGCTCTTATGCCAAGATGGTGACTATGAGCGGTTGGCACATTTATCTTATACCCCACTTCCTGGTGGAGAAGAGGCTGTCCGTCAACCATGGCGGCAGGCAGCCTACTATTTGCAAACTATCTATGGAGATACGTGGCCTGCGCCGTATGTAGCTTGGCGTAATACTTTGCCGAAGCAGGCTAATTTGCTTTTACAGGCCCTAGCACATGGTATGAAGTTTCCTTTAGCTTGTGGGGCTGGTCGCTTGTTTGATGCGGCTGGTTGCTTATTAGGCTTAGGGAATGTGCATAGTTTTGATGGGCAGGTGGCTATGGCGCTGGAAGAGCTGGCCTATGGAAGTCGAGGTGGGATTTGGCCGTATACCATTGAAGAGAATGAATTGCCAGTTAGTGCCTTAATTAAACCTTTAATAGTAGGTCGAGTGAAGGGACTGTCGAGGGATTTTTTAGCCGCGTCTTTTCATCAAACCTTAGCCCGCATGCTGGCTGATAAAACGGTACAGTTGTGTCAGGTAAAGGGGATAAAGCAAGTTGTTTTAAGTGGAGGCGTTTTTCAAAACCGTCTGTTATTAGAAAGCCTAGTGTCTTTGCTTCGCATAAAGGATTTACAGGTCTATATACCTCATCAAGCACCCGTTAATGACGGTGGTCTAGCCTTGGGGCAGCTTTATATCGGTCAAATGAAATAAGAATTACTTGAAGTCTATCTTGAAAGAAGTCTTGAATTGGCGTACTATAAATTTGTTAGGTTAAAAGGCTTACGATTTATCTAAACTAGTTAACAAAATAAATTATAGTGGGTCTATGCATTCTATAAATCATAGGCTTTTTGTAATTGGTATTTATTAGATTTATTACTAAGAGGCCTTTTTATATAGTGATATATGAATTAAGAAATAGAAGGAGAATGGGCTATGTGTTTAGCTGTTCCTGCACAATTAGTAAAGGTAAATGGATATATTGGCACCATTGAACTTGGCGGAGTAAGACGAGATTGTAGTCTTATGTTAGTATCGGATGCAAAAGTTGGTGACTGGGTGCTAGTGCATGCAGGCTGTGCCGTACAAATTGTAGATGAAAATGAAGCGAAAGCTACGATAGATGCATTTCAGGAGCTAGAAGAACGTGAACAAGCTTACGATAGACGACAAAGCACAAGTTGCTAAAGAATTACTGAAGGAGATTCGAGACTTACATACTAAAGGAGAATCTCTTCGTTTTATGGAAGTGTGTGGCACGCATACGGTCGCTATTTTTAGGGAAGGCTTGCGCAGCCTTCTACCAGATGGTATTGAGCTGGTAAGTGGACCAGGCTGTCCTGTTTGTGTAACCGATCAAGTTTATATGGATAAGGCCTTGGCCTATGCCAAACGGGAGGATGTAGTGTTGGCTACTTTTGGCGATATGTTGAAGATCCCTGGTACGGAGGGAAACTTATGGGATGCTAAGACGGCCGGTGCTTCTATTGAAGTTATTTATAGTCCTTTTGAAGTCCTAGAGCTAGGCCGTAAGTATCCAGATAAGAAGATTGTTTTTTTAGCTATTGGTTTTGAAACGACTATAGCCGTTATTGCGGCTACTATAAAGGCGGTAGCACAAGAAGGGCTTACCAATGTCTTTTTCTTGGTATCACATAAATTGGTGCCACCCGCTTTGAAGGCTTTGCTTGATCAAAAAGAAGGCCAAATTGATGGTTTCTTATTACCTGGTCATGTGAGTGTTATTATTGGAGAAAAGCCCTATCAGTTTTTAGCTGATGACTATCATATGCCTGGCTGTATCGCTGGTTTTGATGGAATTGAGATTTTATCAGCTATTGTTGATTTGTTGCGACAGCGTAAGACACAGCATTTTTATGTAGGTAATCAATATAAGTCCGTCGTAGCGCCGAAAGGGAATCCGCAGGCTCTAGCCTTAATGGATGAATTATATGAACCTATTGATGATACATGGCGAGGGATTGGGACAATTCCTAAATCAGGGCTAGCTTTAAAAGGACCTTATGTACAATTTGATGTAGAAAAGCAAGTACCTCTAGGTCATATAGGGCCGACAATACCGCCTAAGGGGTGTCAATGTGGTCGTGTCTTGCAGGGCCTGATTCGACCAGACCAGTGTCCTTTATTTGGTAAAGCATGTACGGCGGACCATCCAGTGGGAGCTTGTATGGTATCCGTAGAAGGGGCCTGTGCAGCTTGGTATAAATATGGACGCAGTAGTGGAGGCCTTGTATGGGAGGAGTAAGGCAATGGAAGAGGTAATACGTTTAGTTCATGGTAATGGCGGTCGTTTTAGCCATGAGTTAATGGAAAAACATATTATGAAGCATTTTAGAAATGCTTTATTAGAGCCTTTGCATGATGGGGCTCAGTTTGCCGTTTCCGCTGGTCGTATGGCTTTTACTACAGATTCTTATGTGGTAACACCAGCTTTTTTCCCAGGTGGGAATATTGGTAAATTAGCTGTATGTGGCACGGTTAATGACCTAGCTATGAATGGGGCTGTACCTAAATACTTAAGCTGTGGTTTTATCTTAGAAGAAGGTCTCTCTATGGAGACGTTGGAAAAGGTTTTAACAACCATGGAGGTTATGGCTGATAAGGCAGGTGTATCCATTGTAACAGGTGATACCAAGGTCGTTGAACGCGGTGCCGTTGACGGTATTTATATTAATACGGCCGGTGTAGGCTTCATTCCAGATTCTGTTCATATTGCGCCGTCTCGGGTGGAAGCAGATATGGATATTATTTTATCCGGTTCTTTAGGTGACCATGCAGTGGCTGTTATGGGTACACGATTTGGCTTGACTTTGCCAGAATCGATACATACGGATTGTGCTCCTTTAAACCATATGGTGGGGGCGGTCCTAGCTAAAGAGGCAGAAAATGTTGCTCTTATGCGAGATCCTACACGTGGTGGATTGGCCACGGTTTTGCAAGAAATTGCGGACTCGGCGCAGGTGGGGATTTTAATTAAAGAAGAAACCCTGCCTGTCCATGAAGATGTGGCCTCTGTGTGCAGTATGTTAGGTTATGATCCACTCTATTTGGCTAATGAAGGAAAGGTTGTTTTCTTTGTGCGTAGGGAGGCAACAGCAGCTGTTTTGGATATTTTACATACTTTTGATGAAGGTAAAGAAGCCGTTTGTATTGGACATACCCTAGCTAAGAACCAAGGACGAGTAGGTCTAGAAACGGTCGTTGGTGGTATTCGTTTGTTAGATATGTTAGGTGAAGATCAAGTGCCAAGGATCTGTTAATAGATAGACTGGATAAAAAGGATGACTGAGGTCATCCTTTTTTATTTTCTCTTCATCTATGTATGCTACTGTGAGACTATTACTTTTATTTATCTAGCTATTTTAGTCGATTTTTGCTAAAATAATCATGTATATACAGTAGGAGGTTACGTCATGAAAAAGCAAATAGTAGCAGCTGCACTTATTGGAGCCTTAACACTATCCGCTGGTATTGGTACATCACAGGCCTTTAATTTAGGCAGTGTACTCGGTGGTGTTGTAAAAGTGGGAGGCATCGGTATCGTTGTTGATAAGTTTGGTGGTCAAATCGATAGTTTCTTAAATAAATTATTGAAACAAAATAATTTAAGTACGACTTATACGACAAAGGTAGTGCCTATTGTTAGTGTGGGCGGCAAGAATTATATTGGGGCTGCTCAGGTAACGGGACCAGAATCCGAAGTGTCACGTGTTAAGGCTGTTGCAGAAATTACAGGTAGCTTTAATGATTTGATTCAAGTTAAGGGGTTGGTGCCGGTAGATAGCGTTAACCCAGTAGGTGCTTCTCGTATTCAAGGGGTCGGTGTATCAGCGATTATAGATGTACGTATCTAGTTGATTTGAAGTGAATTACAGGGCTTTTGGAATATAGGTGTCTATGTAGTGATAGATTTATACAAGAGCTTGTTTAGTAAGCTAAGAAAATGAGATTAGCTTTAGAAATCGTAGAATCGAATGACGTAACTAAGCATAGATAAATAATGGAGGATTATATGAAGAAGGAATTACTGGCAGTAGCAGTGGCTCTTATGATGACAGGTAGTACTTGGGCTGCAACACCAGATACGGTGGTAGGTAAGACAGATGCCATGGAAACGGTTGTATATGGACAAGTTCAGCAAGGGGCTATTATTGACCGTGTTAATCAATTGGATGAAACGGTATATGGCACACAAGGCTCTGGTACCTTAAGTCAGAAAGTAGATTCTTTATATTCCTCTATTGAAGGTGGTTCTAATTCTAATAAAGCGACTATTTTACAGCGTTTAGATGTATTGGAATGGACCTATAATAATAAGGTTAATAATGGGTCCTTAATTAATCGTGTAGAACGATTAGAACGCAGTGTATATGGACGGGTAACGACGGGTTCCTTATCGAGCCGTATTTCTTCTTTATACAAGACCATTGATGGAGCCGATGTTAAATTAACCCCACAAATTGGGACTATCGCACAAAATCATGTGTTTGCTGTTACTTTAGATACACCTATTAGCTCTAAAACGGACAAGGTAGGCGATCCATTTACCTTTACTGTAGCCGAAGATATTATGGATGGCGATGTGTTGTTAGTACCAGCAGGTACGCAGGGAACAGGCAAAATTACTATGCTGAAAAAAGCGGGTATATTTGGACGCAATGCTAAAGTTGATTTGTCCTTTGATAATATTCCAACCATTGATGGTTCTAGCTTTGCTGCTTATCAGGGAGATGACGCTAAGCAGAAGACGAAGAGTATGTTAACGGCAGCAGGTGCTTCGGTAGCGGGGGTAGCCTTACTAGGGCCTGTTGGTCTAGTAGGGGGCCTCTTGGTGAAAGGCCAATCCGTTGAATTACCAGTAGGTACAACAGTTTATGTACAGCCAACGGAAACAGTAACGGTACAAGGAATTGTTGTTGGCGGTGATGGGTTGAACCATGCCAATGATATGGCAGTACAGCCAATGGCTGATAGCATTGACAATACAGTAACAGCAGCACCGGTCGCACAGTCTACAGCAGCGAGTGATACGGATACAAGCGTCGATGATAGTGAAGTAGCTGGGGATACAGCAAGTGCGTCAGCTTCAGATACGTCGGCTGCAGATACCAGTGCAAGTAGTGGTGATACAGGGGTAGCCCCATCAGAACCGATTGTTGTTGTTAAACGTTCATAAGAGAAAGGAATGTCATAGATGCTGAGTAAAAAAGCTAACTGTGCATTGCTTTTATCTTTATTGACGATGCCAGCCCTGCCTGTTTGGGCACAGGATCTACCTGCGGCTTCTCAGGCGCAAGTAAGTAATCAAAATACAAGTAAAGCATGGGTCTCATCAGAAGTGATTCCGGCTGGTTCGGTTATGAGTCAAAAGCCTTTATTGTTTGGAGGTACTGACCCATTTCCTATGGATACGGATCCAGCTATGGTTCGGGTCGTTAAGCGAGGTACGCCACCGCCACAGCCTGTGAATCCGAATACGTTACCTGTGGAAGTACAGGCTAATCAAATGACTTATTCGGATACGACGGGGGCTGTAACCGCAACTGGTGACGTTGATGTGTACCAAGGTAACCGTGAACTTTTTACTGGCGCCATTGCAGGGAATACAAAGACGCAGGAATATCATACAGTAGGTCCCTTCCATTATTTGGAAGATAAGGGTAAACTTAAGAACCTAACAGGTGATGATTTAAGTTATAATACAGGAACCAATGCGATTAATGCCCCACAAGTATCTGGTTGGGTAGCTCCGTATTATATGGGAGCCCAAGATGGTCAGTTTGATGGGCAAGTGGGACATATCAAAAAAGGCTGGATAACGACAAAACATGCGATGGCCTTTAAAGGTACGCCAGACTATTCCGTAAAAGGTGATGATATTACTATTATTCCTGGGGATAAGGCAGTTATTCGTCATGCTAAGTTTTATATTCATGGATTTAAGTTATTAAGCCTGCCTAATTATACGGTGTCCTTACGGCATGATACGGGAAATAAGGTCAGTATATTTAATATTTTGCCACGACCTATGTATAACAGTACTGATGGCATTGGTTTGCGCGGTAATATAGATTATCCTATTGGCGAGCATGGGGAAGCTTATTTTGAATATCGTTTGTATGCGAAGTCGGGCTTTAAGCCATCCATAGGTTACCGCCAGTACCTTCCTTGGGGGACAGCTCAGTTAGGTTATGATCGTTCATCGGCCACCTTAGATGCTAAAACGGTATGGGTAGAAAAACGACCGGAATTCTCCATTGAGACGAATACCTATCAAGTTGGTTCTACATCGTTTACGGTTCATGGCGGAGCTAGCCTAGGTTATTGGAAAGAAGGTTATATTAAAGGTTCTCACCGTATGTATTATGGAGAAATTTCCCATACGCCAATAGCTGCCTTTGGCAATCATGTAAGCCTTCGGACTTTTGCAGGCTATCAAAATGACCATTATGGCTATGAAGACCGCACACGTAGTATGCCATACTATGGGGCTGATATGAACTGGCGGGTGAATAACCGCATCAGTGTATGGTCTGGTTACAGACAGGCTAATATTGCCCAAGGTTATGATTCGCCATATCCATTTGATACTGTCGAAATTAAACATAAAGGCGTCTTAGGTGGATCTATTCAGTTAACCCGCTTAGACCAGTTTATCGTTAATATTCAGAAGGATATGCGAACGGGTCAGACTAAGTACGTTGATTATACATGGCATCGTGATTTGCATTCCTTTGAAGCATGGTTAACTTATCGGGCTAAGCAGCAGACATGGGAATATTTATGGCGTGCTAAAGATTTTTAATAGGTAAAGGGGTATGAAGAAGTATGTCTTCCATTCGTAAAGTTGTTATTCCAGCAGCTGGATTTGGTACACGTTTTTTACCAGCTACAAAAGCACAGCCAAAGGAAATGTTGCCGATTGTAGATACACCAGCTATTCAATATATTGTTGAAGAAGCCATTGCCTCTGGCATTGAAGAGATTTTAATTATTACAGGCCGCAACAAACGATCTATTGAAGACCACTTTGATTCGAGTGTGGAACTGGAACAGTTATTGCAGCAACAGGGTAAGAAAATGCAGCTGGATATGGTTCGCCAATTAGCCGATATTCGAGTTCACTTTATTCGGCAAAAGGCGCCTCGTGGCTTAGGTGATGCCATTTATTGTGCAAAAGCATTTATTGGTGATGAACCTTTTGCTGTTATGCTCGGTGATGATGTGGTATATAACCCGACGACGCCTTGTTTGAAACAGTTGATGGATTGCTATGAAGAACGTGGTGGTACGATTTTAGGAGCTCAATTTGTACCAGAAGATAAGGTGAGTGCCTATGGGATTGTAGCAGGCACACAGGTAGAGCCAAATCTTTACAAGGTAGATGGTTTAGTAGAAAAACCAAGCCGTGATATGGCACCGTCTAATTTAGCTGTATTAGGCCGTTATATTTTAACGCCAGATATTTTTACTGAATTAGAGAAGACGAAACCAGGCGCTGGTAATGAAATTCAATTGACAGATGCTCTAGCCCAATTATCTACTCCTATTTATGCTTTGGCCTATGAAGGGGTACGGTATGATATTGGGGATCGGTTAGGCTATTTAAAGGCGACTGTTGAATATGCTTTGCGTAATCCTTTAGTCAAAGATTCTTTTAAAGAGTATCTAGAAGGCTTGGATGTGCAGGCTGTGTATGATAAGGTATTGCCCTTTGAAAAGTAGGGGTAATTGAATTATTAACGTGTAGCGTGATAAGAGAAAAGAAACCGACACAACCCTCGCGAGCTGGTGCTATCGCAAGGCTCTTTAACGGGTTGTGTCGATTTCTTTTTGTTTATGTGTATTTATGAGCTAGGCGATCTAAGGCTCTTTAACGGGTTACATAGGCTCCTCTTCTTTTCAATCAATACTAGCGCTGTTTAATAATTCGATTGGTAGGGGAAGAATAAAGAATGCCACATCTAGCTAATAAGTAGGAGAGGAAACTGATTGGATAGAAAAGGCCTATTTGGGGTATATATGTAATTTTAAGGATAATGGCAATTATATAATTTAAGATTTCAACGGATGAAGGTCTTTGATGTAACAGCTGGTGCTTTTCATTGTAAGTATGGTGAGTATATGTGGGAAGTATATGTGGGAGAGTTTATAAATAGGTAGAGAGAAACGAAGGTAATGAAAAAGGTAATGTATTAGTAAAAACTTTTGTTAACATATGATATACTACTAGTTGACGGTTGTGGGTAGGTTCTTTATACTAAACGTATGATGTAGGGCGGTTTAGGATAGAGGACCGTTTTTTATTAAGTAGATTAGTTGCTCGTAGTATGCATATGTATAGTAAGTAGTTTATAGCGTGTAAAGGGGTTTTACTTTATGAATCGAACAACAAAACAGTTAACGAAAATGGCTTTATTGGTGGCTTTGTTATGTGTGTCAGCTTACATTTCAGTGCCAGCGCCTTGGGGTGGTATTATTACGTCTTTAACACTTGTCATGTGTTTGGTTGCTTTTATGCTATCACCGAAGGATACATTTGTGACCTTAGTTGTTTATGATTTAATGGGTGCTATTGGGTTACCTGTTTTTGCTGGTGGTGCTGGCGGTTTTTCTGTTATTTTGAGTCCTTGGGGAGGCTTTATTCTTGGCTGGCCTATAGCTTATACGGCACTTAGTCTATTAAAGGGGAAACGAGTTAATTTTATTAGTTATGCTTGGCGAGCTGTTCTTGTATCTATTCCTGTTTTATATATTATTGCTGTTCCTTATTTTATGTGGGTTAGTGGTAATCAGTTGACTAATCCGGAACAGTGGTATGCTACGGGGTTATCTATGATTGGGTTTATTCCTGGTGATATTATTAAGGCAATAATAGCGGCCTGGCTAGCTACGAAGATTCGCGTTTAGTTGTTAGCGTTAGCTTAATGGGTGATATATATATCACCCCATTTTACTGTTTAATAGATAAATTATGAGATAGATTAAAAGGCTTATGTATAAGCAAATTGCGTACATGGTTAGTATAGGGAATTGAATACGCTGAGAATAAGTTGATAATTTTCATTTAGTGTAAATTTTCTAGTTTTTTATGGCTAGTATGACTTACTTTTGCGAGATAAAATAGGTCATGAAGATAGTCGTTACAGGCACTTATATCTGTCAAGTGCTAATCTAGCAAAATACAATATACCATTGACGAAACACAATATATCGTACTACATATTGAGGATGGATACTATATATAGTATAATCAGTGTAGTCAAAGAACAGACACAAGATAGGCTCAGGTTTTTATAGAGCCTGTCTTTTCTTATGCAGGAGGTCAGAGATATGTTAGAGGTTATAAAACGTGATGGCACAAAAGTACCATTTGATAAATCTAAGATTGCTGTTGCTATTGAGAAAGCAATGAATAGCAGTACTGGTTTATATGAAGAAGGCCAAGCACAAAAAATTGCTGATGAAATTGAAGCTTATGCACAGTCAATTCCAAAGGCTATGACTATCTATGCTATTGAAGACCGTGTGTACTATAAATTGTTAGAATATCATAATCCAGCTACAGCTCGGGCTTATGAAAACTATAAGGCTGTACAGGCCTTTAAGCGTCGTGAAAATACAACGGATGAAGGCGTGTTTGGTTTACTTGACCGTAGTAATGTAGAAGTGCTAGATGAAAACTCCAATAAGGATGCAGCGATTGTATCTACGCAGCGTGATTTGATTGCTGGGGAAGTTAGTAAGGATATGGCTCGCCGTAAAATTATTCCAGCCGATATCTTGCAGGCTCATGACAGCGGGGCTATTCATTTCCATGATATGGACTATATTATCCAACCTATGTTTAATTGCTGCTTAATTAACTTGGAAGATATGCTTATGAATGGGACCGTTATCAATGGTAAAAAGATTGATACACCAAAGTCATTCCAAGTAGCTTGTACAGTAACAACACAGATTATTGCGCAAGTTGCATCAGGTCAGTACGGCGGACAAAGTATTAATGGCATTGACCGTATTTTGGCACCTTTTGTACGAAAATCCTATGAAAAGATTTTAAATAATGTCTTAGAAGAACAAGTTGAAATCTATGGTATGGAACCGAATATGGAAAAGGCCAAGGAAATCGCTTGGAAACGGACACGTAAGGAAGTCAAAGATGGCATTCAGACCATCCAGTATCAAATTAATACTTTGATGACGACTAATGGGCAGGCACCTTTTGTTACCTTGTTTATGTACTTTGATCCAAAGAGTGAATACGCTAAGGAAGCGGCTCTTATTGATGAGGAAATTTTGAAACAGCGTATCATTGGCGTTAAAAATGAAGCGGATGTGTATATTACACCGGCCTTTCCTAAGTTGATTTATGTATTGGATGAACATAATATTCATCCAGATAGCCCGTATTATTATTTAACGGAACTAGCTGCTAAGTGTACAGCTAAACGCATGTATCCTGACTATATTTCAGCTAAGAAGATGCGCGAAAACTACGAAGGTAATGTGTTTAGTCCTATGGGCTGTCGTTCCTTCTTATCTCCTTGGAAAAATGAAAAAGGTGAATACGTATTTGATGGCCGTTTCAATATGGGTGTTGTCAGCATTAACTTGCCACAGATTGGTATTCTAGCTCGCGGTAGTGAAGAACGTTTCTTTGAAATCATGGATAAACGTTTGGAATTAGCTAAAAAGGCCTTGTTATTGCGGTATGAATTACTGAAGAATGTAACGTCTGATGTATCGCCGATTCATTGGCAGCATGGGGCCATTGCCCGCTTGAAGAAGGGTGAATCCATTGCTAAGTTCTTAACCGGTGGTTATGCAACTTTGTCTTTAGGGTATATTGGTATTTATGAAGCAACGAAATTAATCATCGGTGAATCCAATACGACGCCTCGTGGTCGCGAATTTGCCATGAAGATTATGGATAAGATGAATGATGCAGTACATTTATGGCGCGACCAGTATAATATTGGTTTTGCTCTCTATGGGACACCGGCAGAAAACTTGACGAATCGTTTCTCTTCGATTGATAGGGCTCGTTTTGGGGAAATCCCAGATGTAACCGATAAGGGGTATTATACTAATTCCTACCATGTAAGCGTGCGGGAAGAAATTAATGTTTTTGATAA
The DNA here is from genome assembly GCA_945867815.1 of uncultured Veillonellaceae bacterium. Taxonomy (GTDB): domain Bacteria; phylum Bacillota; class Negativicutes; order Veillonellales; family Veillonellaceae; genus CAMBIX01. Next base: position 69,743 of record CAMBIX010000008.1, read on the forward strand.
GTTCTCCTTTGAAGCCGATTTCCAGAAAAAATCAACAGGTGGCTGTATTTCTTATGCAGAAATCCCTAATATGACCAATAATATTCCAGCGGTATTAACCATGATTAAATACATTTATGATAATATTGCTTACGGTGAATTTAATACGAAGTCAGATTATTGCCATGTATGTGGTTTTGATGGTGAAATCAAGGTTAATGATGATAACCAATGGGAATGCCCACGGTGTCATAATACTGACCGAGATAAATTAACAGTTATTCGTCGTACGTGTGGTTATTTAGGCGAAAACTTCTGGAATGAAGGTCGTACGAAAGAAATCAAAGATCGAGTTATGCATATTTAAAAGAGGTTGATACGTATGAATTACGGGCAGATACGTAAGTATGATATTGCCAATGGCAATGGTATACGGACGACTGTTTTTGTAACAGGTTGTACCCATCATTGTTTTAACTGTTTTAACGGAGAGTACCAAGATCCTAATAATGGAAAACCGTGGACAGATAAAGAAACACAGCAGGTTTTGCAGTATGTTAGTGATGATAATGTAGCAGGCTTAACTTTGCTTGGAGGAGAACCTTTTCAGAATATAGATGGACTTTTGCCCCTTGTTCGTGCGGTTCGTAAGGCTCAGCCGGAAAAAGATATTTGGGTTTATTCCGGCTATACCTTAGATGCTATTTTAAAGGATCCTAAGAAAAAAGAACTCTTGGAAGAATGCGATATTTTAGTGGATGGTCTTTACGTAGAAGAATTACGAGATCCAGCATTGCGTTTTAGAGGGTCTAAAAATCAACGGATTATTGATATTAAGAAGACTCTTAGCAGTGGAGATGTAGTTATTGCCATGGAATGAGTGGTATTCATTCCTGCTAAGTTTTATTATTACGTAAGTATATTATATTAAATAATGCATAAAAGAAGAGCACATATAGCCTTTGGCGGACTATATGTGCTCTTTTTAGTGTTAATAGGATAAACCTTGACGTAGTAAGTAACGGCGCATGGTAGGGAAGTACCCTATATTTTCTCTCGGGAGCTGGTTACCTTCGGTAAAGGCTCCCTACGAGAAATATAGGGCACTTCGTGATTTAGAGTTAATGATTTATGTATGTCGAGTTTTTAGTGAATTAGAGTGAAAGTAAGCAGCGGCGTATGGAAGGGAAGCACCCTAAATCTTCTCTCGGGAGCTGGTTACCTTCGGTAAAGGCTTCCTACGAGAAATATAAGGCACTTCGTGACATGGCGTTAATGACTTATTTAAGCAAATAGACCTGCCCCGCAAGGAGCCTTACGATAGTATCAGCTTCGAGGGGGCAGGTCTTGTTTGCGTCTTATTTAGTTTTTACAGGTAAACTTAGTACATATAGGTAGAAAATTAGAATAACGGATTGAATGCAATTAGCAAAGAAGGCAAGAGCTGTACTCTGGATAACCATCATAAATAGGGTTAGGCAAACTGGGATAAGGGGTAAGAGTATCCACCAAGCTCGCCAGCCGGCACTGTGTAAGCGACGAATGGTTAAGAGGAGGGAGAGTACGGAAAAGGCAATGCCCGTAATGCCTAATAGGAAAATGGTGATGTAAACAGCTATACGAGAGCCACTCGTTAAGGTTAATAAACTAGAACCAATAGCGGAGAAGGCTAAGAATAAAACCATGGTTAGGATGTAAAGGGATATAGAGCTAACCGCATAAAAGCCACGAGATACAGGTGGTTTTAATTGTAAAATATCCTTGTTCCAATACTCACGAAGGATACCTTTAATGGTTAGGGTATTTGAATCGCCTTGAATAGCCGCATTAGCAGGTGGTGCTCCGTATGCATTGTTTTTATCAGACGCTTGTACAAAGAAGTAGAGCAGACCGATTTCAATGATAAGGGAAATAATGATAGTGAAATAAGCTAGTAATAAATCAGTAGGAATTAAGATAGTTAATAGTAAAAAAGGCAACGGTATTAGATTAAATAGCATCCAATAGCCTGAATGATTTATATCATGTAAACGCCGAATCCCTAATAGATAAAAACCAACGTAGAAGACACAAAGTAGAATTAGGCTAATGATACCGTAAATTGAGCCAGATACTTGTTGGAATTGATAAAAGCGAATAATGGATAAGAAGTTGCCATCAGATAAGAAGAAAAGACTATAAATAGCATCAATTAATATATAAAGGGCTTGTAGTCCAGAGGTAATGATAAGCATCATTACGAAAGATAGCCAGAATTGGGTACGATCAACACGACCACGGAAGGAAAAGAAATCTTTCCAAAAACTTTTTGTGGCTTGCCATAAGGTGAGTTGAGGTTCTTCTTGTTTAGAGGTAGGTGAGGATGATGGTATCGTCATATCTACCGATGAAGTAGTAGGTGCCTGGTTCATTAGAATCTCCTTAATATAAATATATGGATAAGATAGAAATAAGGGTAAGAATCTGATAGATTCTGTACCCTTATTTTAATATAAAATGTAAGCTTGATAAAGATGACAGACGATAGCAATTTAAGTGCTCATAGCTTTTTTATCTAGTGTTACACGATAGGTGCCTTGTCATCACAGGTTTCACCACCAATATTAGGCATGAGATTATAACCTTCTGACCAAAGTTTTTTGTATTTTAAGGCCTGGTTGTGAATGCGTTCGGTCATAGACGGATCCGTGCGAACCACTTTAGCAGGACAGCCTACAACAAGGGAGTTAGGTGGAATGACGGTGCCTTCTAAGACAACGGCACCAGCGCCGACAATAGAACCATGGCCGATAGTGCAGCGGCTTAAGACAATCGCCCCCATGCCGATTAATACATTGTCTTCGACCACAGACGCATGCACAATGGCGCCATGGCCGATGGTTACATAGTCACCAATAATACAAGGATGCGTGTCTTCTACATGTAGAACGGAGTTGTCTTGTACATTGGAATAGCGGCCAACTTCGATACGGTTAACGTCGCCACGGAGGGCACAGTTTTGCCAAATGGATGAATATTCTTTTAGGGTTACATCGCCTGTTAATTCGGCGCCAGGCATAATGCAGGCTTTATGGTCGACAACAGGATACTTAGATTTAAATGGTAACATAAGATAAAACCTTCTTTTGGTATAAGTTGTATAGAATTTACGAAAGATTTATAGAGTAAAAGCTTGTGCTTTTTTGAGACTGTCAATGGCTTCCTTAATAATGGAATCAACGATGACCTTAGCTGGTTCCATTTTAGTCAAACGGTTAAGGCTTTGGTCACATTGAACGACGCCATTAACGATATCGCCATTAACAGCAGCGAGTTTATTAGTTCCTTTAGACATAGTGGTAAGTTCTTCTTTAGGCGCATTGGCATGTTCGGCTGCGATGTATCGGTCGGTAAAGGCATTTTTTAGGGATCGGACGCCGCCAGTCCCATGGGAGATGAGGCCTGTAATGACGGAATCTGTATCGGTTGCTTTAATAATGGCTTCCTTGCAATTGGTGTGCATTTGGCATTCGTCAGCTAAGATAAAGCGAGACCCCATTTGTACGCCGCTGGCTCCCATAACAAGGGCGGCTGCAAGACCGCGGCCATCAACAATACCACCAGCAACGATAACAGGAATATCGATTTCAGGTAATACGTTTTCCATTAATGGCATAGTAGACTGGGTACCAATATGACCGCCTGCTTCCTGTCCTTCAATGATAATCGCGTCAGCACCAGCACTGGCGACACGTTTAGCAAGTTTAAAATTAGGTACGACAGGAATGACCTTGATACCAGCCTCGTGGAGAGGTGCAATATGGGAAACGGGATTACCAGCGCCAAGAGTAACAAAGGCAGGTTTTTCTTCTTGAATAACAGCCATTAGTTCATCGATGTTATCGGCCATAAGCATGAGGTTTACGCCAAAGGGTTTATCGGTTAGAGCGCGGCAGGCACGAATTTCATTACGAATCCAGTCAGCGTCGCGGCCACCAGAAGCAATAACACCAGTAGCACCAGCATTGGCAACGGCAGCAGCTAATTTATGTTCTGACGTCCATGCCATGGCGCCTTGAATAATTGGATAGGTAATATGTAAAAGTTCTGTTAGTTTTGTTTTCATAAAGGACCTCCTAGAGAAATATATCATCTTATAATTGAGTATCTTTCTTAATACTAAATTCTATTTTAGTATAGCTCTAGTATAGCATAGGAAGGTATATAAATATAGTAAAAAGTCTTATAAAAGGGGTAAATTTTGTGCAATTTATTAGTGTTTATCATAGGTGGTTTATAGGTTAAATTGAAAATAGATATAGAAAAGGGATGGGACGAATAGCTATTATAAAAAATAATAAAGCCAAAATAAAATTTTAAAAATGTGCTTTTAGCTACATCTTTTTAGAGAGATTTCGTATAGTATAGACTTAAACAAACGGAAGTGTTTGTTTAGCAAGGTAGTACCTAGTTAGTGTAGCTTAGAATTATATAGCGGATAAAGCAAGGCTAAGTGTTTTGCTGCTGATTATTTTCTATGATACACTACGAGTAGATTAAGTATCTTATAGATGAGATGAAGGAGGTCTTTATTATGAAAGACAAATATGTATGTACAGTATGCGGTTATGTATATGATGAAGAAAAAGAAGGCGTAGCCTTCGCTGATCTTCCAGATGATTATGTATGCCCAGTATGTGGTGTGCCTAAAGATCAATTTGAAAAGATGTAAGGCGAAAACAGCTGTTTTCCTCGCGAGCTAGTGCTAGGATTTTGGCACTGTGTATGGAAGCGCCCTATACTTTCTTAGTATGGGGTGCTTTTTTGTTGTAACTGAGTACGGAGTACGGAAGTACCTGACGGTCTTCAAAAGCTACGTTCTCCGCTTCGCTCCGCAAGTCGTTTTGAAGAGACGTCAGGTGCTTCGTGACATGGAGCTAAAGGCTATGATTATGCGCTTTTGAAAAAATATAGGACGCTTCTTGATTTTAGTGCTATAGCAGATAGGCACAGGCTCTTTAATGGAATATAGTTGTTTTCTTAAATGAAAAAGGGTGGCTGCATTTGATGCAGCCACCCTTTTTGCTTATTATTGGATTCTGTGTATAGTTAAAGACCAGCCTATGTTTCGTTGAAGAGCCTTACGATGGTATTAGCTTGCAAGAGATAATAGGCCAGTCTGTTTTGTAGATAGTATTAGCTCGCAAGGAACATAGTTCGGTCTGTTTTATAGAAGGGTAGATTCTCCATCTCTTGTATGGGAGATATAGAGTAGCCATAGGCCTTCTAGGATAATGGCGGTGATGCAGAGAAGTTTGATAAAGTCGAAAATATCTAGGGTCGTAATGGTACCGTCACGGCTGATATAGGAAGCGAGGGCTAGTGAGCCATGTCGCGTTTCAAACCAGGAGCCGGCGATGATGATAAACATCATAATGGTTTGACCACCAATGGAGCCAAGGTTACGCATCTTGGCCTGAATAAGGCGTTTTTCATAATGATGAATCCCCATTTCATCCATAAAGTTCTGCCGTAGGACAATGATTGCTTGAATGTTGGAAAAGGCGCAGAGAAAGACACCTGTCATATAAATATATACATTAGAGGAGAAGAGTAGGAGAAGAAAGAGAATAGAGGATATGTTACATAAGGTGACGAGGGAACAGTATTTGGTCAGCCGCATGGTAATGGGCCTCATAAAAGGAATGAGACAGGCACCGGACATAAAGACTGCCATGGTGTAGAAGACGAAGATGAATTCTTTCATAGAAATATAATAGATAACAGTGAAGAGGATAACGAAGTTGGTTACTTCACTAAACCAAGAGGTTTGAAGGGAATAGAGGTGGATGTTATGTCGCCGCATACCAACAAGCATAACCATAAAGATGGCGAAGGCAATCCCCATATAGATAAAGTAGGTAATGTTAGCTGTTTGTTTTAGGAGGCGGACAAAGAAGGTTAGGAATAAAAGTAAGAAAGCAATAATTAAGTAGTAATAGCGTGAGGAATTGCTACGGGGAACGAAAATAGGGTCAAAATGTAGCTTATTGGTTACGGGCAGATGGCAAATGAAATAGCCACAGCTAACTAATAGGAGTAGGTAAAAGATAAGAACGGCTTTTACACTTACAATCGCAATGACCATATTGATAATAACGAATAGGAAGCGGAGAACGGCGTCACGTTTCATGTTTTCTTTATAGGGCCAGTGGCGTTGGCGTGTCAGTTCATCTTGGGTGGTTTGGTACATAGGGACAGCGATAGATAGGCCGATGCCCATGAGGACAGCACCCAATTCCCAACATACATGGTAGGGCAGGCCAGCAAGAACGACGATGTTGCCTAAGATAGAGAGCAGCATGCCTAGTAAGGTTAATTTATAGGGGTTATTGATATGACCAAAGCCTTGCAGGTAGAAAATACCGACCATAAGGAAGGTATAGAAAAGGACGAAGGGGAGGATGTCTGTATAGGAGTAGAGGAAGACATCTAGGTAGGGTTTGATAAGGCTGACGAAGATAAAAATGGGAGCCATAGGAATGGTCATTATAAATATATTGGTCAGCACGTGTAAACAAGCGTTGATGCGGTTCATGGGTGATTACCTCTTGATATAACTTTAATGTGCATTAATTTAATTTAGTTAGTGCAGGGTACGGAAGTACCTAATGGTCTTCCGATACTCCGTTCTTCGCTACGCTTGCAAGTCGCTCGGAAGAGACATTAGGCGCTTCGTGATATGGAGCTAAAATGATTAGCCTTTTGCGGATTATGAAAGCAATTTGTATTTTTTTGCACTCATATCTACGTCAATCCGACTACGAGAAGAGCAAGGTATTTTATGACTTAGTGCCAATAGGCTTACAAGTAAGCAACTTTAGTCACATTCATAAGTCTAGATGTAGTATAGCATAGAATGCGTACAAATATTGTATACATAGCAGCATGAATGCATTATAGGTTAAAGAAATATACGAGCGTGTAAGCTGGAGCTGAATAGATATGAATGTGGAAGAAAAACGTCAGTTAGAGTTGACGACTATGCGTAAGATTATTGGCATTTATTGTCATCATAAGCATAAGTCTAGGCTAGGGGCGATGGCATCGGAGGTAAAGACTTGTAATAATGGTGCGACTTCTGTAGAACCTTTTAAGGAAAAGTTAGATAGCATAGACCGGCAGGGACGTCTTTTGTGTCCGGAGTGTCAGGAGTTATGGGATTATGCAAGAGGGCAAATTATGCGATGTCCTCACATGAAGGAGAAGACCTTTTGCAGTGTGTGTCGGACGCATTGTTATGAAAAGGAACATAGGGAGCGGATTCGACAGGTTATGCGGTATGGGGGACCACGTATGTTATTAGATTCTCCCTTGATGGTGATTCGGCACATGTATACGGAGTGGAAAGATAGAAAGACTGTTAAGTGATTATGCTTGACAGTCTATTTTTATTTATGCTAATATAACGTGTAAAGTAAATGTACTTGATAGTAGAGAGGTGACAACGTGGAAGAACGGTGGCTTATGAGTTTGCTTCTGGACTTTTACGGGGAGCTCCTTACTGATAGGCAGCGTGATTGCTTAGTCTTGCATTATGAGTCGGATTTATCTCTTGGTGAGATTGCAGAACAGATGAAAGTATCTCGGCAGGCCGTGCATGATAACATTCATAGGGCAGAGCAATTACTTAGAACGTATGAAGAGAAACTGCAGTTAGTTAAACAGTACCGACGCCGTCAGCAGTTAATAAGAGATATACAACAGGCTTTATCGAATATGCCAGGCAATACGGTAAAGATACAAGAGTTAGTCGCACAATTGGAGGGATAAGATGGCCTTTGAAAGCTTAACAGATAAATTACAGGAAGCTTTTAAGTCCTTAAAAGGTAAGAGCAAGATAACAGAATCTGATGTCAACTTAGCCCTTCGACAGGTACGGACCGCTTTACTCGAAGCAGATGTTAATTTTAAGGTGGCTAAGGATTTTATTGCGCGTGTACGAGAAAAAGCCTTAGGGGAAGAAGTCTTTGGTTCTTTAAATCCAGCGCAGACGGTTGTTAAAATCGTTAATGATGAATTGACAGATTTATTAGGTGGTACGCAGAGCCGCATCAGTATTGCCCCTAAACCACCAACGATTATTATGCTAGTAGGTTTACAAGGGGCTGGTAAAACTACAACGGCTGGCAAATTAGCTGTGTATTTACGTAAACAAGGTAAGCATCCGATGATGGTAGCGGCCGACGTGTACCGCCCAGCCGCTATTAAGCAGTTGCAGGTGGTAGGCAAACAAATTGATGTGCCAGTTTTTGCTGATGAGACACCAGGTGCGAATCCTGTAGACATTGCTAAGCGGGCGATTGCTGAATCGACGCATCTGCTCAAAGACGTAGTTATTATCGATACAGCAGGGCGCTTGGCTATTGATGAAGAATTAATGGCTGAACTTAGTAATATTAAGCAGGAAGTCCATCCGCAGGAAATCTTGCTTGTTGTGGATGCTATGATTGGGCAGGATGCTGTAACGACAGCGCAGACTTTTAATGAAAAACTTGGCCTTGACGGCATTGTGCTTACTAAGATGGACGGCGATGCTCGCGGTGGGGCGGCCCTATCTATTAAGGCAGTTACTGGTGTACCGATTAAGTTTGTTGGTACCAGTGAAAAGATGGATGGTCTAGATGTTTTCTATCCAGACCGCATGGCGTCTCGTATTCTTGATTTAGGGGATTTTAAGACCTTAATTGAAAACGTACAGGACGTCATCGATGAAGAAGAAGCTAAGGCTATGGCTAAGAAAATGGCCAAGAATTCTTTTACCTTAGATGACTTCTTAAAGCAGATGCAACAGGTACGTAAGCTGGGGCCGCTGCAAAATATCTTAGGCATGTTGCCAGGTATGGGGCAGATGAAAGACCAACTTAAGAATATAGATATGGATAGCAAAGAGATTCGCCATATTGAAGCCATTATCAAATCCATGACTATGGTGGAACGGTCTAATCCTAAGGTGCTTGATGGCTCTCGGCGTAAACGTATTGCTATGGGCTCTGGTACTCGTGTGCAGGATGTGAATCGTCTCTTAAAACAGTTTGAAGAAGCTCGTAAGATGATGAAGAAGATGAATGGTTTTAAGAAGGGTAAAAAAGGCCTGCCTAAGTTACCATTTATGAACGGCTTAGGTGGCTTTGGTAAATAAAAAATGGGTAAGGACCGGCATTCTTATGAGGGACTTACCCAGTAAAATACATATTGAGGAGGTGATTTCATGTTAAAAATTCGTTTAACTCGTTTAGGTGCTAAGAAAGCGCCGTACTATCGTATTGTTGTAGCTGACTCTCGTGCACCGCGTGAAGGTCGTCCGGTAGATACGATTGGTTCCTATGATGCAACTAAGTCGCCAGCTATCGTAGCTGTTGATGAAGAAAAAGCATTAGCTTGGATGGGTAAAGGCGCTCAGGTTTCTGATACTGTTCGTTCTTTATTCAAACAGCAGGGTATCATGAAAAAATTTGCTGAAGCCCGTAAATAATAGTAGAGAGGCCTTATGATGAAAGAATTAATTACATTAATTGCGAAATCATTGGTGAACCAGCCAGATGCCGTCTCTATCACAGTCACGCAGGAAGGCGATATGGAAGTCTATGCTATCCATGTCGACCCTGCTGATATGGGCAAAGTTATTGGTAAAAACGGTAGAATTGCGAAAGCAATCCGAGCTGTTGCGAAAGCCGCGGCTATCAAAGAAAGTAAAAAGATATCGGTTACTATAGTTTAAAGGGTGTCAGACATGGAACAAATGAAATTACGTGTACCTGTCGTTGTAAAAGCGAAAGTTACAGAAGACCTAAAAACAAAACTGATTGCGGATGTTCAGCAACAGCTGGATTTAGTAAATCAGGATTTACAACAAATCGAATTTCAGGCTAAACGGTTATTAACGGAACAGGCTAAAATCGATGCGCAAGGTCTATTGCAGGTTCGTCAGCAAATTGAAAACAATCGTAGTCAACGCTTACAATACAAAGATGAATTAGAACAGCGTATGAAAGAAACACAGGAACTTGAAGTGGGTGTAGAAATCGTACGCGGTACTATGGATCAGATGATTGATGTTAAAGTCGGCGATGATTTAGATAGCTTAATGAATGCAGAAATTTTACTAGAAGATGGTAAAATTGTTGCCTTTAGGAAATAGTATGGACAATCTAATCACTATTGGTACGATTGTAGCCCCGCACGGTGTGCGGGGTGAACTTCGTATTATCCCACAAACAGATTACCCAGACCGCTTTATGCACATGGATGCCTGTTATATCGATGGCAAGGAATATCATGTTAAGAGTGGACGCGCTCATAAGCAGTTTATCCTGCTTACCTTGCAGGAAGTTATAGACCGTGATGCAGCGGAAGGGTTAGCTAAAAAAGAAATTCAAGTAACACGAGATAACTTAGTGGATTTACCAGAAGGTCACTATTATATTTTTGATATGATAGGTCTTGCTGTAGAAGACACAAAGGGCAATGACTTAGGTAAGGTAAAAGAAGTCTTACAGCCAGGGGCTAATGACGTGTATGTTGTAGCTAAGGATGGCCAACCGGACTTACTCTTAGCGGCCATTAAAAGTGTTATTATCTCAATAGATATGGAGAAAGGTAAAATGGTGGTGGATCCACCAGAATGGATATAATATGCGTATTGATTTTGTATCGCTATTTCCTGAATTTTTTGACGCCTTCTTCAGCCATTCGATTATAAAACGAGCTATTGAAGCGGGGCGCCTTACCATGAGTGTAACCAATCCCCGTGATTTTGCTCATAATAAACATAATCAGGTAGACGATACGGTCTATGGGGGAGGTCTTGGTATGCTCATGATGGCACCGCCTCTGTTTGAAGCCGTAGAAAGTATCCCTGTTAGTCATGACTCGCGTAAGCGGGTTATTTTTTTAGGACCAACAGGTCAGCGGTTTACCCAGGAGAAGGCTAAACAATTGGCAGCTGACTATGATCAACTCATATTGGTGTGTGGCCATTATGAGGGGATAGATCATCGGGTAGAAGAGCATCTTATTGATGAGATCATTTCTATTGGTGATTATGTCTTAACAGGTGGTGAACTGCCGGCTATGGTGGTGGCTGATGCGGTGGCTCGTATGGTGCCTGGTGTTTTAGGGACAACGGCGAGTGGACAAGAAGATTCTTTTTATTATCCTCTTCTTGAAGAACCACAGTATACAAAACCATCCGAATACCGTGGTTGGAAGGTGCCTGATGTGCTCTTAAGTGGTCATCATGCCAATATTGCCCAGTGGCGTTTGGAAGAGCGGGTCAAACGAACTTTAAAGAAGCGGCCGGATTTGTTGGATAGGGCACTTACGAAAGAAGAAGTAAGTGTGCTTAATAAATTAGGTGTGATGCTCACAGAGCAAGGACGAATTAAAGATAATAAGGATTAATTGAATAGTTAGGATAGGGACCTGAGCGGTAGCTTGGGTCTTTTTTGTATTAGAAAAACTGTCTTATGATAAAATAGGACATAATGAGTTGTTTAACTAGAACTTACTATTGGTAGGCTTTATAAGCTATATTATGCAGTTAATATTAACGGATGTTAGGCAGTAAGGGGCGATATTTATGCTAGAAGCTTTATGGGCTAAGAAAAAGGAAAAAAATGGAGACTTTTATTGGCTCCCTTTGTTGCAACATTTGGAGGATACAGGAAATATAGCTGGTTTATTATGGGAACATTGGTTAGGTGAAGGTCAAAAAGAGTTTATTGCGCAATCTTTGTGTAAAGGGAATGATGCGGACGCTTATAACAAACAAGATTTGGCGAAACAATTAATTGTCTTTTTAGGCGCTATTCATGATTTAGGTAAAGCAATTCCAGATTTTCAATTAATGAAAGGTTTTGCCAATTCAAAGGAATTGGATTGGCAATTAAAAGAAAAATTAGCCATAGCAGGATTTCAAGGCCTTGATCAATTAGTGTTGGCTTCGAAAGGACAGATTAAACATAATATTGCTAGTCAGGTACTTTTAGCTAACTATGGAGTAAATAAGGAGCTTACAACGATTATAGGTAGTCACCATGGTAAGCCTATAGAAAGTCTTTCGTCTGCATTAGATGAAGAGAAAAGTTATAAAAAAAATTACTTTCAATCTGAAGATGAAACAAGTAATGTCTATCGGTCTTGGTATAAGGTACAAAAAGAAATTTTTGAGTGGGCTTTAGAAAAAAGCGGAATTTCAAGCATTGGAGAGTTACCACATATATCACAGCCAGCGCAAGTTATCCTAACAGGATTACTTATTATGGCAGATTGGATAGCTAGTAATGAAGTCTATTTTCCTTTATTACCTATTGATGAAATGGCTATATCTAATCAAGAGGCGCGAATAAAAGAAGGATTTGAAAGATGGTATCAAACGGGATTATGGGCGTCAGAAATTACTAGCAATATTGAAGAAATATATAAAGGGAGATTTGGATTTAGTCCTAGAAATTTCCAGTTGCGTGTAGGAGAAACGATTAATCATTTAGATGAGACAGGTATTGCTATTGTAGAAGCGCCTATGGGAATTGGCAAAACAGAGGCTGCGCTGGTATTAGCTGAGCAAATGGCTCATAAAAACCATCGTAATGGTATATTTTTTGGCTTACCAACACAAGCCACATCTAATGGTATTTTTCCTAGGATTGAACAGTGGATAGAAGCACTATCTAATGATTTTGATGATAGACATGGTTTGCGATTAGCACATGGTAAGGCATATTTAAATGATAGATTTATTAATTTGGTGCATATTAAAGAAGGAATGGAAGAAGTTAATAATGCAACAGGCGTTGATATTGATAATGATAAATATACTAGTGAGCAAACGGTAGTTATTAATGAATGGTTTTCTGGACGTAAATTAACGACCTTAGATGATTTTGTTGTAGGCACGATTGATCAATTTTTAATGGTGTCTTTGAAGCAGAAACATGTAATGTTGCGGCATTTAGGATTTTCTAAGAAAGTTGTTATTTTGGATGAAGTTCATGCATATGACACCTATATGAGCCAATACTTAATGCAATCTTTGAAATGGATGGGGGCTTATCATGTGCCAGTCGTTATTTTATCAGCGACTTTGCCTGTGAGTAAGCGTAAGAAACTAATTGAAAGTTATATGATAGGGAAAGGAATAAAAAAGAAGGACATAGATTATCAGTGTCAGATTGAAACTGAAGCGTATCCTTTGCTTACGTATAATGATGGCGATATGATAAAGCAACAAACGGATTTTGAGGTGATGGAAGATAAATCAATTCAGATAGAGGCAATAGATGAACAAGAAATAATTCCCTTATTGGAGAATTTATTAAGAGAAGGTGGAATTGCTGGCATTATTGTTAATACAGTTAAACGCGCCCAGGAATTGACGCAAAGATTAGAAGTAACCTTTGGACATGAGGTTGTTGAATTATTACATTCGGGATTTATTGCTACGGATAGAGCTAAAAAAGAAAAGCAATTATTAGAAATGATTGGTAAAGGTGCTAAGCGTTCATTTAAGAAAATTATTGTAGGGACACAAGTTATTGAACAATCTTTAGATATAGATTTTGATGTATTGATTTCAGATTTGGCTCCTATGGATTTATTAATACAACGGGTCGGTCGGCTGCATCGACATATGATTCACCGCCCTAAGGCTTTAGAAAACCCTTTTTTATATGTGTTAGGAACAAGTGAGCAATTTGATTTTGATGAAGGTTCAAAAGCTGTTTATGGTACCTATTTATTAGGGCGAACACAATATTACTTAAAAGATTGTCTTAAGATTCCTTCTGACATATCTCCATTAGTTCAAGCCGTATATGGATTTGAAAGGGATGGGGTAGATGAAGATATTCAATTATCTTCTGTATTGAGAGAAGTTTATCAAAAAGCTAAAGCAGAATACGTAAATGATATAGATGAAAAAATTAAAAAAGCAGGGACGTATAGAATCAAGCCACCAATATATAAAACAGATAAAGATTTAGAAGGATGGTTAAGTGATATACATCCAAATCAAACGGAAGAGTATGTTTGTGCACAGGTTCGCGATACAGGAGACAGTGTAGAAGTTATTGCTTTACAGGAAAATGAAGTAGGCTATTCTTATTTTGGTGAAAGGGAGGATTTAAGCCAGCAGCTAGTAGATACGAGAGTAGCTAAAGAAATGGCAAAGCATACATTGCGATTACCGATTATGTTGTGTCAATCGTATATTATTGATACAATTATTAAAGAATTAGAAATCTATAATAACGAAAAATTAAAGAGCTGGCAGACATCTTCTTGGTTAAAAGGACAATTAGGTATTATTTTTGATAGACAGGGAACTTTTTTGCTCAAAACAGAAAAAGGAGATTTTAAGTTGTTTTATAGTACAGATTATGGATTGCGAGTGATTAAGCTAGATAAAGAGGAGTAGGCATATATTATGGGTGAGAGATATTCGCGATTTAATTTATTGGATGAGCCGTGGATAAGTGTATTAGTTGATGAAGCTGGTACAACAAGAGATGTGTCTTTATTAGATTTATTTAAGAATGCTCATCTCTATAAGGAATTGGCAGGTGATATGCGGACGCAGGATTTTGCTGTTTTACGGGTCTTGTTAGCTGTATTGCATACTGTTTTTTCTCGTGTTGATGCCAATGGCCATTGTTATGAGTATTTTGAGTTAGATAATTCATTTCTACCTTCTAATTCTGTGGATGAAGATGAGGTAGATGACTATAAAGATGATTTAATGGATACTTGGGAGGAGTTGTGGAAAAAGGGTCGATTTCCAGCTTGTGTAGCAGATTATTTAGAGGCTTGGCGGGATCGTTTTTATTTATATGATACAGACTATCCATTTTTTCAGGTAAGAAAAGAAGATATAAATCAGGATAAACATTCAGCAAATGGAAAGGGGGTAGGTGTTGTTTGGGGTAAAGAATTTAATCGACAAATATCAGAATCAGCTAATAAAGCAGCATTATTTTCTCCGAATTGTGAAGTAGATAGTAATAAAGAGAGGTTATTTGATGCGGATGTAGCCCGGTGGTTAATTACTTATCAAAGTTATACGGGGCAAGGTGGAAAAGTAAAATATAAGACAGTTTCTGAAGGTTCAGCTGGGTGGTTATATTCATTAGGTGGCATATATTATAAGGGTAATAATTTATTTGATACCTTGATGTTGAACTGTATTTTGCCTTATGAACCATATGGTAATTTGTTAACTAGTCAAAAACCATGTTGGGAGTACTCAAGTAAAGAGATTTTAGATTTATATTTAAATAAAAAAGTAGTAACTAATTTAACTGCATTATATACGGTGTGGAGTCGTGCCATATTTATTGATAGTCAGTTTGTTTCTAATAGTAAATTTTATGCTTATCCTGAGAAGTTGCCTAAAGTAGAACGGGAAGACATGTTCTTGGAGCCTATGACTCTTTGGCGATTTAATAAGTCAGGGGAGAGTAAAAATAAATTTACACCTAAAAAACATGTTATTGATCAGTCATTATGGCGTTCATTTGGATTGTTAGCAAAGGTTAATTTTAGCGATGTTAATAATGGAGTAGGACAACATTTGCCTGGTATTATTAATTGGATGCAGGATATAAGGGGTGTTGTAAAGGAGAAAATTAATGAACCTATTATTTGTGCAGTTAGTATGAAGGATGATGGTAATGCAACATCCTGGTCTCCTGTTGATGAGATATTAGATATATTAGCTATAAACGAATTTGTTTTGACGGATGTTGTTGAGACGGGTTGGGTCAATCGAATTAATGATGTTGTTCAGCAGACAAGTCATGTTATTGAAAAAATATATGGGAGTTATTTAAATGGTGTAAAAGCAATTAGGTATGGGGATGGGAAATCAGATTTTGTTAGTATAAGAAAAGAAGAAGTATATGCAGGGATAGATCAGCCTTTTAGGAACTGGTTAGGTCTAATTTCTTATAATGATGATAAAGATGAAAAAATGATTGAATGGAGGAAAATATTAAAAGAGCTTGTAGAAACTGCAGCAAAAGAGTTAACTTATGCAGGTAATACAAGAGACTATAAAGGAAAGAAAGATGAAAATAAAGAGCAAGTAGAAAATATAGCGACTTTATATAATCAATTTTTATGGCGTTTGAATAAAGAATTAGATGTAAAGGAAGGTGATGCAGTGTAATGAGTAAGAGAAAGGAATTTATAAAAGCGGTAGGCACATGTATTTATAAAATAGATGCATTAAAAATGACATCGGTAGGTAAAGCGATATTGACCAAATTACGTCAATCAGTAAATCAACCATTGAGTCGAACAATAATAATTTGGCCGTTTCTTTTTGAAAGTATGTCAGATGATTTATTAGGAACAAGTGAACAGTTGACAGGTTTTGAAAAAGTATTGCTTAATACATGTCAATTATTTGCTATACATCAACAAGGGCAAACTGATAGTGTTTTATTAGTTGACGAGGTAGAAAAATATAAGAATCTAGGATATTCGTTAAAGGTGTTACGTAGAGAACAGCCCTCAACAGCTGCTGATCGACGTTTTAATGCTATGATTACAGCTACTACCTATGAGGAATTATTAATTCATTTGAGACATTTAATTCGACTGGTAAAGTCAAAAGATACCAAGACTAAAATTAATTATGTTGATTTGGCTGGAGACTTATATTCTTTTTATAGTGGATATGATGAAGATGTACGTTTAGCATGGGCAAAAGAATATTATAGAGCAGGTAGTAATAAAGAAGGAGAAAAGGAAAATGCAAAATAGTAATCGATTATTTTTAGATATTCATGTTATTCAGACAGTACCACCATCTAATATAAATCGTGATGATACAGGTAGTCCTAAAACAGCGCAATATGGGGGTGTTCGTCGGGCACGAGTAAGTTCACAATCTTGGAAAAAAGCTATGAGGGATTATTTTAGATTAAAGGGAGAAGAATCTTGTGTGGGGGTACGGACTTTACAAATTGTTCAGTATGTAGCTAATAAAGTAAGAAAAATAAATGAAGATATACCGCAAGAAGAAGCAATAAAATTAGCAGAATCGGTTATTAATAAGGCTGGCATAAAAACAAAAGATCATGCGGCAAAGGCTTTATTCTTTATGGGAGATAAACAGGCAGATGCTTTAGCTAAAGCTGCTATTGATGGTGTTTCAGATAAGAAAGAATTACAGCAATTACTCACTAATAATCCAGCGGTAGATATATCTTTATTTGGTAGAATGGTTGCTGATGATCCATCTTTAAATGAAGACGCGTCGGCACAAGTAGCACATGCTATATCAACACATGCGGTGCAAACGGAGTTTGATTATTTTACAGCCCTTGATGATTTATCTCCTGAAGATAATGCAGGGGCAGGTATGATCGGAACATTAGAATACAACTCATCGACTTTGTATCGATATGCTAATGTTGCTGTTCATGAATTGCAGCGGCAGTTAGGCGATATAGAAGCGGTAAAAAAAGCACTGAAATTATTTATTGAAGCTTTTACCAATTCTATGCCAACAGGTAAGATTAATACCTTTGCTAATCAGACGTTACCACAGGCAGTTATTGTTTCTTTGCGTTCGGATAGGCCTGTTAACTTGGTTAGTGCTTTTGAAAATCCGATTCAGTCAAGAGAAGGTTTTGTTAACCAATCGATTGAACGATTAGGAGAAGAATTTATTAAGGTAGAGAGATTCACAGAGAAATCAGTTAAGACCGTATATATGACATTGGATGGACAAAAAATAGCAGCATTACAAGCAGTAGACAATATCGATACGTTGAAAAACTTGGTTGATACGATAACAAATGCTATTTCCTTTTAGTAAATAGATAGGTGACCTTAATGAAAACAATTTTGTTGAAATTTGCAGGTCCGTTACAGTCATGGGGCACACATTCACATTTTGAAACACGGCATACAGATTTTTATCCATCTAAGAGTGCTGTTATTGGGTTACTGGCGGCAGCGTTAGGCTATGGTCGTGATGAAGATGAAAAAATACGTAGATTAAATACGTTAGATTTCGCTGTACGGATTGATCAGCAGGGCCGTATAATAAAAGATTTTCAGACGGCAAAGAAATATGATATAAAAAGTGAATTTAAAAAAGTAACTCAAGCTTATGTAACGACTAGGTACTATATAGAGGATGCTGTTTTTTTAGTCGCTCTTTCTTCTGCAGATGAGCAGTTGGTGACTGAAATAGAAAGAGCATTACGAAGACCCTATTTTCAACTTTTTATGGGGCGGCGCTCGGTGCCAGTTCTTGCTGATTTTTTAGTAGATATAGTAGATGTAGGCGCTATAGAAGCCTTAAAAAAAGAATCATGGCAAGCAGCTCGGTGGTTTATGAAAAAAGAGAAAGCCTCTTCTGTTAGACTTACTATTATAGCTGATAAAAAATTATTAGATAAAAAAGCATTAGCTATGCCTAGACGGGATGTCGTTTCTTCTTTTTCACAAAAAAATAGACGTTTTGCCTATCGGTATGAAGTACAAATAGCGGTAGATTTGACTAATCCTATGGCTATTAATGCTAGAGAGGAACATGATATCTGGGAGCAATTAGGAGAATAAGATGTTTCTATCAAGAGTTGAAATAGATGTATATAATCGGAGAAAATTAAAAGATCTAATGCATGTAGGTGCTTATCATAATTGGGTTGAACAAAGTTTTCCTGATGAAGTAGCTCATAGTATTCGTACTAGAAAATTATGGCGCATTGATGAAGTAAAAGGGAAAAAATATTTATTGGTTCTGAGTCAGAATAAACCAGATATAAAATTATTAGAGTGCTATGGTGTAGCTAATACAGCAGCCACTAAAGATTACGATACATTTTTGAATCAGATACAACAGGGACAACGAATGCGTTTTCGTGTGGTGTTAAATCCTGTAATTTCTCTTTCTAATAAGGAAGGAAAACGAGGCAATGTAAAGCCGCATATTACCTTAGACTATCAAATGCAATTTTTCTTAGAGCGTACTAATAAAAATGGATTTAAGGTCAATTCGGATGAAGTAGCTATTGTTGAGAGAGAATTTGTACCTTATAGGCGGCAGGGGCAAAAGTTAATTCGTTTGTCTAAGGTGGCTTATGAAGGTATATTGGAGGTTATTGATAGGGATATATTTAAACGAATATTAGTAGAAGGTTATGGTAAAAAGAAAGCATATGGTTTTGGTTTGATGACTGTTATACCGATAGAGAAGTGATTGCGTGCAAAAGAGTGGAGCAAAAAAGACAGAGTTACATGAATTGCCTAAGATTAGTGATAGGGTTAGTTTTATTTATGTAGAACATTCTAGAATTAATCGTGTAGATAGTGCGGTAACCGTAGCAGATGCACGAGGTATTGTTCGTATACCTGCCGCAATGATTGGTGTTTTATTATTAGGACCGGGAACAGAGATTAGTCATCGTGCCATGGAGTTATTAGGTGATACGGGAACAAGCATTAGTTGGGTAGGCGAACGAGGCGTCAGGCAGTATGCTCATGGACGTGCTTTGGCACATTCGACGAGATTATTAGAAAGACAGGCCAAATTAGTTTCTAATACAAGATCGAGATTACAAGTAGCTCGAATGATGTACCAAATGCGTTTTCCTGGTGAAGATGTATCCTCTTATACAATGCAGCAGCTTAGAGGCCGAGAAGGGGCTAGAGTTAGGCGTGTTTATGTCAATCAATCTAAAAAGTTTGGTGTTGCATGGTCAGGACGAGAGTATAATCCAGATAATTTTGAAGATGGCTCTGTTGTTAATCAAGCGTTGTCAGCTGGTAATGTGGCTTTATATGGTTTAGTGCATAGCATTATTGTTGCATTAGGCCTAGCTCCAGGATTAGGCTTTGTGCATACAGGTCATGATTTATCTTTTGTTTATGATATAGCTGATTTATATAAAGCAGAAATAACGATACCTGTAGCCTTCGAAATTGCATCAGCTTATAGTAAAGAAGATGATATTGGTCGAGTAACGAGGCTTAAAATTCGAGATTGTTTTATCGATGGCAAATTGATGGTACGTATTGTTCAAGATTTACAGATGTTGATGGGAGTAGAGCCAGAGGAAGAAGTACGTGCGACTGTAATGGATTTATGGGATGATAAAGGTGAATTAGTAAAATTTGGCGTTAACTATAAAGAGGGTACGTAAAAATGCCATTGACTGTCATTACTGTAAAAAATGCGCCGCTTTCCCTACGAGGAGATTTAACTAAATGGATGCAAGAGATTGCTACAGGCGTTTATGTAGGGAATTTTAATAGTAGGATACGCGAGCAATTATGGAGTCGTGTCGGTGAAAGTATTGGTACGGGAGAAGCAACTATAACTTATGCATATCGTAATGAAATTGGCTATTCATTTGACACTTTGCATACAGAAAGGACAGTTATTGATTATGAAGGAATTCCGTTAGTCCAAATACCTAAAAAAGAGTCCCATGAGAAAGAAGCAAAATTAGGATTTAGCGTAGCAGCTAAGTTGCGAAAGGTTAAGAAAAACGTGTTATATAAAGCTAACTTAGCTAATAGAGTTAGAGAGGGACTAGTTTTTATAGATATAGAGACCGACGGATTGGATCCACTAAAAAATAATATTATTGAAGTGGGTGCTGTAAAAGTGTTGAGAACAGAAGTAACGGATTTGACTATATTAATTAGCATTAAGGATACTTTGCCTAAGTTTATTACGGAGTTAACAGGTATAACTGATGCCATGTTGCGAGAAGAAGGTGTCTTTTTGTCTGTTGCTTTGGAACGGTTGCGTAAGTTTATTGGTACTCATGTATTAGTTGGATATAATATTGATTTTGATATTTTTTTTTTAAATCAAGCCTGTAGAAAGTTGGCTTTACCTGAGATTACCAATAGTAGTTTTGATTTGATGAAATTTGTTAAGCGAGATAATCTTTTTCTGCCTAATTATAAGTTGCAAACTGTGGTAAAAGAGTATAAGCTTGAACAAGCAGTGGAACATAGGGCGTTGGTTGATGCAAAGGTAATGTATGAGCTTTCTTTGAAACTAAATAATTTTAAGAAAAAGTTTTATGAGACATAGCTTATTTACTGGGATCTTTTAGTGTTTTTCCCGCATACGCGGGGGTGATCCCCAGTGGGGACAGGCTAACGACATTTCCAAAGGGTTTTTCCCGCATACGCGGGGGTGATCCCTGTAGCTCTGATGATGATGGGAAAATTCCACGGTTTTTCCCGCATACGCGGGGGTGATCCCCGTATACTGGTCGTTTTTGATGAAGCTTCTGCGTTTTTCCCGCATACGCGGGGGTGATCCTTGTCTGTGTCATCGTCTTGTCTGCTGTTGTTGGTTTTTCCCGCATACGCGGGGGTGATCCCCCATCATCATCTCCTGACAGCAAAAAGTAAAAGTTTTTCCCGCATACGCGGGGGTGATCCTTTATATACTATACCATCCTCGGCACAACGAGAGTTTTTCCCGCATACGCGGGGGTGATCCTTTGTCACCGCATGAGCAGTCATTTAGAGCGTAGTTTTTCCCGCATACGCGGGGGTGATCCTTCTTTGCCATCAAACGTGACAAGTAACCAGTCGTTTTTCCCGCATACGCGGGGGTGATCCCTTATTGCAACAAGAATATGAGATGCCAACTAGGTTTTTCCCGCATACGCGGGGGTGATCCTGCATTTAGAATTTGAGTTCTGCCACATTCAGTGTTTTTCCCGCATACGCGGGGGTGATCCTAGCAGAGGCAACACCCTAGCAGATGGAAAAGAGTTTTTCCCGCATACGCGGGGGTGATCCTCACAAGACGTACGGGAAAAAGTATTTATTATTGGTTTTTCCCGCATACGCGGGGGTGATCCTAATATGCATATAAATAACCGCTAATAGTATCCGTTTTTCCCGCATACGCGGGGGTGATCCTACATATCCAATTTACATGAACTTGACGAGAGTGTTTTTCCCGCATACGCGGGGGTGATCCTGGACAGGACAGCACACAATGTTTGTATTATGGGTTTTTCCCGCATACGCGGGGGTGATCCCAACGCACCTAAAATCGTATCTTTGATTTTATCGTTTTTCCCGCATACGCGGGGGTGATCCTTTTGTAAAAGAACTCTATGAGCGATTTTTACAGTTTTTCCCGCATACGCGGGGGTGATCCTGCTACTGATGGAGTGCAAAACATACAGCTTAAGTTTGTTATAGAACCTATTTTTATGTGTAAGTAAGCTTTTTACTTGTTGCTTATAATCAGTTACCGTATACTATAGATGAGATGAGATGAGATGAGATGAGATAAAGGATAGGATATTGGTTATTGAGTAGTGATGTTTAAGGGAGGTTCTATTATGTGCAAATATATAAAGAAAACAGCTTGTGGTGCCATTGTATTGGGCGGGTTAAGTCTACTTTTATATGTAATTAAGACCTTACGCAGCGTAAAGCAATATGGTCCTATTGATGATTAAGGACAGACAATGAGTGCAAATTTATATATAGGTCTCGTGCATTATCCCATTTGTAATGTACGATAATTCTGAAAGTTCAATAATATAGCTAAAATAAGGGCCTATTCCATATCGGATGGGCCCATTTCATTTTAGATTTTTTAAGTGTTGCTGAACCGTTGCTGAACTAATTCACTTGGATATAAATTCATATTCATACCATGAGGAAGCATATTTACAGCATCAATTAATTGTTTTAGGCTCTGTCACAACAAATGGTTGATTTTTGACGAGAAATAGCGTATAATAATAGTAAGAAACAGTACCACCGAAGGAGGTAATTGGATATGCCTACTATCAAAGACGCATTAGATATTATCGGTAAGTTGACTGTCGCAGAGCAGGAAAGCCTTAAAACAATGCTTTTAAGTCCTGCCTTTGTAAAGTCTTTGAATATTGAAGATTTCGTAGCAAAGGAACGCTTTGCAAATGGTCGTGTATGCCCTCTTTGTGGCTGTATCCATGTGGTTCGCAATGGTCATCGTAAAGATGGCACACAGCGATATGTATGTAAGGATTGTGGCAAGTCCTTCGTGATTGCTACGAACTCCATTGTGTCTGGTACAAGAAAAGACTTGTCCGTGTGGGAGCAGTACATTGATTGTATGATGAATGGCTTATCCATTCGTAAGACTGCTGTTGCTTGTGGGATTCACAGAAACACCGCATTCCTTTGGAGACACAAGATTTTGGATGCACTTCAGAATATGGCAGACGATGTTACCCTTGACGGCATTATTGAGGCTGACGAAACTTTTTTCGCCATCTCGTACAAGGGCAATCATAGCAAGAGTAAGACATTTGCTATGCCACGCAAGGCTCATAAGCGTGGTCATTCTACACATATCAGAGGCTTGTCCCAAGAAAAGGTATGTGTTCCTTGTGCGGTTAATAGGAATGGCTTGTCTATCTCCAAGATTACGAATACTGGTAGAGTTTCTACAAGAGATTTACATCATATTTATGATGGTAGGATTAAGACCAATTCCACTCTTGTTACGGACAAGATGAACTCCTATGTGAGATTTACAAATGCCAGTGGCATTGACCTTGTGCAGTTAAAGACTGGCAAAGCCAAGAAAGGCATTTATAATATCCAACATATCAATAGCTACCATAGCCAGCTAAAGAGGTTTATGCGTGGCTTTAACGGTGTTTCTACCAAGTATCTGAACAACTATCTTGTGTGGAATAACCTTGTAAATTACGCCAAAGAAAGCGACATGGAGAAAAGGAACATCTTCTTAACTTTTGTTTTGGCAACATTGAAAACTGCTAAATGCAGAGATTTATCAAACAGACCAGCAGTTCCTCTGGTCGCCTAATTAGAATTTGTGGAGATGATAAGATGGTCAATATAACAGATGTAAAACAGATTCTTCAATTTGCAATAGATGCGGAGATTAAAGTCTTTCTTGATGGTGGATGGGGTGTAGATGCTCTTCTTGGATATCAGTCAAGAGCCCATAATGATATTGACATTTTTGTAGAAAAGAACGATTATCAGAACTTTATAGAAATAATGAAAGCTAATGGCTTTTATGAGATTAAGATGGAATATACAACATTGAACCATACTGTATGGGAAGATTTGAAAAACAGAATTATTGATTTGCATTGTTTTGAATATACGGACGAAGGTGAAATTCTTTATGATGGGGATTGTTTTCCGGTAGAAACTTTTTCGGGTAAAGGAAGAATTGAGGAAATAGAGGTTTCCTGTATTGAACCATATAGTCAAGTAATGTTCCATCTGGGATACGAGTTTGATGAAAATGATGCACATGATGTGAAGTTATTGTGTGAGACACTTCATATCGAAATTCCAAATGAGTATAGATAACTGCAAATAACAGTTTGTAGGGGAGTTCTGATACTCCCCTATAAAAATGGCTATTTATCAACTGTTTGTTGTGACATAGCCTTGTTTTATATTTTTATGCGTATATACGCATTTCGTTATATCATTAGAAAAAGTATGACCAACGATCAGTTTTAAGATTTTATCGTCCATACCATAATTGGCGGCCAATGTAATAAATGTATGTCTTGTATCATGCGCCGCATGACGAGTAATGTTTAAGTCTTTACATAGCTTGTCTGTTTTTCGTCTAACCCAATAGGTTTCTTTACCAGCGCCTAATAATTTACTTTTACTGAAAGCGCCTTTTTGGTACATTTCCATTACAAACGGATAGATACATTCGGCGATTGGAATTTGGCGATTAATACCCGCTTTTGTTTTAACACCACCCACCATATATCTTTCTTTTAAGTGAACATCCTCTATTTTTATATGTAGTAACTCAACCGGCCGCAGTCCAGTGTAAATATAAACTAGAATTAATCTAGCAATTTCATTATCTGTATGGGACCACAATGTGCGTAAATCACTTTCAGAGTATGATTTGTGAATGGGCTCCGTTTCTTCTCGTTTCGGTAAGATGATTAGTTTAGCATAATTCTTCTGAACATAGTCATTTTTCATGGCCACATCAAATGTAGATGTGAGTAATGATTTAATAATTTTCATTGATGATGTTGATAGGTCAGTCATAGCATCAAATAAAGATTGTAGTTGAGCAGTTTTAACATGCTGAATTTCCATATTCCAAATAGGGGTCAACCTAGTAGTCGCCATTTTAAAAGTTGTGTTAATGCTGGCTCGAACTCGTTTCTTTTCTTCAACCATCATGGCCCAAACATCTTTAAATTTTATTTTATCTGTATTTATAAATACCCCAGTTGTAAATTGGGCCAATGCTTCATGAGCTTCTTTAGCCTTAGCGAAGGTGCCAATTGTTTTTCGAATTGCTTTACCACTACTAGTATATCCAGTAGTAATAACGGCGTAATATGGTTTACGTAAATTTTTGTTCCGTTTTTTATAAACGGATCCTGTACCGTTAGCTCGTTTCATTCCCATAAAAAAATCACGCTCCTTTTTAGGTGTAGCAAACTAAGCCCAGAGCGTGTATAATGTATGTTAGCTAAGCTTAATATACAGCTCCGTGCTGATATTGAGTTTCCCTCATCCCGTTGCAGCGGGGTGGGGGAATTTTTTTTAATCCTCGTTAAAAAAAGATTTTAAATTGAGTTCATACCGATAAGCTCGGTGCTCTTTATGAACAATGATATAGTCATTATCTTCCTGCATTTTCTGCAAGTGGCGTTGGATAGTATTTTCGTGGTTCCCAACAGTTTGAGCTATTTCTCTTACAGTTGCTCCCATATGATCAGAAAATAGAGAAGCTTGTAATAGTATGCTGTATATCTTACTTTTAGTAGCATCTATTTTCTTAGCTAATAGTAGCTTTTGATAATGATAAAAGGACTCGGATTTTTCTTCTAATATCTGGATTGTTTTAGTTAATGATTTTTCGTATATTGCAAGAAATCCAAGAACAAAATGAGTGAGTTCACCTTTATTTAATAGATTATTGGCATTTTCAAATATCTTATAATAATACCTCTTTGTTCTTTTTATAGTTACAGAGAGCCTAATAGCAGACAAGGGATTTTTTTTATTTGTTAGATAATATGAAGTAATAAATCTTGACGTTCTACCATTACCGTCATAAAAAGGATGAATGTAACCAAAGAGATAGTGATATAGGCTGACTCTAATCAAAAGAGGGATATTTTCGTTATTTAAGATAGATAATGCAGAAGTCATTGTAGAAATTATTTTATCTTCAGGATAAACTCCGGTATGAATATCTTTGATGCCATCGTTTACAGATACGCTATTTTTTCTAAAATATTTACCATCTGGGGCGTTTTGAGGCTCGTCATTTAATACTTCATCTAAGGCAAAATCATTATAGAAGTTCCTTAAATCTTCGCAGGTATTGAATGGAATATTTTCTTGAGTGATTAATTTTTGATATTTATTTACAATACCCCATAGCCGAGTAGATTTCCTATCATGAGGATTTTGTTGTTGTTCTAATGCATAGTCAATCTCTCTTCTTGAGCTATGAACACCTTCAATTTCGTTAGTCGCTTGTATTTCTT
Source organism: uncultured Veillonellaceae bacterium (assembly GCA_945867815.1). Lineage (GTDB taxonomy): Bacteria > Bacillota > Negativicutes > Veillonellales > Veillonellaceae > CAMBIX01. Next base: position 96,277 of record CAMBIX010000008.1, read on the forward strand.
CGCGTAAACAGGAAGTAAAGAATTGATTGATGGCAATGGGTGGAATAGGTATTATTACTCTTTCAAGTTGCAGTATTAAAGTATGTATCTTTTCCAATTGGAGTAGCATTTCAGGAGTTAAGCAAATAAACATTTGATATTCTTTATTCTGCGTATCTTTTTTTGTAAACATATCTAATTTTATTGAATAGGGATTATTGAATCGTAGTTGATATTCTGACTCAACTTTCTCAGGGGTCATATGAAAAATAGTTTTTAGTGGTTTATTATTCATATCTTGCTCCAATATTTAAAAAAATAAAATCAATAATTTGTTCCATCATTTTAGCGAAAATAGTGGAGATAAATAATTTGCTCCACCATTTCAGCGAAAATAGTGGA
>CAMBIX010000009.1 GCA_945867815.1 uncultured Veillonellaceae bacterium
TGCTTGATGCTTGATGCTTGATGCTTGATGCTTGATGCTTGATGCTTGATGCTTGGTGCTTGATGCTTGGTGCTTGGTGCTTGGTGCTTGATGCGTAATGAGTGATGAGTGGTGAGTAATGAGCAATGAATAATGAGTAATAAGCAATGTGTGATGATGATGGTTGGAGTAGAGAGGGAGAGAGCAGAAGGGCAGATAAAATAGTATAGTAAAAGTAAGACGCGTTAATAAGAGATAATAAAGTATAAGTAAAATAGTAGTAAGATGCACTAATAGATATAAAGTATACATTTTTAGTATTAATATGAGAAAAATAGCGTATTTCATAGCTGGTATGATTATTTGTTATACATCAATAAAGCCTTTAGTTATTGGACTATTAGCTTAAAGGCTTTGTTGAGAAAATTATGATTTACTAGTAAGTATGCAGATTTGATAAGAAAGAATACCTACAAAAAGGCCTTGCCTCTATTTAACTCACTTAGTGCCTGTGCTATAATGTAGCTGTTCATAAAGGATAGCAACACGAGATGAACAGAGGGTACAACCAGTCAACAGCATCCCTGAATGGATTAATGATAATACTGACTATTCGTTGTAAAAGTTCATCGAGTTGTGATATTCAGGTATATGTTTAAAGGAAAGAGGTTCCAACATGGCAGAAGGAAATATCGTAAAATTCTCTTATGAAACTCTTAACAATCTTTGCATGGACGCATTCGAAAAATTCGGTTTTGACAGAAAACAAGCTGAAATTATTACGGATGTATTGTTGACTTCCGACTTGTACGGTATCCAATCCCATGGTATGCAACGTATGGTTCGTTACTACAAAGGGATTCAAAAAGGTACAATGAAGGTTGACTCCAAACCAGAAATCGTATTTGAAACACCAGTATCCGCTATCGTTGATGGTCATGATGGCATGGGCCAGTTGAATGGTCATTTCTCCATGGAATTAGCTATTAAAAAAGCTAAAGAAACTGGCGTTGGTATCGTATCTTGCCGTAATTCCAACCACTATGGTATTGCTGGTTACTATGCACAGATGGCATCTAAACAAGGTTGCCTAGGTTTCTCCTGCACAAACAGTGAAGCTATCATGGTTCCAACATTTGGTCGTAAAGCAATGATTGGTTCTAACCCTCAAGCTTGGGCTTTGCCTGCTGATCCATATCCATTCTTCTTCGACTGCTCTACAACAGTTGTAACTCGTGGTAAATTGGAAATGTACAATAAGATGGGTAAACCGTTACCGGATGGCTGGGCTTTGAACAAAGATGGTAATCCGTCCAATGATGCAGCTGATGTATTGGCTAATATTTCAGCTCATATCGGTGGCGGTATCATGCCTTTAGGTGGCAACACAGAAACATTAGGTTCCCATAAAGGTTATGGTAACGGCATGATTGCTGAAATCTTTGCTTCTATCTTGTCCGGCGGCATGACTTCCAACAAGACGATGAAAGATGGTAAATCCGGTATCTGCCATGGCTTTATGGCTATTAACTTGGATTGCTTCGGTGGTGCAGATAAAGTAAGTGCTCATTTATCTCAGTACTTAAAAGAATTGCGTGAAGCTCCAAAAGCTGAAGGTCATGACCACATCTATACTCATGGTGAAAAAGAAGTTGTTGCTGTAGCTCGTATTAAGAAGGAAGGTATTCCTGTAATTGATAAGACTATGACAGAAGTTAAAGACCTTTGCGATTACTTAGGTATGGACTTCAAGAAATACTTTGGCGACTATGAACCACCTAAAGCTGGTAACATGTTTACTGGTAACTACTAATACCCTAACTGCATAGAGAGATAGAGTATTAGCCCCTATTAGGTTCTAATGTAATGAAATGTAAGGGTGAAATAGATCCGTTTATTTCACCCTTTCTTTCTATCTACCTATTATCAATAAAAAATAATAAAAGAGAATTATATATTTTTTTACTGTTTTATATTACTTTTTCTGCTAAAACTTGTTAATCAATGTGAAGCGGTAAGTAGTAGGAGAGGATGATTTCCCCATGGGAGTAGTGACCCTGATCTTAGCTATATTACCAATCTTATGGTTGATTGTAGCTTTAAGTGTACTTAAAATGGCTGCATGGAAGGCTTGTTCCATTGCTGCTGTATTGTCATTTGTTATTGCTATTTGCCCACCGTATAGTAAAGAGCCATTCTTGATGTTTACTGGTGGTTTGGAAGGTGTAGCCTTAGCTGTATGGCCTATCTTATTGGTTATTACGGCGGCTATCTTTACTTATAACTTGGTTGTTCATACAAAAGCTATGGATACCATTAAGATTATGTTGTCTTCCGTAACGGCTGATAAACGTGTCTTAGCCTTGTTATTGGCTTGGGGCTTTGGTGCATTCATGGAAGGTATGGCTGGGTTTGGTACAGCCGTAGCTATTCCAGCAGCTATGATGGTAGCTGTAGGTTTTAATCCATTGAAATCCATTTTGGCTTGTTTAGTTGCTAACTCAGTACCAACGACCTTCGGTTCGATTGGGATTCCAACAACGACGTTGGCAACCTTGACGGGTTTAAATCCTGTAGAATTAGGTACTTTTATTTCTGCGCAATTATTTATTCTAAATGTAATCGCTCCATTCTTTGTTGTTGGTATTATTGGAGGTGGTTTCAAAGCCTTAAAAGGTGTATTTGGGGTAACCTTATTATCTGGCTTGGCTTTGGCTGTTCCAGAATTGCTTATTAATAAGTTTGTTGGTCCAGAATTATCCGTTATTATCAGTTCGGTAGTTATTATGGGTGTTATTATCCTTATGTCTAAGGTAGCTCCTAATACGGATCCTGACTATCATGTAGATATTCAAGCTGAAAAAGTATCGGCTAAAGATGGTTTGATTGCAGCTGTACCATTCATTTTGATTTTCATATTCTTATTGGGTACGTCTAAATTAGTGCCAGCTATTTATGGACCTTTGTCTGCTATTAAGACGAGCGTTCAGATTTATATGGGCGCAGGTGCTAAACCATATACATTTGTATGGATTGCTACACCAGGCATTATGATTTTCTTATCCGCTTTCATCGGTGGTGCTATTCAGAAGAGTGGCTTTGGTGAAATGTGTGGTGTATTAGGTCGTACATTTACTGGTTTGAAATTTACGTATATTACAATTATCGGTGTTGTTGTAACGGCTAAATTAATGACATACAGTGGTATGACTGGCGATATTGCTGAAGCTTTAGTTGCTGCAACAGGTACCTTATATCCACTATTTGCTCCAGTTATTGCTTCTGTTGGGGCTTTCATTACAGGGTCTGGTACTAATACAAATGTATTGTTTGGCCCATTGCAGGTTGCGTCCGGTCATTCCTTAGATCCGATAAACAGCGATTTGTCTTTCTGGTTGGCAGGTATTAATTCCGGTGCTTCTGGTACAGGGAAAATGTTATCCCCACAGAGTATCGCTATCGCTATTGGTGCCGTAGGACCAGCTATTGCTAGTTACTGTAAAGAAGCTGGTATTAGCAAGGAAAAAGAAGAAGAAATGTTGGAATCTATCCATGCTAACAAGATTATGGGTGGGGTATTTAAATACTTCGTTATTTTCTTGGTAATTGGTGGTTTGATTTCTTACTTCGGACAGGCTATTATTCCAGAATTGAAGGCATTTCTTCTCTAATTAGGAATTGATAGTTAAAATATAAGATAATAGGTAAAAGTAAAGAGGCTATGCGCTTAGTAGGGAGAAGCGTATAGTCTCTTTTGCACTTACTTTAGTTCTATGAAGTAAATTGTCAGGAAACGGAAGCGCCTAATAATCTTCCGAGACTCTATACTTTGTAAGTCGCTCGTAAGAAACATTAGGCGCTTCGTGATTTAATGCCATAGAGTTTATGTGTAACGCAGGGTATGGAAGCGTCTAATAATCTTTCGGGACTCCGTTCTCCGCTTCGTTCCGCAAGTCGCCCTCAGGAAACATTAGACGTTTCGTGATTTAGTACTATAGCGTTTAGGTATAGCGCAGGGCATGAAAGCACCTGAAGATTTTGTAAGGCCCTGTTTTGTGCTTTGCTTCAGAAATTGTTTTTAGGAAACGTTAGATGTTTTTAGTAGGGATAAATAAAGAGAGGCACCTCTGAATAACAGAGGTGCCTCTCTTTATAGATTTAATCTAATGTAATGTATATCGTTTATGCTTCTATCTTACCAAAGGTATTTTTCTTTGGGGTGGCTGCTTTGTAGAAGATACCAATGATATAACCGATAAGGCCGAATACAATCCAGTCCATGGATACGGTATGAAGAGGAACGTAGTTAGCAAAGAAGGAGCTAATCGTTCCTAAAGAGATTTTAGCTGTTTCTAGGCCACTAACAAGAGCCGGAATTACAGTTAGGCCCATAGTCCAAGCATAAACGCATTGACGGTTTTGGAAGATAGGGCCTACAAAGGCTAGAATAATTAATACGATGGTTAATGGGTATAGAAACATCAAAATAGGAATAGCTGCTACAATGATTGTTTTTAAGCCCCAGAGACCAACAAAGAAGGAAATAACGGTAAATAAGATGGCATATTTTTTGTAGGATAGGCCACCAAAGGTTTTTTGAAAGTAAGTAGCACAGGAAGTTACTAGGCCAACAGAGGTAGTTAGGCAGGCTAACAATACGATAACGGCTAGGATAATAGCACCTGCATTACCAAAGAGGATTTTAGCACTTTCGGCTAATACAGGGGCGCCTGTGTCAAGGATACCAATACTTTGGACGCTAGTAGCACCAAGGTTGGCGATGAAGATGTAAACCAGACCTAAGCAAATCATAGTGATGATACTGGCTTTACCCATAGAGGATAGAATCGCTTTTTTAGTATTAGCACCTGTTAGTACAGAGAATTGTACAATGATAACACCAAATACGATGGAAGCTAAGGCATCCATTGTATTATAGCCATCTAGGAAGCCCATAGTGATGGCATCACTATCTGTTGTACCGAAGGGGGCAACTGGTGGCATATAGGTGCCAAGTGGGGTAATGAAGGATTTTACGATTAAAGCCACAATAGCTAATAGAAGTAAAGGTGTTAAAAGTTTGCCGATACGGTCTAATAGTTTTTGTGGGTTAATAGATAGCCATAGGGTAATCGCAAAGAAAATAAGAAGGAAAATGGTTAAGGTCGTTTGTGTTGGATCACCTAAGAACGGTTTAATAGCGATTTCATAGGATACTGTACCTGTACGTGGTAGAGCAAAAGCAGGCCCGATAGACAGATAAAGAAGTACTGTATAGATAAGGCCGTAAGCTGGATGGACACGACTGGCCAGTTCCTGTGCATCACGGCAGCCAGAAACACCCAAGGCCATAACGCCTAGAATTGGCAAACCGACACCGGTAATAACGAAGCCAAGGATAGCCCACCAAACTTGTGTGCCGGCGTGCTGTCCAAGGGAAGCGGGGAAGATAAGATTGCCTGCGCCAAAGAAAAGGGCGAAGAGCATAAGCCCTATAGCCACATAGGCGTGGTTGGATGTTTTTGACATAATAGGCTCCTTTCAAAAAAGAATATTTGTTTATACCTGGTAAACAAATAAAAAAGTTAATATGCACAGTATAAACTTTTTTGTGTATAAATTCAATATAAAATAGTGAATAGAGGGGAGAAATGTTTTTTAAGACAAGACAGAACGGCGTCGGGTTATCCCTTCAAGACTCCGTTCTTACGCAAGTCGTTTGAAGGGATAAGCCGACGCCTCCAAAGAAGTTAAAGGTAATGGATTATACGTGGAGCTGCCCATATAAATAATGCCAGCCTTCAACTGAGTGTCTTATGTAGTTATTATGGAAGTCGATTACACAAGTTGTTTGAAGGGAAATGGTTAAGCTGACGCCTTCAAAGAAGTTAAAGTTAGTGTATATAAAATTAAGCTTTACGGATAGAGACTTTTACGTCATAGAAAGTGCTGCCTAGGCCTCTGTCAGTGAAACGAGCCGCTGTGAGGGCATTGATGCCAGTATTTTTATCGGAAGAGTAACGTTGCCACCAAACTCCGTAGGAAACAAGAGTACCCTGTTGAACACGGTCGGAAAGGGTGATAGGAAAGGAGACTTCTCCTCGTTCGTTATAGGCAATGACAGTGTCGTCATTTTTTAGACCTTCTTTTTGAGCGTCAAGTGGATTTATATAGAGCCGCATGAACGGTTCTTTATAGTCTCGTTCGTTAAAGGAGGAGTCCAAGAGGCGAGCGTCTGGGGGATTAATAAAGTAATAGTCAGCCTTGTCACCATGGGCTGGAAAATAATGAGGGATGTGGTCTTCATCTCTAGTTGAAATGAGTTCAATTTTACCCGAAGGGGTGCCAAACTGCATTTTGTAATCATCGGGTAAGGTAGCTTCTACAGGTTGGCCTTGTCGCAGGGCTTCTTTTTGTTCTTCCGTTAGTGACGAGTTGGCAAGAATATCTTCAATTAGGTCGCGTGCTGTTTTGTCGAAGATAGGATGATTTACGCCCATAGCTTTGGCTAGCATCCGCATAACTTGCCAGTTGGATTTACTTTCTCCTACTGGTGGAATGACAGCATAACCTATGCCAAAGGTATAGTGGCCGTAGGCGTTATAGATGTCATCTTGCTCTAGGGACGACGTTGCGGGCAAGATAATGTCAGCATACTTACAAGTATCTGTGAAAAAGCGTTCATGCACAACCGTAAACAAATCATCCCGTAATAGACCTTTGCGAACGACATTTTGATCAGGGGACGTGATGGCTGGGTTAGAGGAGTAAATATAGAGGCCATGAAGCGCTTTGTCTCCGGTTTCGTTAAGGGCTGGTCCCAATTTAATCATAGGAATTTGCCGTGTTTGTTTAGTGCGGAACCGCTCCCAAGTCAGAGTGGTGCCTAGAATGGCGCTACCAGATATGCTGGCAAGAAAGCCGCCGCCTGGTTTTGCATAGGCTCCGACAAGAGCGGGAAGAGCTGCTACACAGCGTACCATCATGGCACCATTGCCGTAGCGAGTTATACCGCTACCCATTCGAATAAAGGGAGCGTTAGCCTGGCCATAAGTATGAGCTAGCTCAATGATTTCGTCAGCAGCGATACCAGTAATGTTAGCCACATATTCTGGCGTATAGGTGTCGATGACAGCTGTTTTTAACATGTCATAGCCAATAGTGTATTTTTGAATGAAATCCTTATCGATAAGATTTTCTTTTATAAGAATATATAAGATACCTAAGGCTAGGGCGCCATCTGTGCCAGATCTTATTAAGGTGACCTTGTCGGCATAGTCACAAGTCTTGCTGCGGTGGGTTTCAATAACCCAGAGTTTAGCTCCGTTTTTCTTGGCAGCCTGCCAGTCATGCATAATGTGGAGATTGGTACAAAGGGCATTCAGCCCCCAAAAGATAACGAAATCACTGTCTTTCATTTCTTGCGGCTTAATGGCTTTAGTCGAGCCCATTACTTCCTGCCAGCCATATTTTTTGGCGGGTGAGCAAATGCCTCGGTCCTGTTGAGAAGCACCTAATAAGGCGAAAAGAGGGTTGGCTGCAGGACTGCCAATGAGTCCCATAGTGCCAGCATAGGAATAGGAGTAGAGGCTTTCACTGCCATAGGTGTCTATACAGTGCGTGAACTCCTTAGCAATAGCCTTAATGGCTTGGTCCCAGGAGATAGGCTCGAATTGGCCGCTGCCTTTAGGGCCAGTTCGTTTTAAAGGTTTTTTTAGGCGCAGAGGAGAATGAACGGTTTGTTCATAGTGAGCCATTTTTTGGCAGAGGGTGCCCCTCGTGAAAGGGTGGTTAGGATTGCCTTTGACGGATATAACGGTTCCATTTTCCTCGGTGACGAGGAGACCGCATGCATCGGGGCAGTCATAAGGGCAGACAGATGTATGGGTTGTTGACATAAAATCACCTTACCTTTACAAAATTAACAAATGCATTTATAGATTATAGTTATTGTAGCATGATTTTATAAAATACAAGATGGTATAGACACAGGCACGCGTATATTTATGTAGGAAAAGCTGCTGCTATTAGTCTTTGTTTTTGTAAAAAGAAGAAGAACTGTCTTTGCAGAGGTTTGTGCTTTCTCGTATAATAGTATATATATGACCTGTGATTGGTGAAAGCTTTTGCATAGAGTTTGTAGGATGTGTTAGATTTATCATTGTTATGTATATACAAATAGACTGCATAAGAAAGCTTTGACTAAAAGAAATCAGGAACCGCTGGTAAATCGACAGGAATGAGCGGTTAACAATGATAAATGAGCAGCATAGTAGTGTAGTAGGAGGAGTTTATTGTATGAGTTTATGGCGGCGTAAAGAGCTGGCGGATTTAACGGTGCTGGCGCAGGGTCATAAGTTGAATCGGGCCTTAGGAGCTATGGATATTACCATGTTAGGCCTAGGTGTTATTATTGGGACAGGTATATTTGTGTTAACAGGTATAGGGGCGGCTAGGTATGCAGGGCCAGGCTTAATGTTATCCTTTGTCTTAGCGGCTATTACCTGTACTTTCGTTTGTTTAGCCTATTCTGAATTAGTATCGCTGATTCCTGTATCGGGTAGTGCTTATACCTATACGTATGCATCCTTAGGTGAATTTTTTGGCTGGTGGGTCGGCTGGGGGCTTATCTTAGAATATTCTGTAGGCGCTAGTGCCGTAGCCGGTGGATGGTCGGCTTACCTAGTGGGCATCTTGCAATCGGCCGGTATTAATCTGCCTAAGGCTTTGACAACGGTACCAGCGGATGGGGGCATTGTTAATTTGCCGGCTTTATTAGTCACCCTGGTTGTAACAGGTTTATTAGTGGTTGGTGTTAAGGAAAGTGCCCGTGTTAATCGGATTCTAGTCTTTGTGAAGATTATTACTATTTTTATTTTCTTGTTCTTAGCAGGGCCACATGTGGAGGCTTCTAATTGGCAGCCTTTCTTGCCTTTTGGTTGGCATGGAGTAGCGGCAGGAACAGCTATTTTATTCTTTGCTTACCTAGGCGTTGATTCACTAGCTACGGCGGCTGAAGAAACGAAGAATCCACGCCGGGATATGCCTTTAGGCATTATTGCCTCTTTGGTTATTTGTACCATTTTATATATTGCCGTTAGTGTGGTTATGACAGGTGCTGTACCCTATACGGAATTAAATACGGCGGCACCAGCTTCGTTTGTTCTTGAAAAAATAGGATTACGTATGGGCTCGGCTATTGTTGGTACTGGAGCCATTTGTGGCTTGTCGACGGTATTAATGGTTATGATTTACGCGCAGACGAGAGCTTTTTTTGCTATTAGTCGTGATGGGTTATTGCCAGAAAAATTATGTCATGTACACCATCGCTTCCACACACCTTATATTGCCACTTTGATTGTTGGCATTGGTGTGGCCGTTATTTCTGGATTTACTCCTATTTATATTGTAGCTGAGATGTGTAGTGCAGGTACACTGTTTGCCTTTATTTGCTCCTGTTTTGGCGTTATGGTTCTTCGCCGTGTATATCCGAATGTAAAGCGCCCATTTAAGTGCCCAGCTATCTATTTAGTAGCCCCTGCAGGCATTGTCTTTTGCGCTTTTGTATTTTCACAATTGTCTTGGCATACGCTCGTTTTATTTGCTTCATGGAGCGTTTTGGGGTTGTTAGGTTATGCTTTTTATGGGCGTAAGCATAGTCACTTGATTAAGAAGCAGTAATCAAGTGGTTAAAATACATAGATGGAGTTGTTAATTTAATAGTATAAAGAAGCAGGTAGTTTTCTATTTTGTTAGATAGAGGCTATCTGCTTTTTTGTTTATAGGAGGGTTAGGCAAAAGAGAAACTTAAAAATAAAGTTGCTTTTTTGAGTCGAGACGTGTATAATACAAACCATCAAATACAGAAAGACGTTTATCTATTTACAGTGGAAAGGAGAGAACGGCTATGTTATTATTGTTGGCATTGATTATAATTATTAGCTTAATTAGCTTATACGTCGTGGTCATTACCAACAAACAATATAACAGAACCGCCTTGCCAGTACCGATTGTTTATTATAGTCATTGCTATAGTGATAATTGGTTTATATAGAGAGACAGTAGAAAGTGATAAAAAAGACGGTTCGTTACGAACCGTCTTTTTTATTAATTAATTAGGAGAGTGAGAGTATGTTACGCAGCGATAATATTGAAAAGGGAGTAGCTAGAGCGCCCCATCGGTCTTTGTTAAGAGCCTTAGGCTTTATTGATGAAGAAATGGGTAAACCGGTCATTGGCATTGCTAATTCCTTTAGTGAAGTGATACCAGGACACATGCATTTGCGGCAGTTAGTGCAATCTGTAAAAGATGGTATTCGCGAAGCGGGTGGGGTGCCGATGGAATTTAATACCATTGGTGTGTGTGATGGTATTGCAATGAACCACATAGGTATGAAATATTCACTGGTTACACGTAATATTGTGGCTGATTCTATTGAAGCGGTGGCTATGGCTACACAGTTTGATGGTCTCGTTTTTATTCCTAATTGTGATAAAGTTGTGCCAGGTATGTTGATTGCTGCGGCTCGTTTGAATTTACCGTCTGTTTTTATTAGTGGCGGAGCTATGTTAGCTGGTCGTCATAAGGGTAAGAAGATTGGCCTTAGTGATGTGTTTGAAGCGGTAGGCAAAGTGGAAGCGGGCCTTATGGATCAAGAAGAGCTTAAGCAAGTGGAAAAAGCTGCTTGTCCGACCTGTGGTTCTTGTTCTGGTATGTATACAGCTAATACAATGAATTGTTTGACGGAAGCGTTAGGTATGGCTTTACCAGGAAATGGTACTATTCCTGCTGTCTATTCGGAACGAAGCCGCTTAGCTAAGGCGGCAGGTTATCAGATTCTTGATGTAGTGAAGGCGAATCTTAGACCAAAGGATATTTTGACGAAAGAAGCCTTTGAAAATGCAGTTTCTGTGGATATGGCTCTAGGCGGTTCAACGAATACAGCCTTGCACTTACCAGCGATTGCTCATGAAGCCGGTGTTAGTCTTACCTTAGACGATTTTAATCGAATTGCGGAAGAAGTACCGCAGATATCTAAATTATCTCCATCAGGGAAATACTTTATTGAAGACTTACATGAGGCTGGTGGCATAGGGGCTATTCTTAACCGGTTACAGGAAAAAGGACATTTGCATGAAAATGCCAAAAGTATTACCTTGCATACCCTAGGTCAGTTAGCTTCTCTAGGGCAGGTAAATGATACGGATGTGATTCATCCTTGGTCAGAACCGGTATATCCGACAGGAGGAATTGCCGTTCTAAAGGGGAATTTGGCACCAGAGGGTTCTGTTGTAAAAGCTGGTGCTGTGGATAAGGCTATGTTAGTCCATTCAGGTCCAGCTAAAGTTTTCAATAGTGAAGAAGAAGCAGAAACGGCTATTACGAGTGGTCAAATTGTAGCTGGCGATGTGGTTGTTATTCGTTATGAAGGGCCTAAGGGTGGTCCAGGTATGCGTGAAATGTTAACACCAACAGCTACGATTACAGGTATGGGACTTGGTGATAAGGTGGCGCTTATTACAGATGGTCGTTTCTCAGGGGCTACGCGTGGGGCATCCATTGGGCACGTGTCACCGGAAGCGGCTTCTGGCGGACCGATTGGACTTATTCAAAATGGGGATATCATTGATATCGATATACCCAATCGATTGTTGCAAGTTCGTTTGAGCCCAGATGAATTGGAGAAACGACGGCAACAACAAAAGCCATATAAACAGAAAGTAAGTGGTTATTTACGTAAATATGCTTTGCACGTATCTTCAGCAGCGCAAGGGGCTGTTGAAGTTTTTGATGAAGAATAAATCAATGTAGAGTTATAAAGCAGGGAATTTGGAGAAAGGAGAGACTGTGATGAGTGAGGCCATGATTAATGGAGCCCGTATTGTATTAGAGACTTTACATCGCATCGGGATACGGGATGTTTTTGGTTATCCTGGTGGCGCTGTTATTCCTATATATAATCAATTATATGATTATGACCAATTAAATCATTATTTTGCGCGGCATGAACAGGGGGCAGCTCATGAGGCAGATGGTTACGCTCGTTCGTCGGGTACCTGTGGCGTTTGTTTAGCTACCTCAGGCCCTGGGGCGACAAACCTAGTGACAGGCATTATGACGGCTCATATGGACTCCATTCCTTTACTGGCCATTACGGGACAGGTAGGACTAGCAGGGATTGGTAAGGATTCTTTTCAAGAAGCTGATATTACAGGGATAACATTGCCTATTACTAAGAATAACTATTTAGTAAAAGATGTACGAGATTTACCTCGTATTATTAGGGAGGCTCATTATATCGCCACAACAGGCCGACCAGGCCCCGTACTTATTGATATACCTAATGATATCCAACGTCGTGAAATGACTATAACCGAGTATGACCAATTGATGGAAGAGCCCTTTCACCTAGAAGGGTATGAGCCAAATTATAAGGGGCATCCTAAGCAGATAAAAAAGGCGGTACAGGCTATTAAAGCAGCTAAGCGACCATTAATTATTGCGGGTGCTGGCGTGTTAAAAGGAAGGGCATGTAAAGAGTTACGCGTATTTGCAGAGAACCAGCAAATTCCAGTGGCTAATACGCTCTTAGGACTAGGTACTTTTCCAACGACAAGTCCTATTTCCTTAGGCATGTTAGGCATGCATGGCACGGTGTATGCTAATTTTGCTACCGATAAGGCGGACTTAGTTATTGCTTGTGGGACTCGATTTGATGATCGCATTGCCGGTGTACCTAATGAATTTTGTAAGCATGCTAAAATCATTCATATTGATATTGATCCTGCTGAAATTGGCAAAAATAAGGAAATAGAAATTCCGATTGTAGGCGATATTAAAAATGTACTGTCGCACTTTAATGAAAAGTTGCAACCTCAACGTCATGATGATTGGTTAGAACAGATTCGTCAGTGGAAGGAAGCGTATCCGATCCAGTATGAACCAACGAGTGATAGTACATTAAAACCACAGAAGGTATTGCAGGAAATTAATACCATAGTCAAGGGACAGGCTATTATCGTTACAGACGTAGGTCAGCATCAAATGTGGGCAGCCCAGTATTTTGATTATACAGAGCCCAATACGTTAGTCACATCTGGTGGCGCCGGGACTATGGGGTTTGGCCTTCCTGCTGCTATTGGTGCGCAAGTGGGGGCTCCTAATAAGAAGGTTATTCTTATTGTTGGTGATGGGGGCTTCCAAATGACAGCGGAAGAATTGATGATGCTAAAACAGTATCACTTGCCAGTTAAGGTTGTTATTTTGGACAATGCTTACTTAGGTATGGTTAGACAGTGGCAGGAATTATTTAACAATCATCGTTATTCATCAGTTGGTTTAGAAGTTAATCCGGATTTTGTTAAGTTAGCCGAGGCTTATGGAGTGACAGGTTGTCGTCTTACAACAAAGGAAGAATTGAGAAGTCAATTGCGGGATCTAATACTTTCTGATGAACCAGTGGTTATTGATTGCCAGGTAACAAGGGAAGAAAATGTATTGCCAATGATTCCAGCTGGCAAGTCTGTAGCCGATATGATTGGTCTAAGGGGGGTGCTGGCAGATGGCGAGTAAAGAACATGAAATCTTAGTCATTGCTAAAAATACACCTGGTATTGGGGCGCGTGTTTTATCATTGTTTAATCGACGAGGGTTTTCTGTTATTAAAATGACCTCTGGGAAAACGGTACAGCCTGGTTATGCGCGTTTAACCTTGACGGTTGATGCGGATGACCAAACTTTAGATCAAATTCAGAAGCAAATTTATAAGCTCATTGATGTGGTGAAAGTAAAGGTCTTTCCAGAACAAGATGTGGTACGGCGGGAACTTATGCTGATTAAGGTGAAGGCTGATGCACAGACGCGGTCACAGATTGCGCAGATTACAGATATTTATCGGGGAAATATTTTAGATGTAGGATCAGAATCGCTCATTATTGAGCTGACAGGTGATACAGAAAAACTACAAGGCTTTATCAAAATTATGCGTGATTATGGTATTTTAGAAATTGCTAAAACCGGTATTACGGCTATGAGTCGTGGTGAACGCATGTAAAGAGAAAAAGAGAGTAGAGACAATTTATATAAGAAAGAGGGATGCACATGAGTGAATGGGTAGAAGAACCGATACAAGGAGAAATTCTCTATTATGACAAGGTAACTTTTGTGCGGGGTGGTCGGCAAATTTTACGTGGTGTTAATTGGCAAATTAAGAATGGCCAACGATGGGCCCTCCTAGGACGCAATGGGGCAGGTAAATCCACCTTATTAAGTATGATTCCTGCCTATACGTTTCCTACACGAGGCACTATGAGAGTTCTAGGGTATACATTTGGTAAGTATGCTTGGAAAAACATTAAGGAACGGGTTGGTTTTGTTAGCTCTTCTTTGGCGGCTTTTGCTGGTACTCTTGCTAGTGAGCCTTTGTGGAAGGTTGTGTTGTCAGGCGAGGGAAATACCATTGGTATCTATCAAGAAATGACAGAAGAGGCTAAGGCCAAGGCCTTAGCTATAGTTCATGCCTTTCACCTTGATTATGTGGCAGAGGCTGAATTTGGTAGGCTATCTACAGGAGAGCAACGGCGAACTTTGTTAGCCCGGGCCTTTATGGCGGAACCAGATTTACTTATCTTTGATGAACCTTGTAATGGCCTTGATGTACCGGCAAGAGAAGAATTTTTACGGACTGTTGAGGAACAATCAGAGCAAGGAGACTTACCGCCTTTTGTTTATGTAACACATACTATTGAAGAAATTGTACCAGCGGTTACCCATGTGGCCATGTTAAAAGATGGTCAGATTATGGCTGCTGGTCCTAAGAAAGACTTATTAACTGACAAATATTTAACAGATTTATATGATTGGCCCGTGCATGTATTATGGGAAAATAATCGACCTTGGTTAATCGTAAAATGATGTTGAATTTTGTATATATTTTTTTACTAATGTGTATCTTATAAAAGGTGCAGAGAGATTAGAGGAGGATTTTTAAGATGGCAGGACAAATTTTAGGAACAACCGTTTATTATGATGCTGATTGTAATGTAAACAAATTAGCAGGTAAGAAAATTACTGTATTGGGTTATGGCTCACAAGGTCATGCACATGCATTGAATTTAAAAGAAAGCGGTATGGATGTAACAATTGGTCTTCGTAAGACGTCTAAGTCTTGGCAGACAGCAGAAGAAGCTGGCTTTGTTGTAAAGGAAACAGCTGATGCTGTAAAAGGTGCTGATATTGTAATGATTCTAATTCCAGATGAATTACAGGCAGAAACGTATGAAAAAGATATCGCTCCTAATTTGAAACAAGGTGCTTATCTTGCTTTTGCTCATGGTTTTAACATTCATTATAAAAAAATCGTTCCTCGTGAAGATATCAATGTATTTATGGTTGCTCCAAAAGGCCCTGGCCATTTAGTACGTCGTACTTTCCAAGAAGGTAGTGGGGTTCCAGACTTAGTAGCTGTTGAAAAAGACCCTTCTGGTGATACGATGGAAGTAGCTAAAGCTTGGGCTTCTGGCATCGGTGGTGGCCGCAGTGGTATTTTGGAAACTGATTTCAAATCGGAAACAGAAACAGATTTGTTTGGTGAACAGGCTGTTCTTTGCGGTGGTGTATGTGCCTTGATGCAGGCTGGTTTCCATACCTTGGTAGAACGCGGCTATAATCCAGTAAATGCTTATTTTGAAGCTATTCATGAAATGAAATTAATCGTAGACCTTATTTATGAAGGCGGCTTCCATACGATGCGCAGCTCTATTTCCAATACAGCAGAATATGGTGACTATGTAACAGGTCCTAAGATTATTACAGATGCAACGAAGAAGGCTATGAATGCTATTTTGGACGATATTCAGTCTGGTAAGTTTGCTGATGAATTTATTGGCGATTACAAGAAGGGCTTCCCTTATTTGAAATCTGAACGTGAAAAGGCAGCAAATGACCAGGTAGAACAGGTTGGGGCTGAACTTCGGAAATTGATGCCATGGATTAAGAAATAAGTATAATGTTGGCAAAAAGCCTATAGATAGTCCTTATATCGTTAGAAGCCTCTATATCTTCTCTCGGGGGCTGGTTACCTTCGGTAAAGGCTCCCTGTGAGAAATATAGAGGCTTTGTAATGTCTTTGTAGGAGTAGTTAGTATAGGCTTTTTGCTATTTATCCTTATATGGGGAGAGAAAATTAGTGTGATTTGGGAGCTAGAGTGGTAGTGTGTTTTATGATAAATAGTTGGTCACCTTCGGCGAAGGCTCTCTACGAGAAGAATAGATGCTTCTTGATTTTGTGCTAGAAGTGAAGGTCTTATGTTTTTTTATGTGCATCTATTCAGGGCTTTTTAACATTTATCCTTATATGGGGGAGAGAAAGAGTAGGGTGATTTAAGACTTGCGAGTGTCTTTTGCGTAAATACATTTTTCTTTATGCTGGAATATAGAAACATTGTTGTGTATACATTATAAAAAGTAGTGTTTTGCGCAAACAATAGTGATACAATGAAGACATAAAGTGGTTTTGTTTATTGAGAGCCTATATAAGTTAATATGTTATTGTATAGCAAGGATAGACAAATGCAGCTATTGGTGAGGTTATGGTTGTTCATTTGTGCAGGCGTCTGTGAGAAAAGGGCAATCGGGGTATGGCTATTTTTGCTTTTGATTAGATAAGGTGTTTTCTTAGCATAGTTCAATGGTATGTATGGTTTGTTAATTTAAATAGTTGTTATTTTTGAAAGAAGTGGGAATGTATGCGTAAGTTGTATAATTTTATGGAAGCACGGGAGCGGTTGAGTACGGTAGCGAGGAAGACGGAATTGATTCCGAGTAGTGTGTTTTCTGAACGGTGCGATAATGAAGTATATATAAAAGCCGAAAATTTACAGCATACAGGTTCCTTTAAGGTGCGTGGCGCTTATAATAAGATGGCTAAGCTGACAGAAGAGGAAAAGAAGCGCGGCGTTATTACATCATCAGCTGGTAATCATGCGCAGGGGGTTGCTTTGGCAGCGCAACGGTTGGGTATTAAGGCAGTTATTGTTATGCCTAAGCACACACCTGTTATTAAGGTAGAAGCGACGAAAAAGTTTGGTGCAGAAATTGTACTCGCTGGTGAAATCTATGATGAAGCTTATGCTAAGGCAGTAGAGTTGCAAAAGGAACATGGTTATACCTTTGTGCATCCTTTTGATGATGAAGATGTTATTGAAGGGCAGGGGACGATTGCCCTAGATATTATGGAAGATTTGCCAGATGTAGATATTATGTTGGTGCCAATTGGTGGCGGCGGTCTTGTATCAGGTATAGCAGCGGCTGCTAAGCAGAAGAATCCTATGGTTAAGATTATTGGTGTCGAACCGGAAGGGGCCGCTTGTATGAAAGCCGCTTTAGCGCATGGCGGACCTATTCCGTTGGATGTAGTAAATACGATTGCTGATGGTACAGCAGTACGTACGGCTGGTAAGATTACTTATGAATATGTAAAACAATTTGTTGATGAAATTATCACCGTTTCTGACTATGAATTGATGGAAGCTTTTCTTTTACTTGTTGAAAAGCATAAGTTGGTTGGTGAAAATGCAGGGATTTTATCGTTAGCTGGCTTACAGAAATTAAAAGAACATGGTAAAAAGGTCGTTTCTGTACTGAGTGGCGGTAACATTGATGTGTTGACTATAGCGGCTATGATTAATAAGGGGTTAGTTGTTCGTGATCGTATTTGTACCTTTGCTATTAATTTGCCAGATAAACCGGGACAGTTGATGAAGGTGGCCCGCATTTTAGGTGAACAGAATGCCAATGTCATTAAATTAGATCATAACCAATTTAAAAATTTAAATCGTTTCTCTGAAGTGGAATTGTTTGTTACGATAGAAACAAATGGTAAAGAACATGTACAACGCGTTATTGATGCACTTCATAAAGAAGGTTTACAAGTGCAACGGGTGAACACACCAGAAGATGCGATTGGATAAAATATAAATGCATTTATAGTAGTTTAGATTGACGCTTACAACTTTGTATTCCTAGGATAAAGAACACAGGGTGTAAGCGTTTTATTTTTATGAAAATCGATAGTGCATAAAAAAACAAATAAACTTATAAAAGCAGACAGATTTTTATTGTTTAATTAATTAAAAGGTACTATAATCAACTTGTTATTATCGGTATAGATATGAAGAGGTTGAATCCTATGGACGAAGAGAAGTACATCGAAGAAGAAGAGGTAGAAGAAAAAGAAGCGAAGGGGACGCTCGCCAAAAAGATTACATTAATGGGTTTGATTTTGATGATTTTTTCTTCCATTTTTGGATGGAATAATTCATTAACGGCCTTTTATCAAATGGGGTATTCAAGTATTCTTTGGTACTTGTTTGCAGCGGTATTCTTTTTTATTCCAGCAGCCTTAATGTTTGCTGAATATGGGGCTTCTTTCAAGGCGGCTAAGGGCGGTATATTTTCTTGGCTGCGTGGATCAATTGGTGAGAAATTAGCCTTTATTGGTACGTTTATTTGGCTATCCGCTTGGGTTGTGTGGCTAGTCTCCTCAAGTCAGTATTTTTTGGTAGCTTTATCGACTATGCTATTTGGGCATGATACAACAGCAGCTTGGCATTTGTTTGGTTTGTCATCAGATATGACCTTGGCTATCTTGGAAGTGGCTTTCTTAACTTTAGTTACTTTCATCTCTGTACACGGGGTAGATCGGATTGTTAAGGTAACATCGGTAGCGGGCTTTTTTACCTTGGGAATTCCTGTAGCCTTCACAATTGTGTCTTTAGTTATCTTGTTTATGCACCATGGCGTATTAGCAGAACCCTTTACGGTGACCAATCTAGTTATTTCGCCAAATCCTAATTTTATGACATCGATAGCTGTTGTTTCCTTTATCGTGTATGCCTTGTTTGCCTATGGTGGTATGGAAACAATGTCGGGGGTTATTGATAATGTAGATAATCCATCGAAGACCTTCCCGCGTGGCGTTTTGATGGGCGCTGGCATTATGATGGTCTTGTATGTGTTAGTTATTTTTATTTGCGGGATTTCTACGAATTGGGCGGCTGTTCTTGGCAATGATAATGTTAATCTAGCCAATGTAGAATATGTTGTTATTAATAATCTGGGCCTAGAGATAGGTAAAGGCTTAGGCCTTAGTCTAGCTGCATCAGAGCTATTGGGGCGGATATTCTCCCATATTACTGCTTTTTGTGATGTGTTTGGCGGTATTGGCGCGGCGTTTGTTATGAGTTATTCCCCTATAAAATCTTTTGTTGGAGGGTGTGACTCTCGTGTCTTGCCTAAAAAATTAACGGCTTTAAATAAGCATGGCATGCCTGCTTTTGCTATGTGGTGTCAGGTTATTTTTGTATCTGTGATTATTTTGTTTATTGCTAGTGGTGGCGCAGCAGCTGATGAATTCTACACGATTTTAATGGATATGATGAATGTTGGCTCATCAACACCGTACTTGTTCTTAATAGGGGCTTTCCCATTCTTTAAGATGAAAAAGGATTTAGATCGGCCTTTCGTTTTTTATAAAAATATGACGGTTACTTGGCTCGTATCAGGAATCGTTTGGTTGGTTGTAGCTGTAGGAATTATCTTTACGATTATTGAACCAATTTGGACAGGGGATTATATGACGTCCTTCTGGACGGCGTTTGGTCCTGTATTCTTTGGACTTGTGGCGTGGGGCTTCTATACGTGGAAGGAACATACACATGTGCTAGATGAAGAGAAATAAACATAAACGCATATACATGTTAAGAATAAGCTTTTGTTTCCCTTGCGAGCAGCTGATGCTAACGCAAGGCTCTTTAACGGGAAACAAAAGCTTATTTTAATTATTATGAGCTAAATAGGGGGAGCATCTATTATTCCCTTGGGAGCGGGTCACCTTCGGCGAAGGATTCCTACGAGAAAATAGATGCTTTTTTATTATGCGCTTTAAAGAACAGTGAATGTTTTCTAGAATGTGTGAATATGCTCATATATAGTTAGATAAGTGATGTGGGGCGTGCTTTCACGTATAAGGAGGAAAATAAAAATATGCTTAAAGGCTTACCTGGGATTTCGCTTTTTATGTATAATGATTGTATATAGACAGTAATTGCTTGGTTTGTTTGATGAATAGTATAGGTGGTTTATGACACAGGAAATAGTTATTGGTGGTTTATATCGGCACTTTAAGGGCATGTTTTATTATGTAGTCGATGTAGCGACGCATTCGGAGACGGGTGAGTCTTATGTGGTGTATCGGCAGTTATACGGAGAACGGAAGACTTATATACGACCGTATGACATGTTTGCTAGTGAAGTGGATCATAGGAAGTATCCGCAAGTAAAGCAGGTATATCGGTTCCAGTTAATGGATGGAAAAGAAGAAGGGGCACCCTTATACTAGGAGGTTAGCGTGGAACAGCATTGTTTTTTCTTTGATATAGATAATACGTTGGCTACTTGGCCAGATGGGGTTATTTCAGATAGTACGATGGACACCTTGGAACGATTACGTCGGAAGGGACACTTCGTGGCACTGGCTACGGGACGTTTGCAGGTTGATGCTTTGCGCTTTGCTAAGCGGGCAGAGACACCTGATTTTATAGCTGATGGCGGGTTGAGTATTACGCGAGGTTGGGAAATTAAGTCTATGGAAGGCTTAGATCATAAGGCATGTATTGATTATATTGCGCAGTTAGAGCTTAAGCATATTGAGTGGGCTGTTACGTATGATAATACATTAAGACGATTTACGCCTTATGAGGGCGTTTTAGATTGGGCGCCTTCTTGGGATGTTTTTAAGACAATTCATGATAAGAAGATAGATTATAGAGAATTTCCTGATTTTTACAAATTGTATGTTTTTATTACGCCCGAAGAAGAAAAGAGGAAAGACTTTCAGTTTTTAACAGACCAATATATTCGTTATGGAGATAATTGTATTTTATATGAACCGATGGACAAGGCTCGTGGTGTACGTCATATGCTAACGGTGTATGGTATGCCCACCGAACGAGCTGTTGTTTTTGGTGATGGTTACAATGATTTGTCTATGTTTAGTTCGGATTGGATGAATATTGCTATGGGAAATGCTAGAGAGGCCTTAAAAAAGGAAGCTGATTATGTGACGGCTGATTGCGATAAAGATGGGATTTATTTAGCTTGTCGACATTTTGGATGGATATAGGTTGTTATTTGTTGTTTTACAATAACAAGTAGGGAGGAAGATTCATCTAGTCAACCTCTTAAATAAATGCTATAATGAATTAGCGTAAACCGCTCACTTGTGAGCGGTTTTATCTTTTTGCGTAGGAGAAGATATAGATGAAACAGTTGCGATGGATAGTTACAATTATGTTGGCATTAGCCGTAGTAATAGTGCCATTTAGTTTTTCTCAAGTAGGGGCAGCTTGGCAGATGCATTTAGCTGATACGAATACAGCTCAGCCAGTGCCGGATCAGTATGCGACGATTACGACGACGGCTGGTGTTATCAAGGTGCGTCTATATGGTACACAGGTGCCTATTACGGTGCGGAATTTTGATAAATTAGCTGAATCTGGTTATTATAATGGTTTAACCTTCCATCGTGTTATAAAAGGATTTATGATTCAAGGCGGCGATAATGGCAAGGGTGGTCCTGGATATCATATTCCTGATGAAATTCGTAAGAATTTAAACTTTGACAGTGCAGGGTATTTAGCTATGGCTAATGCAGGACCTAATACAGGCAATGCACAGTTCTTTATTACCGTAGAGCCAACACCTTGGCTTAATGGTAAACATACTATTTTTGGGACTGTTGTTAGCGGCATGGATGTGGTTAAGAAAATTAATGCCGTACAGACGGATAGCGTTGACCGCCCAGTGCAGCCAATTACGATTGAATCCATTACGATTACGCCTATTAAGTATGGTTCGGTACCAGAACATACTAATACGGTGGAACCGGAAGGTGGCTGGGATGTAGGCCATAATTTCCAGTTGTGGAATAAATAATAGTTAGTCTAGGATAGTCGTTATAGTATATATGGATAGAGATAGTAGCATGGATACAGATTCAGGAAAAGCCTATACATATATGGTGCAGTGTGCAGATGGTTCTTTTTATACGGGATGGACATTTGACTTAGCGGCTCGTGTGGAAGCCCATAATGGTTTGCGGCCAGGAGGCGCCAAGTATACAAGATGCCGGCGACCGGTTAAGTTAGTGTGGTATACGGCATTTGACCGCAAACAGGATGCGCAGTCCATGGAATATCAGGTAAAACAAATGGTTAGAGACCAAAAGGTAGCTTTAATAAAGGCTTTTCAAGAAAATCATACAGAAGATGGAGGTAAGCAATGAAACGAGTGGTTATCTCTGTTAAAAGCACCCAGCGGGATAAACTTGGCCATGATGAGGTTGTAGAATTGGTGTCTATGGGTCGTTATTATGAACGGCGTGGTATTCAGTATATTATTTATGAGGAAACAGAGGTAACCGGTCTTGAAGGGGTGCGGACAACCATTAAGGTAAGCCCTAAGTCCGTTATTTTAATTCGTCATGGCAAGGTCAATATGAAGCACGTGTATGAAATGGATAAGATACACGAAAGTCTATATAGGACTCCCTTTGGGGATTTAGATATGCTAGTAAAAACACATGAATTAAGTTCAAATATTGTTGATGGTGTAGGCCATGTACATTTAGGTTATGATATATCGATTGCTGGGGATTGGACCTATTACAACCAGTTAGATATTACCTTGAAGGAGGATACAACACATGGAAATTAAAGATATCTTAAAACAAGATATTGAAAGAGCTATACAAGGCGCTGTGGCAGCTGGGGAATTACCAGATGGGACCTATCCAGCCGTTGTTTTAGAAGTGCCACCACAAAAAGAATTTGGGGATTTTTCTACTAATATTGCCATGCAGTCCGCTCGTGTAGCTCATAAGAGTCCTCGTGATATTGCTCAGGCTATTTTGAAGCATATAAGTCAAGACCATATTACGAAAACGGATGTAGCTGGTGCTGGTTTTATTAACTTTTTTGTAAAATCAGACGTTATTTATGATACTTTGCGGCAAGCCTTGGCAGCTGGCGAAGCGTATGGTCAAAAAGCGGAACGTCCTGATGATTACATTCAGGTAGAATATGTTAGTGCTAATCCAACAGGTCTTTTGCATGTAGGTCATGGCCGGGGCGCGGCTTATGGTAGTGCTTTGGTTAACTTGTTGCGGGCTGATGGATATAAGGTAGATGCTGAGTACTATATTAATGATGCAGGTAAGCAGATTGATAATATGGCCTTGTCTGTTAATGCACGGTATATGGAATTATTGGGTAAACCCTCTGAGTTCCCAGAAAATGGCTATCATGGACAGGATATTATTGATACGGCCCAGGCCTTAATTGATTGGAAAGGTGATTTCTTCTTAAGTCTGCCAGAAACAGAACGGATTCCTTTCTTTAAGGAATATGCTTTATGTGAAAAGTTAGACGGCCTTCGTAAGACCTTAAATCGTTTTAATGTACATTTTGATACGTGGTTTAGTGAACGATCTTTACATAAAGGCAAAATTCAAGCAGCTATTAAGCAGTTACAGGCTGATGGTAAAATTTATGAAAAAGATGGGGCTTTATGGTTAAAGTCCACAGAATGTGGGGACGATAAGGATCGTGTAGTTGTTCGTGATAATGGGGAAGGCACGTATTTAGCAGCTGATATTGCTTACCATAGAGATAAATGTGATCGTGGATTTAAGGAAATCATTGATATTTGGGGCGCAGACCATCATGGGTATGTAGCTCGCGTTAAGGCCGCTTTACAATTGTTGGGCTATGATCCAGACAAGATGACTGTTTTATTATTGCAAATGGTAGCCTTGTTCCGTGATGGGGAATTGGTTAAGATGTCTAAGCGGACTGGTGAAAGTGTTACTTTAGATGAATTATTAGATGAAGTGGGTGTTGATGCGGCTCGTTACTTCTTCTTGATGCGATCCTTAGATAGTCAGCTTGATTTTGATATTAATTTAGCCGCATCTAAGTCTAACGATAATCCCGTCTATTATATTCAATATGCGCATGCTCGTATTCATAGTATTTTTAATCAAGTAAAAGAAGCTGGCGTGACTCTAGGAGATTGGAGTCAGGTAGATTTTACCCCATTAACGACAGAACGAGAACTAGAATTGATTAAAAAGATTGGCGAATACCCAGAAGAAATTTCTGTGGCGGCAGCTCATCGGGCGCCTCATCGGATTGCACGGTATCTGTATGAGTTAGCTGGCTTGTTCCATTCATTCTATAAACAGGGGCGTATTATTGGTGTGGAATCCAATTTACAGCAAGCTCGCTTAGGCTTAATTACTGCTGTAGGGCTTGTCCTTCGGAGTGGGTTAGGTATACTAGGTATTTCAGCACCAGATAAAATGTAGCTGAAGTAGCCCTTCATATCTTGAGTAAAATTTTATATAATACATATATGTGTGTATAAGTTCGTACCTGGGAGGCATCATGGCAACTAAGTATATTTTTGTAACAGGCGGCGTCGTATCATCATTAGGTAAAGGGATTACGGCGGCTTCATTAGGCCGATTATTGAAAAATCGTGGTTTTAAAGTAACGATTCAGAAATTTGATCCATATATTAATATTGACCCAGGTACGATGAGTCCTTATCAGCATGGGGAAGTGTTTGTTACTGATGATGGTGCCGAAACGGACTTAGACTTAGGCCATTATGAACGCTTTATCGATATTAATCTTGGTAAAAGTTCCAATGTAACAGCTGGTAAGGTGTATTGGTCTGTTATTAATAAGGAACGTAAAGGGGATTATTTAGGCAGCACGGTACAGGTTATTCCTCATATTACTAATGAAATTAAACAAAATGTATATCGCGTAGGTAAAGAAGATAATGCTGATGTTGTAATTACTGAAATTGGCGGTACCGTAGGGGATATTGAAAGCCTTCCTTTCTTAGAAGCCATTCGCCAGGTCAAAAAAGAAGTGGGGCGTGATGATGTATTATACATCCATGTTACCCTTGTACCATACATTAATGCAGCTGGTGAGTTAAAGACAAAACCGACCCAACATAGTGTAAAAGAATTACGTAGTATTGGGATTCAGCCAGATATTATTGTTTGTCGTACAGAAAAGATGATTTCTGATGAAATGAAAGAAAAATTGGCTTTATTCTGTGATATTGATCCAGATGCGGTTATTGAAAATCAAACTTGCAGTACGATTTATGAAGTGCCTTTGATGATGCAAGATGAAGGCTTAGACAGTATTGTAGTTAATAAATTGAATTTACCAGATCGTCCAGCAGACATGGAAGACTGGAAGAAGATGGTTCATAAAATTTTGAATCCAAAGAAGGAAGTTACTGTAGCCTTAGTTGGTAAGTATGTAGCTTTACATGATGCGTATTTAAGCGTAGTAGAAGCCTTGAGCCATGCTGGGGTAGCTGATGAAACTAAGGTTAATATTAAATGGGTAGATTCAGAAGAAGTGGAAGCACCAGGAATCAAGGTCGAAGATATTTATAAGGATGTAGACGGAATTATTGTCCCAGGGGGCTTTGGCTATCGCGGCGTTGAAGGCAAGATTAAGACGATTCAATATGCGCGTGAAAATAAGGTGCCTTATTTTGGTTTGTGCTTAGGTATGCAGACAGCGGTTATGGAATTTGCTCGCCACGTAGCTGGTCTTGAAGGGGCTAATTCAACAGAATTTGATGCAGAAACTAAATATCCGGTTATTGATTTGATGGCTGATCAGGTGGATGTAGATAAAAAGGGTGGTACTATGCGTCTAGGTTTATATCCATGCAAGACAGCAACAGGTACTAAGGTTTGTGAAGCTTATAATGAAGATTTGATTTATGAACGTCATCGTCATCGTTATGAATTTAATAATGAGTTCCGTCAACGTTTGACAGATGCGGGCTTAGTGATTAGCGGGACATCACCAGATGAGCGTCTAGTTGAATGTATTGAGGTACCAGATCATCCTTGGTTTGTAGGGGTACAGTTTCATCCGGAATTGAAATCTCGTCCAACGAATCCGCATCCATTGTTCAAGGGCTTTATTGATGCGGTTATTAAGGCTAAAAAAGTAAAATAGAATAAAACTATCTATAAGAAGTGGTCGATTAAATGGCCGCTTCTTTTTTTGCTTTGTACAGGGAACGGAAGCACCTAATGGTCTTCAAAAGCTCCGTCCTCTGCTACGCTCCGCAAGACGCTTTGAAGAGACATTAGGTACTTCGTGATTTAAAGCTTCTAATGAATAAGTATAGGCACAGTGTACGGAAGCATTTAATGGTCTTCAAAAGCTTCGTTCTTCGCTATGCTCTGCAAGTCGTTTTGAAGAGACAATAGGTGCTTCTTGATTTATGGTTTCTATTATATCGTTATGATACTTGGTGATACAGTGGTTTGAATATTTTCTTGTTACTCCTATTAATACTTTTACAGTTGACAGTTGTCCACTGTAAAGAGTAATATATTAGATATTAATATACTTTATTAGAGAGAATATAGATGGGAGTGACCAAAAATGGCAAAAGACTTGGATTGGGGTAATATTGGGTTTGAATATCGAAAGACAGATAAACGGTATGTGTCTAATTATAAAGATGGCAAGTGGGATGATGGCGTTTTAACGACGGATAATAAGGTTATTATTTCTGAAGATGCTGGCGTTCTCCATTATGCACAGGAATGTTTTGAAGGATTAAAGGCGTATACAACGAAAGAGGGACATATTGTTATATTCCGTCCAGATTTGAATGCAGAACGCATGTATAATACGGCAAAACGATTAGAGATGCCATCGTTTCCTAAAGACCGTTTTGTAGAGGCTGTAAAACAGGTGGTAGAAGCCAATATTGACTGGGTGCCACCTTATGGTAGTGGTGCTACCTTGTATATTCGTCCAGTTATGTTTGCCACTGGGGAGGTTATTGGTGTTAAGCCAGCGGATGAATATCAGTTCCGTATTTTTGCAACGCCAGTAGGTCCCTATTATAAGGGCGGCGCTAAGCCAATCGCTATTAAGATTAGTGATTTTGACCGTGCAGCGCCTCGTGGGACAGGCCATATCAAGGCGGGCTTGAATTATGCTATGAGTTTACATGCTAATGTGACAGCTCATGCGGAAGGCTTTGCAGAAAATTTATATTTGGATCCAGCTACGCGGACAAAGGTAGAAGAAGCGGGTGGCGCTAATATTATCTTTGTTGATAAGGATGGCAACTTAGTTATTCCTAAATCAGATAGTATTTTGCCATCTGTTACTCGTCGGTCCATTGCTTATGTAGCCCAACATTATTTACATTTGAAAGTAACGGAACGAGAAGTATTATTTAGCGAGGTACCTCATTTTGCTGAAGCCGGCTTATGTGGTACAGCTGCTGTTATTTCACCAATTGGGTTAATTAATGACCATGGTAAGGAAATTACTTTCTCTAATGGGATGGAAAAGGCCGGCCCTGTTATTAGTAAGTTATACCAGACTTTGACAGATATTCAGATGGGTAATATAGAAGCACCAGAAGGTTGGATTTATAGAATTAAATAGTAGGCACAGCAGGTATGGATAGAAAAAATTAGATAAACAGTAGAAAATAGGCTATAATGTAAGAATATTGTAGTGAGAGGTATCAAACATATTGTAAGAGGAGTTATTAGAATGGAACTTTCATATGCGCGATTAGCTGCTATTTTCAAGGCCTTATCGGATGAAACAAGATTGCATATTATAGATATGTTGTCTTGTAACGAGTTATGTGCCTGTGATATTTTATCTAGTTTTGATTTATCTCAATCAACTTTGAGTTATCATATGAAAATCTTATTAGATGCGGGTGTGGTAAAGTCTAAGCGAAATGGTTTGTGGACTATGTATTCTATTAATGAAGAGACGTTTCAGGAAATCTTAAGTGTAATTCCTGATTTATATCAGCATAAAAAAGAATGCATTTGTGCACAGATTAAATATTGTCGTATAGAGGACAAAGAGAAAACGGAGTTTCTATGAGACGTTGGATTATGCATGTGGATATGGATGCCTTTTTCGCGTCTGTAGAACAGCATGATTTTCCAGAATATAAAGGCCGCCCAGTTATTGTAGGCGGCCTTTCTGCTAGGGGCGTTGTAGCAACAGCTTCTTATGAGGCACGTGCTTACGGGGTGCATTCCGCTATGAGCATGGCTAAGGCTAAGCGCTTATGTCCTAATGGTATTTATCTGTGGCCTAGATTTGAACGTTATCAGGAGGTGTCACGGCAGGTTCATGAAGTGATGGAGGCTTATTCTCCTTACATTGAACCCATTTCCTTGGATGAAGCCTTTTTGGATATTACGGCCTTAACGGGTCGCTATAGTGGACCTTATGCTTTAGGGCGTGAGTTTAAGGAAAAAGTTTTAGCTAAAACAGATTTAATCATTTCTGTGGGTCTAGCGCCCAATAAGTTTTTAGCAAAACTCGCGTCAGATTGGAAAAAACCAGATGGCTTAGTTGTTATTCCTTATGGTAAAGAGGCAGAGATGATTGCTCCTCTGCCTGTCAAGCGCTTATGGGGCGTAGGTAAGCAGACAGAGAAGCGATTGAAAGAGGCTGGCTTTTACACTATTGGAGATATAGCAAAACTTACAAATGCTACAGCCTTGCAAACGATTTGCGGTAAATGGGCGGAGCGCTTATATCTCATGGCTAAGGGGATTGATGAGCGGCCTATTGAATATGAACGCACCTTGCAGTCGGTCGGTAATGAAGAGACTTATGAAGAAGACCTAGATGATGAAGAGGTTATTGATGGGGAGTGGCATTATTTTGCTCACCGCGTAGGAAAACGACTGCGACGAAAGGGGCTTAAGGGCCATACCGTGACGATTAAGATTCGTTATAATGATTTTTCTACCTTCACTAGGCAAAAGCAGATTGATTACCCAACAGATGAGGAAGAAACTATCTATGAAGCGATCCAGCAATTGTATCAAAAGGTACATCGCATAAAGCCTGTACGATTACTAGGGGTGACGGTGAGTGGCTTTGATAAGACGCTTGTACAGGAATCTTTGTTTTCTCATGAAGAGGAACGGCATCAGTTAACAGAAACGATAGATCAGTTAGAACATCGCTTTGGCGATAATATTGTGATGAGAGGGTCCTTGTGGCAGCGTAATCGGCTGCAACGACGACCGACGAGACGAAGAGAGTTACAAAAGGGAGAGATAGATATGAAAACATTTACACTAGCTTGTGGGCATGGCAGCCAAACAGTACAGATACCAGAAAAACAGATTATTGATGTAGTAGAAGGTAAAGAGTATCCGTCTTTACAAGACATAAAGCAAGCTGTTTTGGACGTATTAGATCATCCAACGGCTTCGAAACCTTTGCGGGAGATTGTAAAAGCGGGTGAAACAGTATGCGTTGTCGTATCAGACATCACACGGGCGTGGATTCGTTATGATCTATTTTTACCAGTTTTGTTGGATTATTTAAATGCTCTGGGTGTTAAAGATAAGGATATTACCTTATTAGTTGCGTATGGTTCGCATCGCTTACAGACAGGGGTAGAAAATGTTAAAGAATTTGGTCAAGAGGTAGTCAATCGTGTAGCGATTAAATCAAGCAGTGCTATTAATAAAGATTGTAATTATGTGCATATAGGCGAAACGTCTCATGGTGTACCGATTGAGTTAAACGAAGTCGCTCTTAAGGCAGACCGTTTAATTTTGACAGGTGGTATTGTTTTTCACTTGATTGCAGGTTTTGGCGGTGGTCGTAAGGCGGTTATGCCAGGTATTTCTTCTTATGAAGCTATACAGAAGAATCACTGCTTATGTTTAACAGAAGAAGTGGGCGGCGGTTGTCGACCAGAAATCGTTAGTGGTAATATTACGACCAATCGTATGCATGATGACCAAATGGAACATGCCTTAGCGGCTAAGCCTGATTTTTTAATCAATGTGGTGGCTAATGCGGAAGGCAAACCGGCAGCCTTTGTTGGAGGCGATTTAAAAGAAGCGTGGTTAAAGGGGACACAGCTAGTTAAAGCTATGTATGAAGTACCGATTCAGAAACAGGCGGATTGCGTTGTTGCTTCAGCTGGTGGTTTTCCTATGGATATAAATTTATATCAAGGTGTTAAAACCCAAGATAATGCCGTTAAAGCGTGTCGTGATGGGGGCGTCGTTATTTTACTTATGGATTTAGAGGATATCGAAGAACCAGGCGATTTTGTCGGTTGGTTTGCTCATCCTAGCGTTTATGACCATGAAGTGGCCTTACGTAAGGCCTTTACGGTACCGGGGTTTGCTTCTTTCTTGATGCGTACTTACTTTGAAAAGAAGCATCATATTTTAGTAACGAATAAGAAAAATCTTCCATTGGATAAGAAGTTTGGCGTTGAAATGGTAGATAGTTTAGATAAGGCTATGAGTCGAGCTAAAGAAATTCTAGGACGAAATGATTTTTCGATTACAGTTATGCCGGAGGCAAGTCATACTTTGCCAGTGGTAAAAAAATAAATGAGTTCTATAAGGTAGCAGGTAACTTTATAAGGATCTATAAAAGCCGTATCTATATAAAGCTGTATTCCTTAGAGCGTAAGTAAAGTTGGCTTGCTTGAGAGTTAAGTTATTTAGAGAGGGAGATATGTATGAGTTTTTCATTGCCGGCCCATGCCGTATTGAAGGGGCCTAATTTTATTAGAGAAGTTTTTGAACGAGGCGCGGGAATTCCTGGTTTTATTAGTTTCGGTATTGGCAATCCAGCGCCAGAAGCGATTCCCGTTAAGGACATTCAGGCGGCTTTTGATGCGGTAGTTCATGACAAGCCTATGGAGCTTTTACAATATGGACCCATGATGGGGGATGATCATCTAAGAGAACAAACTTTACAGCGTTTGCTTACTAAGCGGCATATGCCTAAAGAGGGGCAGGCTTTGTTGCTTTCTATTGGGGCAGGACAAGATTTGGGTTTAGTACCTAGAACGGTTTGCCAAGCTGGTGATGAAGTCTATATGGATGCGTATACGTTTACGAGTGCTATTAATGCGGTACGTAATGTGGGTGCAGTACCGGTAAGCATTGCGATGGACCAAGATGGGATGATACCAGAGGATTTAGAAAAAGCGGCGCAATCAGGTAAGGGAAAATATATCTATTTGATTCCTAATTTTCAAAATCCAACAGGAATTACAATGTCTT
This sequence comes from uncultured Veillonellaceae bacterium, assembly GCA_945867815.1. Lineage (GTDB taxonomy): Bacteria > Bacillota > Negativicutes > Veillonellales > Veillonellaceae > CAMBIX01. The sequence continues at coordinate 31,197 of CAMBIX010000009.1, forward strand.
TAGAACGGCGTCAGGCTATTTATGAGATTGCTTCTGAGTATGATTTGTTTATTTATGAAGATGATCCTTATGGAGAAATCCGATTTACTGCGGATGAAGTGCCTACTTTTAAATCCTTTGATAAGGAAAATCGCGTTCTTTATGCGGGCTCTTATTCTAAGACCTTGTCGGCAGGGCTACGAGTTGGTTTTTTATATGGGCCTGCTGAAGTTATTGGGGCTATTCAAGTTTTGAAAAATAATTGTGATGGGCAGATGCCTTTGGTAACACAGCGCGTTGTATCTCATTTGTTAGACACGATTGATTATGATAAACAGATTGCTAAGGTAGCTCGTGTCTACCAAGAGAAATGGAAGGTTATGAAGGATACGTATGATCAGTATGGCAGTTCTAAAGTGACCTTTACGAATCCGACAGGCGGCATGTTTGTCTGGATGACTATGCCAGATGGGGTAGATAGTAAGGCCTTTTTCGAAGATTGTATGCAACATAAGGTGGGGATAGTGCCTGGAGCGGCCTTCGCTACGGATGGATCTTTAACGAGTCAATCCTTTCGCTTGAGTTATACCTTCCCTGATCTAGAAAGCATTCGTACGGGAATGGAAGTTGTGGCTAAATTGACGAGGGCTTACTGCTAGTTTGCGATTCTAAGTGATTGCTTATTAAGGTATTGCTTTTCCTAGTCATAGAGAAAATGAATATTACGGTTTATAGATTATAAGGGCTGTCTTTTGCCCTATAGGCCTAGATTACAAAAGAGGTAGAATCCTAATGGATTCTACCTCTTTTGTATAGAGAAATTCTTAATTAGCTTACTGGGTAAATGAGCTTTAGTTTTGTGGTTTGACATTTTATAAGCTTATGACTGCAGGAGTATAAAATACATGTTAAAATAAAAACAGATTAAGACGTGAGGATATTCGTTTTTATTTTTATAGCTGTGGAGATAAATGAAGATGAAGCGAATTACCTACAGGCTTTGGTTATTTATAAAAGGAATGAGCGGCTTATTGGTCTAATTTATATAGAAAGACTTGTATAGTTAGCATTTTCATTTGTAGGTAGAAAAGAAATGGCTAGGCTGTAACTTGGGTGTAGCTGTTTATAAGATGAGTGACTTAGGTAGAGAGTAATAAAAAGTTGTATGGCGAGGAGTGATAGTATGCATAATGAACATGGATTAATTGAACAACAAGTTATTGATTCGGTACGGCGGGCTTTACGCCGTAAGTATGAACAAGATGGACAGATTTGTGCGTCTTTAGAAGAATTAGGCCAAGATGCGCAGATTCCACCGGAAACAGTACCGCTGACTTTGGCTGCTTATGGAGAAGCACAAAAACGGCGGCAGTATGTGGCTTTATTAGATAGCCTGTGGCAAGAAATTGCGGACATACAAGAGGTTATGGAAGGCCTACATGTGTATGCAACCTTAGAAGATCAAGTGGAACGCAGTGAACAATGGGCGGATGCGATTGATTATGATACGGTATGGCTTAATGAAGTCCAATCTAAGGAGTATCAGAAACGTTTTCCACAGGTTTTGCATGAAGCGACAGTTAATGGATTGGCTACGCAAGAAAAAGAAGAAGCGGATACAGAACAGGTCAATACAGAAGATGTATCGGCACCAGTACAAAATGGTAGTAAGATGATAGCTAAGGCTCATCAACAGATTGCTAAGGCCTTGTCTGAATCGGAATTATTAACGCAGCAGTTAGGTAAGACGGCTGGACAGGCTGATACATCTGTAAGTGATGAAGGGGATGCGGATAAAGAAGAACTGGCTGTTGATCAGGTAGAGATGCAGGATAGAGAGTTTGGCGGAGGTAAAAAGAAAGGAAAGAAGGGGAAAAAGGCTAAAAAAGATAAAAAAGCGGCAAAGAATAAAGCATCTAAGAATAAGAAGGCTAAGAAAAAGAAAAAGAAAAAGCGATAGGTAATAGGAGGTTCTCAGAGAACGGAAGCACCTAATGATCTTACGAAGCTCCGTCTTTCGCTACGCTCGAAAGTCGTTCGTAAGAAACATTAGGTGCTTCGTGACTTAGAGCCATATGGGTATAGCAAGGATATAATGGAAGTATGCTGATAGATTTATGAGGCTTCATTCTTCGCTACGCTTGAAAGACGTTTGTAAGAGACATTAAGCGCTTCGTGACTTGGAGCTATATGGTTAGTGGTATTTTAAATAGGGATTAAGATGTTGTTGCAGGAACAGAAAGGGCGTATGCCTTTTTTTAAGAGATTACGGCAGAATAGCCAAATGAATGAAATTGATAGTACGCTGATTATTCGCATGTCGGTGATTGGTGTGTTAGTAGGAGCCGTGGCTGGTTTTTTCGGGGCGACTTTCCGCTACTGGATTATGGCAGGTGAGGATTATCGTCATATCATTATGAATCAGTTGACGCCTTTGACTTTAGGAATTTGGCTAGTTGCTATGGTGGTTTTTGGGTGGGCTTGTGCCCGCCTTTTGAAATGGGCTCCTTTATCTGGTGGTTCAGGGATTCCACAGATTGAAGGGGAAATGCTAGGCGTTATGAATGATACGAAGCCTCATCGAACTTTGATTTCTAAATATATTGGTGGTGTATTGAATGGTATTTGTGGTTTTTCGGTAGGTCGCGAAGGCCCATCTGTACAGTTAGGGGGCGCGGCAGGAAAAATCATTTCCTATTTATTGCATTCACCTAGGCAGGAGCAACGCTTACTTATGTCGGCAGGAGCGGCCGCTGGTTTGACGGCGGCTTTTAGTGCGCCGGTGTCAGGCGCTATTTTTGCTTTTGAAGAGGTTCATAAAAGCTTTTATCCCTTGCTAGTTATTCCAACTTTTACGGCGACAATTGCCTCTAATTTTGTAACTAGTACGATCTTCGGATTGCAACCATCTTTAGGTTTTACTGTGGTGGATGGTTTGCCCCTTCACTATTTTTATCAGTTGATTGGTGTTGGTCTTATTTCGGGAGTAGTTGGCGTCGCCTTTAATAAATCGATTTTACTTTTTAAACGCTTGTTTTCTTACTTACCTATGGGACTGAATGGTAAAATCATAATGACCTTCTTAGTGGTGACCTTGATTGGCCTTGATTCACAGCTTTTATTAGGCGGAGGTAATTCTTTAGTTGGAGAGCTAGCGTATGGTCATTATGCCTTATGGATTTTGTTAGGCATTGTTGTTGGTAAAATTTTACTTACTGCCTTTTGCTTTGGCAGTGGTATACAAGGCGGTATTTTTCTCCCTATGTTAGTTATTGGAGCGTCTGTAGGGGCGTTTACGCATGGCCTTTTCCACGAGTTTGGTTTAGTAACTAATGTATATCAGGCTAATATTGTTATTTGTGCTATGAGTGGTGTGTTAGCGGCAGCTATGCGTACTCCTTTGTTAGCCATTATGTTAGTATTAGAAATGACAAATAGTTTCTTCAGTATTTATCAGGTAGGTACTGTGGCAATTGTTGCTTATTTGGTAGCTGATTTAATGAAGGAACCACCGGTATATGATTCCTTGTTAGGCCTTATGATAAAACCACGCAGTGAAATAGAAATGGAACAGACTTTTTTCCAATGCCATTTGCCAGTAGTTAGTCCCTTGGTAGGGAAGGCATTACAGGATATTGTTATGCCTAAAAGTGCTAGCTTAGTAAGTATTTCCAGACAGGGACAGCATATAGTGCCGCAATCGCAGACGGTTTTAGAAGCTGGTGATGATTTATATGTTACCTGTCAGACAGGACAGTTAAAAGAAGCTAAAGAGTTTTTTCAAAAGGAGTCAGTAAGGGAACATGAAGAAGAAAAAGATAAATCGTAAGAAAAAGGTGCAAGTACCGCAAAAACATGGATTAGGGAAAGCTGTCGAATGGGTGCTTGTCCTTTGCTATGCAGCTATCGCTGTCTTGTTTTATCAACAGGGACCAGATGAATTGGTTGGTTGTATCTTAATTGGCAGCTTTATTGTGAGCGCCTTATACATTTATATTTATAAGGGACAGGCTGCAACTAATCGGGCTATTGATACAGCTTGTCGTTTTTGTATTAGTTATATGATTACCATGGTAGCCCTATTTTTCTATGTATTAGCTATGCTTAGAGCACAGCAACTAACCTCGACAACTGTTGTTTTTGTCTTAATTGGATCTGTTGTTGTCTTTTACTGTATCTATACATCAACCAAGGGTTTAATGCAACGATTTGCAGTCCTTAAAGACGAGTCAAAAAAGGTAAAGGATGAAGCAAAGAAAGGTCTTTCTGAGACAGGAAATGGAGAGTCTAAATAAATTGCTAGATATATAGCCCACCCTTTCTTGTTATTTGATAAACTGAATACTTAAAATACGGCGTGTTAGGTGCAACAGGCTAAAAAGGGGAAAGTAAAAAATGATGCCTACATCTCATAAGGAGCCTTAGATAGTGTTAGCTCCTGAGATGTAGGCATCATTTTTTATATATATGTGTTTTTAATTATTAGCACTTAATGCCGCTATTCTTACGTGAATAGAAGAACCATGTGAACAAGATTGTTACAAAGGTAAAGGCAATTAAGATATAAAAGGCTGGTGCGACGTTATTATAAGACGCATAAGCCCAACCAAATAATTTTGGAATAAAGAAGGCACCGTAAGCACCAACAGCGCCAGTAAAGCCAGTGATTAAGGATGCTTGTGCTTTATCTGAATAGATATGAGGCATCATACGGAAGGAAGCGCCTGTTTCAAAACCTGTCATTAAGAATAAGAACAAGAAAGAACCGAAGAACAAGGCAAAGTTGTGAATATCGATACCCCACAATACACCAATGCCACCGAAGAACATGCCGATAAGAGACCAGAAGGTTACAATAGACCCATTGTCGATTTTATCAGAAATCCAGCCGCCAACAGGGCGAATGCCAGCGCCGATAAACGGTCCAATAAAGGCGGCAAAAGCGAAGGATACTTCAGGAAATTCTTTGTTAACAAGTAAGCTTAATGCGGCAGAGTAACCAATGAAGGCACCGAAACCACATGTATAGATGAGGCTTAAGATCCAAGTATGTTTATTGCTGAACATGGAGAATAGACCTTTAGCACTTTGCCGTTTAATTGGTAGGTTGTCCATGTATTTTAAGATTAAACCAAGAATGATGATGGTTGGAATAATCCAAATATATACAGCGTTTTGTAAAAACCAGAGTTTACCATTAGAGGCTGTTTCTGGGCCGCCGAAGAGAGGGGCGAACAAAGCGGTGCCAATAACAAAAGGAGCTACAAAGTAAACGACGGATACACCTAGGTTACCGATGCCGGCGTTGATACCAAGAGCCGTACCTCGTTTATTCATAGGGAAGAAAGAGCCGATATTAGCTACTGACGAAGAGAAGTTAGAGCCAGCTAAGCCAATGAGGGCTAAATAAATGCAGAATACAGAGTAAGGGGTAGCTGGATCTTTAATAGCCGCTCCTAAACCAAATAATGGAATTAATAGGATAGCTGTGCAAAAGAAGGTCCAGTTTTTACCACCAAAGATAGAGGGCATGTAGGTGTATAAGAAACGGAAGGTGGCACCAAATAAGCCAGGGAAAGCAGCTAAAGTAAATAATTGGTCAACTGTGAAATGGAAACCAATGCTGTTAAGATGCGCTGCGATAGTAGCCCATAAAACCCAAATACAGAAAGACAATGTTAATGCAATGGTAGAGACGGTTAAGTTCTGGTTGGCAATTTTTTTACCATATTTGTTCCAGAAGACTTCATTGTCTGGCTGCCAGTTGGCAAGGATTTCCTTGCGGGATGAATAATTCATTTCCTTATCCATAAGAACAACTCCTTTGTTGGGGCTCATAAATAAAAATAATAGACACGTGCCCCATATAATAAATTCGTGAGTAGTATAGCGATAAAAGCAACAAAAATCTGTGATGAGTATCACCTATTGCTTACAAATAAATGAAAAAAGAGTAAAAAGGGTATACTAAATTCTCATAATAGGCATAAAAATGATGAAAAATATGTTAAAATATGTTACATATGCAACATTTTTTTTTAAGAACGGGTACGTAATGATTGAGGTGAAACTGGTGAAAGTAACATTTGAGGATGTAAAAGACTTAGACTTATTTGAAGACGTAACAGCAGAGCAGTTTCAAGAATTTATGCGCAAGACGGGTAGTTATGGCAAGACCTATAAAAAGGGCAGCTATATTTCTTTGTCAGAAGATGAAGTGCGCTCTATTAGCCTGATTTTAGAAGGTACCGTACATATGGAAAGTGAAGATGTGTGGGGCAACAAAACGATTTTGTTATTTCTTAGAAAGAATCAACTCTTCGGGGAATCCTTTGCGGTGCGGTCAGATGCCGTGTCGGTTGTTAATTTTTATGCGGCTACGGATGTACGCAGCTTGTGTATTCCGTTTAAAGAGTTAAGCCGCTTGTCTAGTTTTAAAGAACTGATGCAGACTAAATTTATGGAAAACTTAATGAGTATGCTGGCCGACAAGAATGTGCGATTGATGCAGAAATTAATCATTTTATCCAAACGGTCACTAAGAGAAAAGTTGCTTACTTATTTTTGGATGGAATCGAAACGACGGGGGACTAAGAAGTTTGAGATTCCTATTGGCCGTGTTGGCTTAGGCGAATTTCTCTGCGCTGACCGCAGCGCCTTAACAAGAGAATTGAGCCGTATGCGTAAAGAGGGCCTAATTGATTACGAAAAGAATACTTTTGAACTCTTGCGAGATGAGTGGTAAAAGGCTGTACGTATAGAGTTAGTAGAAAAGTGAGAGAGCTTTGAGAAAAAACTATCGCTTTATGTGACAAGTGTCACTAAGCATTTGAGAATCTGTTAGTATTCTGAGAATACTAAGGAGGAGCAAGTCATGAAGTCATTATTTCAGAAGTATAAGTATATGTCTCCGAAAGAACACTCTGCAGATGGCCGTGTAAACACCTATAAGGGTGGCCGTGAATGGGAATCTATGTATCGTGAACGGTGGTCATATGACAAAGTTGTTCATTCTACCCATGGGGTTAACTGTACGGGCTCTTGTTGCTGGAATGTTTTTGTCAAGAATGGCATTGTTACTTGGGAAAATCAAAGTCATTCTTACCCATCAACGGGTCCAGATATGCCCGATTTTGAACCACGTGGATGCCCGCGTGGCGCGTCTTTTTCCTGGTATTTGTATAGTCCACTTCGCATTAAGTATCCTTACGTGCGCGGTGAATTAGCTAAGTTGTGGCGGGAAGCTAAGAAAAAGGCACCTAATGCCTTAGAAGCTTGGAAATCCATTGCTAGTGATCCAAAAAAGATGAAATCCTATAAGGAAGCCCGTGGCATGGGTGGCTTTGTACGATCCACTTGGGATGAAGCCTCTGAAATCGTAGCCGCTTCTATGCTGTATACGGCGCAGAAATATGGACCGGACCGTAACTGTGGTTTCTCTCCCATCCCAGCTAAATCTATGCTTAGCTATGCAGCAGGGGCACGCTTTTTAAATTTAATGGGTGGCTTCTGCTTAAGTTTCTATGACTGGTATGCTGATTTACCGCCAGCTAGTCCACAAGTGTGGGGGGAACAGACAGACGTACCAGAAAGTAGCGACTGGTATAATGCAGGTTATATTATGACTTGGGGCTCTAATGTGCCACAGACACGTACGCCAGATGCGCATTTCTTGGCTGAAGTACGTTATAAGGGGACCAAGGTGGTTTCTGTATCACCAGACTATGCAGAATCGACAACCTTTGCTGATACTTGGTTAAATGTAAAAGCAGGTTCTGATGCAGCCTTAGCTATGGCTATGGGGCATGTCATCTTAAAAGAATATTACGTAGACAAACAGACACCGTTCTTTACAGATTACGTAAAACAATACACAGACTTTCCATTCCTTGTTACTTTGGAAGAAAAAGACGGTCATTATGAGCCAGGTCGTTTCTTGACAGGTGCTGATATGGGCCGAACGGATAAGCACTGTGAATTTAAGTTCTATATGATGGATGAAGCAACGAATAAACCAGTTGTACCAAACGGCACTATGGGGCATCGTTGGTCCGAAAAAGGCAAATGGAACTTACAGAACATTAACAGTGATACAGGCCATCGTTTTGAACCGCTATTGTCCTTAATTAATAGTGCAGATGATGTGGTAACAGCGGCCTTCCCATTCTTTGGACATTTAGATGGAGATAAGAAGGTCTTAGAACGCAATATTCCAGTACGGGCTATTACCTTGGCTAATGGGCAGCGTATTTATGTAACAACGGTCTTTGATTTAGTTATGGCAAACTATGGTATTGATCGAGGCCTTGGCGGTGAAGCGGCTGCTTCTTATGAAGATGATATTCCGTTTACTCCAGCTTGGCAGGAAAAATACACGGGTGTGAAGTCGGACATCGTGATTCATACAGCTCGTGAATTTGCCGATAATGCTATTGAAACAGACGGTCGGTCTATGATTATCATGGGGGCTGGTATTAATCACTGGTACCATGCGGATATTATTTATCGTACAGTTTTGAACTTAGTTCTTTTCTGTGGTTGTGAAGGTCGTAATGGCGGCGGCTGGGCTCATTATGTAGGACAGGAAAAATTGCGTCCAGCCGAAGGTTGGAATGCGGTTATGACAGCAAAAGACTGGAATCCAGCACCTCGCTTGCAGCAGTCGACGTCCTTCTTCTATTTTGCAACAGACCAGTGGCGTTCCGATGCAATCGATACGAAAGATTTAGTATCACCATTAGTCGAACCACGCTATCGCCATTCCGCAGACTATAATGTTTTAGCGGCACGACTTGGTTGGCTGCCCTCCTATCCGACATTTAATAAGAGTGGACAGCAGATTCGTGATGAAGCAGAAAAAGCGGGCTGTAAGGATTTTGATGCGGTGAAGCAGTTTGCTGTTAATCAGCTTAAGACGGGGGATATGAAGTTTGCCTTAGAAGATCCAGATGCACCGGAAAATTTCCCGCGTAACTTAATTGTTTGGCGATCTAATTTGATTACTAACTCCTCCAAGGGGCATGAATATTTCTTAAAATACTTGTTAGGTACTAAGAATGGTCTTTTTGAAGAAGAACAATCGCCAGTAACGCCAACAGAATTAAAATTGCGAGATGAACCAATTGGTAAGTTGGACTTACTTGTCGATTTAGATTTCCGTATGGCTGGGTCCGCTTTGTACTCGGATGTGGTACTTCCAACAGCTACTTGGTATGAAAAGAATGACTTGTCTTCTACGGATATGCATCCATTTATTCATACTTTTAATCCAGCCGTTAGCCCAGGATGGGAATCGCGTACTGACTGGGAAATATTTAAAACTTTAGGTAAGGCCGTATCTCGCATTGCCAAAGAAGCTAATTTGCCAGTTTATAAGGATATGGTAGCGGTACCACTAGGCCATGATTCGGAACAGGAAACGGCACAGCCATTTGGGCAGATTCACGATTGGAAGAAGGGCGAATGTGAACCAATACCAGGTAAGACGATGCCACAGTTGGTCGAAGTTAACCGTGACTATACGAAGATTTATGAAAAACAGATTTCTTTAGGACCAAATTTAGAACATGGTCGCTTAGGTGCCCATGGCATTTCCTTTGATGTATCTGACCAGTACGAAGAATTGAAACATCGTAATGGCATCATTGAGGATAAGAAACAAATTGGTTATGGTCGTCCGTCTATTGCCAAGGATACGCAGGCTTGTGAAGCGGTATTAACTTTGTCTTCGGCAAGTAATGGGGCGGTGGCTCAAAAGGCTTGGGAAAATGCAGTGGAAGCAACGGGTATGCCGGAATTAAAAGATGGCTTAGCCGGTCGTCAAGGAGACCGTATTACCTTAGATGATGCTATCATTCAACCGCGCCGCAGCTTGGGAACGCCAATCTTTACTGGCAATGGTAAGGATGGTCGCCGCTATACGCCATTTACCAATAATATTGAGTATTTAGTGCCATTCCGTACGGTGACAGGCCGTCAGTCCTTCTATCTGGACCATGAAATGATGCGGGAATGGGGCGAACAATTGCCAACCTATAAACCATTATTGGATTATGCACCGCTCAATGACAATCACTTCTCTGATGGGTCACCAGAAATTACCCTTAAATTCTTAACACCGCATAGTAAGTGGTCTATTCATAGTATGTATTTTGATTCCTTGCAGATGTTAACTCTCTTCCGTGGGGGCCAGACCGTTTGGATTAATGAAGATGATGCGGCTGAAATCAATGTGAAGGATAATGATTTCATGGAAATTTACAATCGTAACGGTGTTGTTGCAGCGCGGGCCGTTGTTACACCGCGTATTCCACGTGGCTCTGTTTACATGTATCATTCGCAGGATCGTCACATTAACGTACCAGGAACGAAACTATCTAAGACGCGTGGTGGTACCCATAATACGCCAACCCATATTCATGTAAAACCAACCCATATGATTGGTGGGTATGGTCAGTTGAGTTATGGATTTAACTACTATGGACCAACGGGTAACCAACGTGATATTTTTGTTGTCGTTCGTAAGATGAAGGAGGTTGATTGGCTTGAAGATTAAAGCACAAGTCTCAATGGCTCTCAATTTGGATAAGTGTATCGGATGCCACACCTGCTCCATTACATGTAAAAATGCATGGACTAAGCGTCGTGGTGCGGAATACATGTATTTTAATAACGTAGAAACCCGCCCAGGCGTAGGCTATCCTAAACACTGGGAAGATCAAAATAAATGGAAGGGCGGTTGGGTTCTTAATAATGGTAAGTTAGAACTAGCTACCGGTTCCAAGACAACGCGGTTGGCTAAATTGTTCTACCATCCGCAGCAACCAGAGTTAAAGGATTATTTTGAACCTTGGACGTATGACTATGAAACCTTGATTCATTCCAAACGTAAAAATCATCAACCCGTAGCGCGCCCTCGTTCTTTGGTAACTAATGAACGAATGGAAGTGACTTGGGGTCCTAACTGGGATGATGATTTGGCTGGTGGCGATTCTGCTCGCAGTGATGAAAACTTTAAGAAGATGGAAGAAGAAATTACGATGGATTTTCACGACATCTTTATGAAGTATTTGCCACGTTTGTGTAATCACTGCTTAAATCCAGCTTGCGTAGGAGCTTGTCCATCAGGGGCTATTTACAAGCGTGATGAAGATGGGGTTGTTCTAGTATCTCAGGATATTTGTCGTGGCTGGCGTCACTGCATTCCGTCTTGCCCTTATAAGAAAGTATTTTATAACTGGGAAACGAACAAGGCAGAAAAGTGTATCTTCTGTTATCCTCGAGTAGAAAATGGCTTGCCAACGATTTGCTCCGAAACCTGTGTAGGCCGGATTCGCTATATGGGCGTTCTCTTTTACGATATGGATAAAGTTGATGAAGTAACACATACAGAAAATCCACAAGACATTTATGGAAAGATGCTGGATGTATTACTTGATCCGAACGACCCAGCCGTTGTAGAAGAGGCCAAGAAACAAGGTATTCCTGATCAATGGATAGCCGCTGCTCAGGACTCACCTGTGTATCGTTTGGTTAAGGAATGGCAGATTGCCTTACCTTTACATGCAGAATATCGGACGGTTCCTATGGTATGGTACATTCCGCCAATGAGTCCAATTCTTCGCCGTATGGAGGCACAGACGGAATTCCCAGATACGCTATCAATGCGTATTCCAATTGCTTATATGGCTCAATTGCTCTCGGCTGGTAATGAAGATGTCATTCGTCGTATTCTTCGTAAGTTGTTGGATGTTCGTGGCTATATGCGTTTACGTGAAACGAAGAAATCGACAGCACAGTATGATACGATTTATGGTGAAAATACCTTGTACGATATGTTCCGCCTTTTAAGTATCGCTAAGTACAGAGATCGTTTCAATATTCCAACAGGTAATAATGTAAGTCGTGAGGATAAAGAAGTCTTGCAAGGAGCAGATGGCTTTCCAGGTTGTGAAGGGGGATGCTTTCAGTGAGTGAAGAATCCTTACTCCTTCATATATGTGCTTATTTATTGAGTTATCCGGATGCGGAGTGGCAGTCCTATTTACCCGCAGTAAAGGACGAATTACAGAAGGTAAAACAGACGCAGCTGAAAGAAACGTTGTCCGATGTGATTGCCTATATTGAAGGGGAAGACCCTGCTGAGTATGAAGATGAATTTGTTCGTGTCTTTGATTTTAGTGGCAATACGCATTTGTATTTGGCTGCTTATAATCGATCTAATGAAGGACAACAGGCAGATCAGCTCTTAGCTTATAAGCAGTTTTTCTTAGATAATGGGTTTGACGTAGAAAAAGAACTGCCTGATTATTTGCCAGCTGTTTTAGAATTAGCAGCGACCGTATCACCAGAAGAACGGAAACGCATTTTGGATTATGCTAAGGATAAACTGGAAATTTTGCGACAGCGTTTAATTGATGCCAAGCAGGTGCAGGCCTTTATATTGGATGCCATCTTGAGTGTGGCAGGTAGAGAGGAGCGTGAAAGTGTATGAGTGATTTCGTATGGGGCGGTCTTCCCTATATTGCCTTTACCTTTTTGATTGTAGGGACGATTGTTAGGTATGTAGTGTCGGAACGGAATTGGACAACGAAGTCCAGTGAGTTTTTAGATAAAAAGCATGCTAAGTGGGGCGAACCAATTTTTCATTTTGCACTTTTATGTGTTATTGGCGGTCACGTTATGGGTATCTTGATTCCACAGATTGTAACGGAATCTTTGGGTATGTCAGAAACTCAGTACCATGATATGGCTCTTATGGCTGGGGCACCAGCCGGTATCCTCTTGGTATTAGCTTTCTTTTATTTGATGTGGCGGCGGTTCTTATCTGGTTCGGCTGCCTATTTGAAAGCGAATACGTCTACAATGGATAAGTGGTTATATTTCTTCTTAGGGATTACGATTCTAACGGGGATTACAGGGACCTTATCTAATGCCGATGGAGCTTTTAATTATCGTCTCTTTATCGGCCCTTGGTTCCGTGGACTTTTATATTTTGATCCACAACCAGGTTTGATGTTACATATCCCACTTATTTTTAAGATTCACATGCTCTCGTGGATGACGGTGGCTATCTTGTTCCCCTTTACTCGCTTGGTGCATTGTTTGAGTATTCCCTTCCGTTATTTGTGGCGGGCGCCTATAGTATACCGTAAGCGTTAGGGTTTACACTTTTGCATATTATGATTTATATACCGTATAGATAGTAATAGATATGCTGGGAGGCACTCCTTATAAATCGCGTATGTACGCGGTTTGTGAGTGGTGTCTCTTTTTTTGTGCTATTTGTAGTGGAGAGGGTTAGGCGAAGGTGTTTATCTTGAAAAATAAAAGTTAATTGCGACAGAATTTCAATTACTTGCGGTTATATTACATATATGGGAGCAGGGTATGGAAGTACTCTGTACATTCTCTCGAGAGATGGTTACTTGCGGTGAAGGCATTCTATGAGAAGTGCAGAGCACTTCGTGACATAAAGCTTCTAACAATAGAAGAAGGGGCTCCGTAGTATGACACGCAAGGACTTTGCAAGAGTGTAATTGATGGAAGCACTCTGTACATTCGCTCGAAAGATGGTCACCTGCGGTGAAGGCACTCTGTGATAAGCACAGAGTGCTTTGTGGTATAAAGTATCTGATAATGGTAATGGAGTGGCATGATAGAATGCTTAACATTGTGTAAATGATAACTTTATTCAATGGCGCAAAACCTTTGCCTAAACGGTATAGCACATATTTGAAGACGGTGAGAATATGTGCTACTATTTAAGCATGAAATATCTCATTATGGTATGAGGTAGTGTATTGAGGAGGGATTATTTTGCGTACAATTAATGTTAAGGACATTACAGAAACAGTTGCGCAGTTGTGCAAAGATGCCGCTTACTATTTACCAAAAGATGTGTATGAAGCATTGAAAAAAGGTAGACAAACGGAAGAATCTCCAGTAGGTTGCGTTGTATTAGACCAAATCATTAAGAATGCAGAAATCGCACGCGATGAAGATCGTCCATATTGCCAAGATACTGGTATGACAATCGTATTCGTTGAAGTTGGCCAAGACGTACATTTAGAAGGCGGCGACTTAGAAGAAGCTATTAACGCCGGCGTTGCTAAAGGTTACGTAGAAGGTTACTTACGTAAATCCGTCGTTGCTGAACCATTGTTCAACCGTAAGAATACGCAGAACAATACACCAGCTATTATCTACACTAAGATTGTTCCTGGCGACAAAGTTAAAATCGACGTTGAATTAAAAGGCTTCGGTAGTGAAAACAAATCTGACGTAGCTATGTTGGTACCAGCTGATGGTGTTGAAGGTGTTAAAAAGGCTGTTATGGAAATCATTGAACATGCAGGTCCTAACCCTTGCCCTCCAATGGTAGTTGGTATTGGTATCGGTGGTACGATGGATAAAGCTGCTTACATGTCTAAGGTTGCTTTGCTTCGTCCATTAGAAGAACGCAATGCTATGCCTGAATATGCAAAATTAGAAGAAGAATTATTAGAAATGATTAATAAAACGGGTGTTGGTCCGCAATTAGGTGGTACTACAACAGCATTAGCTGTAAACATCGAATGGGGCCCGACTCATATTGCCGGTCTTCCTGTTGCAGTAACTATCTGCTGCCATGCATGCCGTCATGCAGAAAAAGTATTGTAATTTATAGGGAGGATATGTACAATGGCTGAAGCAAAAACAATTCGCATTACAACTCCGTTTACGGAAGAAGTATCCAGAACATTAAAAGCTGGCGACAGCGTATTGATTACTGGTAAAATTTATAGTGCTCGTGATGCTGCTCATAAAGTTATGACTGAAGCATTAGCTCGTGGTGAAAAATTACCTATCGATTGGCACGACAAAATGGTTTATTATTTAGGACCTACACCAGCTAAACCTGGTGACCCAATCGGTTCTGCTGGCCCTACTACATCCGGTCGTATGGATGCTTACACACCAACAATGTTGGATCAGGGCATCAAAGGTATGATTGGTAAAGGCTCCCGTTCTAAAGAAGTTGTTGATTCCATGAAGAAAAATGGTGTAACATACTTCGCTGCCGTTGGTGGTGCCGCTGCTTTAATTGCTAAATCCATTAAGGCTTACAAAGTATTGGCTTATGAAGATTTAGGACCAGAAGCTTTGGCAGAATTGACAGTAGAAGACTTCCCAGCTATTGTAGTTATCGATAGTGAAGGTAACAACTTCTATGAAATCGGTGAAAAACCATATCGTAAATTATAATTTGCGATAACCAAGTGACTATTGAGGGATAGTCTTACGGTGGGTAAACACAATTAGGTATACAATAAAAAGGCGTATTGCTTAGCAGTACGCCTTTTGTGTTATGAAAAGTTTATACTTATTTCATTAATTATTCATGGGATAAGTGTATAAAGAATAGGTAAATTGTCATAGAGACTCTTATAGATTTTAATGCTATTGGATTTTGTAAGCTGCCTGATAAAAGGTAAGCTTGCTAATAGTAAGACGGTAAGAGTGGAGGATATGGCAGTAATAGATATTAGATATACTTTTAACTGAAAATGACTAAGAAAAATTGCTGTTCACTTAGTACTTATATTGATGAGGTATATTAGGTATAAGAAATTATACAAGTTGCCGCATTATTGATAAGACGAGCAGAATTGATAAATCTCTTAATTTTTAGTATAATAAAAGTATATTTGATGACAATATGTTTGCCCATTAGCAGATGCTACATTCCCTGACTGGACATGAAACAGTAGTTGCTCATGCAGTCAATGTATTAGAGTGTAGGTTGTATAGAGATAGGAGTTGTTAGTAATGAAATTAACAAAAGTTGCAGTTATGGCTGCTTTGGCAGCAACAGTAACAGGTGCTGCTTTTGCTACACCACAGACACAGTTCAAACAGGGTCAGTTCCAGATTGATGCTGGTGCGTATTTTCCCAAGGCTGATGCAGGTACTGCAAAATTTATTGATGGTAATAACATTAATAGTGGTACTTTTGATACGAAATCTAAGGCTAACTTTACCGGTGGTTTGACTTATGGTATTACCGATCGTTTAGGTATTCAGTATCAGTATACGGGATTAAAGACAAAGTCTAAGGATGACGTTGGTAAAACTACGGGTCAGATGAATGAAGCTAATTTGATTTATTCCTTGAATAAAAACTTCGCTGTTTATGGTGGTTGGGCTGGCATTAAAAATAAGATATCTTCCGACGATTCTTATGATAAGACAAATAATATCGCTCAAGCCGGTTTGATTGCTAAGGCTCCTATCGGTCATGTTGTAGAAGTATTCGGTAAAGCCGGTATTGGTACGAAAAATACTACTACTTGGGAAGCCGGCTTAGGTGCTAAGATTACTCCGGATTTAGATATTGCCGGTGGGTATCGCTATATCAATACTAAATTATGGGACAAAGGTGATCATTGGGATGACTCCTCCGTAAGATTTGCTGAGGATAAGAATATTTCCTACAAAGGTTGGTTCACAACTTTATCCTATCGTTTCGGTGGTCACAGTGAAGCCGCTCCGGCTCCAGTAGCTGTTAAACAGCCAGCTTACGTTCCAGCTCCAGCTGTAGCACAGGAAAAGAAAGACTACTATGTAGATAGTATTCATTTCGCAACTAATTCCTATGTTCCATTACCTTCCCAGACTCCAAACTTGGACTTAATGGTTAACACAGCTAAAGAATATCCTAATGATACAATGATTCTTGTTGGTAACACAGATAACGTTGGTTCTCCAGCATACAACGAAACATTGTCTAAAGAACGTGTTGAAAACGTATACAACTACGCTATTAATCATGGTATCCCTGCTTCTCAGTTACAGGCTACTTATCGTGGTGAAAACGATCCTGCAGAAACAAATGCAACAGCAGCAGGCCGTGCAGCTAACCGTCGTGTAGACGTTTGGGTTAACCGTTAATCGTAGTACAATATAAATAAAAAAGACGCTCCTAGGGGCGTCTTTTTTATTTATATTGTACCTTTGTGTGGATTTGGAACAGATTTCTATTTAACGGCGTTATATAGAATTTGTTTGGACCTCATATAGGATAGGTGGATAAATAGTTTTATAAGAAGTTAAGAGGAAAGGATCAGCAGGATATTCCAATTTAAGAAACGGACATACTCCCTGATGTGGCCTCTATCGAAGATGACCAGTCACGAAGGGAGCATGTCCGTTTCAGTTTGTTTAAGGATGGGGATGTTTCATGAGCAACCTTTAAGAGAGTAAGTAAAACATCTTAGTGAGATGATGCATCATATCTATTTAAGAAAAGGATATACTCCACGAATGGCCTTTAACGAATGTTAAACAGCCTTGAGTGGAGTGTGCCCTTTTTGTCTTACTTCTTATTGAATGAATAATCTAATGTCTGAGCTTTTCCTGTTTGAGCCACAATCTTATCAAATAAGGTATATAAGAAGCCTTTATCTTGTTTTAAGAACTCTTGTGTTACATCTTGGCCCGTGCTGGTAATGACGCTTTTTACGAGAACTTTTTGATAGGTGTTATTATGAACAAAAACATAGGTTACATTAGCCTGCTGAATATTAGCTAGGCTGCCAGAAACGGTATTACCGCTAGCTGTGTAGTAAATCGTGCAGCCGCCTTCAGCTTTGTCACCGTAAACATTTAAGTAGCAGCTACTTGGATCCATATAGTAAACGGTGGAGCCGTCGACACCAACAGCTGGGTATTGGTTATTTAGCATAAGGCTAGATGTAGTCGGTACCATATAGGCACTAGCTAAGGCTGGTGCCCCTAAACTAAGGGTTGCTGCCGCTGTAAAGAGAAGGGCTGATTTTTTTAGATTCATCATAGGTATAGCCTCCTAGAGGATATAAATATAGGATTTAATTATAAAATGCATTTAACTACCCCTATTGTACAATAGATTGATAGGATAGGGAATAGAGGGTGATGATTAATGCTTGACTAAGCAGGGTTGGTTAAGTAAGATAGAGCAGTAAGTACGAAGTAGTAAGGCTAGGGTCAGGAAACGACCAGATAGGAGGTGCGTGATGCTTACTGTATATAAACATACAGAAGATGGAATGGTATCTGATACAACAGTAGCAGATGCAACAAAAGGCTCATGGATTAATCTGGTGAACCCTGACCCCGATGAGTTGGCCTTGATTAATATTATGACAGAGATTCCTACGGACGTATTAAAGACGGCGCTAGATATGGAAGAACGCTCTCATATTGAAACAGAAGATAATTATATCTTTGTTGTTATTAATATTCCTGCTCTTCGTGGAACAGATACATATGATACGGTGCCACTGGGTATCTTTGTTACGCCGGACTTTTTTATTACTATTTGCCTAGAAGAATCCGAAGTTTTGTACCCCTTCCTGCATAATCAGGTAACGACTTTTTATACTTATAAGAAAACGCGGTTTTTGTTTCAGATTATGTACCGGACGGCGACGCTCTTCTTGCGGTATTTGCAGCAAATTAATCGGCGGACTGATGATATAGAGATTCAGTTGCGGCATACCACAAAGAATAAGGACTTTTTCCAGCTCTTAGAGTTACAGAAGTCGATGACGTATTTTACGTCAGCTTTGCGGACGAATGGTACGGTTATGGAACGGCTATTACGCTTGCGTAATCATGAAGATATTCGTCATTTGCTTAAGATGTATGAAGAGGACGAAGACCTGTTGGAAGACGTAACCATTGAAAATAAGCAGGCTATTGAAATGGTTGAAATGTATTCTAATATTTTGATGAATATGATGAATGCTTTTACGTCGATTATTTCTAATAACTTAAATATGGTTATGAAGTTATTGGCAGCTGTAACGATTTTATTGGCGGTGCCAACGGCTATTTTCAGTTTGTGGGGCGTCAATGTACCAGTACCATTTGCCGACAAGGATTTAGGCTTTGTTAGTGTCGTGGTAACGGCCTTAGTAGCAACCCTAGTAGCTGGCTTTTGGCTGTGGAAGAATGATTTCTTTGATATGTAGAACTCTTTTGTGAAAGGGAGATTTGACAAGAGTTCTAGTGCTTTGTTATTATAATAAGGCATGGAGAGGTGTCCGAGTGGTTTAAGGAGCTGGTCTTGAAAACCAGTGATGCGGCAACGTACCGTGGGTTCGAATCCCACCCTCTCCGCCACAAATATGCTTATATCTGTAAATGTTGGATAATGTTTATAGAAGTTGAAAAGCTAGATAAAATAAGAAAATTTAATAAAAATAAGGTGTAAAAATGTTGGATGATGTTTACGGTTGTTTGAAGGAAATGCCCCTAAATTGCCCCTAATATTTTGCCCCTATTCTATAAAAATAAGGATACTACCTTTAGAAGAGTATCCTTATTTTTATGCTGTTATAATTGTATTACTAATAAAGGATGTTGTATAATATTGATAAAGTATATTGTGAGGTGAGGCATATGAGAAACGCAGAGTATATAGCAAAATGGTTTTTGGATAGAAATGCAATAGATCGTGCTGAAAATGTTGATGTAGAAGGCATCTCAAATTTAAAGTTACAAAAGTTGTTATATTATGCCTATGGTTGTTATCTTGCTCTATATGGGGAAAAGTTATTTTCAGATAAGTTGTTAGCATGGAAACATGGCCCAGTCGTTGAATCCATTTATCATATGTATAAAGATAATGGCTCTAGTTCTATTCCTGCGACACCTTTGGATGAAGCTTTAGAGGTTACGGAAAATGAAAAGGTTGTATTAGAATGGGTTTATAATGAATTTGGACAATATACAGCATGGGCTTTACGTAATATGACGCATGAAGAAGAGCCATGGAAAAAAACTGAACAAAGTGAAGTAATCCAAGATGCATTAATTAAAACGTATTTTTTAGAGCATTATGTCACAGCATAAACTAAAGTCTAATAAAAAGCTTAAGAAATTAAACTTAGATGAGCAACGTAAGTGTCCCATAGAGAATGGAAAAATTATTTTGTCATTTAGGCATGTAACTACTAATAAGAAGTATAATTTCGAATGCTTTAAAAAATCAGACGCTCGCAAAAATTTAGATGCAAGAAAAGCATTAGATAAATTATTTTCAGAGATTACTAATATAGAATGGGTAGAATCAATTCGTAGAGGGAAATATAGATTTGGCGGTTGTGAAAAATTACTGAAATATCAGATTGCAGATATAAATATTCCTAATATGAAGGTTACAGATGATATACCAGTTTATATATTTAGATTTGGTAATCAAGATGAGTATAGAGTGTGTGGAATTAAAGGTGAAGGATGTCATGTATTATATATAGTGGCATATGATTTCGATTTTAGTTTATATAAGCATGAGTAGTAAAAAGCCACATAGATTGGAGTAAATCCTTTCCATGTGGCTTTTCTTTATTTGTTAGATACAGACTTTCCAAGCAAGTATTAGTCCGTGAATCTAAGTTTGTAAGACGTGCGGTAATTAAATATATTGAACAATTAGAGAATCAACTTTCAGAGCAAAAGAATATAGAAGATGTACTCACATCTCTTAAACGATTAACCTATAAAGGTCAGCCTGTTATTACCTTATTGTTGCTTGAACGATTAGTAGACATTAATCATACAACATTATTATATGATCTAAAACGGTATATCATTTCTTATACTCATTTGTATGGGCGTGCTTTACGGGAATTTAAAAGAGAAAATAGATATATGGACTCTTCTAGTAGCCTTGTTATATTGAATAAGGAGCAAGCCTTTAAACTTATGAGTGTAGGTGCTCGAGATGAGGATATTAAAGCAGCCTTATTGAATGGTTATTTTGAAGATATGTTAGCAGATAAAGAAGAGTGTTCTAATTTACTTGATGTAATCGGTACCTTATGTTTATCTAGGGCATTGAGTTATATACCGGATAGAGATATCAAAAGCTTTGGGTCTCGAGCATTGGCAAAAGTATTACTAGGCATGAATTTATGGCGTTTACCAGTAAATGACGAATATAATGTAAATACATTAGAAGGAGGACATAAAAGGGGTATACCTCAAAATGCTTGGTCATTACTTAGACTTGGTAGATGTGTTAATCGAGTTGAATTAGATAAATGGACGCAAGAAATACTTTCTATGTAAAAGATAATATTTATTGAGTTAGCAGAGCTATAATAGAGAAAATCTATTGTGGCTCTGTTTATTTATTTGAAATGGCATTACCAATACTATTAATAGCACTAGATACCTCTTTTTGCATTTCATCCGTTACATGGGTATAGATAGCAAGAGTAGTACGTGGGTCATTGTGGCCAACTCGTTCCATAATGGCTTTAAGAGGAACATTAGCTTCTGCAAGAAGACTGATATGAGTATGTCTAAAAGTATGAGTGCTTACAGGCTTGTGGAAGTGCGTGCGTTTAATGATTTTGTTTACAAAGTGTATATCATAAGGAAGACCACCATCAGTAACAAATATGTAATCATTTTTAGCAACGTTGCTTTTCCAAAGTATGCGGGCTTTGTTGGCCAAGATAAAATGATTGATAATTCTATCGGCTCTAGCATCAAGAGAAACTTTACGAATGGAATAAGCATTTTTAGGGGATAATCTCATAGCACTGTTAGCTAAACTACCACGAGAGGAAAGGGTACCATTAACATCAATGACTTTATTCTTGTTGTCATAGTCTTGTATGCGTAGGGCGACTAATTCGCCAAAGCGAAGACCTGTAAGGGTCTGAAATTCACATATCAGGGAAACAGGGGGATTAATGTCATTAAGTTTGGACAATAACTCTTTTAGTTCAGCTTTAGTAAGAAATTTAGACCGATTTTTCTTAACTTGAGCCACAGACATAGATGGCTTATGGAGTTGGATATTATCAAGAAAACGAATATCAGAAATGTAGCCCATACGATGGGCATATCGCAAGGTTTGGCGAATGAGTCCGAGTAATGCTTTGGCATATACATATGATCTTGTCTTTTGAAACTCATCAAATGCTAGTTGGACAGTTGCTGTATTGAGCTTTGAGAGGGCAATATCCTCTTCTAGTAGCATTTTACGAATGGCTTTTTGCATACTTACAAGACCGTAATGGGTAGAGTATTTTCTGAAAGCCTTACCAGATTCAATATATTCAGTCATGACATCCATAAAAACTTTATTAGAACTAGCCCCTGTACTAGTAGCTAGTTCGATTTTCTTTTGTAATTCATACAGCGCATTCTTTTGTGCTTGCTTAGATTTAGTTGAATAGGTAACGGAAACTCTTTTTAATTTGCCTGTATAAGGGCATTTATACCGTTCAAAGAATTTATATTTTACTTGGCCAGATTTATAGGTAACGGTTTCCATCCACATAAAAAATCACGCTCCTTAGGTATAGCAAAGCTGACCTAGAGCGTGAACCATGATATAATCAATTTGCGAGATTGATGCGGTACCGCTCTAGGTATTGTATTCAATTCTTTCCCTCATCCTGTTGGCGCAGGGTGGGGGATTTTTTATTTTATAGGATATATAGAAAAAGGGGCTATTTATTAGATAGCCCCAGATATAAAAATAGGGGCAATACCTTTCGATACTGCCCCCTTAAAAAGAGTCGAACTCTTTTTGCTCTGTGACAATATCTTATTACACTGGGTACCAAATGTCAATTAATTTAGAAAGAATATTAAAGGTTTCTTGTATTAAATTATTATGCCTATATGTTCTATCACGATAAAAACGTTTTTTTAATTCCTGAAGTCTTGTGGATATATGTTGATGAACACCATGACTAGTAACTATTTCTTTGTGTGAATATAAAGTAGTGATTATCTCATAAGTAGTAATTCTATATAAATGCTTTTTGCGAGCATCTGCTGCGAAGCTTATAGGTGGCTGAGATAATACTCTTTGTATTTCCATATTTGGTCGTCTTTTCAATGGAGAATTAATATTGTTAATAAGGCAATTGTTATGGGCACAAGCATTTCGTAAATCTTTTACGGTCCACATTAGATATAATCGCCTAGTGAGTTCAGCATCATTTACTTTATCTGCACAGAATTTATAAAAGTGTAGGTATTGGCCAAATGATAGTATTTCTATAAATACCCATATAGGGCAATCTATTTGTGATGGATTAGATAGATATTTGTTATATAAATCACCGCAATATGTGCTATTACTGTTTTTAGAAAGGTCAGAAATTAGAATATTCAAACTATCTTTACTTAATTGATTAATATAATCTTTTACTATTTGTGAACCACTGGATTCATGTTTTTGTATAGTTTTTAGTAAATGAACTTTAGAAAAATGTTCAATGCTAATTGCCATTTCTAATAAAATTGCTCGCAGTCTATTATCGATTATTGCGAGATCTACTAAATCGGCAAAATCTAAATGAACATAAAGGCCAGTACTTGGTTCTTTATGATAATTCTTTCTGAAAGCACGAAGTTTGAAATAGTTATTATTTTCCTCTAAATATTTAGTTGCTTGCGTTTTGCTAAAGTCATTAAATTGCACACCTTTACTTTCACAGTGTTTAACCTGTTCTTTAGCAGTTAAGAATACATCGCTAGAAATAATATCACATCCTTTCAAGTATTAGTGGATAGAGTGGGATGGTAAAGCATCGTTTAACTCTGATTCTTCTTTAACAAAAACATAATTACCGCAATTTTTACACTCATAGATAGAAAGTTCATCATCTTCTAAAGTAGTATGCAATAGTAATTTAGAATTATGATCTTTATGGCAATTAGAACAATAGAATTTTCCATTTTCCCAAATTAGCCCAGAATAGTATTTATTTAGAGTAGGGAAGGGTAATTCATATTCATCATTGTTGGTAAGTAAATCTACAATAATAGAAATGGCTTGAATAGAAGCATCAGAGAAATTTTGATTTTTCATTGAATGTAATGCAGATAGAATTCTTTCTTTAGTAGAGTAACTCATATTTTTTATTATTGTTGTTCAAATAATTTACGAGCCTTTTCTTTATATTCTTCTTCAGAAATAATGCCATCAGCTTTTAAGGATTGTAATTGATCTAAAGTCATGGAAGGGATAGATGGTTTTTGAGTAGGTTCTTCACTAACAGTTTTTTCTGTTTTTTGATAAATAGCATATAACTCTTGATAGACTTTATTTTCACATTCAACAAGAATAGATTCACCACTTTTACATTTGATGGCAACACATATCATTTTCTTTTTACCGCCCATAAATAAACCGGCCAATAAACCCACAGGGCCTAATGCAATAGCACCTAATGTAGACCAACCTGCTTTGGCTAATATTTTATGTTTGTTTTCTTCTGTAACTTCTTCTAATTCTATGATGTTATCATCAAGTTGAATGGAAGCAGACTTAAAAGGGTTAAAAGTACCTTTTGGAAGCCATGTAAATTGATGAATATTTAACATAGAATTATATTTAGCATAATTAGGAATATCTCCACCGAGAACTTTACAAGTAGCCATAATAAAATAACCTCTTTCTGTAAAAACTTAATAATCTCTGCGCACTTGAATAACTTTACCAATAATAGAAACAGGTAGATCCTCAATATCCTTATTAGAATAGAAGTGAGGGGGATACACAGAAACATTAAATCCAATTAGAGTGATGCCAGCATCGCTCTTTTTTATTTGTTTAACTGTGGCCTCGTCACCATTAACAAGGACGATAGCAATATCATTGTCATCTACATCAGATTGTTGGCGGACAATAACAACATCACCTTCAAAGAATTGAGGTTCCATACTAGCGCCTTTGATACGGAGAGCGAAGAAGTCACCAGTATCGGCTAATTTTTTAGGTATTTCTTCATAGCCAAGGATATCTTCAATAGCAGAGAGAGGTACACCAGCAATGACATAGCCAAGGACAGGGATTTGGACACCCTTAGGCTGGAAGTTGATAGCTGTGTCGGATGATTGTGTATCTTTATATTTATTTTCAATTAAATCTGCTTTAGAAATTTTAAAATAATTGGCAAGCATTTCTATTTTATCTATACGAGGGTAGTTTGTTCCGTTTTCCCAGCTTGCAAAGGTTGTATAAGAAACGGATAAAGCATTAGATATTTCTTTACGAGTTTTATTGTATAGATTCATATAATATTTTAAATTTTTCGAAAAAATTTCTTTATTTCCTAAGTCACTCATATATATAATCTCCTTCTTGATTATCATATTACATGCATACTGTAAAAAAATCAATGAAAAATAACTAAAATTACAGTTTTAATGTTGACATTACAGTTAAACTGTAATAAGATACAAACAAAGAGAAAGGAGGAATGCAAATGGAAACAGTAGATGATTCTACAATTACATTGAAAGCGGCTAGGGTTAATAAAGGGCTTACTCAAGAAAAAGCAGCAAAACTAATTGGTATTAGTGTATTTACATTAATCAATTACGAAGCAGGTAAAAGCTACCCAGATGT
The DNA here is from genome assembly GCA_945867815.1 of uncultured Veillonellaceae bacterium. Lineage (GTDB taxonomy): Bacteria > Bacillota > Negativicutes > Veillonellales > Veillonellaceae > CAMBIX01. The sequence continues at coordinate 56,584 of CAMBIX010000009.1, forward strand.
TACAATTATTAAAATGATTGAAAAAGTTTATGGTATTCCTTACCATAAGCTAAATTTTTTAGTCTAATATTACAGTTTAACTGTAAATTGTGAATTGTAAAAGATTGGGTGGTGATGCGGAATGGGAGGAGTAAGCATATGGAAGACAAAAGAAAATCTTTATTACGGTTATTACAACAAGGAGACTTTAATCCAAAAGGTCCGAAGGCATATATAGAGTTAGAAGAACCGCCAGAAGTAGTAAAGGATATTATTACAAGAATAAAAAAAGAAGAAGGATTAAGATATGCAGATGCATATGGAATCCTTCTTCTAACGAAAGAATATTTAGAATATGAAGCTAATTTTCTTTCTCCGATATTTTTAAAGAAAGAAGCTGAATAGGCTCATCTTTAGAAATGTTTAAAATTGGATAGTTTAATTCTAAATTTGGGAATTTAGGGTTGTACAGATGAGACGGCAATAAGTCTAATTTTTGGCTAATAGCTATGTCAGTAAGGTTGGAACATAAGAAATCAATTAGTGTTTCTGGTTCGGTAAATAATTTGCTAATAGAGTGGTCAAAAGAATGACTATTTACTGCAGTTTTTGCCATATTAAATAGTTTTTGCCAATCCAAGTAGTCGCTAGCGCTTGAATTAGTTAATTTAACAGAGTTGCATTCGATTAATTCGTCAAAAACCCTTATTAAAAATGTAATTTTATGATTGGACAAAACAGATTCGTTCAATGATAAAAAAGTTAATTCCATTAATTGTAAATCTTTCAGATAAATTATTTTACTCATAATATGCACCTCCTTTCTAAAGACATTATAGCAAAGGGAGGGAGCAGACATGAATAAGAAGGGAGGATGCAGATGGATAAAGCCCGTGAGAAAGTAGTAGTTATTCATCTGATTTGTTAGATGAATTTGTCAAAAAAAATATTAACGATAGCAAGAAGAGCATTAATCACACTTTTCTTATATGGTCTTGGTTCACTTTTTTATGGGTTAACCATAAGTTCTATTTTGGCATTTGGATTAGGTATTATAACAGGAATTTATATGGTTATTTCAAAAGAGTTGATGTAATGAATGTTAATAATAGAGATTGAATATCTTCTTTGAATGTAATTGCTATCAAAGAACATAACCAATAGATTGCTTGCAAAAGAATCATTAATAGCCTACTAGCAAAACTTGATTCATTTATTCCTAGATAGGATAAGAACTTTCTAGGAAGCCAAACAATTAAGTCAATCCAAAAGAGCGGATTAAATGTTTCTAAGACTTTAGTCTTATAAACCCCTTTGGATTCTGCAAACATTTCATAAGTGGCAGTTGCAAATGGGTGGTTACGATTCGGATAAGAAAATAGTGTACTGTGATTAGCCGTATAACCTTGACCTAGGCCTGTAGGTAATGTAAGAGCAAGGCCTTTATCAGGAGTAACAGAGAGCAATTTGGTTACTTCATATTTAGTCTGAAAAATATCTTCATCAGGGTAATTTGATTCAAGCCAAGCAAGGTAACAGGTCATTAATTTAGAACAACGGTAATACTTATAAGCATTAGATAAAATTCGAATTGCGCAGATGATTAAAAATGCAATTAGTAAATTTGTATACATATTACCACCTCCTTTCTATAAACAGTATAGCAAAGGCAGGGGGTAGATATGAACAGGAAGGGCGGTGATGGAGATAGGAAAAAGGAAATGCCCCACATGTAATCAAGAAATTAGAGAAGGAAATTTCTGTGAAAGATGTGGAGCTAAATTAAAAGAGACATGTAATTGTTGGGTGTTACATAAACAATATAATTGTCATCAGACTAAATGCCCAAGTAAAACGTTAATCATTAGTCTAGCTAAGGGAACAAGACACGTTTAACTGATTCGGCACAAATTTCAACTAAAACATCTTTTACTCCAGCGGTAATTGTTGAACCAGCTTTCTTTAGAACTTTATTAATTCTAATAGTAGCAAGCTTCGTTTTGGGAGTTTCAGACAATATATCGGATATATTGTCACTAAATGTAGTTTTATCTGATTCAGTTAAATTATCAGTCTCGTTAATTATAGCAATAGCAGCATCTATTGCTAATTGAGTCCAAGGATATGGTTTACCACAGTAAGGACAAAATGCAGGGGCAGTCATGTCATAACCAGTTAAATCCAAGATACCTTGAACTTCATATTTACCATCAATTTGATGCTGACAATTTGGACAAGAAGAAATTGTTTTTTTACCGCATTTTGAGCAATAAGGTGTAGTAAATGATGAATTGTCAGCATTGGTAGTAATAACGTGGCCGTTTAAACAAATCAACGCAGGATGATGAAATCCCATTATAATCACCTCCTTTCTATAAACAGTATAGCAAAGGAGATTATAAAAATCAGAAAACAAGAATTGTATGTATAGGAGGCTTTCATGAAAACAGAAATTAAGTACATAGAGATGCCTAGGCTATATGGAAAGGTATCAACCATAGCGAAAATATTCGACATGGATAGAACCACAGTATGGGCAAAATTGGAAGCAATGCGCATTGATGGTTGCTATGACGATGTAGTCATAGAAGAAGGGCCAAAGAATCGGCGCATTAATATAGCAAAGTTTGAAGCCTATTTAAAAAGTAAACATTTAAAGTATTTAAGGGCATAAGAAATGAAACGCATTAAGAATAAACAGAAAAAGTTTTATCCATGTAAGGTGATTGCATTAGTAGCATTATTACTTTTAGCAATTATGGGAACAGGATTTGCTATTAGCGATAATGATAAGCCACAATATGAAATCCGCTACGACTATGTTGTAAAAGAGGGCGATACACTTTGGAGTATTGCAGAAAGCAATGTAAGCGAAGACGAGGATATAAGGGACTGGATTAGAAAAGTACAGGATATTAATGGGATTAATATCAATAAGAATCCATTACATGCAGGGCAAAATATCGTGATCTATAGGTATTAGGGGAAGTCATGGTAAAAGTCTGCAGGGTATGCAATGAAGAAAATAAAAAAAGCACCGCTTACGTGCATTGTGCAAGAGTAAACGGTGCCATTATATGTGAAGAGCATTGCGATACATGTATTTATCAATACCTACATCAAGGCGATCTGAAGTGCATGTATACAAGAAAAAGGCGCTCACAAAATAAGCGCCTTTTCTAGTTGTTTCGTAAAATAAATTCCTAACTAATTATAACACGAAATGGCTAGAGGATACAGTAATAATCAGTATTTAAGCTGATTATTTTTAACTTGATATAACGTATTAACAAATCGGACATTTCAGAAAGTGGAGTAATTAGGGATGAGGAAGAGAAGAAAAATTATAGGTAAAACTATGGTAGAAGTAACGGACTATCATACAGCAAGAACCTATAGAAGGAATGGTCATAGAGTTAAGAGACAACAGCCTACTCCAGAAGCGGTTAAGAAAAATAATGAAAAAGCAGCAGAAGCACGTCTAAGAATGTTGATTGATATAAACTTTCAATCAAACGACTACTACTTAACGTTGACGTATAAAGAGCAACCAACGTGGGAGCAGGCAAAAAAGGATATGCAAAATTTTATAAAAAGATTACAGCGAGCATATCACAAACAAGGGAAGAAGTTGAAATATATCTATGTGGCAGAGGGCAAAACCCGCATTCATTTCCATATGATCATCAATGCAGATGTAGAGTTGTATGCAGAAGATTTTGGAAAGTTATGGAAACATGGCATGCATAAGATGATGCTATTCAATGGACAAGCAGAAGATGCGTGTAGATTAGCACACTATTTCGTAAAAGAAAAAAGGGCAGCATGCTATGAGGAAAAGCAAGAAATATTTCATAGAAGATGGTCAAGCAGTAAAAATTTAGAAAAGCCAGTAGTAAAAACAGAAACACTAAAGGCAAGTGAATGGAGAGATTACATTCAAGCACCTAATGGCTATTATGTAGAAACTGATTCAGTAGTAGAAGGTGTGAGTGATGAAGGGTATCCGTACAGGTTTTATAGATTAATCAAGATAGGAGAAAAAAATGCTAATGCTAATTATAGGAATGGTAATAGGTGGAACATTCGGAGTGTTAATAACTGCACTATGCGTAGCTAGTAAGAGAGGAGATAGGTATCTTGACGAGTAAATACAGTAGATTCATCAAGTAGGAGGTAATCATGGAATAGATAGAACATGTAATAAATATTGTGGCAATGGCGGCAATGGTAATAACAGCCATAGTCGTGAATTACAAGCTATACAAAATGGATAAGGGCGAAGATATCAAAACAGCAATCCAATATAGAACGACATTAGTTTTTACGGAAAACGAGACGGAAAAAGAAATGTGTCAGAAAGCTATTGATGAAATTAATGGCTATAGGAAAGGTAATCAAGCAATCATTTTCGGTGACATGAAAATAACGAATGAAATTATAGGAGATGATTGGAAAGAAAGTGAATTGACCGTTGATTTTACGATTGAAGAAATACACAAGAACGTAAAAGATGTGAAAGCAAAGTTAGCATTGATTGCATTAGAAGTAGTAAAGAGGGAAGAGCAATACGGATGCAAACCGATAAATATGAAATGGTGGAGGTGTGAATAATGGAAACAATCAGAATTAAGAAGTGTAAACAAGTTAGATGGCCGAGTAGAGGAAGTGAACAGGCAGCCGCTTGGGACTTGTATATGCCAGAAGATGTAAAGGTCGAGCATATGGCATTAGGTAAAAAGGTAGAACTAGGGTTAAAGCTAGAAATACCAGAGGGTTATTATGTGAGAATTTTGCCACGCAGTAGCACAGGAAAGAACACAGGTATTCGCCTATCTAATTCAGAAGGAGTAATTGACTCAGACTACAGAGGAGAGATATGTGCTCTGATAGATAATTTGGGAGAAGATATTACATTGGACAAGGGGGAGAGATATTTCCAAATGATATTGGCCAAGAGAATTGATGCGGAGTTATTTAAAACTATGGAGCTAAGTACAACAGAACGTGGTGAAGGCGGTTTTGGCTCTAGTGGGAAGTAGGTGGAAATTATGGAAACAAGATGCCAAGCATGTGGAAGTGTAATACAAGATCATCAAATTACCAATTATAAATATTGTGACAAATGCAAAGAGCGATATGGTATTAAAGATACTAGTAATCGTGAAGAGCGACTAGAAAAAAACAGAGAGTATAAGAAAGTACAACCTGTATACACATATAACAGTACAGGTGAGAGAGTAGAACATAGTCTGCAGACTAATACGAAAGAACATATTAATTGGATAGGCAGTAAAATTCGTTATAAGACATGTGCAGTATGTGGAAAAGAATTTGAAAGTGCTAGTGGTGGGGCAAAATATTGCTCTGATACATGTAGAAAGCAAGCCGCAAAAGAAAGGAACGCAAAGAAATGATAGATGTTAACCAAGTACACTTAGCTGGTCGATTAACAAAAGATGCAGAATTGAGATATACAAAGACAGGAAAGCCTGTATTAACATTTAGCATGGCCACGAATAAAAAGGTTGGGGAAGAGTACAGAGCAAGTTATCACAATGTAGTGGTATGGAATGATGCGGAAGAGTACGGAGCCTTGATGAAAGGAGACTATGTATTTGTAGATGGAGAATTAAGTACACGATCCTATGAAGGGAAAGACGGCAAGAAGAGGTATATTAAAGAGGTAGTCGCATTTAATTTAGGAATTACCGCAAAGACAACTGGGAATGGTGCCACTAATAGTAACTTTGATAGCTTTGGAGACGAAGATGTGCCATTTTAGGAGATAAGCAATAATGACAGAGGAAAGAGATATACAAACGTATTCAGATAATACGAGTTGGACTAATGTTGCATATATGACACCAGTAATGGTTAGAGATATGGACGGACAAAGTTGGGAAAGGGCTTATTTTGTAACAAAAGACAATGCAGATAAAAAGGCACCATTTGCAGTCATAAGAGTAGAGCGGTTGAATTACATAAAGAATTGTTGGGAAACAGGCAATCAAAGTGACAGGCCTGTTTTGGAGTGGTTTAAACGATGTATGTTAGCAACGGAGGAGCATATGATTATAAATTTTGATGTACCATTAAATGCGAATCATCAAAATGCATTGATTAGAGCCAATGTATTGATAGATGAGGAGATGCGAGAGCTTGGATTTACAGATTGTGTAGAAGATACATGGTATCTATGTAGGCGGGTAAGTGATGATATTACATTCAACGTATTCATTAGCAAGAGAACCGCAGCAGTAAAGATTGAAGTATTAGATGAAGACTTTTTACAACACTTTGATTATCAAGAACAAATCAGAAGAGGAAGAAATGATAAATACATTGTAGCCATTCATGATAAAGTGCAAAATCACATGGCATGGTTAATGAGAAACAGAATAATTGAAGGCTATAGATTAGGAGATTACATCTAATGCATATAAGCAAGGAAAAAGCAGATAAGATACAAGAACTTATCGATAATGGAACAGTTATGACATTGGGAACATTAGCGAAAGAATTAGGAGTTACGGTAGAAGAACTTATAGATGATGCGGAGGAAGAAGAATGTTAAGAGCGGTAGGAAGCCTGTACAGTGAAGACTTACATATATTTGTGGAGCTATTAAATCGTGTGATCACATGCAAGGAAACCTGTACATTGGTAGTGCAGGGGATTAATGCGATTACTCCTAATCAAGACATCAAAGCAGAATATAATGGTATGGGCATTACATTGTCTGTGCCAACAAGCTACACAGATACACAATTAGAAATAGCTTGTAAGGAATTAGCTAAAGCATACTACTAACATTTGTGGAAATATCATTACAGAATGATAGAACAACAGCTTGATATAAGATTGCCAGAGCAATATGCCAATGCTATATGGGAATTATTTGTAGTGACGACAGGGAGAGATAACGATGAAAACAAAAGTAATTAAAGCATATATTCGTAGACAAATTGCGAAGCATCAAGAGGATTATCAAAAGAGCACACGAGATGCTTATGAAGATGTATTGGCTTTTATTGAAGAAGCAGATGAAAAGCCCAACAAGATAGTGAATGAGTGATAAAGGGAGGATATATGGGGGAATACAAACTAACAGAGCAAGAATGTAAGGATATATTGCGAAGAGTGCGGAAAGCACAGTTTGAGTTAAGAGCCAAAGAGGAAGAGCTAGAGCAATATAAGAGTGATTGTTACTCATTAAGTGCTACAGATTACAGCAAAGAAAAGCCAACAGGTGGCAAGACGACAGATACATCGGATATGATAGCTAGATTAATGCAACTACGTGATGCGGTTAATGAGCAATGGGATAAGCTTATTAACTTTCGACTAGAAGCAAATATCAGGATTAATAATATGCATGATCCAGCTAATAGAGCATTGCTAACACAACGATATATCTTGGCCAAGTCATGGAGACAAATTTCAGAAGCGCTATATATTAGCGAAGACCATGCACGAGGGAAGCTTCATTGCAGGGCAATTGCTGAATTTATTAAATCGAACACAAAAGAACACATCGGTATTTGATATACTATATGTGTGATTAATCTACAAAGATAAACACATACAATTCAATCGAGAAAAGGACACCAACGCTGCGGTGTCCTTTTTTCATGCCATGAATTAGGAGGGTATATGTTTCCAAAGCACAAGCGAATTATTGATAAGAAAATGATACAAGCATGCCGTAAGAGACGATGTGAGTATTGTGGGGCAGTAACGAATATTGAACCGCATCATATCAATACACGAGGAAGTGGCGGAGGAGACATAAAGGAAAACCTAATCCAGTTATGCACACAATGCCATATCAATGCACATAGCGGTGTATTGAGTAAGGAGGAGTGCTTGGAAGTAGTGGCAATGCGTGAAGGCATTTCCATTGATGCGGTATATACAATAAATCGCAAGGCAATGGGATATGATGTATAAATGATAGATAATATCAATTAATTAGGTATATCCACGCAGATATACAACAATAATGCGTGAATATTCTCAATAAGGAGTACAGAATGTTACGAGCATGTAGTTATTGTGGAGGAATCCACGAGGGTGAATGTCCGAAGAAACCAAAGCGCAACTACAAACGAGAGCATACAAGTGCTAAGGATAGTCGCATAAAGGAAAGGAAGTTTAGGTCTAGCAGAGAATGGCAAGAAGTAAGAGCTAGTGTGCTAGATAGGGATAAGCACATGTGTCGAGTTTGCTTACATGATGAGCAGTACATATCAGTCCACGAGAGATTGGATGTACATCACATTGAACCATTGCATAAGGCATGGAGTAAGCGGAAGAACAAGAGCAACCTTATTACTTTATGTAAGAGACATCATTATGAAGCGGATAATGGGCACATAAAGGCGGAGCATTTAAAGAAAATAATTAGTGCCCCCCCTACCATTGAAAAATAAAATCAGCGGAACTGCGGAGACCGTACTGCTCCCCTCAATTTACGATTTTTTCCCCATGCGTTCATGCGTGCGTGCGAATTATTACTCTATTATCGTGCGCACGTGCGTATATATATAAATACTAGAAAGGAGATGAGATGGTGGCACGGGCAAAGAGTGTAAAGACAACTAAAAAGCATTTAACGAAAGCCGAAAAGGAAGCAAGACTGGCAGTGGAAAATGCATTTACTAATGATGCGGAAGTTACGCCACCGTCTTATCTTAATAAGGCGCAGGTGGAAGTATTTCAATTCATTGCAGGCGTGCTAAAGAGAGCAAATGTGTTAAGTAGTCTAGATACACAGACAATCACGCAAACTAGTGTAGTGATTGATATGTTAAACAATGCCAATATACAGGTGGCTGCTGATCCAACTCTTTCGACTGATTCGACATTTACACAAAACTTGGAACGATTAACAAGAACATATTTAAAGCTATGTAGTGAGTTAGGTCTTAGCCCAACGGCTAGGGCGAAGATGGGGTCATTAATTGCTAATAAAAAGCAAGAGGAAACAGACCCATTATTAAATGTATTGCAAGGAGGTGGACTTGATGAATAAGAACCACCCAGCCTATGTATATGCTAGTGATGTTGTCAGTGAGAAAGTCAATGCCCCAAAGTTTGTTAAATTGCAATGCAAGGATTTTATCAAGATAGCTAACGGAAAAGACCGTATGCATATGATTGATGAAAAGAAAGTAGAAGTTATAGGACAATTACTGAAATTGTTCGTTATGCCGAAAGGTTTGAAAGCGAATCAGACGGTATATGAAACATTAGCGGGTTTTCAGTGGCTATTTATTATTGCTACCCTATGTGTAGTAGAACGAGATAATCCAGATAAGAGACGATATGAGAACGCAATACTAGAGATATGCCGTAAGAATGGCAAGACATTCCTTATTGCCGTTCTTTTTATTTTGCTTTTTTTCATTGAACCTAAGTTTTCTAAATTCTATTCAGTAGCCCCTGATGGTTCTCTATCTAGGGAGGTTAAAACAGCCATTGAGGAGATTATAAAATCATCTCCTGCCTTGAATGGCAGTGCTAATGGTAAAGCTAAATTTAAAATGTTAAGGGACTATATTCAATGTAGCTTAACGGATAATACATATTATCCATTGAACTACTCTACAAGTCGTTTAGATGGCAAGTTACCGAGTGTATTCCTAGTTGATGAAACAGGTGCTTTGCCTAATACCTATGCCATTGAAGCTATGCGTTCTGGTCAGTTAACAATTCTGAATAAGTTGGGGTTTATTATCTCAACAAAATACCCTACATTAAGCAATCCCTTTGAAGATGAGGTGGAATATGCGAAACGTGTATTAAATGGTGCAGTAGATGATGATAAGGTGTTTGCCTTATTGTATGAGCCAGATAATACAAAAGGTTGGGCAACAGATGATGCGGTATTAGAACAGGCGAACCCTTTGGCATTAGAAATATCTGCTATTATGGAAGACTTGAAAGCTAAAAGGCAGGTAGCCATTGAAATAGAAGCGAAACGAGAGAATTTCATTACAAAGCACTGCAACATCATATATAGCGGTGTTGGGAGTGAATCATTTGTAAATATTTCTGATTTACGAAAAGGTGCCGTTGATCATATTGATTGGACGGGCAGTGAAGTATATATCGGTGTCGACTTAGCTATGACTACCGATAACTGTGCGGTATCTATGGTGGCTATGGATGAGGATAGTGGACGAGTGTATGTAGATTCTCATGCCTTTATTCCAGAAGATAGGATTGATGAGAAATCAAAACTAGAACGCATACCATATAGGGACTTTATCAATTCTATGTATTGCATAGCATGTGGTAATCGTACGGTAGACTATGGCGCAATAGAACGATTTGTGGAAGCGATAGAGGAAACCTATGGTGTAACTATTTTTGGGATCGGTTATGACCGCTATAATGCGCTTTCGAGTGCGCAGAAATGGGAAGAAAACTATACGACTGTGGAAATCAAGCAGCATAGTAGTGTCTTACATCCTGCTACCAAGTGGATGAGTGAATTAGTAAGTGATGGATTGCTTTGCTATGAAAAAGGGAATCGCTTGCTAGAAATTAACTTTGAAAATGCACGATGCACATACGATACCAATATGAATCGATATGTAAATAAGAAAAAGTCGAACGGAAAGGTGGATATGGTAGTAGCGACTATCAATGCGCTATACCTATTGCATCAAAATTATATGCTTAATCGAACACTTGATTGGGCAGTACAAGTATAAGGGGGAATTATATGGGCATGTTAGACTGGATGTTTGGCGAAGAGGAGACACGAGCAGAGCCAACTCCAACACATACGGAGGAAAGTGTATCCGTATCAGCAGGCAAATCAGATAGTGAAGATGATTTAAATTTTGCCTTACAAGGGGGAAGTGTTAAGAACACGGTTAATCGTACACAGGCTATGAATGTTCCTATTGTGGCGAGTACAATTAACTTAATTGCTAGTGTAGTAGCAGGTATCCCTATTCGGCTATACAAAAAAGGTGAGGACGGAGCGGTGGAAGAGATTACGGAAGATAACCGCTTGGCACTATTAAATCTTGATACAGGGGCAATTTTAAGTGCGGTAGAAACTAAGACGGCTCTTGTTATGGATTTGTTATTAGAAGGTGAGTGTTATGCATACCTAGGGAAGACAGGGAACACGATTAGGGATATCCAGTATATTCCCCAAAATGCAGTGAGTGTATTGACTAATAATGGGATACACATTGATAGGGTCATTACCTATCTGATTGATGGTAATCAATACACAGATTTTAATGTGATGCGGGTAGTTAGAAATTCTAAAGATGGCTATCAAGGGTGCAGTGTATTAGATGAAAGTGGTTTGCTTATGGCCACGATGTACAATTCGCTCATGTACGAAAATATGCGTATGAGTAAAGGCGGTAGACGTGGCTTTTTAATGTCTGAAAGTCGTCTAAAGAAATCCATGTTAGATAATCTTAGAAATGCGTGGAGAAAGCTATACGATAACAATGATAATAGCGATGTTATGGTCTTGAATAAAGGGTTGAAGTTTGAAGCAGCAGATAATACGGCCGTAGAAAATCAGCTAAAAGAAAACAAGGCTATCAATAGTGATCTAATGTATAAGGCCTTTGGGTTAACCGAAGACACATTTAAGAATGAAGATGCATTTCGTATTTTTGTAAAAACAGCGGTAATGCCAGTAGTCAATCTATTAACAAACGCATTCAATCGTTCGTTGTTACTGGAAGAAGAGAAAGTAACGCATTATTTTAGCTTTGATACCAATCAAATTTTAAAAGCGGATATGTTAGCAAGATACCAAGCCTACCAAGTAGCCTTGAATAGTCATTGGATGAATATTGATGAGGTACGCAAAGAAGAAGATCTCAAACCATTGGGTATTGATTTTGTAGGATTAGGATTGCAAGACATCTTGTACTATCCAGAAACAAAACGCATCTATATTCCAAATATGGGCAAGGGGGATACCATTGGCCAAGATGCAGGAAAGGGGGTGATTACAGATGAAGGTGGAAATCAGAAATAATCAAGCAGTGATTGAGGGGTATGTGAATGTGGCTGATAGAATTAGTAAGCCAATTCCAAATGTGCGTGGCTCTTTTCGTGAGAAGGTCGAACAGGGGGCATTTAGTAAAGCCCTAAAAAAGAACCACAATGTGGAACTTAGATACAATCACAAGCGGAAATTAGGAGACCAACAAGACGGTTCTTTGGAATTACGGGAAGATAATATTGGATTGTATGCCAAAGCTATCGTATCTGATGCGGAAGTCATAAAAAAAGCTCGTAACCAAGAATTGCGTGGGTGGTCTTTTGGCTTTAGTGCCATTAAAGATGATTGGACGAAAGAAGGAGATACAGAAGTTCGTAAGCTTCAAGATATTAATCTTATGGAGGTTAGTATTCTTAGTGTATCGCCTGCTTATTCGGCTACATCTATTAGTGTTCGTGCTGATGCGGAAGATTTAGTAGAATACCGTGCATCCGAAGAAAAGAAAGAAGATGTAACGGTGACCGAATCGGATGAAGACACAGATACTACCAATCCAACGGATGATACAGGTGATACAACAGGGCAGAATCAAGAAGGCAATTCTAGCGATGATGAGCCAAATGGTGATGATCCAAATAAAGACACTAATGATACCGATGAAGAAGATGATGCTGAACAACGCAAACAAGAAGAATTTGCGAAGTATCAAGAAATTATTCAAAAATTTAAGAAGGATGCACCTGTAGCAAAAGGCTAGAGGTGCTTTTTTATTACATGAAAAGAGGTTAAGAGATGAATTTTAAAAAATTGATTGAACGACGTAACCAATTGGTAGCGGACATGGATGTTATCGTCAAAAATGCTATGGAGGTAGAAACACGTGCATTGAATGACGAAGAAACAGAGAAATTGAATACATTGAAAGCAGAGGTTGAAAATATTGATGCATCTTTGAAATTTACAGAAACACGTCAATCTGCATTAGAAACTGGTGCAGCAGATAACCAAGCAGAAGTAGAAATGCGTGCTTTTGAAGAATTTATCCGCACTGGTAATATCGTAGAAAATCGTGCAGCAGCTAATTTCACTAAAAGTGATAATGGTGCCATTGTCCCAACAACAATTGCGAATAAAATTATTGAAACAGTGAAAAACATTGCTCCTATTTATGCGTTGTCTACCAAATACACTGTTAAAGGTGATTTGATTTTCCCTGTATATGATGAAGCTACCAATAAAATTGAATGCACCTATCAAGAAGAGTTCCAAGCTATTACAGGTACGGCTGCTAAATTCAAATCCGTTAAATTGGGCGGTTTCGTAGCAGGTGCATTGTCTAAGGTATCCCGTTCTTTGATTAATAACGGTGCCTTTGATGTGGTGAATTATGTAGTAACAAAAGTGGCTACTGCCATTGCAGAGTTTTTGGAACATGAACTTATCTTGGGTGATGGCACAAAAATGACTGGTATCTTGACTGCCACACAAGTAGTTACAGCAGGTGCGGGTACAGCTATTACGGCAGATGATTTGATTGCATTGAAATTGAAAGTACCACAATTGTTCCGTGGCAACGGTGCATTTATCTTACATCCAAGCACATTCGCAGCTATTGCAAAACTCAAAGACAACGATGGTAACTACATTTTGAATCGTGATTTGAAAAATGCATTTGAATATACATTACTTGGTTGCCCAGTGTATGAATCTGATAATATGCCAGAAATCGCATCTGGGAATAAAGCGGTAGCATTTGGCGACTTCAGTGGTTTGTACACGAAAGTGGTTGAAGATGGCATGGAAGTTAATGTATTGCAAGAAAAATATGCTGATGAACATGCAGTAGGTGTTATTGGTTGGGTTGAAGTCGATTCCAAAATCGTAGAACCTCAAAAAATTGCAGTGCTTAAAATGGCTTAATTAGGAGGGGCAGACTATGCAATATAAAGTATTAGTAGGCTTTAGTGGGGCAATATCTGCCCCCGCTAATGCCGTAATCACAATTACTGATAAAGTAATGGAAAAAGACTTGTTAAAGGCGGGATATATTGCGCCAGTAAAAGGTGTTGAAGAACCTGTAAGTAAAACAGACGATGCGGGTGATGCGGAAGAAAAACCAAATAAAAATAGTAAGTCTAAGCCTAAGAACACCGATGATGCAGATGGTGAATAGTCATGAAAGTATCGGAAATTGATGCGAACACAATCGCAACGTATATCCGTATAGACTTAACCAATGAAACAGAACCATTCATTAATATGGCTCTTGATGCTGCCATTGAATACTGCACTACGTATACAGGGCTTACAAAAGAAGAACTTGATAAGTATGCAGATATTCCTATGGCTGTGCTTGCTTTGTGTGCGGAATTTTACGACTTACGGCAATTTACTGCTAGTGAAGTGATGAATGTAAATCCAACAACAGAGCAGATTCTTTCTTCCTATTCGGTCAATTTGTTGTAGGAGTGATGATATGTATAGACGAGGACGGCTAGCATCCATGCTCCAACATAAAGCCGAAGTAATGTTTAATGGCGAAAGTGAGGTTATGGACGATTTAGGCACGTATCCTATCGTGGAGAAGTGCTTAGACACCGTCTATTGTGCGGTTATCCCACAAACAGGCTCATTGTTAAGTGGTAGGGTGGCTGATACTACATTAGCTAGAACTACGCATAAGGTGGTCACTAGATACCGTAATGACATTACACCAGATATGTGGCTCATGATTGATGGTGTTAGATATGACATTCTATATATCATGGATCCATATCTAAACAAAGAACGATTAGAAATATTCTGTGAGGTGGTTGTATGAGTGGATTTGATGCAGATGGCTTAGATGAGTTTGTCAAAGAACTTCTTTTACTTGGACAAAAAAAGATGCCAAGGCAAACAAAAAACTTTATGCAACGAGCGGGTAATCAATTAAAAAAGATTGCTATGGCAGAATATAAGAATGATTTGGGAAAAGAATCAACGCATGGCAAAACACGTTATGTTAAACATGGCGATAAGAAGCGAAGAGTAGATTTAATTGGTGGACTTAGCCGTGGTAGTGCTTATGTTTATAACGGCAATGAATACCAAGTTCGTGTTAAGAACAAGGCGCCGCATGCACACTTATTTGAACATGGTCATGCTATGACAGTAGATGGTCAACGCAAAGAAAAGTATGTAAAAGGTCGTGGCACTATGGGACGGTCGGCAAGGAAATTTTCTAGCCAATACCCAGATATGGCAGATAAGTTCATCGATGAATTACTAGAAAATGGGTTGAGTTGATGATTACATTAGCAAACATTATGAAAGCCATAACAATTGAGGTAAGAAATACCTTAGGAGTAAAGGCAAATGATAGGGATATAGAGGAAGGCTTTGATAGGCCTTCCTTTTATCTTGATGTAGATGGTATATCAGATAGCAACATTGGTGATGAAGGGTATCGTTACGATACCTATGATCTAGTGTTGTATTTTTTTGCGGAAAAACGAAAAACAGGTTTTTTAGATGTGCTTAATGCACGAGAAAAGCTAAGAGAGTTGTTGGATAGTCGCATTGAATGTGAGGGGGGCTTTGGCATTACCTTTGATGATGTAGAGCACACCATTAATAAGGCAGATAAGTCGCTCATTACTAAATTTAGTGTGCTTGCAGTGCAACGCAAACCAGATATATCTACAGAACCATACATGGAAGATTTGGATTTCAATATTAAACAATAAAGGAGAAATGAATGGGACTTCCACAAATAGATATTATTTTTATCCAAAAGGCAGTAACGGCAGTTAAACGGTCTCAACGTGGTTCTACAGTAGTCATTATTGAAGATGATACACAAGAAAAAGCAGGTGTAGACCTTTATAAATTCTCTCGTGATATTACTAATAAAAAGTATACAGAGGAAAATGTTACTATTTTGAAAAGATGCTTCTTAGTTGAAGTGAACAAGCTTTATGTGTTGCATGTTCCAACAGGCACATCTTGGGAAGACACATCTAAATTGCTTGATAAAGTGAAATACAACTATGCTTGCACTACTAAAGCTGAATGGCAAACAGAATTGACATCTTACACATTGCAAAGAAATAAGATGTCTAAAGGCAAGAAGTATGTGGCTTTTGTATGGAATGTAACAGTGGCAGACAATCGCAATATTATTAATGTCAAGAATGCCTCTGTGCATGAAGCGGATACAGATAAAGATGTACCAATGCTTGAATACTTACCACGATTGACTTCTGTATTGGCTAATTTACCAATGAACAGATCCTGTACATACTACGTGTACTTGAAGATTTAACTAGTGTAGATGATTCCTTTGTTGACATGGAACATGATGCGGACAGTTGGATTGATAAAGGTTGGTTGATTCTTATCAATGATGATGATGAAACTGTAAAAATTGGTCGTGGCGTTAACTCTCTTACTACATATACGTCCACAGAAACAGAAGATATGTCCAAGATTATTATTAGTGAATCTATGAATATCATCTTGGAAGATATTTATACCACTTTTAAAAATTACTGGGTAGGTAAATACAAAAACAGATTGAATAACCAATACTTGTTTATTTCTTCTGTTAATACATATTTCCGTTCTTTGACATCGGTAGAAAATGGTGAAATTTTGGATGAAGAATTTGACAATTTGGCTTATATCGATGTTGAAGCACAACGTGATGCATGGCTTGCGATTGGTAAAACGGAAGCAGAAGACTGGGACGAAGAAAAAGTTAAGAAAATGACATTCAAGTCTAAATTGTTCCTTGCGGGCGATATTAAAATCTTGGATGCTATCGAAGACTTGCATTTCTCTATCACTATGGAATAGGAGGTATATAGATGGCAAATAAAGAATTGCATAATAAAATCATCCGTGGGACGTACGGAAAGATTTGGGTTGATGGCGAATTGTTCGCTCATGTTAAATCCTTTGAAGCAAAAGCTTCTTTGAACTACGAATCCGTTGATGTAAACGGTAAGCTTGGTACATATCAACGATATACAGGGCATTCTGTGGCAGGCACAATCGTACTTCATAAGATTGATAGCGGTATGGCTGCTAGATTGGCAGTTGGGGCACGCAGTGGTTCCATGCCAGAGTTTAAAGTCGTAACAAGTTTAGCTGATCCTGACTCTGTAGGCGCTGAACGTGTTGAGCTTTTGAATGTAACATTTGATGAATTGATGCTTACAAAATTTGAAAATAAAAAGGTGGGCGAAGAATCTGTTCCATTTAAAGCGGCAGACTTCAACTTCTTGGAAATGATTGTTTAATACGAGGGGCAACACGCCCCTCTTTTTCATAGGAGAAATAATATGGCTAAGAAAATTACATTAGAAGATTTATTGAATAAGAAGATGGAAAATAGCTTTCAATCGAAAGAGGTTGAATTAGTAGGCTTGGGCGGGTCGATTACCATCGTAAAGCAACCGCTTACCACTATTTTGCGCATTGTAGATGACATGGATAAAAGTGAATCTATGGCTGAAAAGCTTTCCGTTATGCTTGATTTGATTTATAAATGCGTACCATTATTTCATAGTAAAGAACTACAAGAAAAATATGAGTGCGCTGAACCAACTGATGTGGTGGCAAAAGTATTAGACGATAACATGGGCGACATTCAAACATTAGCAGAAGAAATTATGGCATTCTATGGATTAAGCACTGATAACGCAGGAGAAGCCTTAAAAAAGTAATAAAGGAAGATAGTGAACTATCAATGTATCGCTATTATTTAAGTAAAGGACATACATTAACCTCTCTTTTAGAACTATCAACGCTAGAAAAGGTATTTATGCTTAAATGCCAAGAGTTGGATTTAGAAGAAGCAGAGGATATGTATAAAAGAATGTGGGGAGTAAATGGCTAGTAAGAATATTAACGTACTATTATCGTTGGTAGACAGATTCACCGCCCCATTACGAAAACCTGTAGAAAAAACCAAAGAGATGGAAAGGCAAATCAAAAAATCATCTAATGCTATTTCTAACTTTGGTAGAGGTGCTAATAATCGATTTCTTAGTTTAAGCTCTAGTATTGCTAGAGTCGGTGTTAGTATGGCAGGATTAGCATCATTTGCTAGTATTGGGGCGATTACTGCGTATGCTGACAAAGCTATTGAAGCAGCAGAAAAAGAAATCCAAGTTCAAACCAAGTTAAAAACTATACTTTCCAATGTAGACAGCATACGGGCAGGGGGAGATGGAGCGGTAGAAGCTGCATCCAAGCAACTGAACGATTATGCAGGGAATCTTGGAAAAGTTGGCGCCGTTAGTAAAGGGACAATCCTTAATGGCATGCAACAGTTGGCCACATTCCAATTGAATGCTGATCAAATTTCCTTATTGAGTGATGGTATGGCAGATTTGCTGGCACAACAAAAAGGGATAAATGCTACAGGGGAAGATGCAGTAGGCATTGCTAATTTGATTGGTAAAGCTATGACTGGTAACGCAGGGGCGTTATCTAAGTATGGTATCACTATGAGTGATGCGGAAAAAGAAACCATCAAGAATGGCACGGCTATGGAAAAGGCAGCGACAATTGCTACTGTATTAAAAAATAATGTTGGTGGAGTTAATAAGGCGCTTGGAGAGACACCAGAGGGGAAAATTGCTAAAACCAATAGACAATATGCAGCAATGGCTAAAGATCTTGGCATGATGATATTACCGATTAAAGCAAAGTTTGTTGAAGCATTCGGTGCAATCTTACCAATTGTTAGTGAAAAAATGCATGGGGTGTTTGAGCAAGTTGCTCAAATCATGGATAAGCTAGTCACGTGGTTTCAACAAAATGGGGATGTGTTAGCAAATGCATTAGGTAATGGTTTGAATATGGCAGTAACGGCATTTTCCATTTTGGGTAATGCCATTATATTCTTTTTGAACAATGCGAATGTTTTAGTGCCTGTATTATCGGCTATAGTAGGTGGATTTGTTGCTTTTAATGTGGCATCTACAGTTGTTGGTGTTGTTAAAGGTATCACGGGTGCTATGAAAGGAGCACAAACTGCTATGGCTGCTTTTAATGCAGTTATGGCGGCTAATCCTGCTGTATTAATTGCATTGGCAATCGCTGCATTAATTGGTTTAGTTGTTTTGTTAGTCATGCACTGGGATGAAGTTAAGACGGCAGTAGAAAGCTTTGGCGCATCTGCTATGGGGGTAATTGATGGCATTATTCAAGGCTTTGTAAATTTCGGACAATCGGTTGGTAGTTTTATTTCTTCGGCCATTGATGCGGTAAGTGAATTTACTACTTATTTAGTGACATCTATTTCCGATGCAATTAATTCTGCTATTAATGCCTTTTTTGATTGGGTAGTAGGGGTAGGTGAAGCTATCCTTGCTATGATGATGTCAATTATTGAGTTTGGTGCATTTTTAGCATCATCTGCCGTAGAGTTTGTATCCAGTTTCTTAGATCCATTTAGTGGCATTATTGATGGTGTATCAGAAATATTCAATGGTATTACTGACTTTATTGTGGGTGTGTTCACAGGCAATTGGGAACAAGCTATTAGCGGGTTAGTACAAATTTTTGACGGGTACTTTGAAGTAATTCGGAGTATTGCAGAAGGTGTTATTGGATATATATCTGATAGAATTTCTGCTATCGGGGATAAATTAGAAGCTGCTAAAAACTGGATAACAGGCGGAGGCGGTGGCGATAGTCAACCAGACGGTCACGCAACAGGGACACCATATTTTAAAGGTGGAGACACCTATGTAAATGAAGGTAGTCGTGGTGAATTAATTACATTACCAAGTGGTTCAACTATCGTGCCTCATGATTTGTCAAAACAAATAGAGGGGAATACAAATGGTGGCATTACGGTTAACTTGACGATTAATGGCAATATGATTGGCAACGAGGAATTTATGAATGAGTGTGGACAACATATCACGGATAGCATCCTATTAGCCATAAACAATATGTAGAAAGGAGGTTTTGCATGAATCTAAGACAAGTATTGCAATTGGTGGGAAAACTAACATCTAAGCGGGTAGGTATGGCAGATATTGTTCTGTATGATGATTTAACACGTGAAAGTGTAGTGTTTCCAGTCATTCCGAAAGAGTTACCAGATGTAGGGTATACACAGAAGAATGAAACATTTAATGGTGCAACGCAAGATATTACTTTAGTAGGTAATATGGGGCTACGAACCTATTCCATGCAAAACTTTCTACTACCTGTAGGACGGAAGTACTCATTTGCTAGGCCTAAAGGTAGTGATGGGAAAAAGATTGTTGAGTTTATCAAAAAACGGATGGAAGGGAAAACCATCATGCGATTAGCGATTACCTATTCGGATGGGACAGAACTATTGAATATGCCATGCGTATGTAATGGCTTTTCATATCACCCAGACAAAATAGGAGATTATCATGCCAACATAGACTTCCAAGAATATGTATATGTTAATACAACCAATAACAGTAAAACGCAACAAAATAACGATTTAAGTGGGACTAAAACAGGTGCTACACCACAACTCAATCCAGATGGTAGTGGTCGTATGACAACGGATATTTAGGAGTAAATATGAAGTTAGAATATACGGATACGGCAAATAATGATAGTCGAGAGATAACCGCTTACACTAATAATTATCAGAGGTCAGATAATATTGATACATTAGGAGAAGAGTTTACATTTAACCTTGTATCCAACAATTTAGATGTCAATATGAAAGACTTAAAGTTAGGCATTGGTGGCAAAGTTACATTTTACAACGACATAGCCAATAATAATCGAACATCAACGAATGATAGTAGTACCGATACAACAATGGAACCAATATTTCAAGGCATTATTGTTGAAGAAAAGCAAAGCGGTATTAGTGCCTTTAGCTATACTTGCTATGACTATGCTTTCTATTTAAATAAGTCGGAAGTTATGATCCAATTTAATGATGAAGACGGAATAAGTGCCCTTAGACGACTTTGCGCTGAAAATAATGTTCCATTGGGCAGTGTTCCGCAAATAGCGACTAAAATTAAGAAGGTATACCAAGGACAAGTTATTTCTAAAATCATTCAAGATATACTGAAACAGGATTCCGATTTAACAGGCCGTAAGTATCGGTTAGAGTTAAGAGAAGGTAAAGTATTCATTGAAGATTACAAAGATTTGATGTTAGATGTGGCTATTACAGGTTTAATCAGCGAATACAGTAGAACTGAGAGTATGGCTGATATGAAAAATCAAGTAATTGTCATATCATCAAAAGAAAAACATATGTCAGTGGAAGCTACCGCTAAAGACGATGAGAAGATTAAGAAATTTGGACTATTACAGAAAATAGAAAAGGTAGATGATAAGAAAAAAGGTCAGGCTGCTAATATCGCTGCGAATAAGTTGAAAGAACTTAGCAAGGTGAAAAAGTCATTTAGTGTTAAGGTACTAGGAGACGACACTGTGAGAAGTGGAAGAACATTACATTTTGAACAAGCTTTAGTAGGTTTTACAGGCGATTTTCTCATTAAGAATTGTAAACATAACTACAGTGCTAATCACACAATGACATTAGAATTAGAAAAGGTTGATACAGAAGAAAAGAAAGAAGGTAGTAATCAATAATGGAAGATTGGCACGCTAAGATGGCAAAAGAGTTTACCAGTAGGGACAACCCAAAACCAATGGGAAATATACTGGGAAAGGTAGAAGCTATTGGTGATAATTGGTTAGTTACGATTAAAGATGGAAAATTCCATATTAATAGATCCAATGGTTATATTTGTAATCAATTGTTAGAGCATAAAGGAAACTTTGATTATAAGTATAAGCATAGTGGCAATACTACTATTAGTGGATGTGAAGGTGGGGCAGAAGCTAGTTATAATGCTCATGGTTCTGGAAATGGAGAAATTACAATTCATCCGATATGGAAAGTCGGAGATTATGTAATGGTAGCACCTGATGAAAATGAGCAACATTATTTCATTGTGGATATAGTGAGGTTGTAAGAATGTTTCCAACAGATTACACATTCACTACTGAAAATGAATCAACGGCAACAAAGATATCACAACAAAATCGGGTAGGTCGCAATATGAAGTTTGACTTTAAATCCAAATCATTTGTATTTACTGATGGTAAGAACGATGAAACAACGCAAGTTGATGCCATTAAGCAATGGATAGAGTTATTTATTAGAACAGAAGCCAATAAATATGCTATCTATACGGATACATTTGGATTAGATTTATCACATTTAGTAGGGTATCGGCTGCCAAGGTCATTTATTGTAAGTGAAATTAAAAGAAGAATAACAGAAGGTATATTAAATAAAGTGCCATGCACAGTTTCCGTTAGCGATTGGGAATTTGATGCAGGGCACTTTTACTTTACAGTCAAAACTAACACAGGAGAGGAGGTGAAGATTGATTATGAATATTGATACGATTCATAATACTATGCTTGATAATATTTCTGATGATTATCAAAAAACAGAAGGGTTCCCAACATATGATATTACACGGGGATTTGCTTTTGCCTTACTAGTGTTATGGAAGAAGGCAGAAGAAATAGAAATGAAACAAAATGTAGATAATCTAACAGGAGACGAATTGGAAACATTTGTAGCACAACGGAAAGGTACTATCCGTAAGCAAGCAACCTATGCGGAGGGGGTATTAACCATTGTAGAAGGGAATGGGACCATTCATGTTGGCGATTTGTTTGAGAGTGAAGGGGGCATCAAGTATGAGTCATTAGAGACTAAGGATGTAATGAATGGGTCAACGGTTAAAATTCGATGTACACAAGCAGGGTCAGCAGGCAATGTAGCAGCAAATGTAATTACTAAGATGCCTATTACTATTCAAGGAATTATTAGTGTAACCAATCAAAAGCCTATAGTAGGTGGGGAAGACACCGAAACAGATAATGACTTGAGAGAACGGTATTATGAAGAACTACGAGAACCTGCCACAAGTGGAAATAAATACCACTATAAAGCGTGGGCAAAAGAAGTGACAGGTGTAGGGGAAGCTAATGTTATCGATACTTGGCAAGGTAAAGGCACTGTTAAAATCGTGATTATTAATGCGGATAGACAGGCTGCATCCGAATCATTAGTGAATGATGTACAAGAATACATTGATCCTCACAAAAATGGTGATGGTGCAGGAGAAGCACCTATGGGGGCTGTTTGCACAGTTGTTAGCGCAACGAATATACCTATCAACATTAATGTAACGGGTATAGTAACCAATGGGAATGTAGCAGAAAGTGAAATAAGAGATGTATTAGCTAAAAAGGTAGAATCTTATTTAAAGGAAATTGCATTTAAGCAGAATTATGTTTCTGCAGCGCAAATTGCATCATTTGTAATTGGTCTTGATTACATTAAAGATTACGATACTTGCACCATCAATGGAGACAATAAAAAAGTTACATTAAGTGATGAAGAAGTCGCAGTTAAAGGAACAATTGAGGTGCATATCAGTGGATAAGGAAACAGAACAACTTAGAGATTATGCACTAAAAGCCATCAATGCTATTTACAGAAAAGATAGATGGGTAAGGGAGTTATATCAAGCAGCAGGATTCGACTTGCACAAAGCATCCATACTGTTAGATAGAATCTTATCCAATGAGTTCTTTAACTTAGCTACGGAGGAAGGGTTAGCAATATATGAAAAAGACCTAGGCATAACCAAAGAAGGCTCAATACAAGAAAGGCGAGAAAGAGTTGAGTCTCTATGGAAAGCAACAGGTAAAGCCACATTATTAAAAATTGCGAATATTGTTGATCAGTATGTAAGGAATGAACACGAAATAACATATAGTGACCAAGAAATCCATGTAATATTTCATGACGATTCATATGTATGGGCAATAAAAGCAATTCGAGAAAGCATTGATATCATCAAACCAGCACATATCCCATTAATTATTGAAGACATTAGAGAGTTCAATTCTAATTACTATATTGGGGGGTATGCGAGGTTACAAAACAATATCAATGTAGAAGCATATGTAGGATTTAGCAGTGTAGACGTAACAAATAATGAGTATGGTACAGGGGTTGTATCAATGCCATTAGACATTAAAGTAGGAGGTTAATATGGCAAAATATCCAGCAATGATTACAACAAATAAGGGTCGAGATTTGGTGTCACGCTCCAACGCAACAAAAAAAGCGATTACATGGACAAAGATTGTAGTCGGTGATGGTGATAATAATAAAAATAAAAATATAGCCACACTTACCAATGTGATTTCTAAAAAACTTGAAATTACAGTTGATAAAACGAGTGACTTAACAAATGGTCAATGGAAGGTTCAAGGAACGATTGACAACAGCCAATTAACAGAAGGTTTTTATTGTAAAGAAATTGCAGTATTTGCGAAGTGTGAAGGTGATGCGGATGAAGTATTATTTGCATATACAAATGGTGGAAATTATGTAGATTATATTCCAGATAAGACAACGCCAGTTGATTCACAAAAGGTTACATGCCAATTTGTAGTAGGCAATGCACAAAATGTAACGGTAACGATGAATAACGAGGCATTTTTACGACAAGAGGACTTGAATAATCATGATGCGGATAACAATGCGCATCAACCATTACTGAATAAATGGATTAACAAAAGTTTTTCAAAATTTAAGGAAGCAGTGATTGGTGTAGTAAAGGATGCATTAACAGATATCCTTGATATTCAGGCGAAAATGGACACAAATGGATTCGTAAGAATGGGGTTCTTGTGGGGCTTCACTATCCAGTGGGGA
>CAMBIX010000010.1 GCA_945867815.1 uncultured Veillonellaceae bacterium
AAACGCCGAAAGTACTTGGCTGGTGACGGCCTGGGAGGATAGGAAGCCGCTGATTGAAGTAAAACGACTAGTGTAATGCTAGTCGTTTTTTTGTAGTGTGCTTTTTTATCCTCTCCTTTATATAAATTACATAATTAATAACCTATGATATACTCTGATTACAGAATATTACTTACTATTTTTCAAAGGAAAAATTATATGAGCTTATTAAATCTAGCGAAAGGCACAGCAGTAGAAGAAATTGTATCTATGCTTAATAAGGCGGAAAAGAATGGAGCTAATATGTATTATGTGTTAGTACAATTGGCTAAAGAGAAAGGTTATGATGACTTAGCAGAAGCCATGCTTTTAAATGCACAAGAAGATGCTTTGCATGGTGGTCGGTATGGAGCTATGTTAGGTGAAAGTAAGGCTGATAGTGAAGACGCTTTTTGGCAGATGGTTATTAGTTTTTATAAGGCAGAAGCAGGCGCTAAGCAACAATTAGAACCTTTGGCTGAGAAAGCTAAGGCAGCAGGTCAGATGGAAATAGCTGACTTAATAGCGGAAAGTATTCCTGAAGAAGAATTGCATGCAGAGCGTTTAGAAGCTATATTAAAGAAGTATAATAAGATATAAGAAGATAATAGAGACGACTAGCTTAGGGCTAGTCGTTTTTTAGTGTAGAAAGATCTTTCTCTTTTGAAGATTATTAGAAGAGAAAGACAAAGCAGTAATGAGCTGATTTTGTATAAAATGTGGTACGGGTTTAAAACAAAATTTCAATAAGTTTAATAATATTGGGCAAAGTAGTGGTCAAGATTTACAAATGAGTGGGCAGATACAATTTCAGTCAAATAAAAAATGGAGTATAGGTAAGAAAATTGGTGTTATTGGAGGAATAGTTGTTGCTGTATTAGTTATTATATTTCTTATTATAGCAGCGATTGGCAGTAATAGCTCGAGTAGTAGTTCTACAGCCACATCGGAACCAATAAAAGTAGCGACGATTATGGATGATTATATTTATGATATAAATACTGCAAATAGTAAATATAAGGATAAAACATTAACAGTTACGGGACAGGTTGTGCATAAAAATCAGTTTAATAATAGTAGTGATTATTCGATTTACGTTTATAATAAAGAGGCTAAGGGTCAAGATTTTACTTTCGTGATAGATATTCCTGCAGATAAAGTAAGTGAAGTAAATAAAGTAAAAATAGGTGATTTTGTAACTGTTACAGGAAAATGCGTAGGACCGGTTAAACAAAATGATCCATCGGATGTATCAGTACAATTACAGGCGGAAAAAATTAATTAAGGTAATTTAGTAGGAAGTTTCACTGACTTTTTCAGGTAGAGCAGAACTAATCGCTTCCCTATCTGAAAATTTATAATATGGAGATATTTAGATTCGATAGTATGGTATTGATTGTTAGAGATTAATTAAATTTAATTTTGAGATGATGTATTTAATAGGTACTTGAAGGAGCAGTAATGTCTAGAATTTTGCCCTAATTGCGGGAATAAATTAACAGATACCGAAGTGTTTTGTTCAGAATGTGGTACTAAAGTTTCACTAGCAGAAGATAATAGTTCTCAAGTTCAAAAAAGAAATAGAGTGAATAAAAAGAAGTGCTATTGGGTCATTGGTGGTGTTGTTATTATTTTGATTGTTATTGCAGGTGGTGTTTTCTTTTATTGGCATCATAAGCAAGTTGTGGAGGAGACAGTACAGCCAACTAAGCCGGCTGTAACAGCTACAAATACTACTTCTGATAAAACACAAAAAGTTAAACAGTTAGATCCAGTGGAAGAAGCACAGGCTTATATCGCTGAACATGGTATGAAGTTTAAAGTATTAGCAACATCTTATAATAAGAATAATTCAACAAGTCTTTCAATTATAGAATTAAATGGTGTTAGAGGACTCTTTATTTTAGATACTAAAAATAATGAAAGTGCAGTTGTAGGTATTAATCAGGATTTAAGAAATTTTTATAATCGAAATACCTCGGGGGATGGAACAATTCAGTTTACAATGGAAATTTATAATGCGCCTAAGGATAATGACAGTAAAGCTGGTGTTTGGGATGGAGATAATCATATAATTCCAATATTAGCTCGATATAAAATAGATGCTGATGGTAATGTAACACCAGGATTGCTAACGACTGATCAAGGTAGAAATCCTGCCGAATATGAGCAGTATTTATATGAAACAAGTAATGTTGATTTGGCTAATACAGTGTTAACACAGATGAAAGCATTGCGTGATAATGCTACTATGCATAATGTTGATTTTTAGTTAGATTGGCATAATGATAGGGGATGTATTAATGAAGCATATAGTAATGACTATACTAGGTCTTATTATCGTAATTTTATTGGGGATTACTGGATATTTGGGATATATTAGCAATCAGTATGTGGCAATGAATAAACAAATAAATTCTGATTTACAGGTAGCAAATCAGAATTTATTTACATTTTCAAAGGTTACAACTGATAATCAAAAGGCTTTATATGAAACGCTTAAGGAAAATGCAGATCAATAATGGAGTAATGCAATAGGATTAGAGGGGAAAAAATGTTTTGTCCAAATTGTGGAAATGAATTAAATGATGGAGCTGTGTTTTGTCCTAACTGTGGTGTTAAGATAGGTAGTGCAGGGGAGAGTGAATTTGTAAATCAAAATGGTAATCAGGCAGCATCTCAAAATAAGAATTATGCATCCAATACAGGGAAGTTTGTACGAATTCCTTTGACTAATACGGTACAAGATGAACGATATACATTAGGCTATATCGATAATTTTTTAAATTGTATTTGTAACAAGTATGCTAGTTTTAATGGACGAGCTACGCGTGGGGAGTATTGGCGTTTTGCATTAATGGAAAACTTTATATTGTCTATTATTACCTTTGTTTTTGCTATATTAGGCTCAGCTGCACAATCTTTGTTAATTGTTGGTGTTGTTGTTTGGGTAATTGCTTATTTGAGTATGATTGTTCCAGCTGTGGCTGTTTCTGTACGAAGACTGAATGACACTGATAGAAGTGGTTGGTGGACATTACTATTTATATGTACTAGTATTGGACAGCTTATTTATTTGATTTTTATGTGTTTATCTAGTATGGAAACGATTAATAAATATGGTAATCGAGTGCATTATCAAGATGCTTCAGGGGCTGAAGTCGCCGCATTAAAAGCAAAAAAAGCACCAGGCGTGATGGCCACTGTGGGAGTTATTTTAGGGAGTATCGTTTTTTATATCTTAGCCTATGCTGTTATATTAGGATAGAGGTTTTATACAGAAGGGAGTTATATAAAGATGGTTAAGAGAGTAGTAAAGAGCTTTAGTTTGTTATTGGCATTTTGTTTATTGCTCATAGGTTCGGTGTCAGCAGCTACTATGGGAGAATTGCCAGAATCAGAAGCGAGTCTAGGGGGATTGGGCTTAATAGTACAATGGGATATGTAGAAAGTGTATATGGTGAGCCATCCGATTCATATTGGACAACAGATTATTTTAATCAAGATAGTTATTGTTATCGATATGGTAAAGGTTTTTATATCTATACAGATAATGGAAAGGTTGAAGAGCTATTTACTAATAAAAGTAATGGTATTGCTACGCCTATGGGAATTACAGTAGGGATACCAATGCAAAGTGTATTTAATTTATGGGGGTATAAGGAACCTTATGATGGTATATATCGGTATTCTGCGGGGCTGGGTCCAAAAGAAGTAGAAATTACGACAAAAAAGGTAAAGGGGCAATTATTAGTTAAGAGTATTCTTGTTCGATTTGGATGTTAATGCTAGATTCATTAAATTTTTAGAACGGTTGGTAATTTATTTTATCAACCGTTTTTTTGGAATTGTTTACTGAGAATTTACTGAGAGTGTGGGAAAAAATCTATTTTCTTCCTATTAGGAGGTGAAAGAAGGATTTTTAAATTATTTGTAGAGAATACATGTGTTATGAAAGAAGGTAGCCATGAAGGAATATAGTGAAAAAATTCCTAATATCTGGAAAGTGGTATATGTGAAGAGAAAAAGGAGACATGTGTGAAAAGAAATATAGATATTGTAGATGAGAACTTATATAATTCAAAGGATGCGCAATATGATGCAGCGGCAAAGAGATTGTTATCTCAAAATCAGATTTTAGCTTATATATAAAAACGGGTCGTTAAAGAATTGTTACTATGGTTACTTTTCAAGGAAAATATATCAGTGGCAGAAAAGAAAAATAAGCTGAAACAGGATTATCAAATTACGTTAGCAGATGATATGGAAGGAGAGTTGGATACCGTGTGTAATTTAGGTTTAGGCATACGAGAAGAGGGCCGAAAAGAAGGAAAGTTAGAGGCCATTATAGGGTTGCTTAAAAATGGTGTAACGATTGATGTTATTGCTAAATCTTTGCAGGTGACTGTTGATTATGTAAAAGAAGTGGCAAAACAAAATAAGTTAATTTAATTACAAAATAGGATTTAAATAAAAAAAGTCAGTAAGTAGGCAATGGATTTTCTTTTTCCATTATCTACTTACTGGCTCTTTTGCTTAGAAGAAAGAAATTATGTATTGGCCTATAATCCTAATAAAATACTCGCATCCGTAAATAACTCCCACACCGCTTGACTACAAGCTCCTAATACTTGATCGGAGGCAGGAGAGACGATAAAGATAAGAAGAATAATAAAGCTAAAACGTTCAAAGTGATAGTAGGCTTCTTCTAGACTCCTAGGTAAGAAAGCTGAAATAACGTGAGAACCATCAAGCGGGGGAATGGGGATTAGGTTAAAGATACCGAAGTTAATATTAAGTACAATCATAAGACGTAGGATAAGTAAAAGACCATAAGAGGCACTATCATACACTATTGTAAGTACCAAGAAGGCAATAAAGGCGATAATAAAATTCATAAGAGGCCCTGCTAGGGCAATACAAGCTTCGCCTAAGCGCCGGTGCTTTAATTGATAAGGGTTAAACATAACGGGTTTCGCCCAGCCAAAATGGAAGAAGAATAACATAATTAGTCCTAGCCAGTCAATGTGCGCAAGGGGATTGATGGTTAATCGCCCCATATCACCTGGCGTAGAATCGCCAAACCAAGTAGCCACTAGGGCGTGGGCGAATTCGTGAAAGACCATGGCTACAATAACGGCCGGTAAGGTAGCTAGTAAAATAGTGGGATCTAAGTTAAACATGAGTTACTCCTAGTAGTTAGTACTTATAAATAAGGTCAAAATAGAATATATTATGAGGCGACTTCTTCCTGACAAGAAGAAAATATAGGCCTATAAAGCTTATGAAAAGGCTTATAACGACAATAAATTTTATACAAAACGTGTATATTTAGTAGGAAAATAGCTTATTGTTTGCGATTTTACATGAAGGACAATTCATGTAAAACAAGTCTGTATTTACTAAATCGATTTAAGTCAGATATAAAATCCTTTATAGTATAGCGGATTTTAGGCGTTAGGGAAAGAGTTGGGGGAAAAACCAATAAAGAAATCTTTCCCTTAGTAAGGTTAAGCAAGAAGAATTTTCCATAAGGAAAAAGAATTAGGATTTGCAAAAGTCTGTCTGATTGGCTATACTGGCACCAATTTAAGAAATTGGAGGAGAGATAGATGAAGAAGAAAAGACAGACGGGGATTACTAAAAGACGTGCTATATATATTCCTCGGCCTTTATTGGATGATTTATACACAAAGCAAGGTAAGACGACGTGGGAGATTGCTAAGCTTTTACATTGTAGTCAGGATACGATTTGGCGGCGCTTAAAAGAATATTACATTCCTACCAGATCGCTACGGCTTGATTTACCTTTAGAGGAAATACGACGGTTGTATATACAAGAAGGTTGGGGCTGTAAATTAATTGGGAAGTATTTGGGGTGCTCACATACGACGGTTGCGGCTCGCTTGCGAGATATGGGGATTTTACGACCAGGCATACCGCGTAAGCCTAAACAGGATGTACAAACCAGCCAAATTGTGAAGGCTTATCGAGCTGGCCATAGTAGTGGTGCTATTGCTCATCAGTTTAAGTTATCCCAATGGGATGTGCTGCACCGCCTCCATAAGGCTAGAGAACCGCTCCGAGGTGGCCATAAACGGTATCATTTAGATAAACAGGCCATTCGCCATCTGTATGAGGAAAAGAAATTATCGACTACGCAAATTGCTCGCTTGTATAATATTAAGTCTTGTACAGTGGCAGCTAGACTTCGTGAAATGGGAGTCGTCTTACGAGGTAATCGTTTAAAATTAGATACAGTAGAGGTAAGGAGGCAGTATCAAGCAGGAACATCGGTTATGAAAATTGCGGAACGTATGGGCTGTTCATATACGGCGATTAGGAAACGAGTTTATGATTTACGCTTAGAAAAAGGGTCGGTCAATGCTTAACTTCCTCTTGCCCATTAAAAAGCCTATCGAGTATACTTATAAAGATAGAAAGATACATTGATAGGAGGAAGACCGATGGAAGTGTTGAGTGTATTAGTGCCATTTTTCTTATTGGGTGTAGTGGCCACGATATTATCTAAATTTACAGGCATTACCTTGTCTATGTTTTTAGCACCAGCCATATTATATTTCGGAGCGACGCCAGAAGAAACAGTTATTTTTATGTTAACATTTACTTTATATACAGCCTTCACCATGCAGACGCAGGATGTGCGCTTAGATGTAAAGCATTTCACCTTTTTTAAAGGTTGGTGGGCTATTTTACCTGTTGTAGTTACTTTGGGTATCGCTTTTTGGTTACCTATTTTGGGTATTGGTCTTTTTATATTCTATTTTGTTATGGAATTGTTGGCGGCTATGTATCAGCGTATTGATAAGGCGCATCGCCCAAGTCCTAAGGCCGTAGGTTGGACATCCTTTTTGGCTAGCGTTACTTGTCTAGTGGGTTTAAGTCTTGTGCGGTTTATACCAGCTCATTTTTATTTTTTAGGTGTAGGCCTTGCTATTTTAATTTTGACGGCTTTTGCTTATTATGCAGGTAAACATCGGTCAGCCTTTCGTGCTAGCTGGGGATACCTTTGGGGGCTAACTGGATTTTTACTTGGCCTGTTTGGCATTGAAGGTAGTGATTGGGTTCGGGGATTAATCAGGTCTTATCGGAGCCCTATTGATGCGATGATTCCAGTAGCTGTGATTATGGCTTCTTTCTTAGGGACTATGTATTCTTTTGCCTTATACGGTAATTTTTCAGTACCTGCTTTTGCGGCAGCTATTGGGGCGGCCATAGGGATTCGTTTTGTTGGATTACCATCGTATGATAAGTCGGGTCCTTTCTCTATTCTTACCATTGGGTTTGCCATATTAGCTGTCTTCCTTTTGTATCTAGTGTCGCCAGTACCAACAGGATTTGAACATATTAATCAGCTTTTCAACCAGCAAATTTAGCTTGTTAATTATTTTGATGAAGGAAATAAGATTTTAAGGACAATTTAAATAAAAAAGAAAAAACGTGCTTTGTAAGATACTGTCTTATGAGGCACGTTTTTTCGTATGAGAAAAGTGTGTGATTTATCACATTTATAGATTAGTAGGATTGCTATAATGAAAGTGTTAGCTTTTGCAAAAGTTTACATAGGGGGTACTAGTAGCTAAGAAACTTGATTATATAGGAGTTGATACTATGGCAAAGATTAAAGCGTCCCATGCAATGATGGATGTATTTATTAAATGGGGTATACAGCATGTATATGGCTTGCCAGGCGATTCGGTAGATACAACCATTGATGCATTGAATGTATATAAGAAGAAGATTAAATTCATTCAGGTTCGCCATGAAGAAGTGGCTAGTTTAGCGGCGGCAGCAGAAGCGAAGCTGACTGGCAAAATTGGTGTATGTGCGACCATTGGTGGCCCTGGCGCCATTCATTTATTAAATGGTCTCTATGATGCTAAGATGGACCATGTGCCTGTATTAGCTATTTTAGGTCAAGTAAATTCTAAGTTATTAAATACAGGGTATTTTCAGGAAGTGAATACACCAGCTCTTTGTGAAGATGTAGCTGTGTATAATCGCTTGGTTGAATCGCCAGAATCCTTGCCGTTACTTGTGGATGAAGCCATTCGGGCAGCCTATCGCTATCGTGGAGTAGCTGTATTGACCATTCCGGATGATATGGCGGAAAAAGAAATAACTGATACCTATCATAATATTACGGGGATAGATAATATTGTATCTAAACCAGCCATTGATGAACAGAAAATGCAAGATGCTATTCAATTGTTGAAAAATAGCCAACGCCCTATTGTCTTATCTGGTATGGGCTGCAAAGGTTTAACAAGTGAATTGACGCAGTTTATTGAAGCCAATCATTTGCCTATAGTACAAACAATGCCAAGTAAAGGCGTTGTGGCGGATTTACATGCGAATAGCCTAGGTAATGTTGGTAAACTAGGAACAAAGCCAGCTTACGAAGCTATGAAGGCAGCGGATTTATTAATTATGATTGGAACGGATTATCCGTATCGTCCGTATTTGCCAGATGAAAGCAAGGCTAAGTGCATTCAAGTAGATATAGATCCGGTTAACTTTGGCAAGCGCTTCCCTGTAACGGTTGGTATTCATGCTGATGCAGCTGATTTTCTTACTTATATGAATGCAAAGGGTACGATTTATGAAGATGACCGTTTCTTAAAATCCTGTCAAGAAGCTATGACTAGTTGGCGGAACTGGATGAATGATATGAAGGAAGAACGAGGCAGCGTTATTCATCCGCCATTCTTGATGAAACAAATTGAAAGTATTGCTAATGACGATGCTATTTATTCTATTGATGTAGGAACGGCTACGTCTTGGGGTGCCCGTTATATTGATGTAAAATCGACCCAGTCTTATATTATTTCTGCTTGGTTGGGGACTATGGGTTGCGCCTTGCCAGGGGCTATTGGGGGTAAGCTTGCTTATCCGGACCGGCAATTGTTCTCTATTGCTGGTGATGGTGCCTTTGCCATGGTCATGCAGGATTTTGTAACCGCTGTAAAATATAAATTGCCATTTGTTCAATTCGTTTTGAATAATCAGAAACTGGCTTTTATTCAATATGAACAGCAGTCAGCTGGACAGCGCAATTATGAAATTGATTTACATGATATTGACTATGCGAAGTTCGCTGATGCTTGTGGTGGTAAGGGCTATACGGTATGTACACCAGAAGCTTTAGAAGCCTTAATGCCACAGCTAAGACATGTAACAGGGCCTGTACTTGTTAATGTATATGTAGAAGATGATGCTCCATTGCCAGGCAAGATTGTATGGAGTGAAGCCGAAGGGTATGCTAAATTTATTTGGGAAACGGTTAAGGAAGATCATAAGATTCCTAAGTTACCACCAATTAAAGAAACTATGAAGCATTTCTTCTAATTTGTTAGCATAGGTTTGGTTGACAATATAATAGAGAGAATTACGACTAGAAGATAGGGCTTATAAGTGCTTGCTTAGCCCTATCTTTTTTTTGACAGCGCTAGGTCGACCATGTACAATAAAAGTAACGTATACATGGCCGTCTATACGACGGCTTTTATTATAGCCAGGAGGAATTATGAGTCATAAACAAGCGGTAGTCGCTATGAAACAATTCCTAGAGGCATTAGGAATTGATTTGCAGGCACAGAATATGGAGAAAACGCCGGAACGAGTGACTAGCTTGTTTGAAGATTTGTTTAGCGGACAAGGTGTCAAGGCGTCTCAATTAGTTAGACATGCTTTTTCTTCTGGTTATGAAGGCTTGGTGGCTGTTAAAGATATTCCTTTTTATTCGATTTGTGAACACCATTTAATGCCCTTCTTTGGTACCGTGGATATTGTTTACTGTCCTAGAAAAGGACAGGTAACAGGATTGAGTCGATTACGGGATTTAGTTATGACTTTATCTAAACGGCCTCAGTTGCAGGAGCGAATGACCCAGCAAATTGCAGAGGCTCTTATGGAAGGGACACAGGCGGAAGGCGTTATTGTGCGTGTACAGAGTTACCAATTATGCATGATGATGCGGGGCGAAGTAACGCCTACGACGCAGACGGTGACCATTGAAAGTAAGGGATGCCTTAAAAAGACTGGTAGTTTACGGCAAGAGGCTTTATTAGCGATAGAGAAAGGGGAGGCACGTTCGAATGGATAAGCATAGGGAGTATAGATGGGCTGATAATAAGACCTTGGCCTTACAAGATCATACATTAATTATGGGCATTCTGAACGGGACACCGGATTCTTTTTCGGATGGTGGCTTATATAATAAGCCAGAAGCGGCGGCAGCACAGACCAAGCAGCTTATTGCCGATGGGGCTGATGTGATTGATTTTGGTGTAGAATCAACTAGACCGGGGCATACACAGCTATCTGAAGATGAAGAAATTAGCCGTATGAGAGATTTATTGCCAGCTGTGCTAGAAAACAGTAGGGTACCTGTTTCGATTGATTCTTATCGGGCTCGGCCTATGGAATACGCTTTGAGTCAAGGCGCACATATGGTGAATGATATTTGGGGCCTTCGTTATGATCCAGATATGGCAGCAGTAGCAGCTCAATATAATGTGCCTGTCATTATTATGCATAATCAGGAAGATACTAATTATAGTGATATTATTGAAGATATAAAGGCTTTTTTCTTTTATTCTACAGATTTAGCTTTGAAGGCAGGGATTCCACCACAAAATATTTGGTTAGATCCAGGTATTGGGTTTGGTAAGACGGGAGAACAGAATATTGAGGTTTTGCAACGCTTAGGAGAGCTAACTGTTTATGAATTTCCTGTTTTATTAGCACCCAGTCGTAAACGCTTTATTGGTGAGTTATTAGGTGGTTTGCCACCGCAAGAACGAGACGAAGGTACAGTAGCTACTTGCATTACTGGCATTATTCAAGGCGTGGATATGGTACGCGTGCATAATGTTAAAATGCATAAACGGGCTATAACTGTAGCGGATGCCTTGCTTAGAGGACAGTAGAATATGGATTATATTGTATTAAAAAACATGGCTTTTTATGCCAATCATGGTCATCTACCAGCGGAAACAGCACTAGGGCAACGTTTTTTCTTGGATGTGAAAGTAGCAGCTGATTTGTCTAAAGCAGGACAAAGCGATGCCTTGGAAGATTCTATTAACTATGTGGCTATTTATGAGGTAGTGAGTCAGATAGTGCAAGAAGTGCCTTGTCATTTGTTAGAACGGGTGACGTCTAAGATTGCTGATGTTTTATGGTTAGATTTGTCTAATCGAGTAGAAGGCGTACAGGTAACTATGCGTAAACCATCTGTTCCTATTGCGGGTATCTTAGATTATGCAGAAGTAACCATAGGGCGAGGCTGTTTTTAATGTATAACTATTATATTTCAGCTGGTTCTAATCAAGGCGACAGTAGGGCCTATATAGAAGAAGCATTAGCGAGTCTACAAAAAGACCTAGCGATAGAGGTGAAATCTATAGCCTCTATGATAGAGACTAGGCCTTGGGGTTATACTAAACAGGCTAACTTTTTAAATACCTTATGGATTATTCAATCCAAGCTAGGACCTGAGCTTATGTTAGCTAAATTGCAGGCCTTAGAAAATGAGGCGGGGCGGGCAAGGAATATTCATTGGGGACCACGGACCTTAGACTTAGATATTGTTTATGCTTTGAAAGAAGGAAAAGAATTAGTCTATGGTAGTGACGATTTAATAGTACCGCATCCTTATTTTTGGGACCGTTTATTTGTATTGGAGCCTTTAGCGGAGTTAGTCCCTTATTTTACCTATAAAGGGCAATTAATTAGTGAACGAATAGAAGCATTACAAAAGGAGTTAGGCCATGGCAACACCGACGAAAAAGAGAATACCTAAGTCAAATAAGCCGGCGGCTAAGCGTACACACTTTTGGTATATTAAGTGGATTATTATTGTCATTGGGCTTATAGGTGTTTGCTGGCAGGCTTACTCTATACTGGAACTTCATGAAGAGCAGGTACAATTAGAAGAGCAGCTACAAGATTTGCAACAAAAGAATCAGGCCTTAGAAGAACAAAAAAATAAATTGCAAAATCCGCAGGAAATCGAAAAGGTGGCTAGAGACGAATTAGGGCTAGTGAAACCGGGAGAAGTCCCTTATGTAAAATAGCTAATGTTAGTGCAGGCCTCTCTATTTGCTTGACGGTTAGGCCCTTAGCCACGTATAATAATATCTATCTATATTGGCGACAACAGTCGATTATTTGGGGAGGATATCAGAATACATGGCCATTGAAATTGGTAGCATTATTGAAGGTACAGTGACAGGTGTAAAGCCATTTGGTGCTTTTGTTGATTTAGGTGAAGGAAAGACCGGATTGGTTCATGTGTCTGAAGTAGCCAATGAATATGTAGAAGACATTCATGCCTTTGTAAAAGAGCAAGATAGCGTAAAGGTTAAGGTTCTTAGCATTGATGGTAATAAGATAGCTTTATCGATAAAGCAGACATTACCAAAGCCACAGGCACCTCGGCATAGAGAGGCGTCAGCTTCTGGATTTCATCGAGATGATCGGCGATCAGAAAAGGCAGCACCTTATCACAGTACAATCAATCGCCGTTCTAGTGATAAGTCTTTTGAAGATAAGATGAAAAGCTTCTTGCGGGATAGTGAACAGCGTTTAGCTGATTATCGTCGTAATACGGAAGGTAAACGAGGCGGTAGAGGCGGCCGTCGCGGATAAATAGAGAAAGAAATCATATATACGTTCCATACAGATGTATGAATTTGTATATAGTTAGGGATGATGTAGGTACATCATCCCTTTTACTATAAGGAGCAAGATAAATGAGAATTGCCATTGTTGATTTAGGATCAAATTCATTTCGTTTATTGTGCGCTGATTATAGAGAAGGGCAGTGGCACTATCAGACGAAACGTTTATGGACTACGCGCTTAGGAGCTCGTGATGCTAACGGCTTATTAACGGCGGATAGTAAGGCTAGAAGTTTAGTTGCTTTAGAAGAAATTAAAAGTTATATAGACGCCTGGCAGCCTGATGTAGTTAAGACTATTGCTACAAGCGCCATGCGGGAAGCACCTAATGGGGCAGCTTTTGCCAAAGAGATTGAAGCCACGTATCAACTACCAGTAGCTATTATTTCTGGTGAGGAAGAAGCGAAGTTAGGTTTTTTAGGTGCTATTTCGATTGTGCCTAAGGACCAGCAAGTTGGCAAGCAATTTATTACCTTAGATGTAGGTGGCGGCAGTAGTGAAGTGGCTGTAGGAAGTAGCCAAGGCAGCCAGTGGATACGCTCATATCCGATAGGGGCTGTTCGTTTGCAGGCGCGCTCAAAAGAAGGTCCCCAGCGTGTATGGGAAGAAAGTAAGCCTTTTTGGGATCCTATGCCTTTAGATGAAAAGGGAGCTGTTTGTATTGGTATAGGAGGAACAATTACGTCATTAGCGGCTATAGCTTTAGCTATGAAAATTTATGATCCAAAGAAAATAAATGGCTATGCTTTAACTAGAGAAAAGGTGGAAACCATTATTTTTTCTTTGCGCTATATGGATGAAAAAGAGCGTCAGCAGGTGCCAGGACTTCAACCAGGGCGAAGTGATATTATTGTGCCTGGCGCTGAAATTGTAGCTTCTTTTATGGATGCCTATGATTTAGGCACCATCTATGTAAGTGATTGCGATACGATGGAAGGGTTGGCGTCAACGTTATGTCCTTAAGTCGTAAATTTACAAGAAAGGTACGTCAGTTTTGTAAAGAAGAGGGACTGTCCTTACAGAATAAGCGTATTCTGCTTGCCTGCTCTGGGGGCCCCGATTCAGTTGTTTTATTATATTGGCTCTTGGATTATTATGGAGAGAAGGCGCCTTGGCAGCTAGGTCTAGCGATTCTTAATCATACACTGCGTCCAGAAAGTGGAGCTGAGGTTGATTTGGTACGTAAATTGGCGGCTAGTCATGGCTTGCCTTTTTATATGCAGGCGGCTGATATAGGACAGGTGAGTAAGGAGACTCGGCAATCACTAGAGACGGCTGGTCGGCAGATACGGTATGCCTTTCTTGAAAGAATAAAAGAAGGTTTTGCTTATGATTATATAGCAACCGCTCATCATATGGATGATCAAGCAGAAACAATTTTAGCACATATGGTGCGGGGGACAGGCCTAAGTGGGCTAGCGGGGATTCGTCCTCTTTATAAAGATCGTATTCGGCCTCTATTGGGCGTACGTAAGAAGGAAATACTTGAGGAAGCGCAAAGAGCTGGTTTTACGTATGCTATCGATAAGACCAATTATAGTCGAGCCTATGAGCGGAATCGCTATCGCTTGGATGTAGTGCCCTTGTTAGAGTCTTTTAATGAACAGGCTGTTGGGCATATAGCGCAGCTAGCTTCTAGGGCACAGCGTTTGGAAGCCTATTTGGCCAAAGATGTAGAGAAAGCCTATCAAGAGGTGACTAAAGGCCAAGACGCTGATACCTATAATCGTAAGCAATGGCGCCAGTTGCCTTTGTTCTTACAGGAGGAATTATGGCGACATGTTTGGCAAATGCTTGATAAGACCCTGCCACAACTAACGGCATCTCATCAAAAACAGTTATTTCACCTTGTGGCGTCATCAGAACCTAAGCAGATTTTATGGGGAAGAGTAGCAATTACGGCAAAATATGATAAAATAAAGATTAGTCGTTTATCATCTAGAGAGAGATAACATGGTTAGGAGGCATCATGCATTCAGATATAAAAGAAATTTTATTTACAGAAGCACAGTTAAAAGAACGAATTAGTGAGTTAGGTAAAGAAATCAGCACAACCTATCAGGGTGAAGATGTAACGATGGTCTGCGTCCTAAAAGGGGCAGTTATGTTCTTTGCTGACCTTGTTCGTTCCGTTGAAGGCAATGTATCTTTAGATTTTATCTCTTGTTCTAGTTATGGAGATTCAACAATTAGTACAGGTGAAGTTAAGATACGTAAAGATTTGGATCATGATGTGAAAGGAAAACATGTATTGGTAGTCGAAGATATTATCGATACGGGCGTTACTTTGTCAGCCTTATTGCCATTATTGCGTAAACGTGGGGCTAAAAGTGTACGTTTAGCTGCATTATTAAGTAAACCAGATCGCCGAAAGGTAGAAGTACCTATTGATTTTGAAGGGTTTACGATACCAGATGCTTTTGTTGTTGGTTATGGTCTTGATTATGCAGAAAAGTATCGTAATTTACCATACATAGGTATTTTAAAAGAAGAAGTATATCAATAATGGATGCCTAGTAGCCTAGCATAGACTGAAAGGTCTTAGATGATAGGAAAGACGATGCTATTTTTTATCGTATATATGGGATGGAGAAGAAAGGAGTTTTAGATTGGGCCGAATTATAAAGCAAGGCGTTTTATATTTGCTCGTTATAGCAGCACTTATGGTATTGATTAATTCCATAGCTGGTACGTCGTCTACTAAGACGGAAGATATTACCTTTACTGAGTTCATGCAGCAGGTAGACCAGCATAAGGTAGCTAGCGTAACGATTACGGATAATCATGCAATAGTAGGTAAGTTAAAGTCAGGTATGGATTTTTCTACCTATGCGCCAACAGATGCCACACTCGTAGGCAAGTTGTTGTCCAGTGGAGTTGATATTACAGCGAAACCACCGCAAGGATCACCTTGGTGGATGACCATTCTTAGTTCTATTTTGCCAATTATTTTATTGGTGGGCATTTGGTTTTTTATCATGCAGCAAGCACAAGGTGGTGGCGGTCGCGGCATGATGAGCTTTGGTAAAAGTAAGGCTAAAATGCAAAGCGAAGGTAAGGTTAAGGTCAGCTTTAAAGACGTAGCTGGTGCGGATGAAGCCAAACAAGAACTAGAAGAAATTGTAGAATTTTTAAGAAATCCATCAAAATATAATGCCATAGGGGCTAAGATTCCTAAAGGGGTTTTATTATCAGGACCTCCAGGAACAGGTAAAACCTTACTTGCTAAGGCGGTAGCCGGCGAAGCAAAGGTGCCATTCTTTAGCATTAGTGGATCTGACTTCGTGGAAATGTTTGTCGGTGTCGGTGCGTCTCGTGTACGTGATTTATTTGCTCAGGCTAAGAAGAATGCACCATGTATTATCTTCATTGATGAAATTGATGCGGTTGGTCGTCAACGTGGGGCCGGTCTTGGCGGTGGTCATGATGAACGTGAACAGACTTTGAATCAGCTCTTGGTTGAAATGGATGGTTTTGGTGCCAATGAAGGTATTATTACCATTGCTGCAACAAACCGACCTGATATTTTGGATCCGGCCTTATTGCGCCCAGGTCGTTTTGACCGACAGGTCATTGTGGGCAAACCAGACTTAAGAGGCCGTATTGCTATCTTAAAGGTACATGCACGGAATAAACCGTTAACAGATGATGTGGATTTGTCAGTTATTGCTAAGAAGACGCCAGGCTTTACAGGGGCTGATTTAAGTAACCTCTTAAATGAAGGGGCCTTGTTAGCGGCTCGACAGAACCGTAAGCAAATCACTATGGCTGATTTGGAAGAAGCCAGTGAAAAGGTTAGTATGGGGCCAGAACGTAAGAGTCATATTGTAAGTGATAAGGAACGTCGTTTGACGGCTTATCATGAATCAGGTCATGCTATTGTAGCTCATTTGTTGCCGGATGCAGACCCTGTTCATAAGGTTACTATTATTCCGCGTGGACAGGCTGGTGGCTATACTTTGATGTTGCCTACAGATGAACAAAATTATATGACCAAGTCGCAGCTATTGGCGCAGATTCGTGTAGCTTTAGGTGGTCGTTGTGCGGAACAGTTAATTTTGAAAGAAATTAGTAGTGGCGCGTCAGGTGATTTACAACAGGTAACGAATATTGCTCGTCATATGATTATGCAGTTAGGTATGAGTGATGAGTTAGGGCCTATGGTCTTTGGCGAACATCAGGAACAGGTCTTCTTAGGTCGCAGCCTTGGTCATGAACGTAACTATGGGGAAGCCGTAGCTGAAAAAATTGACCAGGAAATGCATCGGATTGTAGCTGAAGCTTACACTGATGTTATGAAACTTTTATCTGATAATATTGATTTCTTACACAATATGGCTAAGGCCTTATTGGAAGTAGAGACGATTGATGAAAAAGAAATTAATAATTTGCAGAAATATGGCACATTGACTAATCCTAATGAGCCGGATACAAGTGATCCTAAGTCAGCCTTAAAGGCAGCCGGTATTATCGTTCCTGATTCTTTGGAAGAGGATACGAAAGAAAGCAAAGTAGAAGATACGACTAAGACTGATGCAAAGGCAGAAACGTCTGAAAAAATGGTATTACCAACTTTTGAAGATGTAGAAGCTTTACTTCATAAAGAAGAGCCTAAGACGTCATCTGATGAAGCGGAAAAAAAAGATAATAAATAGCTCTCTTATTTTGAGGTAAGAGAAAACATAGGAGAACATCTATAATTTGTAAAAGCGATGATTAGTTAAATCGCTTACAAGTTATAGGTGTTTTTTTTGTTGCTTTTTAGGTGAGGAATCTGTAAAATCGTATTGTAAACCGTAAAGGAAAGGAAGGACTTCTAATATGAGAGATGAAGTGCTAGCTTTTTTGCGACAGAATGCTGGTAAATTTGTGTCCGGACAGCATATGTCAGAAGCATGTAAGGTGACGCGGACGGCGATATGGAAGCATATACAGAACTTACGCAAGCAAGGGTATAAGATAGAGTCTTTTACTAAAAAAGGCTACCGTCTATTAGAGGAACCGGATTTGCTTTTGCCGGCCGCTATAAATAAACGGTTAGAAACGAAGACCTTTGGTCGGGAATATCATTATTTTGATCAATTACCATCGTCTAATAAAGAGTTACGTAAATTGGCTGATGCAGGGGCTGCTGAAGGTGCGGTTGTGGTAACAGAGAGCCAAGTGAGTGGACATGGCCGATTAAATCGAGGCTGGTATTCACCTCATGCTAAAGGACTGTGGTTTAGTCTTTTGTTGCGGCCTAGTTTTGTGCCACAAGAAGCGCCTAAGTGTACCTTGATGGCTGCTGTAGCTTTGACAAAAGCTTTTCATGAATTGGGCTTATCTGAAGCAGGCATTAAATGGCCTAATGATATTTTAGTACATGGCCGTAAACTAGTAGGTATACTTACAGAAATGAATGGCTCCATGGAACAGATTGATTATATTATTATGGGTATTGGTATTAATACGGGCAGTACTAAAGATGAATTTCCTGAAGATATCCGTGAGATAGCTACGTCCTTTGCCATGGAAGGGGTAGATGTTGACCGGTGTCAGGCCTTGGCACTTATATTGAAGCATTTAGAGGATCAGTACCAAAAGGTATTAAAGGAAGGTTTTGCTAGTACCTTAGAGGAATGGAAGAAGCTAAGCGTTACTATTAATCAAGACGTTGAGGTGCGGGCACCTGGTAATACTTATGAAGGCTTGGCACTTGATCTTGATCAAGACGGTAATTTACTAGTAAAAACGAAAACAGGTCAAATAGAACGTATTGTAGCTGGTGATGTATCGATACGACCAGCGAAAAAGAAATGATGAGGATATATGTTATTAGTAATTGATGTAGGCAACACAAATATTGTATTAGGTGTATACGATGAGGAACAGTTGGTGGGCCATTGGCGGATATCTACGAATCGTGTACGAACAACGGATGAATATGGCGTGCTTATGATGAATTTATTCTTTCATGATAG
This sequence comes from uncultured Veillonellaceae bacterium, assembly GCA_945867815.1. Classification (GTDB taxonomy): domain Bacteria; phylum Bacillota; class Negativicutes; order Veillonellales; family Veillonellaceae; genus CAMBIX01. Next base: position 18,689 of record CAMBIX010000010.1, read on the forward strand.
GAAGGTAAGCAGTGATGATATAACAGATATTATTATTTCATCTGTTGTACCGCCGTTAATGCCTACGTTGGAACGTGTGTGCTTACGCTATTTTAATGTGTGCCCAATCATTGTAGGGCCTGGTACTAAGACAGGTATGGCTATTAAATATGATAATCCAAAAGAAGTGGGTGCTGACCGTATTGTTAATGCTGTGGCTGCCTATGAAAAATATAAGGGAAAATCGCCAATTATAGTCATTGATTTCGGGACGGCTACAACCTATTGTGCCATTTCTACGAGTGGGGACTATTTAGGCGGGGCTATTGCACCCGGTGTTATGGTGTCTGCAGAAGCCCTCTTTCAACGGGCGGCCAAATTGCCTCGTATTGAATTAAAAAATCCAGGGCGAATTATTTGTAAAAACACAGTGACGTCCATGCAGTCGGGTATCTTGTTTGGTTATGTCGGGCAGGTTGAAGGTATTGTTGCACGTATGAAACGGGAACTACAAGATGAGAATGCCCTAGTTGTTGCAACAGGAGGATTAGCTACTTTGATTAGTGGCGAAACGAATGTGATTAATCATGTAGAACCTATGTTAACCTTGCAAGGACTACGAATTTTACACCAACGCAATAAGTAAGCGTGCTTAGGAAGATAATGAAAGAGAAAAAGAATGATTTAACCTGGCATATTGGCTCCGTTGCAATAAAGGGGAAGGCCTGCTTAGCCCCTATGGCTGGTGTAAGCGATATTGCTTATCGTCTTTTAGCTAAAGAACAAGGTGCCGCCTTAGTTTGTACGGAAATGGTGAGTGCTATGGGCATTCATTATACTAACCAGCGGACGGAAGAGATGCTCTACTTAGAGGATAGAGAGCGACCTGTATCGATGCAGCTCTTTGGCTCGAATCCGGAAGTTATGGCGGAAGGTGCTAAAAAGGTAGAAGCGGCTGGCGCAGATATAGTCGATGTCAATATGGGCTGTCCAGTTAAGAAAATTGTGTCTTCTGGAGATGGGTCTGCTTTGATGCAGACGCCAGAGCTAGCAGAGAAGATTATAGAAGCTATGGTTAAGGCTGTGTCGATTCCCGTAACCGTAAAATTGCGATTAGGCTGGGATGAAACAACAAAAAATATTGTGGCTATGGCTAAAGGCCTTGAAAAGGCTGGGGCGGCAGCTATTGCTGTCCATGGACGGACTAAGATGCAGATGTACAGTGGTCAAGCTGATTGGACGTATATAAAAGAAGTCAAAGAGGCGGTATCGATTCCTGTTTTAGGGAATGGTGACATTTTTACGCCGGAAGTAGCGAAACAGCGTTTGGAAGAATCTGGTGTAGATGGTCTTTTAATTGGCCGTGGAGCCCAGGGTAATCCTTGGATTTTTAAGCGCATTAATCAATACTTAGGAACAGGTGAGCTTTTACCAGAACCTAGTTTTGAAGAACGATTAGCTATGTTGCGCAAGCATTACTTACTTTTAGTAGAGTATAAGAATGAAGTCCTAGCTAATCGTGAGATACGTACGCATGCGGGTTGGTATATTAAGGGCTTGCCACAGGCATCAAAGTGGAGAAATTTAATTAATACAACGCGGACAACAAAGGAATTTTTACAGATCTTAGACGCGTATGAAACCGCACTAGCAAAGGCTTTGTAGCCTATCCTCTTGGTTGACAATAAAAACGAGGGTCGGTATAATGAAAGTTGCTTATTATGGATGACTATATAATTGTCACTGACTCGATAGGAATAGATACGTTTAGGAGAGAATATTATGGCAGAAGCAGTAAAAGAAACGCTATTAACCGCAGAAGGGTTAAAAAAGTTAGAAGATGAGCTTAATTATTTTAAATCAGTTCGTCGTATTGAAGTAGCTAAACGTATAAAAGTAGCTATTGAATACGGTGATATTAGTGAAAACTCTGAATATGATGATGCAAAGAATGAACAGGCATTTATTGAAGGGCATATTCTTGAATTAGAAAATAAAATCAATACAGCTAAGATTATTGATGAAAAGACACGTAAAAATGTTGTCTCTGTAGGTAGTACAGTCAAATTACATGATGAAACTTATGGTGACGATTTAGAATATACTATCGTTGGGTCTTCTGAAGCCGATCCGTTTAATAATCGTATCTCTAATGAATCTCCAGTTGGTGGTGCGATTATTGGTAAGAAAAAAGGCGATAAAGTAGAAGTAAATACGCCTGATGGAACGGTTGTATTTACTGTATTAGATATCAAATAGGATGGAGAAAAGAATGAGTGAAACAAATAAACAGCAGGTAGAGTTAAACGATCAAATGGTCGTTCGCCGTGATAAATTAGCTCAGTATGAAGCTGACGGTATTTATCCATTTGGTCAACGCTTTGTTGCTCAGTATCATACACAGGAAATTAAGGATAACTTCCGTGATTTTGATGGACAACCAGTCACTATTGCTGGTCGTCTTATGGCTATGCGCCGCCATGGTAAGACAGCCTTCGCTAATATTCGTGATTTGAAGGGGGATATTCAGGTCTATTTCCGTAAGGATGTACTTGGTGAAGACGAATATGAACATGTAAAAATGTTGGATATTGGCGATATTTTAGGATTAGAAGGCCATGTTTTCCGTACGCATATGGGTGAAGTGACTATTAAGGTAACAAAGATTACCTTACTGTCTAAGTCATTGCGTCCTTTGCCAGAAAAATGGCATGGCTTAAAGGATACAGAACTTCGCTACCGTCAGCGTTATGTGGATTTAATTGTTAATCCGGATGTACGGGAAACGTTTATTAAACGGACAAAGATTGTAAAATCCATTCGCCAATACTTGGATGCTCAGAATTTTATGGAAGTAGAAACACCTATGCTTCATGCTATTCCTGGCGGGGCAGCGGCGCGTCCATTTATTACCCATCATAACGCCTTAGATATTGATATTTATATGCGTATTTCTCCCGAATTACATTTGAAACGCCTCATTGTTGGCGGATTAGAACGCGTATATGAAATTAATCGGTCCTTCCGTAATGAAGGTATCGATAACCGCCACAATCCAGAATTTACCATGATGGAATCTTATCAGGCTTATGGTAATTATGAAGATGCGATTCGTTTGACGGAAAATATCGTAGCTCATTGTGCAAAGAAGGTATTAGGTACAACAACGATTACTTATCAAGGGACGGAAATTGACTTAACCCCACCTTGGAACCGTATTACTATGCCAGAAGGCATTAAGAAGTATACGGGTGAAGATTTTGATGCGGTAGAAACAGTTGAAGAAGCACGGGCTATTGCAGACAAATTAAAAGTTGAATATACAGAACATGATGGTATTGGTAAAATTATGAATCTTTGCTTCGAAGAATATGTAGAAGAAAACTTGATTCAGCCAACCATCGTATATGGACACCCAATGGAAATTTCACCATTAGCTAAACAAAATCGTGAAAAACCGTTAACAACGGAACGTTTTGAAGCTTATATTTATGGACGGGAATTAGCCAATGGGTATTCGGAATTAAATGATCCGATTGATCAGAAACAGCGTTTTGAAAAACAATTGGAAGAACGAGCTGCTGGTGATGATGAAGCCCATCGTATGGATGCGGATTTTGTAACGGCCTTGGAATATGGGCTGCCACCAACAGCAGGTCTAGGTATTGGTGTTGACCGTTTGGTTATGCTCTTAACGGATTCTGCGTCAATTCGTGATGTATTGTTGTTCCCATTGATGAAACCAGAACCACAAGCTACTGAAGAGGCAGATAAATAGTTTTAGCCATAACGAGAGAAGCGTATTGGTAAAAGAGGTAATAGTATGTTGGACATGAAGTTTGTACGAGACAATATAGAGCTGGTACAAAAGAACTTAGACACACGTCATACAAAAGGGGACTTGGATGCGTTCGTACGTTTGTATGATGAACGTAAGGCAATTATCCAAGAGGTAGAACAATTAAAGGCTAAACGGAATGCTGTAACGGCAGAGATTAGCCAGTTAAAACGAAATAAAGAAAATGCAGATAGCAAAATTGCTGAAATGAAAGAAGTGGGCGCCCATATTGATAAGATGGATGCTCATTTAAAAGAAGTAGAAGAAGACTTAAAACAAGTGGCTCTTATGCTTCCTAATATGTGCGATGCTAGCGTACCTGTTGGTAATGATGAATCTGATAATCCAGAAAAACGTAAATGGGGACAGCCTCGAAAATTTGATTTTCCGATTCAAGCCCATTGGGACATTGGTGAAAATCTAGATATTTTAGATTTTGGCCGGGCTGTTAAGGAAAGTGGTGCTCGTTTCACTATCTATAAGGGCTTAGGAGCTCGCTTAGAACGGGCTTTGATTAACTTTATGCTTGATTTGCATATTGAGAAACAAGGCTATACAGAAATGATGACGCCTTATATGGTTACAAAACAGACCTTAACAAATACGGGGCAATTACCAAAGTTTGCGGAAGATATGTATAAATTGCAGGATTTAGATTATTATTTAATTCCGACTGCAGAAGTAACCTTGACGAATTATTACGCTGGTGAAATCTTATCTATTGATGATTTGCCTAAGTATTTCACGGCGCATACAGCTTGCTTCCGTGCTGAAGCTGGTTCTGCTGGTCGCGATACGCGTGGCTTAATTCGTCAGCATCAGTTCAATAAGGTGGAAATGGTCAAATATGTAGCACCAGAAACATCCTGGGATGAATTGGAAAAGTTGACAGATAACGCAGAAGAAGTGCTTCGGCTCTTGGGTTTGCCTCATCATGTGATTACCTTGTGCACAGGGGATATTGGTTTTGGGTCGGCTAAGACTTATGATGTTGAAGTTTGGATGCCAGCACAGAATTGTTATCGTGAAATTTCTTCTTGCTCCAATATGACGGACTTCCAAGCACGGCGTGCTAATATTAAGTTCCGTCGAGAACAAAAGGGGAAACCGGAATTTGTACATACCTTAAATGGGTCTGGCTTAGCTGTAGGTCGTACGGTAGCTGCTATTTTAGAAAACTATCAGCAGGCAGATGGTTCAGTTGTTATTCCAGAAGCTTTGCGTCCATACATGGGTGGAGTTGATGTGATTCGTCCACCTAAGAAGTAGAGAGATAAGCCTATGAAGTTATTTATTGATACCGCTGAATTTTCAGAGATTCAAGCAGCTTATGAAATGGGTTTTGTAGCGGGTGTTACGACCAACCCATCTTTAATTGTAAAGGCTCATCGAGATTTAAAAGAAGTTATTAAACAGATTGCAGATCTCGTTGATGGTCCCGTTAGTGCTGAAGTAATTGCGGATAAGGCAGAAGCTATGGTGAAAGAGGCTCATGACTTACGCAGACTAGGCCAAAATGTAGTTATAAAGATTCCTATGACGCCGGAAGGAATGAAGGCGACAGCCATTTTGTCAAAAGAAGATATTCCTGTGAATGTAACATTGATTTTTTCAGCTAATCAGGCATTATTAGCAGCACGAGCTGGTGCTACGTATGTAAGCCCTTTTGTTGGTCGAATTGATGATATGAGCATGGAAGGCATGACATTAATTCAAGATATTGCTGAGATTTTTACTAAACACCAGATTGACACACAGATTATTGCTGCTAGTATCCGTACGCCTATGCATATGCTTCAGGCAGCAAAAGCTGGTGCGCACATCGCAACAGTACCTTATAACGTACTCCTTGCATCAATGAAACATCCGTTGACAGATGCTGGGTTAGCACGGTTTATGGCTGATTGGCAGGCGGCTAATCAGAAATAGTTCGTATGCCCGAAAGGACAGTAGAGGAGGAACGATAATGGATCGAACATTAGCATTAGAATTTGTACGCGTAACAGAAGCAGCAGCCCTTAAGAGTGGACGTTTATTAGGCCGTGGCTTAAAAGATGAAGCCGATGGCTTAGCTGTAGATGGTATGCGGTCTACCTTTGATACAGTGCCTATTTCTGGTACTGTTGTTATTGGCGAAGGGGAAATTGATGAAGCCCCTATGTTGTATATTGGTGAAGAAGTTGGTGCTGGTGGGGAACCAGTTGATATTGCTGTTGACCCTATTGAAGGTACAAATTTGATTGCTAAAGGTCAGAATGGTGCTATTGCCGTATTAGCAATTGCTCCTAGAGGGGGCTTGTTACATGCACCAGATATGTATATGCAGAAGATCTGTGTCGGTCCTCGTGCAAAAGGTGTTATCGATATTAATGCGAGTGTAACAGAAAACTTACGCCGTGTAGCTGAAAAGATGGAACGTGGTATTTCTGATTTGACAGTTGTTATGTTAGATCGTCCTCGTCATAAGGATATTATGAAAGAATGCCGTGACGCAGGTGCTCGTATTCGTTTGATTACTGATGGCGACGTTAATCCAGCAATGGAATGTGGCCTAGAAGGTTCTGGGGTACATATGGTTATTGGTACAGGTGGAGCTCCAGAAGGTGTTTTGGCAGCAGCTGCTTTAAAATGTACTGGCGGGGATATGCAAGCTCGTTTGATTCCACATACTGATGAAGAAGTTCGTCGTTGTCATGAAATGGGTATTCGTGATTTAAATCATGTCTTGACGATTGACGATTTAGTTCATGGGGATGATACGATTTTTGCGGCTACGGCCATTACGCAAGGGAATATTCTTCGTGAAATGAAGTTCTTCCCCGGTGGGGCGCGTACCCATTCTGTTGTTATGCGTTATAAGACAGGAACGGTACGTTTCGTAGATACGATTCATAAATTGGATCGGAAGTTGAAATCCATGAAAGTAAAATAAGAGGCATTTTACCTTGTAACCTACAGTAAGGTGTGTCTATATAACCCTCATGAGCTGGTACGACCTGAGGCTCTTTAACGGGTTATATAGACACACCTTTTCTTATTATATTTTCACGAGCGAGTACAATCTGAGGCTCTTTAACGGGTAGGGTGGTATATGGTCTCCTTTTGTCAATAGAAATAAAAAAGCGGACCTAAGTCTCTTCTTATTCTGCTTTTTTAATATTTTGTTTGAAGTGGATATTGAAGAAAGCATAAAAAAACGGTATACTAATAAAAGTATTTTAGAATAGCGTTACGTGGCTTTACTTGTAGGAAGAGGAGTAGAGCCTTATCATAATGTGGGAGGAAAAGTCTTTGGAAAAGCTCATTATTAATGGAGGAAAGCCGCTGGAAGGGCGTATACGAGTAAGCAGTGCTAAAAATGCCGTATTGCCGATTATTGCTGCTACGATGTTAGCTTCGACTCCCAGCCGTTTATTAGAGCTTCCGCAATTAGAAGACGTACATACTATATGCAATGTAATTGCCTCGCTAGGTGTAAAGGTAACGGCCGATGAGACAAATGATGAGATACAATTCGATGCTTCCCACTTAACATCCATTGAAGCACCGTATGATTTAGTACGTCGTATGAGGGCTTCTTTTTTAGTTATGGGTCCTTTATTGGCTCGTCTAGGAGAAGCTCGTATTTCTTTGCCTGGTGGTTGTGCTATTGGTAGTCGCCCTATTGATCTCCATTTAAAAGCTTTTGAAGCTTTAGGGGCAACAATTGAAATGGGCGATGGCTATGTATACGCTAAGGCACCTAATGGCTTAATTGGTAACCAGATTTATTTGGATTTTCCAAGTGTAGGGGCTACTGAAAATGTAGTTATGGCTGCATCTATGGCTAAGGGAAAGACGGTTATCGAAAATGCAGCGGAAGAGCCAGAAATTGTTGATTTAGTTACCTATTTGAATAGTATGGGCGCCAATATTCGTGGGGCTGGTACAAATATTATTCGTATTGAAGGGGTTGACCACTTAGAAGGGGCTACCCATACGGTTATTCCTGATCGTATTGAAGCTGGGACGTATTTAATCGCAGCGGCCATGACTGGTGGCGATGTGTACGTAGAAAATGCTTTATCTGAACACTTGAAACCTGTAGTAGCTAAATTAAAAGAAACTGGTGTTAAGGTAGAAGAAGATGTTGATGGTATTCGTGTTATTAGCGATGGTCACTTAAAGGCTGCTGATATTAAGACTTTACCTTATCCAGGATTTCCAACAGATATGCAGGCGCAATTTATGGCCTTAACAACAATCGCAGAAGGTACAAGTACAATTATGGAAACGGTATTTGAGAACCGTTTTATGCATGTGGATGAACTTCGCAAAATGGGAGCTTCTATTCGTATTGAAGAGCGCCGAGCTATTGTGGAAGGTGTTAAGAAGTTACATGGTGCAGAAGTGCGGGCTACGGATTTACGAGCTGGCGCGGCTCTTGTTTGCGCAGGACTAGCGGCAGAAGGTATTACAAAGGTAACACAGTTATCTCATATCGATAGAGGGTATGATAATTTAGTAGGTAAGCTGAAAGGATTGGGTGCGGATATTGTTCGGGTGGACGAATAAAAAGAAGCAGCCAGCGGCTACAAAAGAGGAACGCCGGGCGGCACGGCAAAAATTAAATAGCCAACCGATTGCGCAAGTTACCCCGACGCCTTCGGCTAGGAAAGGAAAGACGGCACGTAAGCCGTCTTTCCTTGAAAAAATAGGTCTTTTATGGGCTTATGATATTGGCATTGATTTGGGTACGGCCAATGTACTTGTCTATATCAAGGGCAAGGGCATTGTATTGGATGAACCTGGCTATGTAGCCCGTGATACGAAGACAAAAGAAGTTTTAGCAGTTGGCGAAGAAGCTAAAAATATGAATGGCCGCACACCGGAAGGCATTGAAGTTATACGGCCTTTGCAGGAAGGCGTCATTGCTGACTATGATATGACGCAGTTTATGCTTCATTATTTTATCTCATCTGTGCTTCCCGCATCTACATTTATCAAGCCACGTGTTATCATTTGTGTACCATCAGCGATTACACCAGTGGAACGGCGGGCTGTATTAGAAGCTTCCTTACAGGCGGGGGCGCGTAAGACCGTTTTAATAGAAGAATCTTTAGCTGCTGCGCTAGGTGTTGGCTTAGATAAGGCGGGCGCTAATGCAGGGGCTATGATTGTAGATGTTGGTGGCGGTACGACAGATATTGCTGTCTTGTCGCAGACGGGTATTGTTGTAAGTGAGTCTTTGCATGTAGGTAGTGATGATTTTGATGCGGCGCTAGCCTATTACATTCGGCGTAAACGTAAGGTTTTATTAGGCCGTAATAGTGCGGAAGAACTTAAAATTGCGGTAGGTACGGTTGACCGTAAGAGCTCTGTTCGGGAAGGTACCGTTCGCGGTCGTGATTTACACACAGGTTTGCCTAAAGAGTTAATTGTCACATCTACAGAAGTACAACGAGCTTTGGAAGCACCTGTGCAGGAAATTATTGAAGGCATAAAGGGGATTTTAGAAAAAACATCGCCAGAGTTGTTGGCACAGATTGCAGATAATGGCATTATCTTAACAGGTGGTGGTGCCTTAATTGACGGCTTAGACCGATTAATTACAAGAATGACGGGAATTGTATCTTATTTAGCCGAAAATCCTCGGTATTCCGTTGTGCTAGGTACCGGCAAAGCCTTAAAAGAAATGAATGCATTACAGGATACACTAGAAGAGTTGTATTCTGTTAGATAATACAGTGAAGGGGTTGTTAGTATGTTATGGAAAAAAAGATTATGTACGATGGCTATGGCTGCTATGCTAGTTGGTGCTGTTGGAGCATCTCAGGCAGCCGATGTACAGCATCAATCGGTTTTAAATGGTAAAGTAGTCACCGTTATTGCTGTTGGTACACCGGTTCAAGAAGGAGCGTCTTTAATGACGGTTGAAACCTTGGCAGGTCCTATGACGGCATCGCGGGCAACGGTGGCTGGTGTAGTAACAGCTGTAGAAGTACAGCCAGGTCAGACGGTACAACGTGGCCAGGATGTAGCTATTGTTGATACAGATAAAAAATAAGATGTCAAAAGGCATGTAAGGGTAGAGAGGCGATTATGAAGATTACCAAATTGGCTTGTCGTAGATTGCTTGTAACGATTAGCGCTTGTCTGGTTATGACAGGTGTAGTTCAAGCTATGGAGTTTATGCCTGTATCACAAGTACGTACAGGTATGACAGGTCATGCAGATACTGTAATAGAAGGTAATACTATTAGCCAGTTTAATGTAAAAGTCTTGGGCGTTATGAAGGATAGAGGTCCATCAGGCGATTTGATTTTGGCTCAAGTGTCGGGACCTGTGATTGATCAAACAGGTGGTATTGTACATGGCATGAGCGGTAGCCCTGTTTATATTGATGGTAAATTAGTTGGCGCTATTGCTTATGGTTGGGGCTTTGCCGATGCTCGTATAGGGATGATTACTCCTATTGAGCAGATGGTAAAATTATGGAACATTCCTTATCAAAAGGAAGTGACTAATCCATGGAAGGATCAGCAGCTTATTCCTTTAGGTACACCACTTATGGCGTATGGCTTTGATAAGGCTTCTCTTGATTATATGAAGTCTAAGATGACAGAATATAATTATGTGCCTTATGAGACAGCAGCTGCTAGCGGGGATGATGTGAAGCAACCTTTAAAAGCTGGTGGTTCAGTAGCTGCTTTGCTTGTAGATGGTGATTTAAAACTTGGTGCCATTGGTACCGTTACCTATGTAGATAAGGATAAAATGGTCGCTTTTGGACATCCTTTCTTAAAACGTGGTAGTGTCGGTTATTTTATGCATAATGCCTATATTTTTACTGTTGTAAAAAGCGTTGACTCTGGCTTTAAGGTCGGCTCTATGGGTGCCGAAGTAGGAACTGTTACTGAAGACCGCGGTGCCGGTATTGCCGGTATTGAAGGGCAGTATAATGCAGGGATTCCTGTAAAATTCATCATTCGTGATGAAGATACTGGCAAAATCCGTAATTCTTACGTTAAGGTGATTGATGCGAATGAAATGACACCAACCTTGGTAGCAACGTCTTTTTATAGTTTCTTAAATAAGACCTTGGATCGAACGGGGGAAGGCACATCGACGGTGGATTTGACGATTACGCCGCGGAATCAGGATATTCCGGTATTTAAGCGGATTAATATGTTCCATTCTAATGAAGATATTGCCCAAGATAGTGTAGATGAAACCTATAAAATTTTGGATTCCTTAATGAATAACCGTTTTAGACCTTATGATATTTCAAGCATGCAAATAGAAGCCAATGTGATGAAACAATCTAAGGTAGCCATGATTGCTGATGCGCAGGCTGGTCCCTTAGTAGTGGCACCAGGTGATACCATTTATGTGGATGTTGTTTTGGAACCGTATCGGGATAAGCCTGTAACGAAAGAGATTTTTTACACGGTACCGAAGGATCAACCGTTAGGTAAGGCTACCTTGGAAGTTAGAGGGGGCGGTGTTATTCCGTTACCTTATTTATTTGCTAAGCAAAAGTATCATTTGACGGATGAAATTATACATCGGTTGCAAGTATACAAAGATTTTAATGATTATTATAAGTACTTGCGTGATGATGATACAAATAATGAAATTGTTGTTCAAATTTTAGATCCACAGCTAGTTGTAGGTATTGAAGATATGGATTCGTCGGCAAAACCGAAGATTGATGGTGTCGAATCGAATCCAATACCAGGTCAGGTTAAACCAGAAAAAACAGCTGGTGCTTTAAATGCGATTAATCTGGATGAAACGAAGGATATTCCAGAAGCTAAGGTAGCAACGAATTATGTAGTTAAGGGGGATGGACAATTTGAAATCCTCGTTACAACGCCGGAAAAGCGTGATAAAGCCTTAGCTAAACAAAAACGTGAACAGGCTAAACTTTTAGCAGAAAAAGCAAGTAAAGATACTGGTGCAGATACGACTACGGCAAGTAGTGATACTGATACAACAGATACTGATGGCAGCGCTTTAACATCAAATGGACTAACGCCAACTGGTTACGTTATGACGCATGCAACCATTCATCAGTAAGGAAAAAATAATTAAGGTTCACGTTTTGTTTAAGAAAAGGGCTATCTCACAAGGAGCCTTACGGTAGTATTAGTTCCGAGAGGTAGCGTTTTTCTTTTAAAGTGTCAGGTAACTTTTGGTTTAAGCAGTTAAAACAGATATTTATTTGAGAAAAGTCCTCTCTCCCGCAAAAAGCCTTACGGTAGTACTAGTTCCGAGAGGTAGCGTTTTTCTTTTAAAGTGTCAGGAAACTGTTTTTGTTTAAGCAGTTAAAATAGATATTTATTTGAGAAAAGTCCTCTCTCCCGCAAGGAGCCTTACGATAGTACCAGCTCCGAGGGAGAGAGGACTTTTGGTTCTGAGGGAGAGAGGATTTTTAGTTTCATATAGTTTTCATGCGCTCCCCCTATACTACCAAGCGTTCTCATTCTTGATAGGCATCTTATTTATAAAGGCTTTTTAACAAATCCTTTGCGATTCTATTAATGACAAAGTGTTATATTTTTGCTAAAATTTATAATAGTATTGGCAGAGGAGGGAAGACTGTGAATGTATTTGAAGCGGTAGGGCATTTTGTTATACTTTGCCTGCAAGCAGTAGGAACAGCGGTCTTACTCATCTGGGGGACAATATGCCAATTAAAGCATTTGAATTGGCGGCATGTAATTTTTCAAATGGCTCATTTGGGTGTCGATTCTCTGCCGATTGTCAGCTTAACACTTTTCTTTGCTGGTGCGGTTATGACCTTGCAGATAGCTAATATTTTAGTTAGCTACGGGGCGCAGAGTACGGTAGGTGGCATCATTGCTATTTCTATGGGGCGAGAACTAGGTCCAGTTTTGGTCGGTGTTGTTTTATCTGGTCGCGTGGGCGCCGCTATTACAGCGGAGCTTGGCACGATGAAGGTAACCGAACAGATTGATGCCTTGCGTGTTATGGCGGTCAATCCTGTAGGGTATTTGGTGGTACCGCGTGTAGTAGCTTGTATGATTATGGTGCCGATTTTAGCCTTTTATGGCGTTATGCTTGGCATTTTAGGTGGTTACATTGTGGCTGTTTTTGTGCAGGGTCTATTAGGAGCGGCTTTTTTGGATTCTATCCAAATGCTGGCTGTCACTACTGATTTAACTTATGGTTTACTTAAGGCCTGCATTTTTGGCGGTGTTATTGCTTTAGTAGGTGCCTATAAGGGTATGACGACAGGTGAAGGTGCGGCAGCGGTTGGTAACTCCACGACTAGTTCTGTAGTGACAAGTATCATATTGGTCTTTGTCTTAAATTATTTCTTATCATCGATATTATTCTGAGGTAGCTATGATTGAGTTAAAAGATATAGTTGTCGCCTATGGTGAAAGAAAAGTATATGACCATTTGAATTTAACTGTTAAGGATGGCGAGACACTAGCTATTTTAGGTGGCTCTGGAGCCGGTAAAAGTACTCTTCTTCGCTTGCTGATTGGTTTGCAGCGGGCTAATAGTGGTCAAATTATTATTGACGGCACAGATATTATGAAGCTGACAGAAGATGAATTTGATAAAATGCGTGTTCATATGGGCATGGTTTTTCAGTACTCAGCCCTTTTTGACTCTATGAACGTCTTTGAAAATGTAGCCTTTGCCTTACGTATGCATACGAAGATGAAGGAAGACGAGATTAAGGCGGTTGTAGCAGATAAACTACGCCTAGTTGGTTTGCCTGGTATTGAAGAGTATATGCCAAGCGAATTGTCCGGTGGTATGAAGAAGCGGGTAGGGCTCGCTAGAGCCATTGCTTTTAATCCGTCTATTGTGCTTTATGATGAACCAACATCAGGTTTAGACCCTGTTACGTCAGGGACAATTGGTCGTTTGATTAAGAGTATGCAACGTCATTTAGGCTGTACCTCCTTAGTAGTTACTCATGATATGAATTTAGCCTTTGATGTGGCTGACCGTATAGGGCTTGTAGGCGATAAGCATTTTATAGCACTAGCACCAACAGATGAATTTAAAAATTCTACCAATCCAGTGGTGCAGAATTTTATCCATGGCATTGATCCAGATGCCTTAATTGATGATGGGAAAGGAATGAGGGCATGAATTGGACAACAGAAGCAAAGGTTGGCTTCTTTACCGTAATTGGCCTCATTTGTTTAGTCGTTTCTCTGTTATTTTTAGGGCATGCCCAGTTGTTTGGGCCTCCACAGATTCATTTTACAGGCCAGTTTACGACAGCTAATGGATTACAGGCAGGTAATGCTGTGCAGTTTTCTGGCGTACCTGTTGGTAAGGTTACTAAGGTTAAAGTTAGCGGTCAAGGCGTTGATGTTGAAATGGAAGTTAATAAGGATGTGGAGATTCCTATCGATTCGACCCTAACCATTACAACGAATGGCTTTATAGGAGATAAATTGGTAGCAATCACACCAGGTAAATCTAAGACCTATATTACTAGTGGTGATGTAATTAAGGGATCTGGTACAGGTAGTATGGATAAGGTCTTAGACCAAGCCGATAAGATGATGCAGGCGGCAACTAAGACTATGAATTCTATTAATGCCGTTATTGGTGATAAAAAGACGCAAGATGCCTTAAAGAATACCCTACAGATGACGCAAGTTATTGCGCAAAATACAGCTGATTTAACAGGGCAGTTAAATAGTATGGCTGGTGAAAATCGTGGTAATATTCATGCTATAACGAGTAATATGGTAGGCTTGACAGAAAATATGGAAGGCATTACCAATCAGCTAGATACAACGCTTAAAAATATAGATGGCGATGGACAGACCAGTACAGAGATTCGTCAGATTGTAGGTAATCTGCAGCAGACGACAAATAGTATTAACAAAATGGCTTCTTCCATGGAAGGTGTGGTTACCAGTCCAGAAAACAAGCAAGATATAGAGACGGTACTTCATAATACAGCACAGCTTACAACAAAATTAAATCGTCTGACCGGTGGAGACGTAAAAGGTGGTCAAAGCCCTTTTAAGGTCGAAACGGGAGTAGAAATGTTGTATAATAATCAGACGGACAAATATAGTCCAAATGCTAACTTCCGTTTATTTGCAGGCAAAAATGCCATAGAGTTAGGGGCTACCCATATAGGAGATGGTAGCCATTTAGAACTAACCTATGGTAAAGAAGTAGCTAATAAGTTTTTCTTACAAGGTGGGTTATATGAAGGACAGGTTGGTGTCGGTATGGCTTATGGCTTAGGAACACCGTTTTCCTTGTCATTAGCGGCCTATGATCCTAATGATTTAACTTACCGTTTACGTAGTGAATTTAGATTATATAATGATACCTATGCAGTTGCTCAGTTTGTTCGACCTTATAGTGCCGAATATGGAGGAAACTACTTTGGGATTAGACAAGCATTTTAGTGTGGAGGTCGAATAGAGTATGTTGATGAGTAAGAAAGCACTTTCCCTTTTTGTGTTGTTGTCTTTGGCAACGACTGGCGTATGGGCCGCCGATACAGCAGCTGACCATGGGGATTCCAAATTAGTTAAATTTCAGCAGGCCGCTATTGTGTCTACCAATGAAGCGGTGGCTAATAAATTGGCAACGGATACGAATGTACCGTCTACGGTTGTATTGAGCCTGCCTCGGACGGTTGAACTTGCTTATGATAATAACCATGCTGTAAAAGAAGCTAAATGGGCTTATCAGAAGGCCATTCATAATGTAAGTGCTGTAGCAGCGGCTAAGAATCCAACAATAGGCTATAGTTATGATATGAGCCGCGGCTCTAGCAGTGGCGGTGGAGACTTTGGCGGCTCCAGCAGTATGAACTCGTTTAAAAATGGGCTACAGCTAAAGGTACCTATTTATTCGGGTGGGTCCTTGGAAGCTAATATTGAATCGGCTCGTTATGACCGCGAGTCTGCCAATGCAGCCGTAACACAGGCTTTACAAGAAGCTAAATTACAGGCAGCGCAAGATTATTATACCTTGATTATGGATCGTAATAAGATAGATATTAATAAGCAGTCGGTAACCGACTATGAAGGACATTTGACCAATGTTAACCAGCAGTATGCCGTTGGCATTGTAGCTAAGTCCGATGTTTTATCAACACAGACGAATTTAGCTAATGCACAGACGACCTTAGTGGATTCACAAAATACGGCTAATTTGGCAGAAGCAACTTTAAATAATATCATTGGGATTCCTGTAAATACGACGGTAGAAACAGAAGATAAGGAATTAAAATATGAAGCTTATCCAGTGACATTGGAAGAAGCTAAGGCCTATGCGCTCCTACATCGGGCGGAATTAATTGAATCGACTATGGCCGTAAAATCAGCAGAGCAAGAGGTAGAAGCGGCTAAAGCTGGTAAATTACCAAGTATTAGTGCAACAGCTGGTAAAAATTGGTCGGGCACTAAAATGACAGGAACAGAAAATAATAATTGGTCAGTTGGCGCGGGTCTTACTTGGAGTTTATGGGATGGCGGCCAATCTAATGAAAAGGTAAAAATGGCCAAAGATGCTCTAGAAATCGCTAAGGAAAAGAATAGCGCGCAAATTGATTCAGTTATGCTAGATGTTCGTCAGGCTTATTTAAAGATGAAGTCGGCGGAACAAACGATTAATAGTACGAAGACAGCGGTAGCTTCAGGTATGGAAAACTATCGGATTGCTTCTTTGCGTTATCGGGCTGGCGTCGGTACTAACTTGGATGTTATTGATGCGGAAACAGCCTTAGTAACCGCTCGTAATAATTATGTAGATGCTTTATATAATTACAATATGGCAGTAGCTCAGTTAGAACAGGCTATGGGTATTCCATTAGATATTCCAGTAGGCAAAGGAGCCTCTGTTGTTAATTCATCTAATTCGATTAGCACTTTAGACAATTTAGTAGCTGCATCAACGCAGACAGCTAAGTCAGCGGATACGGCTAGTGCGAAGACAGAATAAAATAAGTACATGAGACTAGGTATGTTACTTTATTAGCTAATAGAGTAAGTGGGGCATACCTCTCATAATGAGGAGACGATTGTCCCCTTCCCAAAGGGGAGGAGGCAATCGTTTTTAGGTGGTGTGGTCATATGCGAAAGAAAAAACGGTGGGTACGGCGTTTAGTGATTGTAGGCGTCGTATTAGGCATTGGTGTCGGTTCTGGGCTTTATGCAGTAAAGCCAGTGGCTGAAACTTATGTAAAGCCTTTAGTGCAAGATAAATTAAATACAATGATTAATGGCACAATTACCTATGACAGCTTGTCGATTGATTGGGATGGACAAGTGCATATGACAGGGGTAACTGTGCGTGATACTCATAAGGCGGTCATTGCAACAGCACCAGAGATTAGCGTGGCCATTAATTATGGTAAGGCTTTACTTCTACCCGTATCAAAAGAGACGCCAGTTGCTTTAATTGGGACAATTCGCTTAGACCAGCCATCGGTGCATTTAGAAGAAGAAGCGAATGGAACTTGGAATATTGCTAATCTGATTAAGAAGACAAATTCGTCAGATTCTAAAGATTTTACTAGTGATATTCAGATTGCGGACGGGACGGTTCGCTTACGGACAGCTAAAGGGCAGCTTTTTACGGTTAAAGCTATTAATGGGTATGCTAGCTTTGCTAATAATCCACAGTTGCAGGTGGGAGCAACAGCTCAATTTAATGGGCAGCAGCTCAGTCTATCTGGCTCTTATGATATGACGGAAACAGCGGATTTTTCTTTACATGTGATTACGCCTAAATTAGATGCAAATTATGTAAATACTTTTATGCCTGCTAAGCTAGGTGTTAAGGTGCAAGGGGGCGCCTTCACCAATATAGCGATAACGATTAATAGGCAGCAGGGAAACTACCACTTGAGTGGTCATTTGTCAGCTAAAGACATAGGCTTTGCCTATAAGGGCTATCAAGTGTCTCATATAGGAGGGACACTTTTGTTTAATAATCAAGAAGCTCGTTTGGTTGGCGGTCAGGCAGTAGCTTTTGATGCACCGATTTTTCTTAATGGCACGGTGGGCCTAGGGAATCTTAAGAATCCGACAGTTAACTTGTATGCGAATGTGAAAGGTTTATCCCTAGGCAAGTTGCAGTCTCTGACACAGCTGCCTTTGACAGGGACCTTGGGGGCGTCACTTCACGTAAGTGGCAGCTTGGATAATTTGCAGGCCATGGGGCAGGTAACAGGACGTCAGCTTACTTATGATAAGACGACAATTGATTATATGCAGGCTGATATAGCCTACAAAGATAAAAAGGTAAGCATTGACAATGTAAATGCTCGGTTAGGGCAGGGTTGGATGAATGGGTCTGGTTACTATTCCTTAGGAGATAAGACCTTTGGAGCTACGCTTTATTTAGATGCATTGCCTATGAATTTGCTTTCACCTTATATAGGTAGTGCCTTAGAAGGTTCTCTAAGTGGACTCGCTAGGATAAAAGGACAGGGAACGACAATACAGTCTTTAGCAGCCGATGTGGCAGGTCAACACGTATCCTATAAGGGAATCCAAGTGCCAAGTCTTGCGATTCAGGTACGAAGTGATGGACAGATTTATCATATTCCTTATGTTAATTTGGAAGTGGATAAAGGCCGTTTGACCGCTTATGGGCAAGTGAATGCTCGTACGAAAGCTCTTCAATTGGAAGTGGATGGTCATGATATAGGACTAGGACTTATTAATCAAATTTATCCATTGCCAGAGACAGTAGAAGGAAGTGCTTATCTAAATGCGTCTATTAGTGGCACTTTGGATAATCCGACCCTTGAAGGTCAGCTAACAGCTAATGATATTTCTTATGGAACTATGCACTTTACGTCTGCTTATGGACAAGTTGGATTAAAAAACCAATTAGCTACGATTAAGCGATTTATCTTGCAGGATAAAGCTGGCGCTTATCAGTTAGCAGGGACAATTCAGCTAGATGGACAACAGGCGCTAAATTTAAGAGCGTCTGTAGGTCAGGCACGGATTGAAAATTTAATAAAACCTTTTACGGATTTACCGATTACGGGTTGGATGACATCAACCAATCAGATTAGAGGTACGCTAAGTAATCCCATGGTACGGGGGCAGTTTCATGCCTGGGATGGGTCTATTTATGGTAAGCTCTATTCCGATATAAAGGCTGATTATACCTATGTTAACCATAATTTGTATGTACCTATTTTCTCTGGTACTTCCTATGGGGCAACGATTATGGGGGCTGGCAATATACAAAATGGACAATTAAACTTTAATTTCTTAGGTAATGATATTGACTTAGGCCCTATTTTGTCGAATGTACCTGGTCATATACAAGGCTATGCGTCTGTGCAGGGCCAGTTAAGGGGCAGCTTAGCTAATCCTAAATTTTCAGGTCAAATGGCGTCGCAGTCTATTATTATGAATGGCAGTCAGCTAACAAATTTACAAGGGTCCGTATCAGCTGACAAGCATAATTTAGAGCTGGGGAATTTTTCTTTTGATCAAGGTAAGGACGGTCACTATGTTGTAAAGGGGGCTATGGGTCTTGATAATCCAAAGCGTATTAGTGGGCAGGCCCAAGTAACAAATGGTGATGTAGGTGATTTATTAAAATTAGTCAATGCACCGATTAAGAATACTACAGGCAAGCTCAATGGTACCATTCTCATTGACGGTCAAGTAAGCAAGCCGACAACGACTATTAAAGGATCTATTGTTGATTTGACGGTTGGTAAAAATGTCTTAGGTACCGCTCGTGTCGATGCTGTTATAGATAATCATACGGCTCATATTTACAAATTTGATGTGCCTGTTGGCACAGGCCTTTTAGCTGCTGGTGGCACCATGGACTTTGATGGCACATCGAATATACAGATTGCTGGCCGAGATGTACCCGTGCAATTGCTAATGCCTGCTTTTACAGATAATCCAGTGCCGCTGACGGGGAATTTAAACTTTGTTACCAATATAAGTGGGCAGACGCGTAATCCAAAGGTGGAAATGTCTGTTGATATGCAGCAAATGGCTTATAATGGGGTGACTATAGACCATGCGTATGCTTTGATGGATATGTCGAATAAGGTTATTCATATTACACAGATTATGGCGCAAAAGGGGCCTTATAAGTTAACAGTCTATGGTAAAGTACCGCTGGCCGCCTTTTATACATCTGGTTATTTGCCGCCAGGGAATGATAAGGGTATGGATTTGACTCTTGATTTTAACCAAGCTAATTTGGGTATATTGCCTATGCTGACCTCTATGGTAACAGTGGCTGATGGCCCTATGTCAGGTAAAATCCAAGTTACAGGCACCTATGACCAGCCACAAGCAAATGGAGCCGTTACGATATCTAATGGATCGATTTCCATTAAGTCTGTAAAAGATCCCTTGTTATTGAACGGTCAATTAGTGGCTAAGGGACAACAGGCTGAGTTTACTGCTTCAGGAACGATGGGTAAAAATAAAAAAGGCAGCCTAGGTATTTCGGCGGTAGCTTCTTGGTCAGGTAAGAGTTTGTCTACCTATCGGGCGGCCTTGCAGATGGATCAGTTAAACATACGTAGTGATTACTTTATCGGTCCATTGAATGCGAACCTTTATGTAGCGCCTATGAATGGGCTTATGACTTTGGCAGGGAATGTAGACCTTGCCAATGATACGATGAGCATTCCTATGTCCTTTAGCAGTTCGGATAGTACTATGAATTTAGGTATGGATCTGACTGTTAGTGCAGGGAACCGCGTACGCATGTACAGTAATAATCTTTACAATGTAGGCTTTACTGGATCGGCTCATTTTGGTGGTACTATGGCACATCCTTATATTACAGGGGGCTTTAGTGTGCCGAGGGGTAGCATTCAGTATTTGGATACAAACTTTGCTATCTCAGAAGGTAAGGCTAACTTTACACCAGGCACCTTCTTACCGTATATTGTGGTAAAAGCCAATGGTCGTGCCCAGCAGTATCGCGTTTTCTTGAACGTTACAGGCCCTGTGGACCAAATGAATTTGAAGTTGACGTCGGATCCACCATTAACAGAGGAACAAATTATCTCTTTGTTGACCTTTGGGCGGACAGGCGTCTTTAGTACTGGTTTACAGACAGGGGATGCGAATTCTTTATTGGTAGCTGGTTTGCAGTCTTTAGCTTTAGGTTCAGTAGAAGAAATGGTAAAGAATACCTTGGGCCTTGATGTATTGAATATTACGACAGGTGATCTAAATGCCTTAGCCGATAGAGGCAATAATGTAGATAGGAATGAATATTATAATATTGAAATAGCTAAATATTTACTGCCTAATTTAATGGTATCTTATAGCCAGGGACTGAATAATAATAATGCCCAGTATGGTGTGCAGTACGATTTGGGTCAGCATTTTAGTTTGAATGCGTGGAAGAATTGGGATAGAGGCGCCTTTGCGGGGGCTCAATGGAATTATCAGTTTTAAGGTTATCTAGTATGTGAAAAAAGGCATAGGAAAGTACTTGGTGGGATATGACACTGTTCTTCCCTCGCGAGCGACACTGTCGTGAAGGCTCTTTGACGAGAAGAGTAGGGTCGTTTGTCATTGAGGATATAAGATAGATGAGCCTTTTGCACATACGGTGATAAAAGATTTCATAGATTGTTCATGTGTAGCTCTTAGAATGCAGAAATCGAATGTGTCTGCTTTAATGGGCTTTGCCTTTTGCAGCAGAAGTGCTTGGATGACAGGACTAAGGCTTGGACATAGGTATGAAAAATATAAAAAAGTTTATTTTTTACTTTTATTGTATGGTATAATAAAAAAGATTTAGTAGAATTTGTTTATAATCGTAAGTAGTTGAGCGGTTGCAATATAACATAACACGTTAGTAGGAGGATACGTAATGAGTAGAGGCAGGGCCTATAAGAATTTGTTGGCAGCTACGGTAATAGCCGCATTAGGGACGACGGGGGCATGGGCAGCTGATGTAAACACAGGGTATACGCCACAGACGACGAAGTCGGCTACGACGACAGCCGCTTATGCTGCTGATGAAAGTGCAATGGCTGCGATTTCGCAGGCACGTAGTGGGATTGCAGTAGCACAGCAGAGTGATGAAACGGCAGCTCGGAATGCCCGCATTGACGATCCCAATTTACGTACATCGGATAAGGATGTACAGATGATTACCCGTGTACAGGGTACAGCAACCACTGGTAAGGAAGGGGTTAATGATGTTGTACCTAAGGATACTAACGCGGTGCAAGCTCAGTACTATACATCGGTAACGGATGAACAATTAAAGCCATATATAGGTAAGACTATTACCAAGATTACTGTTAATGGCGTCGATATGAAAGACAATGCCGCTTTGCTTGCCTTGCTGAATGACCCAGCTAATACTAAAATGACGGATGCAGCTGCTAATACGGCTGTAGAAGCTAAATTTTTAGGCCTTGTTAAGGAAAAAGTTGGTGACAAATTATCGATTGCCGGCGTTGATTCGGATATTGCGGCCCTTGGCAGCTCGGGTGTTATTTCGGAAATTAATCCTGTGATTACACAGGTGCCAGAAGGTATTATTTTGAACTATAATATCACTTTAAATCCAGTCGTTAATGGCGTTAATTTTGTAGGTAATACGATTTACCCAACAGCTGAATTAGTTAAGTATATGGACATTAAGCATGGGACTGTATTAAATACCATTTCTGTTGGTGAAAAGGTACAAGGGATTAATCGTGCCTATGCTCGTGATGGTTATATGCTGGCTCATGTAGAAAACATTAGCGTATCTGACAAGGGTATTTTAAATATTTATATTGTTGAAGGCATTGTTGAAAAAATCGTTGTTGCTGGTAATAAGAAGACGAAGTCTTATGTTATTACCCGTGAAATGAACCAGAAAGTTGGTCAGCCATTTAACCAGTTCTTAATGCGCCGGTCGGTGGAAAAAATTTACAACTTGGGTTTCTTTGATGATGTTAATGTGCGCTTGTTGCCAGGTTCTAACCAGAAGGATGTTATTGCCGAAGTCGATGTGCTCGAACACAAGACAGGGACTATTACCTTAGGGGCTGGTTATTCCCATGATGATGGCTTAGTTGGTATCGTTGAACTTGGTGAAGATAACTTGCGTGGTACTGGCGATAAGGTTAAGATTCACTGGGAATTCGGCGGCAAGGGTGGATATAAGAACTTTGCTGTGTCTTACTTGCGTCCATGGATTGACAGCAAGGGTACATCTCTTGGGGTGACTATCTTTAACCGTCAGGATGCTTATACAGATTATGATGCCAATGGTAGTGAAGTGTCTGAATATGATAAGAAGTCAAAAGGTTTTAATGTGTCTTTAGGTCGTCAGACTGGCGAATTTACTCGTGACTACTTAACAGCTGAAGTTCGTGATGATAAGTGGGCCTTTGACTCTGACGATATGAGCGGTTTTATGTATAACCGTAATAAAGGAACTGGTACTGAAGGTGGCGTAAATTATAATAACCAAGGTTATGATTTCTTAGACAGAGGTTATATTAAGAAAAACTTTGGTCGCACCCATAGTTTAACTTGGCAGAAGGTTTATGACTCTCGTGATAATGTGTATGATCCAACACGTGGTCGTCGTATTTCCAGTACCTTCCAGTGGGCAGGTCATGGTCTAGGCGGTGACTTTAACTTCTATAAATTCACTGGTGAATATCGGGCTTATAAACCAATCGGACATAGCCAGGTCTTGGCTTTCCGTGGCTTGATTGGTTGGGCAACGGGACATGTACCATATAGTATGTTGTATACCTTAGGCGGTGGCGACAACTTACGTGGCTATGAAGATGACCAGTTCCGCGGTAAGAAGATGTACAATGCGTCGGTAGAATACCGCTTCCCAATTTGGAAGAAGATTAGTGGTGTACTCTTTGCTGACTTAGGGGATGCTTGGGATGCACCAGATGTTATTTGGTATCAAAGTACCAAGCAGTTTAATGCTTCGGTCGGTCCTGGCTTGCGGGTAACAACACCAATTGGACCAATTCGTCTGGACTATGGTTTTGGCTTGCACAATGCGCGTAAGTTCCAGTTCAGCTTTGGTGGTCAGTTCTAGAGATAATAGGTCAAAACGAAATGAGAGCTTAGTATGTGCGTCGTGTACGTAGAAAATAATTAGATAGTAGTTAGGTAATAGGTATGGTAGTTTTTGCCATACCTATTACGACTATAGAACGGTTCTTATGAGATAGATAATAGATAATCTTTTATAGAATAAGAGGCTTTGTGATTTTAATAGTAGGGAAAGGCACAGATAATGTTAGGATTAATGAATAATCGAAAGTTAGTCAAGTTTTTGTCAGTCGCAGTATCACTTATCTTTATCGCAGGGGTAGCAGCCTTAGCTTATACACAGATGAGCAGCACTATGCCTGATGGCAGTGGTAGTGATAGCAATGTGGCTTATGTTAATTACAATGAAGTATTAACGCAAAATAATCCGTTAATGAAAAATGCAGAGCAGCAGTTTAATGAGTATCAAGCACAGCTTAAGAAGGAATATGAACCGAAGTTAGCAAATGCAGATGACCAGACGAAGGCTCAATTGCAGCATGAAATGGCAGCTAAGTTGCAGCAGAAGCAGGTACAGTTGATGAGTGCCGTACAGAAGCAGGTAGCTGATGCGGCTAAGTCGGTAGCTAATCTTAAGGGTATTGATATAGTTGTTAGCCAGGATGCAGTGTTGTATGGCGGACAGGACATTACTAAGCAGGTTATAACGAAAATGGATAAGGAAGCTGGCAAATCAGCACAGGCTTCGCAGAATAGCGGTAGTGCTTCTGGTAATTAGAACTGGGTATGGAAGCGCCTAATGGCCTTCAAAGACTCCGTTCTCCGCACTGTGTGCTTCGCAAGCCGCTTTGAAGGGACATTAGGCGCTTCATGGCTCAGGGGCAAGGAGTTGGTCGCCTGTAAGAATCGTTGATGTTTCATGACTTAGAGATAATGTGTAGGATATAGAGGCAGAAATACTTGGTTAGTCTATTGAGGCGTGGTTGTAGTTAGGTGCCGATTTGCGTATGATATGTAGAAAGTACTTGATATGGAGAGATGGCGATGGATGATAGTTGGAGGGACGACAAAAGAATAGCGCGGCTGTTAGCTTGTTTGATGGTGGTTCTTTTGTTTTTCTTTGTGTCCGCGGTGTATGCCTTGCATCATCATCGATTGCAGGTACAGGCAGAGAATCGAGCGCCTAGGTATGGGGTGGTTCAATTAGATAAGGTGGTTCCCAAGAATCCATCGTATGCGGCTTATGAAAAGGCCAAGAAGGAATATGAAGCGATGCAGACGTCTTACATGGTGGAAAGTCAAGACTTAAATCGACGCTCGTTAATACAATCTAAGGCCTTGGCTTCGATTGGGGATGCTCAAGGGATTACCAACTCCTTAAATACGGAAATTGCCGCTAAGATGGATACAAAAAGAGCGGAGCTATTGGTGCCTATTCATGCCAAGCGAGATGAGTTATATAAAAAGTACGAAAATGAGATGATGATTAAACCATCTGCCTTAGACTTGCAAATTGTTAATTTACAGTTAGAGATTAACGCGGATGTGCATATGATTCCTCTCAATAAGGAGCAGGTAGCTCAAGTAAAGGCGGATAAGGCGGCTAAGGAGAAGAAGCTTGAGGAGTTATTGGCCCAACGGAAGCAACCTATTAGTGGCAACGTAAAAGCAATTGAAAAAAAGGTAGCACAGGACTTAGCACCTATGTACCAGCAAATGGATAAGGAATGGGCTGCCTATGGTCAGCAACTACGGGAGGAAATGGCTCAGCGGCGGCAAAGTCTTGTGTCAAATCAGATGAAGACACAGATTCAAAAGGATGCTTTGCCTAATCCTATGAAGTGGAATTTAGCTTGGTCGAAAAAGTTGTGGGCTAAAAAGGCGGAAGTGGATGCCATGCATGAATCGATTTTAGAAGACATTCGTATGCGTGTGGCCGTTATTGCTAAGGAAAAAGGCTTGACTATGGTATGGACTAATACAATGGGGACGGATAAGGACGTTGTTGATATAACGAATGATGTGTTAGCTACGTATCAGTAAGGTATATAGAACTTCATTTCCTCTTAATAGAAGGTTTGTAAACTTAGCAATTATAAACTAGGTATATAAAAATAGTAAGAATAAGTATATAATAGTAAGCGAATTTTTTGTAAGGAGACAGAATAATGACAAAAACAATAAAACGGGTCGTATTAGGCGCATTAATGGTATCTTCTCTTGGTTTATTAGCTGGCTGTGGATCACAGAATAATGTAGGGGTTGTTGATTATGCAACGATTGCCCAGCAAAGTCAGAAGGGCCAAGACTTAAATAAGCAGATTGCAGCAGAACAGCAGAAGATTGAACAGCAAGTTAATGAACAGATGGTTAATGCGGATGAACAGCAGCAACAGCAAATTCAGGCTAAGGCTCAGCAGGAATTTACAACTTATGCTTCTTCCGTAAATAAACAATTCCAGCAGGACGTGGAAAAGACAGTTAAGGAAATTGCTGCCGAAAAGAAATTAAATGTCGTTCTTGTTAAGGGCGCTGTTGTTGAAGGTGGTACGGATATTACAGAAGATGTGTTAGATAAGATGGGTAAGGCTAAGACAGCTACACCGGCACAGGGGCAAGGACAGAACCAAGGTCAAGAACAACAGGCTAGTAATTAATAAGTGAAACCGAGAAATAGGAAGGGGCGTTTCTTTTGAAGTATACAGTAAAAGAATTAGCAGCTAAGATAGACGGTCAAGTTATCGGTGATGATAAGGCCGTTATTGAAGAGACTAGAGGGTTGACGCAGGCTACAGCTCATTCTATTTCCTTTGCTGTAGGAGAGTTCTTAGATCATTTGGCAGAAGTAAAAACAGCCGGTGCCGTTGTCGTAGAAAAAGCGGTACCAGAAGCGGCGGTAACGCAGATTGTAGTTGAAAATGCTAAGGCTGCTTTTGCTCAAATCTTAGAATTATTCCATCCACCAGTGGCCTTTCCTAAGGGAATTCATGAAACAGCGATTATTGGTAAAAATGTAACCATGGGTAAGAATGTAACCGTTGGTCCTTACTGTGTTATTTATGATAATGCGGTTATCGGAGATAATGTTACTTTACATGCTTATGTCTATGTTGGCCATAATGTACAGATAGGTGACGATTCTACCTTGTATGCGGGAGCTATTGTTCATCAAAATTGCCGTCTTGGTAAACGCGTAGTCCTTCGTGCCAAAGCGGTTATTGGCGGAGAAGGTTTTGGCTTTGCTACAGAACATGGAGAACATACCCATATTCCTCAAGTCGGTAATGTTGTTTTGGAAGATGATGTTGAAGTAGGTTCCTGCTCTTGTATTGATAGTGCTATGATGGGATCTACCTTGGTACGGCGTGGTACTAAAATAGATAATTTAGTACAGTTAGGCCATAATGTAGAAATCGGAGAAGATTGTTTCTTAATCTCTCAGGTAGGTATTGCTGGCAGTACTAAATGTGGTAACCACGTTATTTTTGCAGGGCAGACGGGTTGCGCTGGGCATGTAGAAATTGGAGATAATGTTACCTTTGCTGGTAAGACAGGGATTACTGGTAATGTGCCATCCAATACGGTCTATGCTGGTTATCCAATGCGCCCTCATAAGGAATGGTTGAAGTTGTCTGCTTATGAAACTCGTTTGCCAGATATGGCTAAGACCATTCGCCGTTTAGAAAAACAAGTAGCGGCTCTACAGGCTCAATTAGATAAAATGGCTGATAAATAGGTAGAGGAGTTAGTACTTGTATGGGATATACGTTCTTACGGTGTTTTAGTAAATTTATTTGTTGCCTGCCTCATGGTTTGCAATATGCAATAGGTGGCTTTTTAGGACGGCTTATGTGGTGTATATTGCCGCCCAAACGTAAACGCTTAGCAATCGGACAGATTTTATTTTGTAAAATTACAGATGATAAAAAGGAAGCTCACCGTATAGCTAGGGCTAGTGTCGTGCGCTTAGGCTATATGCTTATTGATGTGCTTCGCTATCCACAAATACGTAATGGGGCCTACAAAGATATGGTTGAGTGGCATGGCCGGCACTATTTGGATGAAGCTAAGGCGGCTGGCAAAGGGGCTGTTCTTACGGCCTTACATAGCGGTAACTGGGAGCTCTTAGGTGGAGTCTTAGCCTCAGAAGGGTATCCACTTATCTCTGTAGCCATGCAGCAAAATGGTGGAGCCGACCGCTTTATTAATGACTATCGAGAACTCATGCATCAGCATGTGACTTATAAGTTTAGTACGAGAGAATTAATCAAAGAATTAAATGCAGGATCCTTTATGGGGCTTATTATGGATCAGGATCCAGGTGATAAAGGCATGTTAGTCCCTTTCTTCGGTTATGAAACCTTAACACCGGTAGGACCGGCAGCTATGAGCCGCATGAAAGGGATTCCCATAATGAATGTGACCATTCATTATGATCCAGCCAAAAAGAAACATGTTATTATTGTTAATCCACCTTTTTATGCAGAAAAGACAAAGGATAAGAAACGGGATTTATTGGTAACCTTAACGGCTCTTAATGAGTGGTTAGAAGATCATATTCGTCGCTATCCGGAAGATTGGTTTTGGATGCATAACCGTTGGAAATGGACTCGTCGTTACTATCAAGGCAAGATAGAAATACCGCCAGATATGATGGATGACCCACGTTTAAAATAGGCAAGGTTGTCTAATGAGGCTTATTTACGGTATAATAGATGATAAGTGATAAATAATCCTTAGTAATAGAGCAAGAGAAAGGAGGCCCTTCGTGAGCGAGAAACAACGGAGTATTAAAGAATCCGTTCAATACGAAGGTATAGGACTCCATAGTGGACGACCGGTTAGGATGATATTAAAACCGGCGCCAGCTAATACAGGTATTGTCTTTGTTAGAACTGATTTATCGGGCAGACCATCGGTAAAGGCAGCTATAGAAAATGTAACAAGTACTATGCGGGCGACAACTTTAGAAAAAGGGGCGGCCAAGGTATCTACCGTAGAGCATTTATTGGCTGCTTTTTATGGCATGCGCATAGATAATTGTATTGTTGAGTTAAATTTTCAGGAGCCCCCTGTTGGTGATGGTAGTGCAGCTGTTTTTGTTGATTTAATGAAACAGGCTGGTATCGTTGAGTTAGAGGCTGAACGCACAATTTGTTATATTAAGCAAAGTCATGCTATTTACGATAATGAAGGACAGCGTTTTATTTTGATACTACCTTATGATGGTTTGCGCTTGACGTATACATCCATTAATAGCCATCCCATGCTAGGTAAACAATTTGAAGATTTTATTGTTACAGATAAGGTCTTTGAAGAAGATATTAGCAGGGCTCGTACCATTGGCTTTATGAAGGAAATTGAACAATTACAGGCTATGGGACTTGCTAAGGGCGGTAATTTAGAGAATTGCATTGTTTATGATGATACTACTTGTTTATCTAAGCTGCGGTTTGATGATGAGTTAGTTCGTCATAAAATGTTAGATATATTAGGTGATTTATTTTTATTAGGACCAATTCGAGGGCATATTATTGCTTTGAATTCCAGTCATGAGTTAAATTCTCGCTTGTCATGGGATATACGTAAAGAACTAGGGGAGATATAAAATGATCGTAACAATTGAAGAGATTATGGAAATTTTGCCACATCGTTACCCGATGTTGTTGGTTGATAAAATCATTGACATTGATCCAATGAAGTCGGCGGTAGGTATTAAAAATGTTACTTTTAATGAACCCTTCTTTCAAGGCCATTTCCCAGGCAAGCCAGTTATGCCAGGTGTTTTAATTACGGAAGCTATTGCTCAAGTGGGGGGCATTTGCTTGCTATATCCAGAAGAAAACCGTGGCTTGATTCCATTGTTTACAGGTATTGATAAAGTACGTTTTCGTCGTCCTGTAACACCAGGCGATACTATGCGTATGGAAGCTAATATTGTTAAGATTAAAGGCAAAATGGGTAAGGTTGAAGGTCGTGCCTTTGTTAATGACCAGTTAGCTGCCAGTGGTGAATACATGTTTGCCTTGATGGAGGCTAAAAAATAAGAGTACATTGATTCACCTAAATGAGTAAGGAGTGACCGTAATGATAGTGGTTGGTATGGAGAACGCGACATCCAATATACATAGTTCGGCCGTCATCCATCCGGACGCACAGTTAGGCAAAGATGTCATCGTAGGCCCAGGAGCGGTAATCGGTGAACATGTTGTTATTGGTGACGGCACTAAAATTGGGGCTAATGTAGTTGTAGGTGGTTGGACAACAATTGGTAAACGATGCGAATTGTATCCAGGCGCTTCTGTTGGACTTGAACCGCAGGATTTGAAGTTTAAAGGCGAAAAGAGCTTTTGTTATATTGGTGATGAGACTGTACTACGTGAATATGTTACTGTTAGTCGGGCTACCGGCGAAGGGGAAGAAACGCGTATTGGTAATAATTGTCTATTCCAAGCTTGTACTCATGTAGCTCATAACTGCCAGGTCGGTAATAATGTTATTATGAGTAATTGTGCTGGACTAGCAGGACATGTGGTTGTAGAAGACCGCGTAGTTATTGGCGGTATTGCAGGGGTTCATCAATTTGTAAAAATTGGACGTAATGCTATGGTTGGTGGTATGTCCAAGGTCGTACAGGATATTCCCCCTTATGTAATTGCTGATGGACAGCCAGCACGAGTTATTGGACTAAATTCGGTTGGTCTATCTCGGGCTGGTATATCAGAAAATGTACGACATGATTTAAAAACAGCCTTTCGCATTATTTATCGGTCTGGGTTTAGTTTATCACGGGCTATTGAAGAAATGGAAATGCAATTGGACGCATCACCGGAAATTGACAATCTCTTGCGCTTCCTGCGTAATGCGGATCGTGGTATTATGCGTACACGCGTACGGAGAGATTAATACGAGGAGCCTTGCCTTGTCATTCTCAGGATGATGAGGAAGGCTTTTTTTATAGGTATGGGAAAGGATTTAATGAGTATGGCAAAAGTAGGACTGATTGCTGGTGTAGGTAATTTACCAGTAGAATTTATGCGAGCTGCCCAGCATGAAGGCTATGAAGTCGTGGTTATTGCCGTATTGCCAACTGTGGCGCCAGAACTTAAGGCAGAAGCTGATGCCTATTATGAAATTCATGTAGCTAAGCTAAATAAAATATTAAAGACTCTTCATAAGGAAGGTATTACGGAAGTGACCTTTCTGGGGAAAGTAACAAAAGAGCTGCTCTTTAAGGGTTTAGTCATGCCAGACCTGCGAGCTTTGAAGGTCTTAAATCGTTTGCGGAATCGTAAGGATGATACGATTATGTTGGCTATTGTAGAAGAACTTCATAAGGAAGGCATTCAAGTAGCTGACCAGACTATTTATATGAAGTCACTTATGCCTAAGGCCGGTGTACTGACTAAGAAGGCACCTAATCAAGAAGAACTTGATGACATTCAATTCGGTTTCGCTGTGGCCAAGCAGATGGGCGCTTTAGATATAGGACAAACAGTGGTTGTCAAACATAAGGCGGTTATGGCTATTGAAGCTATCGAAGGAACAGATGCCTGTATTCGTCGAGGGGGGCAATTAGGCCGGGGACAAGCCGTTGTCGTTAAGACAGCGAAGCCAGAACAAGATGTACGGTTTGATGTGCCCGCTGTAGGTTTGACTACCTTGCAGTCTATGATTGATGGTGGTTGCAGTGTGCTAGCTATGGAAGCGGAACGGACGATTTTTGTAGAGCAGGACGCTGTATTAGAGCTGGCTAATAAGAAGGGCATCGTTATTTGTGCCGTGAATGAATAAGAATTAGAGAAAGGATTATCATGAAGATTATGTTTTCAGCTGGGGAAGCGTCAGGTGATATTCATGCATCTCGTGTGGCTCGTGAATTAAAAGCGCTCTATCCAGATGTGTCTATGTTTGGCATGGGCGGCGATTTGATGGCAGACGCTGGCGTTGACATTATTTATGATATTAAAAATCTAGGCTATATTGGATTTGTAGAGATTCTTAAGGCTCTGCCTTTTTTCTTTAAGCTTCGGTCTATGTTAAAAGAGGCCATGATTAAGGAAAAACCAGACGTGCTTGTTTGTGTGGATTATCCTGGTTTTAATATGAAGCTGGCTAAGGTAGCTTACGAATTAGGCATTCCGGTTGTTTATTATATTGCTCCTAGCATTTGGGTATGGCACAAGAGCCGCGGTAAGGATATTGCTAAGTATGTAAAACGGGTTATTTCTATTTTTCCCTTTGAAGCTAAGGCGTATAGAGAATTTAATGTTGATGTAGATTTTGTGGGGCATCCCCTCTTAGATATTGTTAAGCCGGAATTAACAAAAGAAGAGACCTATGAATATTTTCACATGGACCAAGAGGCTTGTAACATCCTTCTTATGCCAGGTAGCCGCAAGCAGGAGATTAGCTCTCTTTTAGATACGATGCTCAGTGCAGCAAAGCATTTTCTTCAGACGCATCCGTCAGCTCATTTCTATCTGCCAAGAGCTCATACTATTAGTCGAGAGGAATTGCAGGCTATTCTTGCTAAGCATCCAGAGGTAGGGGTGACGATTACGGAAGATCATACCTATGATTTAATGCAGGTCTGTAAAGCGTGCTTGGCGGCTTCTGGAACCGCGACCTTGGAGACGGCACTTATGGATTTGCCGACGGTACTCTTGTATCGGGTGGCATCGCTCACTTATTGGATAGCCCGTTTAATTGTCCATGTAAAGTGGGTTGGCTTGCCCAATATTGTAGCAGGGCGGGAAGTGATTCCGGAATTAATCCAAGATGCTGTCAGTCCAGACAACGTATATAAGCATTTGACCGCGATTATTGATGATACAGATAGATATAAACAAATGAAAGATGATTTACTCGAAGTGCGTAAGGCGCTAGGCCAATCTGGTGCAGTACGGCGGGTAGCTCAAAGTATTGCCGAGATTGCCCGTAGGGAGGATACGCATGGGAAGTTATAAACGTTTATTGTTATTTGTAAAACCCTATGGTTTTACTTTAGCTTTTGGCTTAATTTGTATGATTGTAGCGGCGGCAGCCTATTTGATTGTCCCTTGGCTTATTAAAGACGTTGTTAACAAGGTGTTACAGGCAAAAGATTTAGCTACTCTAAATTTAATCGTCATTGCTATTTTGGCGGTTTTCTTAGTGCGTGGCTTTGCGACCTATGGACAGACCTATACAATGCAATATGTAGGCCAACGGGTCATTATTGATTTGCGGGAGACCTTGTTTAAACACCTACAAAAGTTAGATCAAGCCTATTTTGACCGTCGGCAGACGGGGGTTATTATGAGTAATCTAACTAATGACGTAGGTGCTCTGCAGTCAGCCATTGTAGATAACTTGATTGCCATGATTACCGAAGGAGTTACTCTGATTGGATCCTTGGTATCTATGATTGTTTTAGATTGGCGGTTGACGTTAGTCACCTTAATTATTGTACCTGTTGTATTAGGTATTATTAATATCTTTGGTAAACGCCTTCGTTTAGCTGGTCATGATGTGCAAGGACGTATTGCTGATATTACGGCTCTCTTGCAGGAAACGGTGTCCGGCATGCGCATTGTTCGCTCCTTTGCTCGCGAAAATTATGAAGTAAAGCGTTTTGAAAATGTTAATCAGGAGAACTTCCAAGCTGTTATGAAGGCTACGCGGTTGACCAGTTTATTGAGTCCAATGGTTGAATTCTCAGCCGCTATCGCTGTAGCGGTTATCTTATGGTATGGTGGATATTCGGTTGTAAAAGGCATGATTAGTGCCGGTGCTTTAATTGCTTTTTTAATTTATGCGATTAACTTGTCTAATCCAGTTAAGCGCTTAAGTCAGGTATATGGGAATATTCAAAAGGCTATGGCAGCTGGTGATCGTGTTTTTGCTATTTTAGATACGCAGCCAACCGTAAAAGAAAAAGCAGATGCCATTACTTTACCAGAAGTTAAGGGACGCGTTAAATTTGATCATGTTAGTTTCTCTTATGACGGAGAAAAGAATGCCCTACATGAAATGGATTTAGATATACCAGCTGGTTCTATGACGGCGATTGTGGGGCCGTCGGGAGCTGGTAAAACGACAATTGCTAATCTAATCCCTCGCTTTTATGATGTAACTGGTGGTACACTGTATGTAGACGATTACGATGTACGGGATGTTACCTTTGCATCTTTGCGTGGACAAATTGGGGTTGTGCCGCAGGAAACCGTTCTTTTCAATGCGTCTGTTAAGCAGAATATTTTGTATGGGCGCTTAGATGCCAGTGACGAAGAAGTTTATGCAGCAGCTAAGGCGGCCAATGCCTTAGAATTTATTGAACGCATGCCTCTAGGTATGGAGACCATTATTGGGGAACGAGGCAATGCTTTATCTGGGGGGCAACGTCAGCGTATTTCTATTGCGCGGGCTATTTTGAAAGATCCTAAGATTTTGATTTTAGATGAAGCGACTTCCGCACTGGATACAGAAAGTGAAAAACTAGTACAAGAAGCATTGGACAGACTTTTGAAAAATCGGACGGCTATTGTTATTGCCCATCGTTTGAGTACGATTAAGGATGCCGATCGTATTGTCGTTTTACAGCAAGGGCGTATTGAAGAAATCGGTACGCATGAAGAATTAATGCAGCATGGTGGTACCTATAAGCATTTGTATTCCATTCAATTTGCAAGTAAAGGGTAATTTATGTATTTGGTATATAATATTCTTCTCATTATTTACTGGATTGGATTGATACCGGTCATTATTTACCGATTGACATTTGAAAAAGGCTTTTATGAGAGGACCAAGCAAAGTGCTGGCTTTATGCCAGAAGCCTTAATGAAGAAAATAGAAGGACGACGGGCTATTTGGCTGCATGCGGCCTCTGTCGGTGAAATTGTAGCTACGAGCCCTATTGCTAAGGAAATTAAGCGAGAATTTCCAGAAGCCGTGGTTATCGTATCCGTTGTTACAGCAACAGGTCATGATATGGCGGAACGAATCATTCCAGAAGCTGATGGTATTATCTATTTTCCTTTAGACTTGACTTTTTTGACACGGCGTATTCTTCGAATCGTTAAACCTATAACGATTTTAATTGTAGAAACAGAGATTTGGCCGAATTTCCTTCATATTGCTCAGGAAGAAAAGATACCAGTTATGATGGTAAATGGTCGTATTAGTGACCGCAGTATGCGGCGTTACCTCTTTGTTAAGGGGTTTATGAAAGACATGCTGCAGTCTATACAGATATTCTGTATGCAATCGGCTGGTGATGCTAAGTATATCAAGTTATTAGGTGCACCAGAAGATAGAATTAGAGTTACAGGGAATACCAAGTATGACCAGACCTATGCGACGGTAACGCCAACAGAGCGGCAGGAACTCTTGAATGAGTTTGGTTTTGGTCATAATCATCCTATTATTGTAGCGGGCAGTACCCATAGAGGGGAAGAAGATGCTATTTTTACAGCTTTTAAAGAAGTCTTAAAAGAAGCGCCTGGGGCCCGCTTACTAATTGCACCACGAGAAATTATGCGTGGCGGTGAAGTGAAGAATCTGTCGGAAGGGTATGGCTTACGGGCTATTTGCCGTAGTGTTATGAAAGAACCAGTGCATGAAGAGATTCCTGTGGTTGTTTTAGATACCATTGGTGAATTGGGCCGTTTGTATAGCTTAGGTGATATTATCTTTGTTGGTGGGTCCTTAGTGCGCACGGGAGGCCATAATATATTGGAACCAGCCGCTCATGGTAAGCCTATTATTGTGGGACCTAATATGTTTAATTTCAAGGAAATTTACGCCTTGTTAAGTTCTCGTCATGCTTGCCTTATGGTGCAGGATACGAAGGACTTAACGCGGACTATTTTGAAATTGTGTCATGATAAGGCCTTGCGTCAGGAAATGAGTGATAATTGCCTGCGCTTAATGGCTGAGAATAAAGGGGCAACGAAACGCAACTTAGTGGAAGTACGTAAGTTGTTTAAAGCAAATCATATTATTCCTTAATGATGGAGGAGGACTGCATCGTGAAAGGTGAACAAGCGTTTAAGCGGTTAATTAGCGGACAGATTAAGGGACCTTTAGCTGCGGTTGGCCGTAGTGGTTTAGCCTTGCTTAGTAAAGGCTATGAAAAAGCGGTGGCTATACGTAATGATAAGTATGACCGCCAAGGGGGCGTACAGGCATCGGTGCCGGTTATTTCCGTAGGAAATATTACAGCTGGTGGCACAGGTAAGACACCTATGGTGCAGTATATAGGTAGTCATTTGTTAAGCCAAGGCCATAAGCCGGCTGTCTTAAGTCGTGGCTATGGTGCTAAGGATACCAAGACTAATCGAATTATTTCAGATGGACAAGAGTTATTTGTTACCCCACAGGAGAGTGGGGATGAACCGTGGTTGCTTGCGTCGTCTCTGCCAGGTATGGGTGTGGTCATTGGTCGTGAACGGGCAGTGTCTGCTAAGATAGCTGTTGAGCAGTTGGGGGCGGATGTTTTAATCTTAGATGATGGTTTCCAACATCGAGCCTTAGCTCGTGATCTGGATATTGTTCTCGTTGATGCGGTTACTCCCTTTGGTTATGGGCATGTTTTACCCAGAGGACTTTTACGGGAACCAATGACGTCTTTAAAACGGGCGGATATCGTTGTGTTGACAAAGACGAGTCTAGCCAGCCCTAAGGCGGTAGAAGCGGTAAAAGAACAGGTTCGTGCGATTGTTCCAGATATGCCAATTGCTTGTACTAATCATGTGCCTAAAGGTGTACAGCGATTAGATGATTGGATTAATGGGTGTAAGCGACAGCCTGTTGGTACAGATAAGAATTATAAATACTTAGTAGCTACAGGTATTGGTCAGCCACAATCTTTTGTAGAGACCTTAGAAAGGCAAGGGTATACGGTAGTTGGCACCTTAGCCTTTGGTGATCACCATGCGTATACAGATGAAGATGTTGTTCGTATGTGGACGGATGCCTTTGCTAGTGGTGCCGATGCTATCTTTTTAACGGAGAAAGATGCCGTTAAACTAGCTACGGTAGAGGCTATGAAGGATTTGAAACTGCCAGTAAATGTACTTAGTATTGGTATTGAATTTGCTGAAGGGGAAGTTGAGTTTATACAGCTTTTACAGAGAGTCATGTCTCGTTAGGAGGATATTGTGAAAATTGCATGCATTATACCATCAAGATATGGGTCTACCCGTCTGCCAGGTAAACCACTAGCCGATATTGTAGGCCAGCCTATGATTCAGCGTGTATATAGTCAGGTGAAAAAAGCGTCTCTACCTGCTGAAGTCATTGTAGCAACGGATGATGAACGGGTAGCAGCAGCGGTTAAAAGCTTTGGTGGACAGGTAGTTATGACGGATGCCAATCATGCAACAGGAACTGACCGGCTGGCTGAAGTGGCTCGCAAGCATCCAGATATTGATGTGATTATCAATGTACAAGGAGATGAGCCTCTAATCGAACCGAGTCTGATTGATGCGTTAGGACAGCTTTTTATTGATGATTCTACAATGACTATGGCAACGGTGGCGTCTCCTTTGTTAGAAGAGGAATATAATGAACCGTCTACTGTAAAAGTGGTATGCAATAAAAAGGGCGATGCTATGTATTTCTCACGGTCTTTATTGCCCTATCCACGACATGCTTTTGTAAATCCGCCGTTAAAGCATATTGGAATTTATGCTTATACGAGAGACTTTTTACTAAAGTATGCACAGATGGAGGCTACACCGGCTGAGGAAACAGAGTCACTAGAGCAGCTTAGGGCCTTAGAAAATGGATATAGTATTCGCGTTATTGTAACGGATAAGCGCTTTGTTGGGGTAGATACGCCGGAAGACTTAAAACGTGTGAATGAAATTTTTAATAAGCGCAAATAACTATAGTTCTTGTGAACTGTGTTTATATTTATTTTGCGAGCTGGGTACGGAAGCACCTGACGGTCTTCAAAAATTCCGTCCTTCGCTTCGCAAGTCGTTTTGAAGAGACGTCAGGCGCTTCGTG
Organism: uncultured Veillonellaceae bacterium; assembly: GCA_945867815.1. Lineage (GTDB taxonomy): Bacteria > Bacillota > Negativicutes > Veillonellales > Veillonellaceae > CAMBIX01. The sequence continues at coordinate 56,492 of CAMBIX010000010.1, forward strand.
ACATAGAGGCAGATAGGTTGTTAGATAGACCAATATATTGATATATTGATAGACTGATAGTTATAAGCAAGGCTCGTTAAGGGGCTATAGTTATTTGCTCAAATAAAAAGAGGGACGAAAAGTGGGGTGGTTACGGAAGTTTCTACTGGCTTTTGAAAGTTCCGCTCTTTGCATGTTGTTTTGAAAATAGGTTAGTTACTTTGTGATATAGTGATTAGTAAGTTGATACATTATAATATAGAGATGAATAGATAATATAAGAAGGTGTAACATGAAACAGATACAAATAGGGGATTTTACAGTTGGTAATGGTGAGTTGTTTTTGATAGCAGGTCCTTGCGTGATTGAAGATCCAGACCGTACTTTGGCCATTGGAAAACGGGCTAAAGAGATTTGTCAAAAGATAGGTATTCCTTATATTTTTAAGGCTTCTTTTGATAAGGCGAATCGATCCAGTATTTCTTCTTATCGGGGGCCAGGCTTAAAAGAAGGTCTTCGCATTTTAGCGGATATAAAGAAAGAGCTGCAGGTACCTGTCGTTAGCGATATTCATTCCATAGAACAGGTGGAACCAGCAGCAGAGGTACTAGATGTATTGCAGATTCCTGCCTTTTTATGCCGGCAGACAGATTTAGTTGTGGGGGCTGCTAAAACAGGTAAATGTATTAATATTAAAAAGGGGCAGTTCTTGGCACCAAAGGATATGGCTAATGTAGTAGGCAAGGTGGAAGAGGTAGGCAATCCCAATTTAATGCTTACGGAACGGGGAGCTAGCTTTGGCTATAATAACTTAGTCGTAGATATGCGGTCCTTTCCAATTATGCGTAGTTTTGGTTATCCTGTTGTATTTGATGCCACTCATAGTGTGCAGTTACCAGGTGGTGCTGGTACGACGTCTGGCGGACAGCGTGAGTTTGTGCCGTATTTGGCACGGGCAGCGGCGGCAGATGGCGTAGATGGCTTCTTTATGGAAGTCCATGACAATCCAGCGGAAGCCTTATCGGATGGGCCAAATATGGTGCGCTTAGATGAATTGGAAGCGCTTTTAAGAGACCTTGTCGCTATTAATAATTTAGTGAAGAAACATAAATAGTTTGGTAGGTATAAGGGAAGTGCCTGATTATCTTCAAAAGTTTCGTCCTTCGCACGTTGGACTTGAAAGTTGTTTTGAAGAAGCGTTAAGTACTTCGTAATATATAGGCAAGACCTATGTTTAGGTATATAAATAGAAGGGCAACAAGGGCACTTATATAGCGGGTAGTTATAAGGCAAGGAGTTGTATGATGAGCCACATATTGGAAGAGGCAGCCAAGGTGCTGCATGAGGAAGCAAAAGGAATTGAACAGTTGGTAGATACCTTGGATCAACGGTTTGTTGATGCGGTGAACATGATTTTGCAGTCTAAGGGTCGTGTCGTCTGCACAGGTATGGGCAAGTCGGGGCATATAGCCCGTAAGGTATCGGCTACTTTAGCTAGTACAGGAACGCCTTCCTTGTTTTTACATCCAGCGGAAGGTGTTCATGGTGACTTAGGTATGGTTACGGCTGATGATATTGTGCTTGCTTTTTCTAATAGTGGTGAAACAGGGGAAGTCATTAACTTATTGCCTTCTTTGCGCCGCATAGGGGCTCAGATTATTAGCGTTGTTGGCAAGCATGAATCAACCTTAGCTAAAAATTCTGATATTGTTTTGTTAGTGGAAGTTGAAAAGGAAGCTTGTCCTTTAGGATTGGCACCAACAACGAGTACAACCGTAGCTTTAGCCTTGGGTGATGCCTTAGCCGTTTGCTTATTAGAAGAACGCCATTTTACGCCGGAAAATTTTGCTATTTTCCATCCAGGTGGGTCTTTGGGGCGTAAGTTATTGCTTACTGTTGAAAATATCATGCATACGGGTCAAGATAATCCGGTTGTTTATAGTGGTTCAACGGTGCAAGATGCCTTATTTGTGATGACAGATAAGGGCTTAGGGGCTGCTAATGTAATTGATGAAGAGGGACAGTTATTAGGTCTTGTTACGGATGGAGATATTCGTCGAGGTTTAGACTCTGGTAGCGAATTTTTAGAATGGCCCGTAGAGGATATGATGACCAAATATCCACGAACCATTACTAAGGATAAACTAGCGGCAGAAGCACTTCATCTAATGGAAAAGAATCAGCCTCGACCAATTACGGTCTTACCAGTTGTGGATAAAAAGGGGAAGTGCTTAGGTATTGTTCATATTACAGATTTATTGCGGCGAGGCATTGTCTAATGAGTGAGTTAGTAAAGACATCGAATGGGCAAGAGGATGTAGGCCTTAAGGGCGGTGATTTATTATCTATGGTCTTAGAGACGAAACCTTTGGCTTTGGCAGATAATGATGATCGCGTTAAGCCTATAAAATTACTCATTCTTGATGTGGATGGTGTTTTAACCGATGGTGCTATTACCTATACAAATACAGGTGATGAAAGTAAGACCTTCTCTGCTAAAGATGGACTAGGCATTGTAGCGGCTCAAAAGGCAGGGTTAACCGTGGCTGTGATTACTGGTCGTAAGTCGGATATTGTTAGGCGGCGTATGACAGAATTAGGTGTTAGTCACCTATATATGGGTGTCGGAGCTAAAGCCGAGGTGCTAAAGAAGCTTTTACAAAAATTAGGTTTACAATATAAAGAAATAGCTTATATTGGTGATGATTTAAATGACCTGGCTATTATGCAGGTAGTAGGCTTAGCTATGGCGCCAGCTGATGCGGTACTTGAAGTGCAGGAATGTGCCCATAAGATGTTAACGCATGCCGGTGGACATGGAGCTGTGCGAGAAGGAATTGAATATATCTTAAAAAAGCAGGGACGTTGGGCTCAGGTTTTGTTACAATATAAGAGAGAGAGACAGACAAAAGGACAATGAGGAGGTGTAGTGTATGAGTAATGAATGGCAATATAAGGCGTTACGTGGGTTAAGTAAGACTATCTGCCATTTACCATATTCAGCCGTGGTTAAATTAGGCGCCTCGTTGGGTCCTGTGTATGCAAAAGCGGCTAGCAAGCAAAAAATGCGAGCTATACAAAATATTAAAATAGGTATGAACATGAATGATCAAGAAGCTGAGGCTCTTGCAGATAAGCTGTTTCGCAATGTTGGCCGGTCAGCTCTTGAAATTTTATATATGCCTAAATTGACACCAGAATTTATACACAAGCACATCGAAGTGCGAGGAAAAGAATATATTGAAGCTGCCTTAGCTGAGCAGCATGGGGTTGTTATTTTAACGGCTCATGTAGGTAACTGGGAATGGATGGGTGCCACCTTGGCGGCCTTAGGGTATCCATCAACAACTTTGGTTAAGAAGCAGCCTAATGCCCAGTTTACGCGCCTTATGAATGAATACCGTGAACATGCAGGCTTAGAAGTTTTTGCTCGCGGTGGGAGTGAAATTCTTAGGGCTATGAAGGCGATGAAGCAGAAAAAATTATTAGGTTTTTTAGCTGACCAAGATGGCGGTTTTCACGGGTTGCCTGTAACTTTTTTAGGACAGGAATCATCAGCTGTATTGGGGCCAGCTACTTTTGCACAGAAGTTTAAGGCTCCAGTTGTTCCTGTTTTTGCGTCAAGAAAACCCAATGGGCATATTGTGCATATATTGCCACCGTTGTATTATAAAGATACAGGAAATGAAGAGGAAGATTTATATCGCTTAACGGAAGCTACGGTACGTATTACTGAGTCCTTTATCAGGGAACACCCTGATGAATGGTTATGGTTCCAACATCGGTGGAATACGCGCCTAGCTGAGATTATTGATATTGACCATAAATTGGCTGTAAGGGAGGCCGTTCATGCCGCAGATAATAAGAGATAGGCTTAAGCTCATTATAAGTGTTATTGTTGTTATTATTTTTTGCGGCTTAGGCTATTATTTTTATGAGTCATCTATTAATGCGTCAGATGACCCAACCAAGCCTCATGGTAATTTAGTTACCTTTGATGGGTCGACAATAAAAGAAGAAGAAAATGGCAAGCTTGTATGGGAACTGACGGCTAAGAAGATTGAATTAAATCCAAAGACGCGCGAAGTATACTTGACGGATTTAACGGGTAAATTCTTTAAAGATGGTGTGGTTACCACGGTAACAGCGCCACGTGGACATGTGTCTGGTGATAAGTCAACCATACAGATTTCTGGTGGGGTAAAGGCAGAGAATAATAAGGGCGCATCAGCCAGCACAAATGGTTTAGATTATAATGGCAAGATCAAACAGATTACATCTACGTCGCCATTTACTTATACAGATAATGGTACAACAATTAGTGGCGATAAATTAGAAGGGGATATGGCTTTACAGATTATAAAAGCGGTAGGCCATGCTAAGCTGAGTAAGAAATAGGAGCGAATGCAACAATGAAGATAAAAACAATGTTAGCTGTAGTGGGACTTATCTCAGCTATGGCTATTCCTGTATGGGCTGAACAGTCACCTAATTTAGCAATTACAGCCGATACTTTGTCCTATGATGGAACAACAGGCAAGGCGTCAGCTACTGGCAATATCGTTATTACTAAGGATGACAAGGTTATGACAGGGGCGACTGGCTGGTATAATACAAAGACAGAAGAAGCCTATTTAGGTGGTGGCGTTAGTATGATGGGGACGAATATGTCTTTGTCGGCTAGTACCTTGCACAGTTATAATAATAGTGAAATCGAAGCTGATGGGTCGGTTCATTTAACAAAAGACAATAAGCAAGTCTTTGGTAATAAGGTTACGTATAATACGAAGACAGAATATGCAACTGTCGTTGGTGATGCTAAGCTTGTTATGGATGACGATGTGTTAACGGCTAATGAAATTCAAGGGAATATAGGCGGCATTGATGTCACGGCTACAGGTAATGTCACGTTAAATAGTGCCAAACGTAATTTGTCAGCAACAGCAGATAGTGCCCAATATACACAGACGCCAGGACAGAATAATGGCGTTGCTTATTTACGTGGTAATGCGCATGCCGTGCAGAATGGTAATGTATTAAATGCACCAGAGTTACGTATTAATTTAGCAGATAATTCGGCACAGACCGAAGGCGGACGAAGCACGTTGATTATTACGCCTCAACAGTAATGAAGAAAGGCATATATGTATATAGAAACAGTCAATTTAGTAAAAACATTTAAAAAACGTAACGTAGTTGACGGCGTCTCTATCCGAGTGGATGAAGGTGAAGTCGTTGGTTTATTAGGTCCTAATGGGGCCGGTAAAACCACTACATTCTATATGATTGTGGGAATTGAACAGCCAAATGCTGGCAATATTTTTGTTGGTGGCAAGGAAATTACACATATGCCTATGTACAAACGGGCGTCGCAGGGGATTGGTTATCTACCACAGGAAGCGTCTATTTTTCGGTCTTTAACCGTGAGGGAAAATCTTATGGCTATGTTGGAGACAACAGAGCTTAGTAAGTCGGATAGGCAGGCTAAGGTGGAATCCTTATTGGATGAATTCCATATTCGCCATGTGGCTGATCGAGAAGGGCAGCAGTTATCTGGCGGGGAACGACGCCGGGTGGAAATTGCTCGTTGTATTTGTATGGAACCGCAGTTTATTTTGTTAGATGAACCCTTTGCTGGGGTTGACCCGATTGCGGTAGCCGATATTCAGTCTATTATTCGTCATTTAAAAGAACGAGGTATAGGGGTCTTGATTACAGACCATAATGTACGTGAAACCTTAGGCATTGTTGATAAGGCTTATATTTTAAATGATGGTAAAATTTTACTCGAAGGTTCGTCAGAAGAAATTGCCAATAGTCCAGTAGCACGTGAGTTCTACTTGGGAGAAGATTTTAGAATGTAAAGGGAGACAAACGGATGCGCATATTAGATCGATATATATTGAAAGCCTTTGTCGGCCCTTTCTTATTTGGTATTTTTGCTTTTACGAGTATTTTTATAGGTACAGGTACCCTTTTTAAAATTGCCCAGTATATAACCCAGTATGGAGCCTCTATATGGGCGGTTACGAGAGCCTTTTTCTTGGCTATGCCGAGTATTGTTGTCTTAACTTTCCCTATGGCCGTTTTATTAGCCTCTTTGATGGCCTTTAGTAAGTTAAGTGCTACTAGTGAAATTACAGTTATGAGGGCTGGCGGGCAAAGTTTCTTGCGGTTGGCTACGCCTGTATATGTATTGGCTTTGGTTATTTCCTTGTGTACCGTAGCTTTTAATGAATATGTAGTGCCAGCAACAAATCATGCTTACCAGTCTATTATTCGTAATGAAATTATGAAGGAAGCCACTCCGCGGACCCAGAATCATATTGTCTTAAAGACGATGGATGGGGATAACATTAGTACCCTTATGTATGCGCGGGAATACAATGCGGATACTAAGCAGCTAAAAGGGATTACGGTACAGCAATTCTCTAATGGCAATGTATCCCAAATGGAAAACGCTCAGACCGCTAAGTGGACGGGCCAGTACTGGATTATGTATAATGGGACTATTTATGACTTATCGACTAAAGGAGCTGGTATTGAACGAACCATGACCTTTACGGAACAGGTTTTGCCAATTAAACGAAATCCAGACCAGTTGTCTCGTGACCAAATGAAACCAGAAGAAATGACTATTAAACAGTTGCGGGAACAGATTAAGGCGTATAAGTCTAGTTATGTGGATACGTCAGAACTAGAAATGGAATTGTATCAACGCTTTTCTATTCCATTGGCTAGTTTTGTCTTTGCCTTAATTGGGGCGCCATTAGGTTTACAGAAGACGCGGTCGAGTTCATCATCAGTTGGTTTTGGTGTGAGTGTTCTGATTATCTTTATTTACTATGGGATTATGACCTTTACGGCGGCTCTTGGTAAAGGGGATGTATTACCGCCAGTGGTGGCCGCCTTTATTCCTGATGGAATTGGGGTCTTAGCAGGGCTCTTCTTGAATTGGAGGGCGTCTAAGTAAGGCGCAAACACTTATGTCCCTCGCGAGCTTATATGTATTTTGTTGCCGGAGAACGGAAGCACCTGACGGTCTTCAAAAGCTCCGTCCTCCGCTACGTTCCGCAAGTCGTTTTGAAGAGACGTCAGGCGCTTCGTGACATAGAGGTGTAGAGGTAGTTTAATACATTTGATTTTGGAAAGGAGAGGTACGATGTTAGCCGGTTTAGGTATTATAGTTATTATGGCTATTGTTGGCGGTATTGTGGCTTATATTGGCGATAAGTTAGGTACTAAGGTTGGCAAGCGTCGTATGTCTTTGTTTGGGTTGCGTCCTAAGTATACGTCGATTATTGTAACGATTATTACAGGGGTGTGTATTTCGGGAATTACTATGGGTGTATTAGCTTTAGCTTCTAAAAATGTACGGACAGCTTTATTTGGTATGGATCAATTGCGGGCACAGATGAGTGAATTAAATTCGCAGATTGCGGATAAGAATAAGCTTTTACTTCAAGGTAAAAGTAATTTGGATGCGAAGGTAAAAGAGTTAAATACCGTATCTAATGAAGTTAAGGCTACTAAGGCTGAGTTAGAGGAAGCCCGCGAAGCTCGTAATAAGATGGCTGGTCAGTTGGTGTCCGTACAGCAGGCTTTTAATGAAGCCAATGAAAAGTTAGCGGCTTCTGATGCAAAGTTAGCTAAATCTGATGCAGAGATTCAGACCTTAGAAGCAACGAAGGAAAAGATGACCGCTCATATTCAAGATTTGCAAATGACAACCAAGCAGCTAGAGGAAGGGGTTACTTATCTTCGAGAAGGTACGGTTGTTTTTCGCGTAGGAGAAACCTTATCGGCGGCTACAATTAAGCCAGGTTTAACAGAAACTGAAGCAGAAGTGGCTATTACGAATATATTGAACGATACCAATGGCATGATTCTTCGTCGTTTTAAGATGCAGAAGGCAGAAACGGTTGTCTATGTGAGCCGGTCCAATTTAGAGGAAGCAGCTCAGAAAATTAGTGCGTCTTCGACGCCTATGATGCTTCGCATTGTAGCTGCAGGAAATATTATTTCTGGGGAGCCAGCTATGGCAGAAATTCAAGTGTATCCGTATACTAAGATTTATTCCAAAGGTGATGTGGTAGCCTCTACAACGGTAACTGGTGGCCAAGAGGCACAAGAAGAGATTATGAGTTTCTTAAAGCAGGTAAATACGCAGGCTACGGCACAAGGGGTTATTTCAGATTCTTTATCTGGGGATATAGGAACTATATCTGGGAATGATTTGTTTGCCGTTATTCGTCAGTTACAAGGTATGTCTGGTAAGGTACAGGTTGTAGCGATTGCTAAAGAGGATACCTATACGAGTGGGCCGTTGCCTATTGAATTGGTATTGAGGGCGCTTTAACAGCTGGTTAGTGCGTTTAGCCTTACTATAAAGTTAGGATTAGTAATCAGGGTACGGAAGCATCAATGTATTCTTTTAGCTCAGTCCTAGCGGAAGGTCGCCTGCAATAATAGTTGATGCTTCGTGACATGGAGCTAATGGGTCATGATGATTAATAAACCAGAGCATGGAAGCACCTTGTACTTCTCTAGGCTCCTGACTAGGGTAGTCGCCAGCGAGAAACATAAGGTACTTTGTGATATATAGCTAATGGATAATAAAATAGAGATGTAAAGCACATGTGTTTTTAGGGCTAATCTTATTAGGTGGCTTTTGGAGAAGGCGTGTGCTTTTTTATGTGATATAATGAATGCTAATGATATATAGCTTGGTGGTTAGATTTGTATCGTGCTTGGGAGAGATTTAATAGGAGTTTCATACATGGAATGTATTATAGCGGTTGACCCTGGTCGGGAGAAGACGGGCTTGGCTCTTTTACAGGTAGATGATGTGCTCGTGCGTAAGCAAATTGTGCCTACAGAGCAAGTGGGTATGACGGTTAAGCAATTGATAGAGGAAGCACAAGTTAAGGGGTTAGTTATTCGCTGCCTTGTTTGCGGTGATGGAACGAATCATAAGAGAGTAGGAAAGGTACTGGAGCAAATTGGACGAGACGTTGCGAGGAGTAGTAAAAAAGAAATAGATGATACATCTCAAGTATCAGAAATTTCATTAGCACAAGAAAAAAATATGTCGAAAGATATTATTTATATAGATAAGGATAAGGCTGAAGGTAAAGATAGGGCTATAAATAATGACGTAGCTAAAGATATAGGACGTAGAGTCATTCCAATCCCTGTTACCTATATAAATGAGTCTTATACGACGGAAGAGGCACGGAAACGGTATTGGAAGTATACGAAACGGTCCGGCTGGCGGCGTTTTGTGCCAACGGGGATGCAGTTTCCTCCGGAACCTATTGATGATTTTACGGCTTGGGTGATAGGAGAACGCTATTTGCATAGTATGTTAGAAGGGAATAGATAGATGTCAAAATATAAGAAAAAGAGTAACAAGGTAACAGCCAAAGATATTGTTTGGCGCTACATTATGATTGTTATTGGGGCTTTGATTTATACATTTGGGCTGGAAGTCTTTTTGGTGCCTAATAGTTTAATTGATGGTGGTGTTACAGGGATATCTCTGATGACAGCGTCCTTGACAGGCTATTCATTTAGTATTTTTATTGTCTTGATTAACTTTCCCTTTTTATATCTAGGCTATAAAAAGATTGGTAAACGCTTTGCTATAGCTACGATTTTTGGGATTCTTTGTATTTCCCTTTTTGCTCTCTTTATGAAAGAGATTATGCCTATTACTATTGATCCGTTATTGGCTGCTGTCTTTGGTGGTATTATTATCGGCCTTGGTGTAGGTTTAATCATTCGTAATGGTGGCTCTTTAGATGGAACGGAAATGGTAGCGGTTATTTTAGATAAGCGCAGTAGTTTTTCTGTTGGCGAAATCGTTATGATTTTTAACCTCTTTATTTTGGGCGTAGCGGGCTTTGTGTATGATTGGAACAGTGCCTTGTATTCTTTGATTACTTACTTTGTTGCTTATAAGATGATGGATATAACCATTACAGGCTTAGATGAATCTAAGGGGGTTATGATTATTACAGATAAACCGGATGCTATTTCTGATGCGGTTATGAATCAATTAGGTCGTGGTGTGACGGTTTTGTATGGTGAAGGAGGGTATTTGAAACAACCTAAAAAAGTGATATACTCAGTAGTGACGCGTCTAGAAATTACGAAGTTACGTGATTTAGTCTATGACTGTGATGAAGATGCTTTTATAACCATTACTGATGTGCACGATGTGTTCGGTGGACAGTTTGGTAAAGGGACGCATTAGGCGCAGAATATATTACTGTTATAAATAGAGAGGAGCAGCTGCTTAGCGGCAATATCTCATGGATAAGAAAATAAAAAAAAGTCAGCAGAGTAAAACAAGTCAAGTTGTTCATGAAATTTTAGAGTGGATTTACGCCATTATTATTGCACTTATTATTGCTACGTTTGTGCATGTCTTTGTAGGACAGATTACGCGCGTATCTGGACAGTCTATGGATCCGACTTTGCATAATGGAGAATATTTGTTAGTATCTCGGTGGATTCATTTAAGTGGTGAAATGCCTCAATATGGCAATATTGTTATTATTGATAGCCGTGTAGAACGACCGCATACTTGGACAGATGATGTAACGGATGTAGCGGATACGTATTTGTCCTTATTTAGTTCTAAATTTGATAATAAGACGGCTTGGGTAAAACGTGTTATTGGTTTGCCAGGGGATACTTTGCAGTTTAAGGATGGTCATGTATGGCGTAATGGTAAGGAATTGCAGGAACCATATATTAATAATGGAGTTATGCATTACCAGCGGCAAGGCGTTATTAAGATTCCAGCAGGTTATATTTATGTTATGGGTGATAACCGAGACCATTCTACAGATAGCCGCTTTATTGGGCCAGTACCAATGAAGAATATTTTAGGTAAGGTTGTATACGAATTCTAATTTCATATTAATATGCATAATAATTACGAGTATGCCTATCTTTAGGAGTTAAGTTAGTAGCTTTTCTTAGGGATAGGATACTCGTTTTTTTTAGTTTAGAAACTTTGTAAGCTGTTTTGTTAGGACCTAGTTATCTTATTGATCATTCGTGCTGTTGGGAAGAGGGTAGAATTTATAGAGATGAGGTACTTAAGCTCGATTGCTTAGGTCAAATGGTGTAATTGGCAGGTATATGTAGTTTTAAGTGAGTAAGATTATATAATATATTGTATACATAATATTGTTGAAACATATACATTGTAATACAATGTATATAAGAGGTGATACTATGGCACAAATAAATGTACGTGTAGATGATGGCTTGAAAAGAGATGCAGAACTTATCTGTAAGGGCTTAGGCTTATCGCTTTCAGCAGCCGTTAATATATATTTAACTAAGCTGGTAAGAGAAAAAGGGATTCCTTTTGATATGCAGTTGGACCCTTTTTATTCGTCAGAAAATGAAGAGGTGTTAGATCGGCGTATTGCTGATATGCGAGAAGGTAAGAACATGTCTGAACATGATCTTATTGAGGTGTGAGTATGCGTAAGGTATGGCATGATGAGGCATGGGATGACTATTTAGCGTGGCAAGTAAAAGATAAGAAGGTCTTAAAGAAAATTAATACCTTGCTTAAGGATATTACTCGTTTTGAAGTGGCGCAGATGACAGCAAAAGCTATGGCGTATTAAGGCAAAATCAATGCAGAACAGCAGGCCCTGATTAATCGCTTGGCTAATGAATATTCTAGTGAATTAAATAACCTAGGTGTTCGTGTATCTAACTTGGAAGACCGTGTTGGTAATGTAAAAGTAACAGGTGACGTACGTATGCGTTATCAAGGCTATTCTAAGAAAGGTAATTTAGCAGGTGCTCGTAATGATGATGCAGCAGCTATTGGCAATAAACGCTCCTTATTTGACTTCCGTGGTCGTATTCAGTTTAATGCTAATGTAAACAAGAATACACAGGCTGTTGTTCGTTTGTCTTCTGGCAACCAAGAGTTTGGTAATACAACAAGCCAAGAAGGAACGAGTAAGAATGCTTACATCGATCAAGTATACTTGGCGCATGAATTTGGTTCCCATGTAACAGGCTTGGTTGGTCGCTTTTCTACAAATGTAGGTGCAGGTCTTGTTCATAGTGGTAATGTTGATGGCGTAGCTGCTGTTATTGGTAATGACCATGTGGCTTTGAAAACAGCTTATGGGTATTTGACGAGTGGCACTATTACTAATGGTAGAGGTACTGGTGTTGATTTAGCAAATGTAAAGCAGTCGATTAATCCGTCTTTGACTTTATTACAGTTGGATACGAATCTATTGAATAAAAAATTGCAATTGGGCAGTTTCTATGCACATATTAATAAGGGCAAAGAAACATTAACAAAATTCTATAATGTATCCTTGTTAGATGGTGAAGAAGATATTCATTGTGGATTAAAAGCTGGCGATAAATTTAAAGCTATCTACGGCTATAATGCTAAAGTTAACCTAAATCGTTGGACCTTGTCTGGTGAATTTACGCGTAATAACTTATTCAATTCGAATGCTTGGGTAGCCGGTGTTGGTTATGGTAACTATGATATTACAGAACCAGGCACTTATAACTTATTAATGCCGTACTTCAACGAAGATAAAAATGCTTTCGTAGCAGATACTTTATGGAACCAACCTTGGAACAGTAACTATAAGGGCTGGGAAGCCACTGTTGACTATGCCTTGATGAAGAACGTAGGCTTAACAGCTGCTTATGCTTTCAATAGTAAATACACAGATAAACAAGTAGCTGGTACAAATACGAATGACCGTGGCGATTATTTCTTAGCTAAGGTAAATGTATTGTTCTAGTTCTGCTTAGTTGTATCTTATCAGCCTGAGCTTTTGCAGTAGAGAGAATTAAATATATATAAAGAGCAGGTGGCTATTTCTTGACGTTAGTGCTTAGGCAAGACGTACGATGGAATAGGTACCTGTTTTTTATTAATTACAACTCTTTGCAATTGCAAGCATTTGCATGCAATACTATACTGATACTGAGGTGATACTTATGGCTAATACATCAGCTGTTTATGCGAGAATTGATAAAAATTTAAAAGAAAGTGCAGAGCTAGTTTTGCAACAATTGGGGATCACACCATCAAGTGCCATACAGATGCTTTATAGTCAAATTATACGGACAAAAAGTCTGCCCTTAGATTTACGGTTAACTTATAGAAAACCACTTGTTGTAGAAGAATTAAGTCCAGTGGACTTAGATAAAGAATTGCAACGAGGTTTTGATTCGGTAAGACAAAAGGCTTACTTTGCTGATGAAGTTGATGATATATTGAAAAAAGAGTTTAATATATGAATACAGTTTTTAAGATTAGGTATTCAGAAGAGGCATTAGACGATATAAGAGGGATTTATACTTATATTGCTTATACCTTACAGGTGGAGGAGATAGCACAGAAGCAAGTTAATCCTATCCGGAAAGCCATTCGAAAGCTTAGCCAGTTTCCGGAACGACACCCTGTTTTGGATAGAGAGCCTTGGAAAAATTTGTCTGTCAGGACTTTGTATGTATTCGGTGACTAGGGAGGATTCTTTGGTTACGATAGGGCGAATATTATATAAGCGTAAAGAGAAAATAGAATAGTAAGCTTTATAGTGAGACAGGTATCTATTTTTTATTAGGTATGCCTTGAAAGCATAGGCTGAGAAAGTTAGTTAAAATAGGGGTTGAGAGTCTATCTAAATTGTTAATTGTTTAATAATTATAAGTTTACAATATAAACTATAAAAGATAGTCATAGCTTTTTATTTATATAATATAGACACTCCTTGTATATATATGCTAAGCTACTAAAAATAGACAAAGTAGTATTTACAGGAGACGTAATTAGGTTGACTGAAAGTATACTAGCTAATAGGCTGGTAGCTTTATATTTTAGTTTTTTGCATGGATTGAGATATATTTTGTGAGAGTATGTAAAAATCTAAGATTTGTTAATTTGACTAGTGGAGATAAGAATACATTAGGTTTTATCTGTGAATAGTATTTTGCCGCTAAAGGATAGAGTTAATTTTTAGCGTGAGAAAGAGGTATTTTAATGAAGAAACAACTACTAACAACCTTAGCAGCAACAGCCGTATTAGGAGCTACAACAGTCTTTGCAGCCAATCCATTCTCCGATGTAACGCCTAATGATTGGGCCTATCAGGCAGTGGAACAACTAGCAGCTGACGGCATTATTAATGGGTACCCTAATAGCACCTTCCAGGGTCAAAAGGACATCACTCGTTTTGAAGTGGCTCAGATGACAGCAAAGGCTATGGCTTATCAGGGGAAAATTAATGCAGAGCAGCAGGCTTTGATTAATCGCTTGGCTAATGAGTATTCTAGTGAATTGAACAATTTAGGTGTACGTGTATCTAATTTGGAAGACCGCGTTGGTAATGTAAAAGTAACAGGCGATGCGCGGGTACGGTATCAGCAGTATAGTCGCGGGGGATATATAGATAATACGAATCCTGGTAAACGCTCTAAATTTGATTTTCGTGGACGGATTAAGTTTAATGCCAATGTGAATAAGAATACGAAAGCTGTTGTTGGCTTAACTTCTAATAATCAGGAATTTGGTAATACCACAGGAACGAATAATGCGAAGATTTATTTAGCTTATTTACAGCATCAGTTTGGTAAAAATGTAACAGGTATTGTTGGTCGTTATAGTCCAACAATTGGCGCTGGTTTAGTTGATGAAGGTTATTTTGATGGGGCTCAATTAGCTGTTGGCAATGATATAGTAAAGTTTACAACGGCTTATGGCTATTTTGTTAGTGCAGGCGTTTATAATGGAAATTGGAAAGCTAATACTAATAATAGTTTTTATTCTTTTGATAATCAGTCACAAGCTAAAAATCCATCTTTTACATTATTGCAATTAGATACAAATTTGTTAAATAAGAAGCTACAATTAGGTGGTTTTTATTTACATGTGAATAAAGGCAAAAATGCATTAGGTAATTTCTACGCGTCAGCACCTAACAGTGGCTTAGATAAAAATGCACAATTAAAGGGTATTTATGGTTATAATGCAACAGTAAATCTAAATCGTTGGAGTTTATCCGGTGAGTTTACACGTAATAATCTAGCTAGTTCAAATGCATGGGTGGCTGGTCTTAGCTATGGTAATCTTGATGCACAAAAGTCGGGTACTTATAACATTTTGATGCAATACTTCTATGAAGGAAAGAATGCCTTTGTAGCAGATACGAATTGGAATCAGCCTTGGACAGCTAACTATAAAGGTTGGGAAGCAACGGTTGATTATACAGTTATGAAGAATATAAATTTAGAACTCTCTTATGCTTTCAATAATAAATATGTGGATAAAAAGGCAGCTGGTGTGTCCGGTGGTAAATTACCTAATTGGTTCTATTCTTCCTTAAGTTTTAAGTTCTAAGTGTGTATAAATAGGTTGTAGCTAGTGTAGAAATAAACCGATACTATGTTCTTATAATGTAGAGAGCATAATATCGGTTTGTTTTTACTTGCAACAGATTTTATATGGATAAAATGAAATAAAAAGCAGAAGGCTATAAATAAAACATTAGTGCTTTATTTATAGTCTTCTGCTTACATCCTTGATATAATACAGCTAGAGCCTAACGCCCTCACACGTTGTCTGGCTCTTTCTGTCTGTATTATAACATGTATGGTGAAATAAGCAAAGGAGAGATACTGGCTGGCACAAGCAACAATGATTAAATAGCATTTGTTATATAACCTAAACAGAATTATAATAAAAATATAAATTATAATAAAAATATATTGTTATTATAATTTGTGTTTAGGGGTTGACGGTGATGAGTGATGTTGCACCTAAGATGGATCCTAATCGAGAATACAACGAAATTAATACGTACGTTGTATCTTGGGGGCTATTGTTTGTTGTTGTATTTGCTTTAGCTATTGGCTTTTTGGCCTTGAAAATAGGGCAGACTATTGGAGCTGAAACGCCCGTATCAGTACTGGCTATGGGCATGGGTATGATGTTTAAGCGTAAGGATGCTTTTGCTGAAACAGTACAGATGCAGTCCATTAGTAGTGCTAGTACCAATATACTAGGGGCGGCTATTTTTATTTTGCCTGCTTTTTACATTTTAAATATGCAGGATATGGTATCCTGGTGTGAAATGATTATCCCTATGATTCTTGGCGGAGCTATGGCTGCAGTTACCGCTCCTCTTATGAATGGGGGCGGGGCGCCTTGGCCTTTGTATTTTGCTGGTGCCTTTATGGCCGTTATTATGTGGATGGTAAAAGTACCACCATTGGCTTTTGCCCTAGGCATATACTTGCCGATTGAAATCAATACGCTTATTTTAATTGGTGGTATTATTTCTTATTTAGTATCTCATAGTACCAAGAGTCCGCTTTTGTCTGAAATGCGAGTGAGCCGTGGTAATACGATTGCATCTGGTCTAGTCGCTGGTGGTGCTATGGGTAGTTTGATTAGTGCCATTTTGAAAATTGCTGGAGTGGATGTTTACCAATCTGCTTGGGCGAATTCGGCTGGCGGTACCTATGTAGGTGTGCTTATGTATGTGGCTTTATGTGTCTTCCTTGGCGGCTTTGCCTTAAAAGTAGCTAAATCAGATTACGATGAAGGTGAAATTGAAGAACATAGTCGGATTGAATAGGTAGATAGCGCTTGTGAACAGTATTCCATACATAGGGGATTATAGGTAGTAGAAGAAGCCGTAAGAAAATGAGGTGTAATGTCATTTTCTTGCGGCTTTTCTTATTTTTCTTATCAGTTATCAAATTATTCTCATAGCTAATTTGGGTTTGTATAAGATCATAGGCCGGTTTGTTCTGCTATAAATTATGAATTAAACTAAAAAAATCAAAACTTTTTATAGTAAACTATAAAAAGTTAATTTATAATATACGTATTAATAGTTTATTATAAAAGAGGCTAACCTATGAAACTGATAGCACGTCCGGAATATATAAAGTGGTTGGAAAATTTTAAAGATACACAGCTAATAAAGGTGATTACGGGTATTCGCCGATGTGGCAAGTCAACTGTGATGAAGCTTTTTCAAGATGAGTTGATTAGGTCGGGAGTAAAAGCAGAGCAGATAGTTACGGTTAATTTGGAAGATTTTGATTCGTATGATTTATGGGCACCTGAAAAGTTATATGCCTATATTAAGGAACGATTGCAGCTAGGACGGATGACATATATTTTTATTGATGAAATACAGCATTGTCAGGATTTTCCTAGGTTGATAGACAGTCTATATATTAAAGAAAATGTAGATTTGTATATTACAGGATCTAATGCTTATTTTTTATCATCAGAGATTGCGACGCTGTTAACAGGGCGTTATGTAGAAATTCGCATGTTGCCTCTGTCTTTTAAAGAATATGTAGAAGGATTAGGGTACAAACGGACAGAATATGCTAGTGCTTATCGACGGTATTTACAAGAAAGTTCTTTTCCCTATGCCTTAGCTTTGCGAGATAAACCACAAGCCTTAGATACGTATTTGGAAGGGCTTTTTAATACGATTATTGTAAAAGATATTTCACAGCGCTATAGCTTTCGTAATTTAATGATGTTAGAGAGCATTGCAAGGTTTATTTTTTCAGCGATAGGCAATCCCTTATCAATTAAAAAAATTGCGGATACTATGGTATCTAATGGACGAAAAATAGAGGTGCCTACGGTTGAACGCTATGTGAAAGCACTTATTGATAGTTTTATTATTTATCCAGTCCGGCGTTATGATTTGCAGGGAAAACAATATTTGCGGACTTTGGAAAAATACTATGTAGTGGATCCTGGGATGAGGTATTGGTTGTTGGGACGAGCGAGTCAAGATGTAGGACATGTATTAGAAAATGTTATTTATCTTGAATTAGTTCGTCGGGGCTATACGGTGTCTGTTGGTAAAATAGGTAATTTAGAGGTTGATTTTATAGCTCGTGATTCACGAGGACTTATTTATATACAGGTAGCGGCTACTGTGCGAGATGAGCATACCTTGCAAAGAGAGTTGCGTCCACTAGAACAGATTGATGATAATTATCCTAAGTTTATACTAACTTTAGATGAAGACCCGGAAGGGGATTATAAGGGGATTCGTCGGATTAATGCGTTAGATTGGTTAATGGGTGAGTCTGTATAAATGAGTGGAGGTGGATCGTCTTTAATTGCTAGCTTACATTATATAATTAATCATAGGGTCATGATAGGATGATATATTGCGATGTAATAGACGTGAAAATAATTGGTGAAAGTCGTATTTGGAGAATGCCATGAGGAGTGTTTTTTGCGTATGAAGATAAAAAGGGGGATTCGTTTAAGTGTTTTAAGTCTTGTGTTAACCGCCGCTGTTGGCCTTGTTGGTGCTACATCTATTTCAGAGCAATTAATACCTCCCAGTCTTTTTTATGGAAGTTATCTCACGCGCAAGGGATTGGAGCCGTTGAAGCGATAGAAGTACCTAAGGGAACCTCTGTATCGGTCAAGACTTATCGCACAGAAGGGGCGGATAAGGCAGTTAATACTATCCGTGAACGGGCTTATCAGGAGATACCAGACAATTTAAAGGATAGCTTTGCCATTGCTAAGGAAGATATTTTAGTGACCTTAAATGCGGATAAGACGGTTCAAGAGCAAGTGTTGCCAGATAATACCGCAAGAGATGCGGTTGTTCATCAGCTATATTATTGGCTAACCCCACAGAATGGGAATTTATGGGATCCCTTTATTGCTAAAAAAGTTACAGTCAAACCAGCTAAACTAGTTTTAAATCAAAAACTCAAACTTCGCAGGTGCTGAGCACCCGTAAAGCCTTGTGAAATCTATGTTTG
>CAMBIX010000011.1 GCA_945867815.1 uncultured Veillonellaceae bacterium
AACTAGAACATCATATTGTTCCATAGTGTAACCTCCTCAAATGTACCTATTACCTATAGGTAAATATGTGTATATGTATTCGTTTGATACCTATATAACATGTCCAAACCGAATAACTATACGCTCATTATATACGGTTGTCCGCCCTTTGTCCAAGCCCCTAAATCCTCTTCTTTACTAGGGTTTATAAGGTTTTTGAAACCCATTTTCAAATCTTATTTTGCATTTATTTTCATTCTCTTTTTATGACCTCTTCTTCTTTTCATTAAGAAAAATAAAATTTTCTTTCTCACCCTCTTATCATTTCAACTAAAAGCCTTACCCTATCTCGATTTTTCTTCTTTTTATTCAATTCCATACAAAAAAAGTGAACTTTTGTGATGATAATCACTATTTTAGCGTGTTATCTATCACGGACTTTTGCGTAAATCCTGTAAATTGAAAATAATTATCGGAAAATTTTTCAAAAATTTTTAAAGTTTTTTGACATTTAGCCAATAGGCGGCAACACCTATTGTAAAAACAAATAGACATCCGTATAATGATGTAGATATACATATAGTTATATTTATTAAGGGACTGTAGTCACCAAAAAGATAGTTAGCTAATCATAAGCCCTATAAAGTCCATACACATTTTCTTTATAACTGCTAAGCTCGCTGTCTACTCCTATTTGTTTGCACGGATACACATTTTCCTTTACATATGTTGTATACTATTCTTATATCGACTTATTGAATATAGCAGACAAAACGCTAGGCGTAACCATAATTGAACGATACGCTTATTTTTATCCAAATAATTTATACAACTATCACAGAAAGAAGGTTTTATTCCTTGAATTTAACAATGGGGATTGATGTTGGCTCCACAACAGTTAAAGTTGTATTGTTAGATGAAGCCGACAATTATATATACAAAAAATACAAACGCCACCACGCTAATATCATGGACACCGTTTACACCTTAGTTAACGAAGCCGCTAAAGGCCATGAAAGCGATTCCGTACGCCTCGCTATCACAGGGTCCGGCGGCATGGCTATGGCTGAACACTTAAATATCCCATTTGTTCAGGAAGTAATTGCAGAAACCAAAGCCATCAAACACCTTTTCCCTCAAACGGATGTCATCATTGAACTTGGAGGAGAAGATGCAAAAGTAACCTACCTAGGACAATCAACAGAACATCGTATGAATGGGAGCTGTGCTGGTGGTACAGGCGCTTTTATTGACCAAATGGCTACCCTGCTCCAAACAGATGCTAGTGGTCTTAACAAATTAGCAGCCAAGTCGGATACACTCTATCCCGTAGCAGCCCGCTGTGGCGTATTTGCCAAAACAGACGTACAAGCCTTACTTAACCAAGGCGCCTCTCGTGAAAATATCGCTCGTTCTGTTTTCCAAGCCATCGTCAATCAAACAATTAGCGGCCTAGCTTGTGGTCATAAAATTGAAGGTAATGTAGCTTTTCTAGGTGGTCCTTTAACTTTCCTAAGCGAATTGCGTAAAGCCTTCTGTACGACGCTCGGTTTAGATGCGCAGCACCAAATCATCCCAGAAAACGGGGAACTCTTTATTGCCCTCGGTGCCTCCTTCTGTTCTGAAGACTGCACGCCTCGCACAATGGGTGCCTTACAGAACGATTTAAGCAACTTACTAGACACACCACTAGAAATGTCTGATCGCTTAGATCCCCTCTTTTCCTCCCAAGAAGAATTAGATGCCTTTCGCGCTCGCCACGCTAAGGCCGTGGCTCCTCGCGGAGACATTAACAAAGCCTCAGGTCCTTGCTACCTAGGTATCGATGCCGGTTCAACAACCATCAAGGCCGTTCTAATGAATAGCCAACGAGAAATCATTTACTCTTACTATGGTCACAATAATGGTAAGCCTTTAGATAAGGCAAAAGAAATCTTGAGTCATATTTATGAGATTTTACCTAAGGATGCTTATATTGCCCACAGTGGTGTCACTGGCTACGGTGAAGCTCTTCTTAAACGAGCCCTCGGCATTGATATAGGTGAAGTAGAAACCATGGCCCATTACCGGGCAGCCCAATTCTTCTGCCCAGAAGTTTCCTTTATCTTAGATATTGGTGGTCAGGACATGAAGTGCTGCCACATTCGCGACGGGTTCATTGATGACATCGTATTAAACGAAGCTTGCTCCTCTGGGTGTGGCTCCTTCTTAGATACCTTTGCTGCTTCCTTAAACCTACCTATTGAAACCTTTGCCAAAGAAGGTCTATTAGCACCCGCTCCTATCGACTTAGGGTCTCGTTGTACCGTTTTTATGAACTCCAAGGTAAAGCAAGCACAAAAAGAAGGCGCTACCGTTCCTGATATTGCAGCCGGCCTTGCTTACTCTGTTATCAAAAACACCTTATACAAGGTTATGAAGGTAAAAGATCCAAAGGAACTAGGCCAGCACGTTGTCGTTCAAGGTGGCACCTTTTATAATGAAGCAGTTCTCCGTGCCTTTGAAAAACTTCTTGGCATCGATGTTATCCGCCCCGACACGGCTGGCTTAATGGGTGCTTACGGTATGGCCTTGCTAGCCGCCGAACAGGCTACCGACTTAAACAAGCAAGAAAGCACCATTCTAACAGCAGATCAAATACCAAGCCTATCTGTAAAAACTAGCATGCGTCACTGTGGTCTTTGTGCTAACAACTGTATGCTAACTATCAACGAATTCTCTGATGGGCGTACCTATGTAACAGGCAACCGTTGTGACCGTGGTGCTGGCAAAATGATTCAAGAAAAGCATGCACCTGTACCAAATTTAGCAGATATTAAGTTAAAACGAATCTTTGACTACTACTTAAAACGCGGCTTAAAACCAGGTACCGGCAAAGCCCGTATTGGGATTCCACGCGTACTTAACATGTATGAAGACTTCCCTTTCTGGCACACCTTCTTTACTAAATTAGGCTATGAAGTCGTTTTGTCTAACCCGACAACACCAGCTCAATTTGATACTGGTATCGATACCATTCCTTCAGATACAGCTTGTTTCCCTGCCAAATCCGTGCATGGTCACATTATGGAATTAGTAAAAGATAAGGTAGACCTTATCTTCTATCCATGTATCCAAATGGGGCCGAATGAATTTGCATCGGCCAATCACTATCATTGCCCAATGGTTACGTCCTATCCAGAAGTTATCAAAAATAACATGACCAGCGCTATTGGCCATACACCTTTTTATAATCCATTTCTACCTATGGATAACAAGGAACGCTTAGCCGAACGTTTAGCTGCCGAATTAAAAGATTGGGGTTTATCTAAGAAAGATATTACTACTGCCGTTGATGAGGCTTGGACAGAACAAGAAAACTGGAAGGAAGAATTCCGCCAGTTAACCCGCAAAACGGTAGACCACCTAATCAAGAACAAGATTCCTACCATTATGTTAGGCGGTCGTCCTTACCACTTAGATCCAGGTATTAACCACGGTATTCCTGAACTCATTAATTCATTAGGCATGGCCGTTGTTACCGAAGATGGCGTGGCTCCACTTGGTCAACCGATTTCACACCTTCGTGTGCTTGACCAATGGTCCTACCACAGCCGCCTCTATCGGGCTGCTGAATTTGCCAGCCATATTCCTGGCTTTGAAGTTGTCGAACTTAACTCTTTTGGCTGCGGTATCGATTCCATCGTGACCGACCAAATTAAGGATATCTTAGCGGCGCAACATAAGATTCATACAGTCTTAAAAATCGATGAAGGCACTAACCTAGGTGCCGTAACTATCCGTCTTCGTTCCTTGCAGTCCGTTATGAAACGGCACCTTAGAAATGCAGAAAAAGAAGAAACGAAACCGAAAAAGGACTACGAATATAATCGTGTTGTTTTCACCGAAGAAATGGCTAAAGACTACACCATTCTCGTACCACAAATGGCGCCCATTCACTTTTCAGCTATCATGCCTGTTTTCAAGGAACTAGGCTATCATTTTGAACTCTTGCCTCACGCTAACCACGCGGCAACAGAAATCGGTCTAAAATATGTTAATAACGACGCCTGCTATCCAGCGATTATGGTTATTGGGCAAATCATGCAAGCCCTCTTATCTGGCAAATACGACCTCAATAAAACGGCTGTTATCATCTCTCAAACAGGTGGTGCCTGCCGTGCAACCAACTACATTGGTTACTTACGCAAGGCCCTTATTGATGCCGGCATGGGACAAGTACCTATCCTATCCTTTAATAGTGGTGGTCTAGAAAAACAACCAGGCTTTAAGATTAATCGCTTCCTAATCCATCGCTTGTTACAAGGCGTCATTTACGGCGATGCCTTAATGCAATGTCTCTTGGCTACCCGTCCTTATGAAAAGGTACCTGGCTCTGCGCAAGCTCTTGTTGAAAAATGGTACAAACAAATCCATAAAGACCTAAAAGGAGCCAATGTCTTTACCTTCCAGAAGAATATTAAACAACTGGTACATGACTTTGATACCTTACCAGCAGCACCACGCACCAAACCACGTGTAGGTATTGCCGGTGAAATCTACGTTAAGTTCCAGCCAGATGCCAATAATAACTTAATTCAGCTTATTGAAGAAGCTGGTGGTGAAGCTATGACTGCCGGTTTATTAGACTTCTTCTTATACGGCACCCTAGATAAACCTTATCGAGCTAAATACCTATCAGGCTCTAAAAAATCGGCCTTCTTTAGCACCATCGGTCGTGAAGTTATGGAATGGTATCGTAAGCCTTATGTCAACGCCATTAAGAAAAGTAAACGCTTTGATAATGTAGACACCATTCAAACGGTAGCCCGTGGAGCGGCTCGCTTCTTAGACCTCGGTAACCAAGCTGGTGAAGGTTGGTACCTAACGGGCGATATGGTAGATCTTATTGAAAAAGGCTGCAAACGTATCATTTGCTTGCAACCATTCGGCTGTATGCCTAACCACCTAACTGGTAAGGGCATGATTCGCCCACTTATGGAAGCCTATCCAGACGTACAAATCTCAGCTATCGACTACGATGCCAGTGCTAGTGCCGTCAACCAGATGAACCGCTTAAAATTATTACTAGCCACTATGTTTGAATAAGAAAATTGTTCTTTCATTACTTTTAACTATTGTGTTGTGATAAAAGAATAGTATTTATTACAAAAAAATATGCATATTTTTACTTACACGAAAATTTATATCTAGGTATAATAAAACAGTGTTAGCACTGACTAAGGCTAGCAGACAACCGATGGCAATTGGAGCCGGTTGCTTGTCTACTCGTTCTTAGTCTTAAGCTGACACTGTTTTTATTTATATAATCCATTATAGATACAAGAAAGGATAGCAGATGAACGACAGTCATACACAGGGTTCAAAACTTTCTAAAGAATTCATTTTTTTCCTAGGCATGCTAACAGCTATGGCACCCTTTTGCATGGATATGTATTTTCCATCCTTGCCTTCTCTAACAGGCGAACTCCAAGCTTCCGCCCCTATGGTGCAACTAACGATTACCACCACTATGGTAGGAATGGCTGTAGGGCAGCTTTTCTTTGGGCCCTTAAGTGATACCTTTGGTCGTAAAAAGCCACTTATATGGGGCATGGCCCTTTGTGCCATTACATCCATTATCTGTGGTATGACAAGTAACATCAGCCTACTAATTGTTACCCGTTTTTTCCAAGGCATTACCGCCTCCGCTGGTATCGTTATTTCTAAGGCCATCGCCCGTGACTGTGTCAGCGGCGTGACCCTCACACAAGTCTTTGCTCTTCTTATGATGGTTAACGGTTTTGCTCCCATAGTAGCACCTCTTATTGGTGGACAAATCCTTATCTTTTCCACCTGGCATACCGTATTTTTCCTATTAGCTCTCATTTGTATAGCCTTAACCATTCGGTCTATTACACAAAAAGAAACCTTGCCTAAGGATAAACACATCTCTGGTGGTTTTGGCAAAACCAAACATGCTTTCAAAGTACTTTGCTCCAACTCTTACTTCTTAGGCAACTGCCTCTTAGGCTGGTTCTCCTTTGGTGCCTTCTTTGCCTATATCACTGGGTCCAGCTTCCTCTTTCAAGATATTTATGGCTTATCTGCTCAGACCTATAGTTATATTTTTGGTGGCTTAGCCCTTGTAACTGTCTTCGTGAGTTTCCTCGCTAAAAAAGGAGCCAATGTCGTTGCTACGAATACCATGTTATGGATTTCTATTGCCATCTCTGTTGTCGGTAGTATCCTCTTCTTCATTGCTATGTATTTTTCGGCTCCTTTGTGGTTATCTATTTTATTGCTAGTCATTACAACACCTACCGTCGCTCCTATTGGGGCAGCTAGTTTTTCCCTATCTATGCGCGTTGATCCTAGTATGGCAGGCAGTGCATCAGCCTTGCTGGGCTTCTTCTCCCAAGCATCAGCCGGCCTTATGGCCCCTTTTGTAGGCATTGCTGGCAGCCATAATCCTATGCCTATGGCCTTTATTATGATCTTCGGTTATGTAGCTGCTCTTGTGTGCTATGTCCTCTTTATTCATCCAAAACACCGAGGACCAGAAGACTTGGAAGATTTAAAGCGCCAGGCTAGAGCTTGATTTAATTGTTTAGCTGTAAAGGGCTTGCTTATATTAACGAATCACATATATAAACGAGGAGACACGTCCTTCGTGAGCTAGTACTATCGTAAGGCTCACTACAGGATGTGTCTCCTCGTTTTTTATTCATTAACTAAAATAATTAAACAAGCCCTTTACTCCTTAAATAGTTAATCTAACACTCTAGCCAAAGTACTAAAATCTTTCAGTCAGAGAAGAATGAAAATACTATCATAGTGCTTCTACACTATACACTATACGCTATACACGTATGCTTTATTTCTTAGCTCTATGTCACGAAGTACCTTGTACTTCTCGTAGCCGAATTGACGCAGGCATGAAGTCGAGAGAAGTGCAAGGTGCTTCCATACTCTGAAAGAAAGAATCAATAGCTCTTGTTTATACATTACCTTTTAGGTATAATATACTACATAAGTGTTTAAATTTTACAAAATATACTATATGTAGTATATTTTCTAGTGTTTTACCTGTATTGCATAAAGGAGCAACTCGTGAGCATTCTCATTCAAAAACGCGACGGCCATTATGAACCATTATCTGTAGAGAAAACAAAAAAAATGATTGCCTTCGCCTGCCAAGGTTTAGAAGAATACTGTAATCCGATGGACCTAGAACTCGATGCCAAACTCCAATTTGTAGATGGCATGACGACCAAACAAATCCAAAAGACTTTAATCCAAACCGCTATCGAAAAAGTTATCCAACGAAAAGATGATGGCTATGGCAATATAATCAACCAGACAAACCCTCACTGGCAATTTGTAGCGGCTCGCCTCTACTTGTTCGACTTATATAAGGAAGCGGCTATTAACCGCCGCTACAAGGCCTTCGGGTACGGCGACTTTTCCACCCTTGTTCATACGTTAGTCGATATGAACCGCTATGCTGATTTTTTCATTACCCAATACACTGCTGATGAGTTAAAAGAGCTAGGTTCTTATATCAAACCGGAACGAGACTATCTATTTAACTACGAAGGCATTAAACTTCTCTCTGACCGTTATTTAGTAAAAGACTTCGATAAAAACATTTACGAGCTCCCTCAAGAGCGTTTCATGGCTATCGCCATGCATCTAGCTTCTATTGAAGGCGATAAAAAGGTAAGCTATGCCAAGGAATTTTACGATTTAATGAGCACCCTAAAAATGACGACCGCAACACCAACTTTAGCTAATGCAGGGACACCTTTTCATCAGTTAAGTTCTTGCTTTGTCTCTGGCGTCGATGATAATCTTTGGTCCATTTATGATGTAAACAGTAAGTTCTCCCAAGTGTCTAAACATGGCGGTGCTCTAGGAATTTATCTGGGTAAAGTACGCGCCCTCAATAGTGATATTCGAGGTTATAAGAACTCCTCTGGTGGGGTCATTCCATGGATTCGCCTCTATAATGATACGGCAGTTGCCGTTGACCAGTTAGGCAAGCGAAAAGGTGGGGCCACAGTAACCTTAGACATTTGGCATAAGGACTTTTATGAATTTGTAGAACTCCGCACCAACAACGGGGACGACCGCCGCAAAGCGCATGATATTTTTCCAGCCCTATCTGTGCCAGATATTTTTATGGAACGCCTGCTAGCACGAGAAAACTTCACTCTCTTTGACCCGCACGAAGTCGCTACCATTATGGGCTTTAATCTTGAAGATTATTACGACGATGTCGATAATAAAGCTTTTACAGAAAAATATTTAGCCTGCGAAGCCAATCCTAACTTACACGGTATTAGTGTCAGTGCCTTGGACATGATGAAAAAGATCATGCGTAGTGCTGTTGAAACGGGCACACCATTTATCTTTTTCCGCGATACGGTTAACCGAGCTAACCCTAACAAACATGCCGGTATGATTTACGCATCCAACCTCTGTCATGAAATCGCTCAAAATGTAGGTTTTAGTCAACTTGTATCGATACATACACCGACAACTGACAACACGCACAATAACGATATATCAGCAAACTCACTTCAGAGCCAAAAGGCAGCTATTACATATAAAGCAAGGAGCCAAGGCTTACCTACATCCTATGTACAAACTGTTACGCAAGCCGGCGATATGGTCACTTGCAACCTAAATTCCATCAACTTAGGTAAAATCTCCGACCAAGAATTAGAACATAACATTAACTTACAAATCCGCATGCTCGATAATGTCATCACTATTAACCAATGCCCAACACCAGAAAGCCGCATCACATCCGATAAATACCGTGCCATTGGCCTAGGCACCAGTGGCTACCATCACTATTTTGTTAATCATGGTATCCGTTGGGAATCTGATGAACATATAAAACAGGCAGATAGACTTTTTGAAGATATTGCCTACTACGCCATCAAAGCCTCTATGGAGCTAGCCAAGGAAAAAGGGGCTTACCCAGCTTTCAAGGGATCTGAATGGGATACCGGTAAGTACTTTACCCGCCGTGGCTATACATCAAACCGTTGGCAAAAATTAGCTAAGGATGTACACACCTACGGTCTCCGCAATGGTTACCTACTCGCTGTCGCCCCTACCGGCTCGACCTCTAACATTGCCAATACAACCGCCGGTATCGATCCTATTTTCCGTAAATATTTCGTCGAAGAGAAAAAAGGAAGTTTCACACCTAAGACAGCACCAGACCTAAGCAAGAATAACTTTTGGCTTTACAAGGAGGCCCATACAATAGACCAGCAATGGAGCATAAAGGCCTGTGCGACTCGTCAGCATCATATCGACCAAGCCCAATCATTTAACCTTTACATTACACCAGAGCTAAAGGCCAAAGACATTTTAGACCTATATACAGAAGCCTATAAACAAGGGGTTAAAACCATCTACTATGTACGTAATCAATCCCTAGAACTGGATGAATGTACAAGTTGTTCCTCTTAAAAATACAAAATTTTCAATCATACTTACAATTCCTTGCTTAGCATACTGCAAGCAAAGAATTGTATTTATAAATTAATTCTTTCCCTATGCAACTACTTATAGTTAATTATTCTCTAGCATCTATATTTAAGACGATATAGATAGCAAAAACATAAGACTTAATAAGCTTGCTAGTATCTCTACATACAAAGGACGATAACCTATGCTAAATAAAAAATTAATCTTTAACGAACATGGCGAGCGTGGTACCCAGCGTATGATTGGTGGCAACACAACCAACCTTCGTGAATGGAACCGCATCAAATACGACTGGGCCAATACCCTCTATCGCACTATGCTTAATAATTTTTGGATTCCTGAAGAAATCTCCCTCAACGAAGACATTAAACAATTTCCGCAACTAACGGATAGTGAACGACGAGCTTTTGACAAGATTATTTCCTTTTTAAACTTTTTAGATTCTATTCAAAGTGAAAACTTGCCTAACCTTAGCCGCTATATTACAGCACCAGAAGTGGCGTCCCTCTTAAATATACAAGCCTTTCAAGAGGAAATTCATGCCCAGAGTTACTCCTATATTCTAGATACCGTAACCAATCCTATTACCCGTGACCGCATTTACGATGAATGGCGCACCGATGAAGTCTTGCTGAATCGTAACCGCTTTATTGCTGATGCCTATCAGCAATTTAGTGATGAGCCTACCCCACACAATTTCTTACGTACGATTATGGCTAATTACATTTTAGAAGGCATATACTTCTATTCTGGTTTTAGCTTTTTCTATACACTCGCTCGGCAAGGAAAAATGACTGCCACTAGTACCATTTTTAAATACATCAACCGAGACGAAGTAACCCATCTAATTTTATTTCAAAATATAATTAAAGAATTACGTCATGAAGAGCCCTCTTTATTTACCTCTGAAATAGAAAAAGAGTTAAATCAAATGCTAAAACAAGGCGCTGAAAACGAAATTGCCTGGGGCCAATATATTACCAATAATCAGATTTTAGGACTAAATAACGACCTAATTACCAAATATATTCATTACTTAGCCAATCTCCGTGCCGAAGCCATCGGCCTACCTATCCTCTATCCAGAAATCACAGAAAATCCTATGGCTTGGATTGAAAATTTTTCCAATCTAAATCAAACAAAGACCGACTTCTTTGAAGCAAAAGTTACTAATTATACAAAAGCGGCTGCTTTTGATTTTGATGAGCTAGTATAAGGCAGAAAGCCCTATCCCCCTCGCGAGCTATACGATCGTAAGACTCTTTAACGGGAGATAGGGCTTTCTTACGCCGCCAAGCATACCAAACATAAAACGGCAAGATAACAAGGCAGCCACCAAAGCCCCATACTAGCACTACCCATTAGAGCATAGGCTTTATTCAGCAATAAAAAGATACCTGTCCCTACAATGGCATTAATGCCTAAGAGGACAATGCTCCAAAAGCCAAATTTACTTTTTTGTAATGATGACGTATCCATATTAGCCCTCCTTACTTTCACGTACTGCATACACAAAATGCATAAACAAAGCTTTAGCCGTTTGGTCAGTAACAGACATCATTTCTGGATGAAACTAATAAGATACTAAATACGGATAATCTATTGCTTCCAAAGCTTCCACTGTGCCATCTTCTGTCCAACCTGTCACCGTTAAATTACAACCTACTTCATGAATGGCCTGATGATGGTGACTATTAGTGACCCATCTATCGGCTCCAACAATTTCATGCAATACAGAATCCTCATCAATATGTACTGTATGTATCGGAAGATCTGGCCGCTGATTTTGCCAATGGCGTACTGTACAATTTTTATCATAGGACCAATCTTGGTAAAGACTGCCACCACGAGCTACATTAATAATTTGATGGCCTCGACAAATACCTAGAATAGGCAACTCACGTTTACTTGCTTCTTCTAATAAAAGAAAATCAAAATGATCCCGTTCCGGCCACACATTGCCTAACTTAGGCTTTGGTCTTCCCCATAATTTAATGGATATACATCATCACCACCGTTCAAGAGTAAACCATCAACAACCTGCATCATAGAGACCGCCACTTCATCATCAGCCATAAACGACAAAATAAGTGGCACACCACCTGCCTCTACAATAGACCGAATATAATCATCATTTACATAAGAACGGTGATAGCCAGGAAACAGACCACCACTATCTATCATATGGTTACCAGATATACCAATAATTGGTTTTTTCATTGTCCTCTCTCCTTACTTCTGTACAATGCATCTCCTACTAATCATTACCATATAGGTTTATTATAAATAAGTCGATACTGAAAACAATGTCAATAGACACAAAAAAAGATAGGCAAGAAGCATATCTGTCTCTTACCTATCTTTTTATTTACTCTTCCCTGCAATTTCTGTATACTACACTTGAGTCAGTAACGTGAGTTAGTCTCATCTCTCAAAAGGAGGTGAGTGCTATGAGTACATACGAAGCACTATCTTTAATGATACTATTCGCTACGCTCGTAGTGTTAATCATCAATACAAGAAAGTAATTTATACTTCTATTAAATTATAAGTACCGTAAAGATGAAAACCTAACGCTAAACTAGGGCATAAGCTCCAGCCACGTTAGGTCTATTATCTTTACACCATACTTAGATGAGCCTAACGCCTCCACACGTTTACTGGCTCTTTCTATGTATAAGATACCACAGTTTCCTAGAAAATTCTATAAGTATCTCATAAAATGCAACTTTTACCTACTATGTATTTATCCTAGCATAATAAAGACTAACTCCACCTTTACTCACAATCTTCTAACAAAAAATCTCGAATGTTCTTATGGATAATCCCCTCTCGGCTCATATCAAACTCATCTAAGGAAAGCACATACTTAGGATAGTTATCCCGAATATCCCGATACACTCCAAATGCGCGTTCAATCGTCTCTGGCAAAACCAACAAATAAGTGACTTGTATGTAAATTCGTTCTGACTGCCTATCAGCGATGAAATCCACTACCTATAAAGTTTTTATTTACTATAAAATTAACAGTTATACCTAATAAAATCATTTTTTCTTATGTACTGCCCCATCTCTATCCTACACAGATTTCTTTTCATGCCAGCAAGTATACCACACATGAAAAATCGAAAAACCTTTATCTTTATCAGGCATTCTCTTTAGGCACTGTGTATGTATACAAAATTTCCTCTTTTCTTCTCTACTTCCCTCCTATACAATAAAGGCGTTCTATGGTTGTATTTTATAGAAAGGAATTGTACTTATGAACTGGAAAAATAAGACGATATCCACAGTTACTCTTTGTTCGATTATGTTATTAAGTAGTGGTTATGCCGCGTCCCCGCAAATTTTGCCCACACAAGCACAGACAAAATCAGCTACGACTTCAAATAGCCCGCTACCTAAAATAACAAAAAGTCTTTTTAACTCTGACAAGCGAAATATACTAGCTAATCAGGAATTATTAAAGATAACTGATACACACAAAAGCACAGCTAATCTAACAAAAACTCTTCCTGACTTAGCTAACAAATCATCAGTTGCCTTAACAACGCCACAACAATTAGCCTCCGAAGAAACAATGGCTCTTTTATGGATGCGTACAGCTGCTGAATATCGGGCTCTTTGCTATCAGGCCTATAATACGGCACTCTCACACATTGATACGGCTATCCGTAACAAGAAGCCCAATCAAAGACCTTTAGCCATTATTTTAGACTGCGATGAAACAGTAGTCAGCAACAACAATGCCTTAAGTCAATCCGCCGCCAATCATAATGGGCAATTTAGTGCTCACTGGTGGCATGACTATATTGGAAAAGGTTCTTCACAAGCCCTGCCTGGGGCTAGTCAATTTCTAAATGATGTACACAATAAAGGTGTAGCCATTTTTTATGTGACTAACCGCTATGCACCTGATAATACAGAAGCTACCTTAAAAAATTTACGCCACCTAGGCTTTCCTGACGTTAACAAAGAACAGGTCTTACTTATGACGACAACAGGTAATAAGCAACCTCGATTTGACGCAGTAGCTAAAAATTATAACATTATTCTCTATATGGGCGATAACTACGGTGATTTTCCCTTACCTAAAGCCACATCTATTAATAGTCGTGCTACTGTTATTGATAAAACACAAACTGACTGGGGCACTAAATATATTATCTTTCCTAACCCCGTTTATGGCAGCTGGGTTTCTGCTATTTCTCAAAAGTATTTAACTTTAACACCGCAAGAACGCGACTTTGTTAACAAGAAATTACTGACAACTAATCCATTTCTTTAAGTTAATAATAAACCGATAACGAAGAAAACAGCCATTGAATAATAGGTGATAATATGTCCCGTCAATCACCAACGACCTTGTGGTACATAGCCAGCACCAAAGAGCAACGGCCCTACTGCATTACCATAGTGTGTCATAACTGAAGCAATCTGCGCCGATGCAGCAATCAAAAGCAACAATGGGATTGGCGGTATACCTATAACCGCACCAAGTGTAAAAATAACCGGTACAAAAGTAACTACATAAGCAATGGTTGAGGCAAAGAAATATCTAACGACAATACTTAGTAAAAGAAGAATCCCCATAGCTACAATCAGATTGACGCCACCTAAATTTAAGGTATGCTGGAACCATTTGCCAAGCCACAAGAAAAAACCGCCCTTAGTTAACACATCCGATATAGAAATAATACCTGAATACCATACGAAGGTATCCCAGGCAATCCGTTTACCTAAGCCAGTTAAAATAAAACATTCACCAATAATAAAGGCGGTCAAAATCAACCAAGACGTACTGCCAGCAAAGGCACTAATAGACTCCTTTAACTGCAAATAATAGGTAGATAAAATAACCATACTGGTCATAAGAATAACTGGTTCTGGGAAAGGCCGTAAAATAACGCCCAATACTGTTCCTAAATACAAACCTAATACATGCCAAGTCGATTCTGTCAGTCCGTTTGGAACTGGAATAAACCAAAAGGCAACAAACACGATTAAACAGGCGATACTTTTAATTAATTTTGCCTTCATCTTGTCCCTCCTCTTATCCGATTCCCTATCATCATTTTTTAGTCTGGTGTACAATAAAATTAATATTATTGCGTACAACGAGGGGAATTATGGATACTAAAGATTTCTTATTAATGCAAATACTACACGAAGAAAAAAATATAACTAAAACTACATGCAATACTAATACCATACGCAACCATTTTAAGAAGACTTAAACCCATGTTGCTCCTAGCTTCTCATATTTTTGTCACCAGTATTATTCCTATTCTATTGCTCATTGCTGGTGGTTTTACTTTAGACAAACTATTCAAGCTTGACCTACGTACGCTGAGTAAATTAAACTTTTATGTCCTTTTACCAGCCTTTATCTTCCAATCCCTTTACACTGCGCATATTGGCGACGAAAGCCTAGAAATTGGTCTCTGTGCCCTAGTCATCATCTTTTCCAACAGCCTATTAGTCTCCCTCGTAGGCTATCTTATCCATTATGATAAACGACGCCTACAAATCATTCGTAACGGCGTCATGTTCAATAACAGTGGTAATATCGGTGTTGCTATCGCTACCTTTGTTTTCTCTAATACACCTTATGTTATTAACGGTGCCACGCCCTATGTACAATTAGGTATTGTATCCGTTATCTCCATCTTTATTGTACAAACAGTCTTCTGTAACACCCTTGGCTTTTACCAGGCTGGTCTTGGCCAAATGACCGCTAAAGAGGCTTTACGAATGCTCTTACGTATGCCAATTATCTATGTAGCACCCCTGGCAGTCCTATGTAAGTTTCTTCCATTTCACTTAACGTCTTATTTCTTCTGGCCACCTATTCATTATTACGGAATTGCTTACGTAGGCATTTCCATGTTAACTGTAGGTGTCGAATTAAGCCGATCCCCTATTAACTTTATTAAGTGGGACGTCCTTTTAGCGGCTGGTCTCCGCCTCTTAGCCGGTCCTTTAGTTGCCGCAGGTATTGCCCTATTATTTATTCATTTTTATGGTGCTCTACAACCTATATCCGCCCAAGCTATCATTATGACCTATAGTATACCGTCTGGCGTCAGCACCGCTCTTATTGCTTATGAAACCCATAATAACCCTGAATTTGCGACGCAGATTACCATGGCAACAACCGTCTTTTCTGCTATTACTATGCCGCTGGCTATCTTATTTGCTTATTATATGTTTCCGCTATAAGGCAGGAAAAAAAACAGAAAGCCCTATCCCCCTCGCGAGCTATACTATCGTAAGGCTCTTTAACGGGAGATAGGGCTTTCTTTAAATATAGCTTTATCTTATGTAGTGCTTATAACTTTATAAATTTATACCATTCTTCTTATGAGCTAACACTATCTTTTACCACAATTACCTTCGTAGTCTACGATGGGCTTATCAACACCAACATAACCAAATGTATAATCTACGTCCGCATCCTCACGTTTAGATGGGGTAATTTACTCGTCAACGAATCAGCCCCGCCTAGCCCATCAATTTAGTGCTTATCTGGGCTGCCATATAAAGATAAAATCTCCTTATCTCGAATCGTCGCATCAGCTGATAAATCAGCTAAGTCCACATAAGCTCCCTTACTCGTACCGCCCCGCATATAAATAACTGGTATACTACGATATCCCTTCATATCGACTTTCCTCCTAAGAATAAATTTACCTATCTATACTTTTCGAACTCACTATTTATTATTAGCGTACGAGTTTTAAAACCATTGTAAAGATAGATTTTATTTATACTTCCGCGCTTTTAACATATACAAAAGCAAAGCGCCCAAGACAGCACCAACAGCTGAGCTAGCCGTAAAAGAGAGAACCAAAGTCATAAGAGCCAAGGCTTTTCCAAATACCAAGACCATTAAGGGATAGGCAAAAGCGGCGCCAATCAAACCTGTCCCTATAATTTCAGCTAAGGCAGTAAGCCAAATCACTTTCGTATACCTATACACAAGCCCCGACAAGAAAGCTCCTACCATACTGCCAGGAAATGCCAACGGAGAACCTAAAGCTAAGGCATTACGCAGGTAGGATGTACAAAAAGCAGCCGATACATTATACCGTGTCCCTAAGAACACAGCCAGCACGACATTACATAAGGCCTGCATAGGATAAAGGCGGACACTGCCTAAAGGAATTGCAAATGGCGACAGGATAACACAAGCAGCCACAAATACAGCTGTTAACGTTAACTTTTTTTGCCTAGTCATAACTAATTGATTCATATCTACCTAGTCTCTCTCTCTAATAGATACCATATATTTTCACCTATATCATTATCTCTTACCCAAAGCGAATGACCTAACCAGCCACTTATAAAAAGTGGTCAACTATTATAATAGCGTTTACAATACTCAGGTATACCTAGCATAACTAGTTTGAACTAACTTATTTATCCTCATGCAAATAGCTATTCATAATCTCTACTGCACAATAATCACCACACATAGAACAAGCACCTTCATCTGGCGTATTACGAGCCGACCGCTTACTAGCTGCATAAGCTGGATCAATGGCTAATGCTAACTGCTTATCCCAATCCAAAACCTTACGGGCCTCAGCCATAGCTATATCCCAGTCTCTAGCCCCAGGAAGGCCTTTGGCAACATCTGCTGCATGAGCTGCTATACGACTAGTAATAACACCTGTATGCACATCTTCAATTGTCGGCAAGGCCAAGTGTTCTGCTGGTGTCACATAACATAAGAAATCCGCTCCTGCCGTCGCCGCCAAGGTGCCACCGATAGCCGCTGTAATATGGTCATAGCCAGGAGCTATATCTGTGACCAAAGGCCCTAACACATAAAAAGGAGCTCCATGGCACAATTCTTTTTCCATTTTTACATTGGCTTCAATTTGGTCATACGGCACATGCCCAGGCCCTTCAATCATAACCTGCACGCCTCGATCCCAAGCCCGCTGTGTTAACTCACCTAGCGTTAATAATTCAGTAATCTGGCCCCTATCGCTGGCATCAGCTAAGCAACCTGGCCGCATACCATCACCTAGACTCAGTGTAACATCATACCTTTCACAGATAGAAAGAATTTCATCAAAATGTTCATACAAGGGATTTTCTGCCTTATTATGAAGCATCCAGCCAGCTATAAAAGACCCGCCTCGACTAACGATATCCATAAGTCGTCCTTCTTCACGCATGGCTTTTACAGCCGCTCTTGTTACCCCACAATGAATGGTCATAAAATCGACACCGTCTTTAGCCTGCCTTTCAATGGTTTCTAATAAGTCCTCAACAGTCATGTCTACCACGGCCCCTCGTTCCTTAATGGCCTTTACCGTGGCCTGATAAATAGGCACCGTTCCTACCATAATTGGTGAATGGGCAATAATTGCCCGCCGAGATTCATCAATATGATTGCCAGTAGATAAATCCATTACAGAATGAGCCCCACAACGAACCGCTTCAGCTAACTTTTCAAGTTCTGGCTCTATATCTGGATAGGTACTCGACGTACCAATATTGGCATTGACTTTCACCCGTAGTCCCTTACCAACGCCGTAAGGCGTGAGTCCCTTATGATTTACATTAGCACAGATAACGACCTGTCCATCACCTATCCGCTTACGAAGTAGGTTAACATCGATGCCTTCCTGCTTTGCTACTGCTTGCATTTCTCTTGTTATTTTCCCAGCTCTCGCCAATTGCATTTGTGTGGCCATTGTCTCGTCTCCTTATAAAAAGCAATAAAAAAAGCCGCCCAACGTATTGGGCGGCAACTAAGACGGTTGTATCACTTTCCTACGCAGGTATTAACCTAACAGGTTCGAAGGGTCAGATGCGTACATCTTCTCAGCCATATGGCTCCCCTAGTGTTTCCTTATGAAATTAATTTAATGATAACAGAAATTTATCAATTGATCAAGACTGCTATTATTTTATAAATTAATACTACTTTCCTAATTTCTCCTAAAAGCAACAAAAGGTTGGAATGGATTCCAACCTTTTGTTACTTTTTACGCTTTTTAGAATTATATTCCTATTTTATTATTACATTTACCTATTATTCGCTAACAACCGCCGCATTATAAACTGAGCTAATACTACACCAATACTGCCCGTTACAATCTGTGGCCAGCCCATAGAAAGAAGAATAGCTTGTTGCAACTTAAGCGGAAAAACCAACCAGATAAATAGCAAAGAAAAACCGCCATAGGCTAATCCACACTTAACAAGAGCGGCTACAACCGCTACTAAGGACAGACGATAACCAATAAAACATTTTAAATAATAGACAACGGCCACATAGCCACTAGCGGCTACCCCTACAATAGGAATAAATAAAGGTAATGGTAACATCCCCTGTATAAAGGCTACACAAGGCGTCACCCAAGCAATAACCAACCCCTTACCTAAGCCATACCTCCAAGCAGCTAATACTTCCGTCATGCCAACGAGACTGCCAATAAGAAACTGAGTGCCCACTCGTGGCAGATAAGGAAAGAATATACGTAAACTCTGCACCAAAAGCGCTATAGCAAGAAGCAGTGACGTTCCCGTCACTGCTTCTACTTTTTTATGATTGGTATTCATCATTTATTTCTTCTGGAAACCTTCTTCAAGAACAATAGTCTGTTCCCGATTTGGACCTACAGATACGATACCCAAAGGTACACCTGTTACTTCTGCGATACGTTCTACATAACGGCGTGCGTTTTCTGGTAATTTAGCATATTCACGAATACCACTAATATCTGTCTGCCAGCCTGGTAAGGTTTCATAGACTGGTTTGCATTCTTCTAAGAAATGCAAGTCAGCTGGGAAGCCTTTTACTTCTTCTCCATTATGGGTATAGCCAACACAGATTTTGATTTCTGGTAATTTATCTAAAATATCTAAGCGAGTAATAGCCAAATAATCCAAACTATTAAGACCAGCTGCATAAGATACAACTTTTAAGTCCAACCACCCCGTACGGCGAGGACGACCCGTAACCGTACCAAATTCATGACCAGTCTGACGAAGTAATTCGCCTGTTTCATCTAACAATTCAGATGGGAATGGACCTGCCCCAACACGAGTCGTATACGCTTTAACAACACCGTAAATGTTCTTTAAGTAGTTTGGTCCAACACCAGCCCCTACAGAGGCACCGCCAGACAAAGGATGTGAACTTGTAACGAATGGATAGGTGCCATGGTCAAGGTCAAGCATGGTTGCTTGTGCCCCTTCAAATAGAACTTTTTTACCAGACTTAATAGCTTCTATCAAAAGAGCTTGTGTATCACATACCATTGGCCGTAATTCTTCTGCATAAGCCAAATAGTCTTTTAAAATCTGGTCAAAATCAACTGGTTCAAAACCATATACATCTGTCAAAATTTTATTTTTAATCTTGACGTTGTAAGCTAATTTTTCTTTAAACACATCTTCATTCATCAAGTCGCAGATGCGGATACCTACACGATTAACCTTATCAGCATAGCATGGTCCGATACCATTTTTCGTCGTACCTACCTTAAGAGCTCCTTTTGAGGCTTCTTCTGCTTCGTCTAAGCGATTATGATAAGGGAAAATCACATGAGCGCGGTCAGAAATACGAAGGGAATCAGCGGATTTACCTTCTTTTTTCAAATTAGCGATTTCACCAAGTAATACCTTAGGATCAATAACAACGCCTGGTCCTACAATATTAATCTTATCATTATATAAAATGCCACTTGGTAATAACCGAAGGGCAAATGCCTTATCATCAACTACAACGGTATGACCTGCATTGTTACCACCTTGACTGCGAACAACGACATCTGCCTGTTCTGCTAGATAGTCAACAACCTTACCCTTTCCTTCATCGCCCCATTGGGTACCGATTACCATACTTGTTGCCATAATTACTCAATCCTCTCTACGATGCACAACGCCTCTAAGTACACAAATGTAACGGTTCTTGTGCAAACTATTACACCTAATTATAGACTAAAATACAGCGTCTTTCAAATCGTAGTTCTAATCCTTATAATTTCCCGACACCCGTTTATCTACAATCGCACTTTCTTCCTGCCGGTCCATAATGGCAGCTGGCCCCCGTTCCCCCGTACGAATCCGTACCGCATCAGCCACTTCAGTAACAAAGATTTTACCGTCACCAATCTGTCCTGTGTGACAAGCCTTAGTAGCGGCTTCAATAATAATATCTGGATCTATTTCACAGGCTACGATTTCTACTTTTACCTTAGGTAACAAATTGACCTCTACAGCCTGTCCACGATACACTTCGCGAAAGCCTGTTGATAAACCACAGCCATACACCTGTGATACCGTCATACCCGTCACGCGTACAGCTCGCAAGGCATCTTTTAAATCTTCTAGCCGCTCTGGTCTCGTAATAATCTCTATCCGATAAATTTTCTTATCACTGGTTCCCATTTTATACCGCCCCTTATTGCCTACTTTTCTTCTATCTATTTTTATTACTTACTTTAATGTAAGCAATATATAGTCGTAAGAACTCATTCATAGATTCATAATTTAATAGACCTGTCACCAATTCTGTACTAAGCTGCATCACAGTGTCTCTTTTCTCTATACGCGTTTAGGTCATCCTTAACACTTGGCAGAAAAGCCATTCTTTTCTATATTGAAGGCGCCATCGTTTATATAAGCTATGTTACACTATTAAATTCATTCATCAAAATTAATGAGTCCTATAATCCCTTATTTATAATTTATGTTTACATCCTTCCGTTAACGGATTAGAAAAGCTGAGAGCACCTAAGGAATCCATATAAGCATAGCCCCGTTCTCCATGTTCCATAGTATCCATACCTACAATCTGTTCTCCTTCATCAGCCCGCACTCGCATACACAAGGTCATCAGCTTTATCACAATATAGGTAACAACTACGGCAAAGACAAGACAAGCTAATACACCTAAGATTTGAATCCATAGCTGTTCGATATTGCCAAAGAAAAGGCCATCCGCACCAGCTGGATTTATCTCTTTACTAGCAAATAAACCGGTAGCTATAGCCCCCCAAATACCGCCAATACCATGAATGCCAAAAGCATCTAAGGAATCGTCATAGCGAAGTTTATTTTTTAACTGCGTCACCGCAAAGAAACATACCACACCACCTACAGCACCTATAATAAGCGAAGACCAAACAGGTATAAAACCAGCTCCTGGCGTAATAGCAACTAAGCCAGACACGGCTCCTGATGCAGCGCCTAAGGTCGTCGGTTTACCAGTTGCCCACGTCTCAAGACCAATCCAAGTAAGTAAGCCAATTCCAGCGGCTGTCTGTGTCGTCACCATAGCATGGGCAGCTATACCATTAGCTGCTAAGGCGCTACCTCCATTAAAGCCAAACCAACCAAACCACAAAAAAGCCATACCCATAATAATAAGAGGCAAATTATGAGGAATCATCGGCATACGACCATAGCCAGCCCGCTTACCAACAACTAAGGCCACCACTAGACCAGACACCCCCGACAAAATATGAATAACGGTACCGCCAGCAAAATCTAAAATTCCCTTATCCTTAAGCCAGCCACCATCGCCCCATACCCAATGCGCCACTGGATCATATACAATAGTTGTCCAAATCAAAGCAAATAAAAAGAAAGGCCAGAACTTAATTCGTTCTACAAAAGACCCAGAAATGATACCTACCGTAATAATAGCAAACATCATTTGAAAAAGAGCAAATAATGCATGCGGTATTGTCGCTGCATACGTCTCATTTGCCGCTAAGCCGACCCCCGTAAACAAAGACCAATCCAAATTTCCTACCAAATGACCTAGGTCAGGCCCAAAAGACAGGCTATACCCACCTAAAATCCACTGTGTTGATACGAGGCCCATAACTACAATGCACTGCATAATCGTATTTAACACATTCTTAACACGTACCATACCTCCATAAAACAAAGCAATAGCTGGTGTCATTAACATAACCATAGCCATAGCAATTAGCATAAACGCTGTATCACCGCTATTCATACATATCTCCCCTCTCCTTTTTCTAAAAAGCAAAGAGGCCGATAGCTACTTACGTAACTATCGGCCTCTTTGCCGTCTATAAAATTATGTTATTATTCTACACCCCATAAAGAAAAAAGACAAGCGCTACTAACCATGTATACAGTATTTTTAATTATCTATAATACCTTCCGCTCAAGCTTTTCATTAATAGCTTGAGCAACAAATTGATTCATTGTGATTCCTTCATCAGCCGCTTCCAATGCTAGCTGCTTATGAACTTCAGGACTAATCCGCACATTGAATACCCCTTTAAATTCTTTTTCTGGCTCTTTACCTTTTGTTTTACAAAAATTAATATACGTATCTACACTTTCTTGAAAAGAATCATGCAACTCATCAACAGATCGACCATGAAAATTTAAAGAATCCACAATACCAAGAACCTTACCAACGAAAATCTGATCTTCTTCATCAAACTGTATACTTGTATGATACCCTCTATATGTCATAAGCGAATTCATTTACATTCACTCACTTCCGTCAAAAATTGTCGTACCATCTTCACTTGATACCTATATAATTCATTCCCTGGATGTGGTCCATCAAATTGCAAAATTCGTCCCGTCAGCTCATGATAATAACCAATCCCAGACCCTCTACCTCCAGAAAATTTTTCACAACCACACTTCTTCATTAATTGATCTAATTACCTAATAGTAAAATTAGTAGGCATAGGCTACCTATACAAAAGTCGCAATAACTCTTCTCTCTTAGGCACCATAACTCCCCCTATACCATGTAACTATCCTTTATCTGTCAATAGAAGAATATCCTATCATCCCTTTTTCCATAAGCACCGCTCACCTTATAAATATCCCCTCTTGTTATTATGGCTAAATTTATACTATAATATAGCCACAAAGGAGTTGATACTATGCAAATTATCCCTATGCGTGATTTAAAAAACACAAAAGATATAGAACAACGCTGTGCCAAAGAAAACGGCCCTATCTATGTAACTAAAAACGGCTATGGATCACTAGTAGTTATGAACATAGACTACTATGAAAAAACGATGCAAAAAATTTACGAAGCTAAACTACTCATGGAAGGCCTTACCGACATAAAAAATAAAGAAACAGTCAATGGCTCAACCGCTTTAAACGAAATTTGGAGCAAATATGGCATCCAATAACAAATTCACTTTTCGCCTAACGCACCTAGCTCAACAAGATGTAGAATTAATCATTAAATACATCACAGAAGACCTAGCTAATCAACCAGCTGCCATTCATTTTAAGAACAAACTAGAAACAGCTATTCAAGAAGCTTGCCATTTTCCTGAAAGTGGTTTACCCATCCATAATAACTTTCTTCCTAACCTACCTATCAGAAAAAAAATAATCGGAAACTATATCATGTACTACTATCCAGATACTAGTGCTAACATAATCTATATTGTTCGCATTATTTATGCCAAAAGGAATCTAACCGAAATTTTACAAGCCCTTAAACTCTAACCTCGCCCTTTTCCCATAAGCTCCATTCGCCTTGTAAAATCCTCTATATCTTTATTAGTTAAAAAGAGTCTATACTTCTCGCACACAATAAACGAAGAGAGCACATACAACCCGTTAAAGAGCCTTGCGTTAGCACCAGCTCGCGAGGGTTGTATGTGCTCTCATTATCTATTCACCCGAGAGAATGTATAGACTCTTGACTTTTTACATTAAGATTTTACAAGCCGAACCGTGCGAATATTTCATCAACATGCATCAATGTCGCATGCGGATCAAAGCAAGCATCAATTTCTTCATCCGTTAAGTACTTCTTAATATCTTCATCATTCTTAAGACCCTTATTAAAGTCCTTGCCTTCTAACCAGCGCGCCATAGCATTACGCTGTACCCAACGATAGGCTTGGTCACGGAAAGCCCCTTTATCAACTAAAGCCGTTAAGATACGCTGACTGTAAATCAAGCCACCCGTTAAGTTCAAATCCTGCATCATCTTATCTGGATAAACTAACAACTTATCAATAACCTTCGTTGCTAAGCTTAACATATAATCAACCGTAATCGTGCTGTCTGGTAAAATAACACGTTCAACAGAACTATGAGAAATATCACGTTCATGCCATAAAGCCACATCTTCCAAAGCGGCCTGTGCATTACCACGTACCACACGAGCCAATCCACAAATACGTTCACACGTAATTGGATTCCGTTTATGAGGCATAGCAGAAGACCCCTTTTGTTTAGGGCTAAAATATTCTTCTGCTTCACGCACTTCTGTACGCTGCAAATGACGAACTTCTAAGGCAATCTTATCTAAGGTACTAGCAATAATAGCCAAAGTCGTACATAGTTCAGCATGACGGTCACGCTGTACAACCTGCGTGGCAATTTTAACAGGCGTTAATTCTAATTTTTCACATACATATTTTTCAACAGCTGGATCAATAACCGAATAGGTCCCAACAGCACCAGACAACTTACCAACAGCAACAACCTTCTTTGCATGTTCTAAGCGTTCAATATCCCGTTCGATTTCAGCCATCCACAATAACATCTTAAGACCAAACGTCGTTGGTTCTGCATGAATCCCATGGGTACGACCAATAATCGGTGTATGTTTAAACTCAACGGCTCGGCGTTTTAACACATCATGAAAAGTATGCAAGTCGCGAAGAATGATGTCGCAAGCCTGCTTCATCATAACGCCCATAGCTGTATCCTTCACATCGGTAGA
The DNA here is from genome assembly GCA_945867815.1 of uncultured Veillonellaceae bacterium. Taxonomy (GTDB): domain Bacteria; phylum Bacillota; class Negativicutes; order Veillonellales; family Veillonellaceae; genus CAMBIX01. Next base: position 25,196 of record CAMBIX010000011.1, read on the forward strand.
CGTCATACCTAAATGGATATACTTGGCTTCATCACCTACATATTCCCCAACAGCTGTTAAAAAGGAAATAATATCATGATTGGTTTCCTTTTCAATTTCATGAATCCGTTCCACTTCAAAATCTGCTTTTTCACGGATAACCTTAACCGCTTCCTTAGGAATATTTCCTAACTGAGCCTGCGCTTCACAAGCCAAAATTTCAACTTCCAACATCTGCTGGAACTCATTGCGTTCACTCCAAATATGACCCATTTCTTCACGGGTATAACGTTCAATCATGAATGACTCCTCCTGCCTTTATACAAAAGTTATACTTAATTATAACACAGTTTATATAAGCTCACCATATAACAATGTCAACTTTCATCCCTTTTAAGCCTAACTAAAGCTTGCTTTTCTTCTATTGATTATTAATTGTTAAAATTAGTATACAAGCCAATACTATTACTCTCTAGGTACTAATTCACGACGCGGTCAATGTCTCTCACAGGCGACCTTCCGCTAGGACTGAGCCGAGAGAGCCTTGACCATTTCCATGCTCTGGCATTATATATTGCATAACACAATTAACAGAAAGTACCTATAGGCGCTCAACTTGTGTCTGCGATAACTGATAACAGTCAATCCCTTCTATCTTTTGTGCTAATTCCAAAACCCGTTTATGACAAGTAAAGATCAAAATTTGTTCTGTCTTTGCTAACTGCGCCAACAAACGCAAGGCAGACTGACTCCGTTCTTCATCAAACCGTACTAATATATCATCCAAGATAATAGGCAAAGGCTCTACCTGCTCACCGAAGGCCTGGGCTAAACTCAAACGAATGGCCAAATAGACTTGATCCGCGAGCCCACTACTCCACTTGCTAGCCGGCACTCGTTGCCCGCTCTTATCAATCACATGAACACCACGACTTACCTGAGCTGTATCTAACTGATAAGCCCCCTTTGTCAAAAGCGAAATATAACGAGATGCCCGTTCCAAAGCCTTAGGCTGCTTATCTTTTTCATAGTCAGCCTGTGCCCGCTCCATAAAGGTAGCAATTAAAACCTGCGTAGCCCAATCCTCTAAGGTCTGCTTAAGTCCATTTTCTAACTGTTCCTTTTGCTGCAAAGTCTTAGCCATAGTTGTATCAAGACCAATCTGCCGCATTTCTTCCTGCACTTGCCCTCGTTCTTCATAAAGAGACGCTAAGCGCTTGGATAAGCTAGCTATCTCTTCTTGCCCGCGCTGGCTTTCTTTCTGCCATTTCTTCTTATTACCACTCTTCAACCGCCGATACAATAACTCACGCCGTTCACCGGTTGGTGCCAATAAGTCTAACTGCACACGGCTCTGCTGATAAATCGTATCCCACTGTTTATATTGATCCTGTGCCAGCAAACGTTTCCTATATTCACCAGCCGTATCAATACCGGCTCGCTGCAAGAGGTCCTGTTGCTCAATTAAGAGTTCCTTTTCCTTGCGGTTCCATGTATCGTATTCATCCCGATAGGTCTTACGCTGGGATTCCTTTTGCTCCCAACGAATTTGATTTTTCTTAAAGGTCTGCAAAGCTAAATAAATACGCCGTAACTCAACCATGGTTGGCACTGCATGTATGCCTAAATTAGTCCATAACTCCCGTGCCCTATCCACAATCTCACGTAAGGCTTCCTTATGGTCAGCTAATCGCTTTTCATAGCCTTCTAAAGTATGATACTGTTCCATATACTGGTCGTATTCCTGCTTCATACCAAAGAAATCGCTATCCATGAGTATCTGACTAGCGGCCTCTGGCAACCAAGCCTGCCAATTGGCTAGGGCCTGACTACTATCCGCTTCTAGCTTACGACCTTCTTCACGCCAAGCGGCTTCCTGCTGCTCATAGCCATGATACTTAGCAAGCTCCACATCATAGCTATAATACTGCTTGCGCTCCTCTTCGACTTCCTTTTTAATAGCATCCATGGCTTCAACCGATTCTGGCAAGGTCCACCCATAAGGCTTAACTAAATCCACCATAACTCGATCTAATTCTTCTTGACTCCGTTCTTGCCCTAGATTTTCTGCTAGCTTGTTTCGCTGGTTATACCATCCATAGGCACCTAGCCCAATAGCCGCAGCCAAGAAGACACTACAGCCTACAAAGCCTAAGGAAAGCCCCATAAGTCCCATTACACCACTAATGATAGCCAAGGCAAAGCAAAGCCCTGCTAGTCCATACCACAAGTGATTTTTACTTGTTTCAGCCTCTTGCCTTTTGGCTGTTAGTTGACCCGTTTGCTTTTCTAAAAATAGGGCTTGTAACTGATTACAATCCTCTACTTTTTTATCTAACTGTTCTTTAGCCGTCTTAACGTCCTTAGCATTTTGCAATTCCACAGGGCATTGGGGCTGCCTTGTCTTCCACTGGTCATAGGCTTCCCTTGTGCGGCGCAATTCATTGGCACAACGTTCCCCTTCTATCCAGTTGACCACCTCTGGCATAGCCCGATCGGCCCGCCAAGCCGTATACATACGGCGCGATAAAGCCAAGCGTTCTCGTACCTTTTGTATATAAGCATCACCTTGAGCACATTCCTTATCCAGTTGCTTCCACTTGGACAGATCAGCATACAAGTCCTCTATTTCTCGACTATACTGACCAATGGGCGAATCGGGAGAAAAATGATCAGGCATGAGGTCTTCTTCTTTACCCCGCCAAATTCGCATATGCTCCTGACAATTAGCCAGTTGAGCATCTAGGGTTAAGAAGGCCTCTCTATCTAGCTTTTTCGTATCCGCCAGCTCAGCCATCTTACTCTTGGCTTCTTCTGCCCGCTTATACGTATCCCAAGCGCGGAGCACCATATCGATGCTATCCGTGTACTCTTGCCATTCATTTAAGCGTTCTTGTAACTCCTCTTCTGTTTTTGTCGTTCCTTCTAACTTCTGCTGCAGAGCTAAATAATCCGTTTCTTTCTTTTCTAGCTGGGCCAGTGCTTCTTTTTTCTCTTTTAACGCCTCTAATAAGACATTAATCTTACGCTTTCCATTAGCCGATGCCACCAAGAGTCCAGCCGAGGCGGCTTCTAATTCCTTAACTGCGGTCCCTAGTTTTTCACCACCAGAAGCGCCAAAGAAACGGGCCCGAATATCAACTTCAGAGATAATATCAGCGCCCTGCAAATCCTCTAGTGTAATGGCAAACACTCGATCATAGGTCTTATAATCTAACCCATACCACCAGTAAGTAGAGGGCTCTTCTGCAATCGCCGGCTGGCCCAGCTTATAAAAGTCCAAGGTCTTACCTTGCCGGCCAATACGGTAATCGTCCCCCTTATGGGTAACAGTTAAATGACCGTGCACATCGGCTCGACCTCGCCCCTTTGTACCAAAGAGCAAACCTCTAAGCGCCTTTAATAAAGACGTCTTTCCACTTTCATTGGAGCCATAAAAAAGCTGTACCCCTTGCCCCATGGTAAAGGACCAATCGTGATACGGACCATATTCATTGATGTAAATATCTTTAATCTTCATCCATATCTCCTACTAACTTTAATGCCCCTTCTAATTCCGCACGCGACAAGGCTTTTTCTAATAAGTCATCTGTCAAGAAAGACTTATAGGCGCCTAAACGTTTAGCTTCTGGCCGATTTTCCAATATCTCTCTTAGACTAGCCAAGCAATCTGCTGGCTCTTGCTTAGCCGTTTTATCATAAGCAATTAAATAATCGCCTGCCATATCATGCAAACGACGCCGTTCCACAAGGTCAATATCTGGGCGAGACTGGTCATCCATACGAATAGGCACGATAAAATTAGGCAAGCCTTGTTCGCCTTCTATAAGCATATCTAGCCAACTCTTTCGCACTGTTTCATCGGCACATAGACTATGTAAAGATCCCCTGCCTGTAAATGTAATATCCATAAGACAAGGCTTCTTATAACGTCGCAAAACTTCCTGTTCATGGCGTAGCATTGCCTCGATATCACTCGTAGCGCTTAGCCCTGAAATATCTATGGTCACTGACTCAAAACGGACAGCTTCTGTCTCTTTAAATCGCAGTTCACAATGACCATTACTACTTACCTGCACTAGATAACAGCCTTTAGCCCCCACTTCCTTACGATGTAAGCCTTGGGAATTTCCCGCATAGACTACATAAGGCATTTCATTTAGCACCTGCCGTTTATGAATGTGTCCAAGCGCCCAATAATCAAAGCCAGCATTCTTTAAAGCCTCTAAAGAACAAGGAGCCACCACCTCATGCGCTGGCTGTGCCCCTACCGTACCATGCCATAAGGCTATGGAGTAGGTATCCGTCTGCTGAGGCGTTAAGCGCTTTACACAATCCATGCGAACCGTTTCAGGACTTAGGCTCATACCATATACAGCCGCCACTTCTTGTCCATGCACGACTAAGGGATACCGTTCCTTACCAGACCCATCAAACACACGCACATTCTTAGGCAAAGCGATTCTATTCGTATTCTCTTGCAACAAATCATGATTACCATGAATCAAATACACTGGAATATCTGCTTGAGCTAATTGATGGCAACACCGGCTAAAAAAGACTTGCGCCTCAATATTATGGTCATCTGTATTATAAATATCGCCCGTAATAAAAAGGGCATCTACCCGATTGGTAACAGCTAATTTTACAATATTTTCAAAAGAGCGATAGGTCGCCCGCCTTAAGACTTCATCCATGGAGGACGACAAGGTGGGCATAGATTTAAAAGGGGCACCTAAGTGCAAATCACCACATTGTATAAACCGAAAGGGTATCATAAGTCCTCCTTGTATTGATGCTACATATATTCACCCTATATTTTATCATAGACAAGTCCCTAATAGGGATGCAATCTAATTTTAAAATAAAATGTATTACCCACCAAAAGCTAGCCGACTCACTAGGCAACAGCGCCTCAAGAAAACAAACTAATCTCCCTGTTTTTTCTTATACGCTGACATTAATTACAGACCCCAAAAAGCTAACAACGGATTATACACACAAGTCAAAAAAGCCCACAAGAAAAAGCCACAGAGCGAACCAACGATGGCCCCATTAATACGAATCCAACTTAAGTCGTCATCAACCTTTTCTTGAATAAAGCGAATAAACCGTCCTGTACTCAGTCCTTCCAAGACTTGACGAATGACAAGCCCTACAAAGATATGACTCTTAGTTAAGACCTCAACTAAAGCAGTCTGGATGGTTTTATTAAGATTTGTTCTAGCCGTCTCATCTGCATAGATTGCATTCCATACATCCTGCAAAGCGCGACTGGTTACTTCTGCCAAAGGGCTTACCCCTTCTTCGGGCACAACTAAACGGGACAAATGAGGAAAAACTACCTTTTCCAACAAATCGCCCCAAGCTTCTTCCTTAACCCAAGCCTGCCAAACACCTTCTACCGTCCCTATAAAGGCATCCGTTTCCATCAAAGCAGATAAAGGCTCTGCCCAAGCCTTAAGCCAAGCCTGCCGTTCTTGACTATTAGGCTGTTGCCAACGAGTCATTAAAGCATCCAACTCCTTTAGTAGAGTATCTGCCATATCTCGACTATTTATGATATCCGCTGCCTGGGAAACATTTATAAGCAAGGCTGACAAAAAGCTTGTCTTTTTTCGCTCTATTTCTTGATCAATCAAGGCCTGTATCCAATTTCGCAACCGTGGCGACTGCAGCCCTTCCTGCAAAGACTTTAAGACAAGAATACAAAAACGTTCATATCGATTGTCTTGGCAAATCGCCATAACCACCTGTCTTAAGACAGGTACTATCGCCTGTTTCTGTAAAAAGGACCGTAAGCCTTGCCCCCCTGCTTGCGCCCAATCCCTACTCGTCCGACTCTGCCAAACCGTATATAACAAGGTCTGTAGCAATCTTCCTAAACTGGCTCGTCCTAAGGAACTATTGATATAGGTATGAATTAAGCGGTCAAAGGCTATCCCTTCAATTAAAATCCGGCACCGTTCTACCGACAAAAGGCGACTTTCCGCTAAGGATACCACCATATCTACCATACGTCCCCTGTTACGAGCGATTAAATCCGTATGATAAGGAAAACCCAGGGGCTTACGAAAGAGCGCTGTTACCGCAAACCAATCCGCCAAACTACCTACTAAGGCCGATTGTGACATCCAATAAAGAGCTTCGTACCAAGCCCCATTGACATAAAACTGGCCTATATAAACTAGCATATAGATGAAAGCCGATAAAGCCAAAATAATATTAGCTAACCGATGGCGTTTACTTGTCACCAGTCTTATGGTTCGGCCTTCAGCTAAGGGCTTTTGTTCCTTTTCCATCACCATAGACCTCCCTTAACCAGCAAAGTAACAAGATAAAACACGCCACCTAATACAGCCCCTACCATAGAGCCATTAATACGCACCATTTGTAAGTCATTATACAACTTATCTTGAATGGTACGACTTATCTTATCTGGCGAATAAGAACCTAATTCACTAGTAACCGCCTTATCTACGAAAGGACGTATATACCGCAGTAAGGGCACAATCTGCCAAAGCATAAAATCCTCTAACCGCTCCATCTGTTTAGAATCTAAAAGAGCCTTTTTCCCCATATAGAGGAGAAGTCGTCGCCCTTTCTCCATATACAAAGTCCAATCTAAGTCTTCCGTCAACTGACTAAGGCGACTAAGCCACTTAACCACCCAAGGCCCCTTTTGTGCTTCAACCTGAGCCTGCCAATCTGACCTTTGACTAAAAGTAAGTAAGGCATTTTCTAACTTCTTATAAACGAATTGCCCCAAAGGGGACGAAAGATCTTCCTGCTTCTCTAAATAAGCGGCCCCCTTCTGACAAATCTTATCCACTAGGGCTTCTGGAGATAGAGACTGGCTACCCATAGCCAATAAAAGCTCCCGCCAAAAAGATTTTTCTGCGTAACGCTCCATAACAAGCCCAATCATCGCTGCCAAATAAGGCCGTATCGATGTAGCCAATAGCAGATGCCGTACTATCTGATTCCCAGCACGCCAAAGCCTATCCATCGTCTCCGTTTTCATAACCACTTGGCCTAAACGTATTAAAAGAGGCGACACCTGCCAATCCTTAGCACTTGTTGACGCTAACTGGCTAATTTCTTCTCGAATAGACGGATGCTTTAACAAAAGCTGACCTATCCTTTCCATTTCTACAAAAATAGGCTGACAATCTGTCTGCCCCTTAGGGCTTACCAAAAAAGCCAGGACCCGCCTAGGTACCTCTTCCTGCTTAATAATTTTATATACGGATGACCGCCTTAAAAGTTCATCTACCATCATAGTACGAGCAGCCTCAATCAAACGATCCTTGCTGCGCGGTAATATAGCCGTTTTATAGGGAATCCCTAAGGGCTTAGAAAACAAAGCCGTCACCGCATACCAATCCGCTAAGCCACCAATAAGGGCCGCTCCACTTATATGCATAAGTAAAGCCCCCCAAAGATTGGCCCTAAAAGGATAGGCAAAGAGAAAAAGCAAGCCCATTACCACTAGCACTATATTAGCTAGGCCTCGCCGTTTATGCTTCTGTTTGTTTCTTTCTTTTTTATCCATATCTATAGCATCACTTGTCTATTTACTATATACAAAAGGCTCCCATTACCACGGTAACAGAAGCCCAACACTTATCACTGTTATTCTATTATTATAGCAAATCTGTCTAGTCTTGTACGCTCATAAAAAAACTAAACAGTTACCATTTCTCCATCCATTTTAGGAATCCATAAAGGCACGTCTTCATATAAGGCCTTAAAATAGACAGATGGCTGCCACAAGAGGCCATTACTATGAATCGGCACAAAAGCCTTTCTTACTTTCACCCGGCGCAAAAAAGACAAAGCACCCCACTCACGAGCGGTTTCCAAGCGAGCATCCACTGGAAAGAAAGCCACATCCACTGCCATATGGGTAAGCTTATCTAATTCCCTGCGGGCATCTATCGTTGCCTGCCGTTTATTCGCTTCAATATCTTCCATCCAATACCACCAGTTCAAATCCCCTGCATGAAAAAACTGCTTACGTCCTGTATCCACATAGAAAGAACCGCCTTCATCCGTCGAGCCATACATATGCACCTCAACTTCATCAATAAGCTGAACATCATAAGGGCTAAGACTATAAGTCCGGCCAGACAGTCCTTGAGGCAAACTAATAGCTGCATGAACTACATAAACAGCTTTTTTACTGTCAAAAGAAAAGACTTCTGGATTATAATGGTCGCCATGGAAATGACTGACAAAGAACCACAACTCCCGACCTTCTGTATAAAGGCTCTGTACGATTCCCTTCGGATCTTTATAATAGTCAAACACATAACAGCGTCGACCATCATCAATAACGACACCGCTGTGGTTAAGGAAATATATATTTGTATCCTTCATTCGAGGCACCTGCTTCCTAACTATATGAGAATCCCTCACAATTATTTTTTACTTTTACTATGTAACATCTCATAATTTCTTACTTCTACAAATCTTAAATATAATCTCTTTTCGTGTCTAACATATACTTCATGGCAACTACCTATATCTTAAATTTTTGCTAATAGCATTGATTAAGCTAGTCTCATCTGTGTACACATCACTATCATCAGGTTCTATACCTAATATTTTATTTTCATCCCTTCTTAAAATTATTTTAGTCTCTTCACTGACTGGGCGAGTATACTATTCATATTACATAAGGGTAAACGGTGAATATCCTGTATTAGCAATCTGCGTTGCAATCATTTTCATTGCCTGAGCTGTAGAAATTCCATTCTAAAAAATAGCATCTAATTTGTCCTTTATATCTTTTGGCACCTTTATTTGGATTGATTTGGCATTTACTTTCTTAGCTATTTCCATACTCCCCACCACTTTTCTACAAAATATCCCAGCTATGACTAATTTATATAAATCATACTTTCACATACTCATTATATACCATAAAAACTAATAGCCTAAGCGAATCAAAAGACAACAAACGGATCATCCGTTTCCATTTTTACAGTAAGCCCCCACTGTTTCACATTCATACTGCCTGTCAAACGATAAATTCTCAACGAATCTGTTGTTACATCAATATATCGTGGCGCCAATTTACACAATTTATCATACAAACTTCGTTCTAACATACATTCAAAAGCCGACTTCTGTACACGTATTCCATAAGCCTCAATAAATTTAACAAACTTAACTCGCTGTTTATTATCTACAATATCATAAATAACAAGCACCAAATTTTTACTTCCACGATATATATCATCAGCGCCTGAAACAACTAACTTATTTTGCTCATTACTCATAACTATCTCACCATAATTGGCGTATAAGCTTCCGGATTACCCTCTTGTATAGCCTGCGCATAACTCTCTACTTGCGAAATCAACAAATCCCTAAACGTACGCCGTTTTTTTCCATATTGATTAAATCGATTCATTCGCTTTTCATATTGTGTAATAAAAAATTTACGCATGTCTGTATTTAAATAGACACCACCAGTTTCTTCTTCTGTATGAAAGTCATCAAGACCAATTTCATGTCCCTGCACTAAAGCCATGACCATACTATCTACAATAACGGCCCTCCATTCTTCCATTAAATCCGAAGCTAGTGCCGGATGACCCTGCTTAATTTTATGCATAAACCCAATATAGGGATGTAAACCATGAATAGAAATAGCTGTATATAAATCATACATCAATAAGGTATACCCAAAACTAAGCATAGAGTTAAAAGCATCCAATGGTGGCTGCTTTGTCCTCTTTTCAAAATAAAAATCAGGCTCAACTATTTCCCCTAACGCTCGAAAATACAAACGAGCCGCTAATCCTTCATAGCCTCGTACCGTATCAACCGGAATAGTTGCATTGACTTTTTTACTTAATTTTTTTATTTCCTCAATAGCGCGCTCTACTTTTTCATTTTTACGTTCTCTATTGTATCTACGTAATAAAGTAATCTGATTAGCTATTTTCGTCTTAACAACCGTCGCTCGTAAAGGTCCTACAAAATTCAACTCATTAGAAAGGCTAAACTGATTAGCCTGCTTTACAATTCTAACATTATGTGTTGACTCTAACCGTCCATAAAACTGTCCTTCTGATGACAACCAAGTAAGCGTAATACCTCGTTGCAGGCAATACGTAATCACGCTTGAACTAACTTCAATTTTCCCACAAAGGACTATACAATCTACATCTTCAATAGGAAGTTCACCTTTTACCGTCTTATCAACTTCAACAACAAATCGCCCTCCCCGCTTTTTTAACCAAGCATAGTCTTCTGTCAAATACACATATTTCCCCATAAGCCCCCCTACTAACTATGAGCAAACGCCTATAAGGTTTTAGCAATTAAAGCTTCTTGCAATACCTTTGAAAAATTAATTCCTTTTGCCAATGCCTTATCATTCAACCAAGCAGGAATCGTTAATGTCTTTTTTATCGATTTACTATTTTTAGCTAAATCGATATCACTCTGAATTAAAGTGACAAACGACTGCTTATCATGTCTAACTGAATTGACTTCTGTCGCTTTAGGAAGGCTTTTACTATTTTCTAATAGCTCTAATACAGTAAGTTCCATTGCTTCTGTTGCATTCGTCATAATTTCATTTAATGAATCTCCTTGTGTAAAAGTCCCCTCTAAATCTGGAAACTCAGCCCAGAATCCATCATTCTCTTGATGTATAATCGCAGGATATATAAACTGCATAAAATCCTCCTATTTTTTCTTTACTAGTCCAGCCTGTTTTAACAAGGCATTTTCTAAACCTACTTTTAAATCTTTTCCTTGTACAGGTAGAGTTATAAATTTTCTTGCCTTTTCTAATCTATGGTGACTACCTCGTTGGCGAATATCTTTCCAACCATGACTTAGTAATAATTTTAACAAGTCCTTATCTTTCACATAACTCTCCTTTTTTATTATAGCACGTGTATACGTGTATCTTACCTTTTATATAAAATTTTTATTTTTACTAACATAAATTTAAATATAATATATAACATTTCTATATAACATTTCGTCCCCAGTATGGGGATTCTTTTTTTACCAAGAATTAAAAGAGTTGCAAGCTTTCGCAGATAAAAAGCACTTTTCGTCCCCAGTATGGGGATTCTTTTTTTACCAGGAGAAAAAAATGAAAGTATTAGTAGTATCAAGCACAAAAGTTTTCGTCCCCAGTATGGGGATTCTTTTTTTACCCAATTTTTAATAGAGCGTTTTGACGCCATTATTGACGTTGAATGTTTTCGTCCCCAGTATGGGGATTCTTTTTTTACCCGATCGAGACCGAATGATGACACTAGCACTATTGATTAGCCACTGTTTTCGTCCCCAGTATGGGGATTCTTTTTTTACCGTCAAGGGGAAAGAGTATATGACAGTACTGCTATTAGTTGGTTTTCGTCCCCAGTATGGGGATTCTTTTTTTACCTTATTAAAGTTAAAGATATAACATATACCGTGAATAAAATTCCGTTTTCGTCCCCAGTATGGGGATTCTTTTTTTACCGAAAATAGAAACAAAAGAACTTGAGCTATTTGGTCAACGTTGTTTTCGTCCCCAGTATGGGGATTCTTTTTTTACCCAGCATCAAAAACTTGGTCTTCGTCGCATACCTCTCGTGGTTTTCGTCCCCAGTATGGGGATTCTTTTTTTACCCTATTATTGCCGATGTTGCTGATGGTATGATAGTATCAAATAGTTTTCGTCCCCAGTATAGGGATTCTTTTTTTACCTACACAAAGGAGGTTTTTATGGAGTTCAGAAGATTAAAAGTTTTCGTCCCCAGTATGGGGATTCTTTTTTTACCATTTTTGTAGCATACATCATAAATATCACCTCCTCTCAAGGTGGTTTTCGTCCCCAGTATGGGGATTCTTTTTTTACCGGAGGAATAATAAATGAGCAAAATCGGCGATTTCTTAAGAGAAACGGGTGTTTTCTTTTTAGCAACAACAGACGGTAATCAACCCAAAATTAGACCTCTCGGGGCATTTCTTGAAAAAGACGATAAAGTAATCTTCGGCGTTGGCGACTTCAAGAATGTTTACAGGCAGCTTGTAAACAATCCTTTAGTTGAGGTTGTTGCCTGTAAGCCTGACGGACATTGGCTTCGTTACACAGGCAAGGCAGTATTTGAAACAGATGAAAAACACGCAGAAGAGATGATAAAAACTGCACATATTGAATCCATATATAATGAAGAAACAGGCAATAAAGTAATAACTTTTCATTTAGAAGATGCAACAGCAGTTGATATTCCCGTTATGGGCGATGGCGAAAGCCTTATTTAAAACTATATAGCATACATTTTGACCTATCGTTTAGAAATAAATGATAGGTCTTTTTTTATTTACATAGCCGAGGGATGTTTCTTCGGCTAAATTTTATGAAAGGAGGCAAAAGATGTCTAATTGTAAGGTTATTACCATAAGCAACCAGAAAGGCGGTGTTGGTAAAACTACCACAACGCTCAATCTCGGAGCCGGACTTGCTTTGCAAGGTAAAAGGGTGCTTTTGATTGACGCAGATCCACAGGGCGACTTAACAACGAGTCTTGGATATACAGATAATGATGATTTAAGCATCACATTGGCAAACAAGCTCGTTGACATTATGAATGATAATTGTTATGAGATTAAGGAATCTGTCCGAAGTAGAAGCTGTTGTTTCAGTTGAAAGTGATGTTGAACTGAACGAGGAGAGTATTGCTCAGTACAACAAAGTTTGTGAGTGTAGGAACAAGGCATTTGAGGCATTGTCAAAAAAGCTTAATGTTTCCTCTAACACTTTCAAAGGCTGCGACACCGATGATGTTGTTGAACTAATGGAAACGATATTCTGGATTGAAGCCAACGGCGAAAACGAAGTTAAGGTAGTTGACGGGAAAATCATTTTGGATATTCCAAGCCTTTATCCTTACCTTGAGAACTATCGCATTATGAAAAAGGCAGCCGCGCTTGATATGATTTCAAACGAATCATATATTGATTGGAAACTGAATTGGAATAAAAACACCATCCTTTCTTCTTAAGCGAACGGGAAGGGTAACGCCCTTCCTGTTTGCTACATACTAAACGCACATTTAACAGCATTAATATAAATATGTATAATGGCAATAGTCTCTCGGAATCTTGAGACTAAACCTCGGCCGAAGCCGATGGAACAGCACTTTGACAAGTGAATACTATCAGATATCCAGAGAATTGAAGACAGAACGGAAAAAAGACGTACTTTAACACACATAACCGCAGAAATGGGTTATACTGGAACTGCTTATTAAGTTAGGCGGCTTGCTTCAGAAGAGAACGTAGCTCAGATTCATAAGGCAAGTCCCAGGCATCAAGATGCTGACACATCATGATGCAGTAGAGGCGGCAGTACCAGTTCCGTGTGGAACGGTGTCTGCCGTTTTCTAGTTGATAGTCGATTTTTTCCCTCTTGTTGCAGCGTTCTGAAGATGTGCGGGCGTTGTACTCCTGCTTCCACTCTTCACTGTCTCTGGGTGGAATGTTGATCAGGCGGGGATTATCCTTCATCTGCAAATGGACTGTCCGGCCATGCTTTGAATCCGAGCACTTGCAGGAGCAAAAGCATTCTCCGGTAGAACGGTTCATTAGCGGGCAGCGAAATTTCAGACGGTGTTTTTTCGGCTCTGAACCGTCATGGCGCATTTTTCTGCCGGCCATGCAGACAGGGACGCCATCCTTTCCGATGGTGAAATCGTCCTTGTATTTTACCTTTATGCCGCGTTTCTCATGTTCAACATCTATAATTTTATGACCTGCCCCATTGAACGCTTGACACAGGAAGGACAAGGATTGTCTGCAAAAAAACTGCTCAGCATCCCACTCTTTTGGGTTTTCCTCTTGCTGATGATTGGAGCAGGTGCCAGCGAGGCCTCTATGGCACAATGGGCATCGGCTTATGCGGAATCCGCATTAGGATTTTCTAAAACCATCGGGGATATCGTTGGGCCATAATCGCTCAGTGGAATGAGGCTGTCAGCGATGATGACGATGTGTGGATACTCGGCGATATAAGTTGGCACTCTGCATCAAAAACGGCAGAACTGCTTAAGAGGCTCAAGGGCAGAAAGCATCTCTGTATCGGTAATCACGACCATAAGTTGATTAAGAGTGCTGATGTTAGGCAGCAATTCGTTGAAATTGTTGACTACAAGGAAATATCCTTCGGCGATGGCACAGGTGTTGTGCTTTGTCATTACCCTATTCCTTGCTACAATAAGCATTTTTACGGTTGGTATCATCTTTACGGTCATGTTCACAGCACTTTTGAGTGGCGAATGATGGCAGAGGTACAAACAAAAATGCGTGAAGTTCACAATGCTAAAATAGAGATGTATAATGTCGGCTGTATGATGACATATATGAGATACAGACCGAGAACACTTGAAGAAATACTTGAAGCAAACAACCGAACGCATAATTCATAAATTATCTCTAATGTGCTAATATATAGCTGCAAGGAGGAATACCTATGAAAAACAAGTACCATTTAGTTTTTACGGATACGGATAAACGCAGCATAGTCGCTTGCTTAATGGATAAACGAAATGAACTGATTTCCAAAGGAAAATATACAGACGGAATTGACGAACTGCTTATCAAGTTTGGTAAATGCAAAAAGAAAAAATTTGATATTGTATAAGCCGATTGAAAGTTCAGTCGGCTTATATTGACATACCGACCAAATTATGGTATAATAAAGGCACTAATTTATAGGAGGAATAATAAATGAGCAAAATCGGCGATTTCTTAAGAGAAACGGGTGTTTTCTTTTTAGCAACAACAGACGGTAATCAACCCAAAATTAGACCTCTCGGGGCATTTCTTGAAAAAGACGATAAAGTAATCTTCGGCGTTGGCGACTTCAAGAATGTTTACAGGCAGCTTGTAAACAATCCTTTAGTTGAGGTTGTTGCCTGTAAGCCTGACGGACATTGGCTTCGTTACACAGGCAAGGCAGTATTTGAAACAGATGAAAAACACGCAGAAGAGATGATAAAAACTGCACATATTGAATCCATATATAATGAAGAAACAGGCAATAAAGTAATAACTTTTCATTTAGAAGATGCAACAGCAGTTGATATTCCCGTTATGGGCGATGGCGAAAGCCTTATTTAAAACTATATAGCATACATTTTGACCTATCGTTTAGAAATAAATGATAGGTCTTTTTTTATTTACATAGCCGAGGGATGTTTCTTCGGCTAAATTTTATGAAAGGAGGCAAAAGATGTCTAATTGTAAGGTTATTACCATAAGCAACCAGAAAGGCGGTGTTGGTAAAACTACCACAACGCTCAATCTCGGAGCCGGACTTGCTTTGCAAGGTAAAAGGGTGCTTTTGATTGACGCAGATCCACAGGGCGACTTAACAACGAGTCTTGGATATACAGATAATGATGATTTAAGCATCACATTGGCAAACAAGCTCGTTGACATTATGAATGATAATTGTTATGAGATTAAGGAATCTGTCCGAAGTAGAAGCTGTTGTTTCAGTTGAAAGTGATGTTGAACTGAACGAGGAGAGTATTGCTCAGTACAACAAAGTTTGTGAGTGTAGGAACAAGGCATTTGAGGCATTGTCAAAAAAGCTTAATGTTTCCTCTAACACTTTCAAAGGCTGCGACACCGATGATGTTGTTGAACTAATGGAAACGATATTCTGGATTGAAGCCAACGGCGAAAACGAAGTTAAGGTAGTTGACGGGAAAATCATTTTGGATATTCCAAGCCTTTATCCTTACCTTGAGAACTATCGCATTATGAAAAAGGCAGCCGCGCTTGATATGATTTCAAACGAATCATATATTGATTGGAAACTGTATTAAAGGCAAAAGTCTCTGTTAACAAAAAGGTCATGGCTGTCCAAAAAGAATTAAAGATAATCCCAAAGACCATACCCTGTATTACAAAGATTGTCCACATAGAGGGAAAGCATTTAGCCGTTGTAAACACACTTAAGAGCAAACGCATATAGGACATGTGATTTTTAATGGGAATTCCTCTAGGCACACACTGCCAAGCAAGACCCAACGCTGCTAAATTTAAGACAACAGCCAAAAGATAAATAGACCGCCAACCAGCCAATTCTACAACAATACCACTAATAAAGCGAGCCAATAAAATCCCTATGGTAATGCCAGAAACAACAATCCCTATAAGCTTACCTTGCTGACTAGGTGCCGCTAAATCTCCTGTTAAAGGCAAAATAATCTGACCGGCTACTGTACAAATCCCCATCAAGACCAAGGCAAGACTTAAAAACCAAAAATAAGGTGATAGCAAGCACAAGACTAGAGTCAAAATAGTCAAAGACATTACCGTCAACAGTAATTTACGGCGTGAAGCTATATCGCCTAAAGGTACTAAAAAGAAAATACCTAAGGCATAACCCACCTGCGTCGCTGTTACCAGCATACCCCCATCAGAAATAGGCAGACCAAAGCTAGTGGCAATATTGGCTAACAAAGGCTGTGCCCAATATAAATTGCCAATAGCAAGACCGGCAATCACAGCAAAGGCAAGAGCTAACTTCGTTGATAGATAGTCCGCTTTCATGGTACGAATTTATACCCCACGCCCCATACTGTCATTAGGTGTTCTGGTTTGGCTGGCACTTCTTCAATTTCTTCCCGCAAGCGGTTAATATGTACAGCTACCGTCGCCGAGTCGCCTAAGGAATCAAGACCCCATACGTGATTATATAAATCATCTCGACTGAATACGACGTCTTTATTAAGCATGAGGAATTCCAATAGCTGAAACTCTTTATTGGTCAAAGATACTTCCTTGCCACGAACAAACACACGGTGCGTTTTACGCTGTAAAGTAATTGTTTCCGTTTCAATTACATCATTTTGCGAATCCTCTTCCCCTGCCGTCGTCATATTAACCAACCGGTTATAGCGGTCAATTTGTGCTTTTACCTTAGCTACTAAAACAGGTGGTGAAAAAGGCTTTTCAATATAGTCATCAGCACCAAGACCTAGACCGCGAATCTGATCAATATCATCATGACGTGCGGTTACCATCAAAATAGGTATGTTAATCTTCTGCCGTAACTGCTTGCATACATCAAATCCAGACATGCCTGGCAGCATAACATCTAACAAGACTAGACTATAGTCGCCACTTAGCCCTTCCTGTAACCCATCTTCACCATTGTCTACCACGGTTACTTCATAACCAGCAATTTCAAGATAGTCACGCTCAATACCTGCAATATCTGCATCATCTTCTACAATTAGAATCTTTGCTGCTTCCTCTGCCATTGCTATCCCCCTACGCATTAAAATATGTATATGTTTCTACTATCAACATCTGTCTATATAGCAAAATAATTTAATGATTTTTTCTAACTATATCCTCAGCTTATAGGATTAAATGTTAAGTTTCTCTACATAGCGTGCATACAAACAAACTCTTTCCTAGTACTTTCTTAACTTGTAATTAATACCAATCAAAATTATTTTATAAAACAAACTACTATGCAAATAAACTTTACACACCTTCAAAATAGCTAGGCATCCTTATACAAAGGGAAGGTACAAATAATCTTCAAGCCCCTTGGCTGATTCAATTCAGCCCGTACACTACCGCCTAAGGACTTCATAATTCTCGTTACGATAGATAAGCCAAGGCCACTGCCCTGAGCTGTTCGTGTCCGTGCCGTATCCACCCGATAAAAGGCATCAAACAGGCGCCCCAAGGTTTCCTTAGGTACACCTGGCCCTGTATCGGCATAGATTAAAGATACAGAATCTGGCGCATAAGCTAAGGAAATCGTCGCTGTACAAGTGGCTTCATCCTTATACTTCACCGAATTAGAACAAAAATTATTCAAAACCCGCCGCCAAACGGTACGATCCATAAGGATAAGGCCTTCCCCTGCATCAGCGGACAAACTATCACAATATATAGGTTCCCCTTCGACTAAGAAAAGTCCTTGTTCTTCATAACCATATTTATTCTGCTCAATATAATCAGCCACTAATTCCCTAGGATCTAATGGCGTTAAGGTATCGCTATCCTGCAAGGAATCAAGCGCCGTCAACATTAGAAGCCGCTGCAAGAGACCATCTAGTTCATCCGTCTTACGCACAATGGTTTCCAAATAATGATGTCGCTTTTCTTCATTCTTAGCTATCCCGTCTAACAGTCCCGTCGCATAAGCCTTAATGGATGTTAAAGGCGTCCGAATATCATGAGAAATCCCCGTAAGCAAGGCACGCTGCTTCTTTGCCTGTGATGCCTTTAGATGCTCTGTAGCCTGCAGTTGGGTAGTCATTTCATTAAAACTATTTACAATCGGTAAAAACTCATCATTTTTATCATAATCAATTTTAGACGTATAATCACCGGTCATGACACGCCGACTACCATCGTCCAAGGCCTGCAAAGGCCGCCGTATATAATGTAAAAACATACGAACAACAAGAGCCGTCGTTAAAATAACCGCCGCCAACACACTAATAGGTATTAACGCCAAGAAAACAGCAAAGGCATGGTCCATAATCTTATCAGACCCATGAGGCGCCAAGTCAACATAGAGCTCATAGCGATACAAGTCTTTCCCATCTACACGAGTAGACAGAAGTATCTCACGATTTCCATAATAAAAGCTTTCACTCGTTACACCCATAGGCAGCTGCATAGATGCAATACCTTCTGGTCCTACGTGCTTGTCCCCACTGGCATAAACAATATGTCCATTCTTAGAAACTGTCGCATAATAGGAACTATTCGACACAAGAGAATAGTAAAAATTAAGCCAACCAATTTCGTTTTTCTTGGTACAATAATAGGATATTTCTTCCGACAAGGTACTAAAGGTGCGGAACTGACGCGGTCCTTCAATAGAAAACTGTATACCATTATGAATAAAAAGGGCTACCCCACACATATCAATAACAATAATAACGAAAGTAACCAAGAGCGGCACTAAGAGCACAGTAAAGTGCGACAACCAAATCTGCTTACGTAATGTCAATCTACCACCAACCCTCTTAAACGCATCGTCCTTATGCTTTTAACTACCTATATGCTAGCCATAATTAGCCATAAGAAATAGACCCTAAATAAATTCTCTATAAAAACACACTTATTATAAACAATGGCTCAAAACGGCTCCTACTGCCTTATCTAAGTCCTGATTTTCAATACGATAATCAGCCAAAGCCTCATATAAAGGCGCCCGCTGAGCCTCTAAGGCCTTAAGCCGTTCAAGTCCCCCTTGCGATAAAACGCGACCTTCTGTATCTAACTCTTCTAGCGCCCGCTGGATATAAAAAATCTTGCCATTTTGTGCAAGTCTATCATGATTAGCCGGCACAGTCACTACACCACCACCAGTAGCAATGACAAGCCCCGTCTGTTTACCTAAGTCAGCAATAACCTCCCCTTCGACCTTACGAAAGGCGCCTTCCCCCTTAATTTGGATATAATCAGCAATCGATCCTACCTGGTCAGTAATACAATCATCACTATCTACAAAAGTTCGACCCAGCTTTTCTGCTACCATCTTACCAATAGTGGTCTTCCCCGCCCCAGGCATCCCAATAAGGACTATGTTTTCTAACTGTTGCTCGAGCTTGGTTAACACTTGGTCAATCATAGTATCCGTAAAGGTCTTATGAAGAAAAAGTTCTTCCGCATAAGCCGCTTGGGCAACCAACATGGGAAGCCCATTTGTGTAGATAAGACCTTGCTTCTTAGCTTGTAACAAGAGCCCTGTCCGTAAAGGGTTATACACAACATCACACACACCAGACAAATTTTTAAACTTGTCTATCTCTACAAGACTGTCCGGACAATGTGGATACATGCCAACGGGAGTTGTATTAATAATAAGGTCTGTGCTTTCATAATAATCGCCTATTTCTTCATACGTCGGTGATTGATGACGAGATAGATGAACAATCTGAGCCGCCCCATTATCGCTAAGCGCTGTATGTACCGTCTTGGATGTCGCCCCATCCCCAAGAATAAGAATGCGCTTACCACTTACATCTATATTAACCCGACGCAACATATATTGAAAACCCGCATAATCTGTATTGCTGCCAAACCATCTGCCATTACGTCGCACCATAGTATTAACACAACCAATGCGCTTAGCTATCTCAGACACTTGATGGCAAGCTCGCAAAGCCTCCACCTTATAAGGGATAGTTACATTTAACCCTTGTATAGACTCATCTTGAAAAAAATCAGCGACTTCATCAGGCTCTTTTTCATAGTATGTATAATCAGTAAGTCCTAGTGCTGCATGAATCGTCTTAGAAAAACTATGTCCCAAGGTTCGCCCTAACAAACCAAAAGCCATTAGCTCCACTCCTTCATTTCTGGTAATAAAAAGTCCAATAAAACAAGAGCCGTTACGGCCTCAAACACAGGTACGGCCCGTAAAGTAATGCAAGGGTCATGCCGTCCCTTAATAATTAGCTTAGTGTTTTCTTTTTTAGACAGGCTTACACTATCCTGCTCCTGGGCAATGGACGGCGTCGGTTTCATCGCCGCTTTTATGATCAGAGGCATACCATTTGTAATACCACCTTGTATACCGCCACAATGATTGGTCTTAGTTACAATCGTCTGCCCATCAGCCGCCATAGTAAAGGCATCATTCTCTTCCGCTCCTGTATGTGCGGACGCCTCAAAACCACTACCAAAAGCTATCCCTTTTAAACCAGGTACCCCAAAAAAGGCACTAGCCAAACGATTTTCTACTCCGTCAAAATTAGGATTACCTATACCTGCTGGATAGCCAGTAACAAAGACTTCAACGACACCACCGGTTGAATTTTGTTCCTTCCGCATCGTATCGATGTACTGAGCCGCATCCTCTCTTACTGTCACATCCACCATAGGTACTGTTTCTTGTCCAGCTTTAATCAAGGCCTCCATATCTGGATGAACCGCATCAATAATCATATCCTTTATAGGGCCAATCGAATAACAATGCGCTGCTACCTGTATGCCTTTCATTGCTAATAATTGAAGAGCTATACCTCCAGCCACACAGAGAGGCGCCGTCAAGCGTCCTGAAAAATGACCACCGCCTCGCATGTCAACGCCTTCCCCATAGCGAAGCTGGGCTGTATAGTCTGCATGCGACGGCCGCGGAATATCCCTCAGATTACCATAATCCTTAGAATGTTGATTCGTGTTTTCTATATAAAAAGCTAAGGGCGATCCACTTAACTTACCATCCACTAAACCAGACAAGAAATGAGGTACATCCCCTTCCTTACGCTGGGTCGTTAATCTATTTTGTCCAGGAGCCCGCCGTTTTAAAAAGGCTTGCAAACTCTCTATATCAATGGCTGGCCCACAAGGCAGGCCATCTATGACAGCACCAATGGCCATCCCATGAGAGGCGCCAAAAGTAGATAAGGTCAACGTCTTACCGAACTGTGAGCTCATAGCTATCTCCTCCTATCGATGCCCAATCATCAAAGAAATCCGGATAAGACTTGGCAATGGCCTGACTATCCTTTAATATCATAGGCTTTTCTGCTATTAAGCCTAACAAGGCACCCGCCATAACTAGCCGATGGTCATTTACGCAGTCTACCAAACCACCTTTTACCTGACCCGTCCCTCGAATATAGAGATTGTCACCTTCTAAACGGGCCTGCCCACCAGCGGCTTTCACCAAAGCCGCCACCGCTTCTAATCGGTCCGACTCCTTAAGGCGCAAACGGGCGCCATTTACAAAGGCACTTTCACCAGGAATAGCCAAGGCTAAACTAGCCAATACAGGCAACAAATCTGGGCACTGTTCTAAATCAACCCGAATCGGTTTAGAAGCTTGTCCCGTTACCAAGAGCTGCCTATTATCCCACAAAACGCCAGCGCCTGCCTCAACTAAGAGAGGTACAATGCGTTTATCCGCCTGTACGGAGTCAGCTAACACACCTGTAATCGTAAGCGGATACCCCGTCATAGCAGCCGCTACACACCACACAGCACTATTCGACCAATCCCCTTCTATAACATAATCTCGTACATGTCCATAATGACTATGGGCTGGCACAGTAAATGTCAATTTACCATCTTCCATTGTTTCTTCTACGGTAATACCAAAATCAGCCATAACCTGTTCTGTCAAGGTCACATAGTCCTTAGACTGTAAATTTGTATCACTTGTAATACGCCCACCGCCATACAAAGGGGCGGCCAACAAGAGCCCTGAAAAGAACTGGCTGCTAATATTACCGGCCATGTGAAAGTCACCACCCTGTAATAAACCTTTCATAATAAAAGGTGGTTTATCCTCGCTAAAGTCTACCCCATGTGCCTTCATCTGTGACAAAAGTGGTTCTAAAGGCCGTTCAGGAAGGCGCCCTTTCGCTTCTATCGTCGTTTTTTTTACAATAGCTGCTGCAATAGGCAACAATAATCGTAAGGTTGTTCCTGATTCATTGGGTCTGATAGCCCCTAGCTCTTGCACCCCATCTATAGGTTCTATCCTAATCTGAGCATCCTGCCTACTAACCTTAGCCCCCAGGGCTTCCAAACTATCTAAGGTAGCCTCCATGTCCTTAGACAGACGGCTACAACGAAACGTAGATACCTCATCACCTAAAGCCGCAGCCATAAAAGCCCGATGGGCATGTGCCTTAGCTGGTATAGCCGCTATAGTCCCTGTTAACGGTTTGGCTGTAACAACCCGCATAAGTTTCCTCCTATAATATCTCAATCATTCATCTCATAACTCATAAAATCCAATAGATTAACCCTTCAATCTAACAATCATCTATAAAACAGCATAAGCAGCCAATTTATCATGGGTTGTCGTCCTAAGCTCCGTATAGCCCCAACCAGCTGGCAAGACTAGATTAATTGTATGTCCATGACTCTTCTTATCATGCTTAGCTATATCAAGGATAGTACTTAAAGGCACATCGGTAGTCGTTGGCAAGTGATGAGCCTCTAGAATATGTAAAAATCGACTAACTTCCTCTTGACTTAACACCCCTGCCTTACCAGCAGCCCGCATCATCATAGCCATACCAATAGCCACACTGTAACCATGATGAACCGTAAAGTGACTCCCCTTTTCAATACCATGACCAAAGGTATGTCCAAAATTCAAAAACTGACGCTGTCCTTTTTCCGTCTCATCATTAGCCACCACTTGTGCCTTAATCTTAACGCATTGCTCAATAACTGATTCTACATCCTCTGGATGATCCACTAAAGGACTGGCTTCTAATTGGTCTAATAATTCAGGATAACCCAGCATGCCATATTTAATGACTTCTCCACAACCATTAATAAACTCATCTTCCGGCAGAGTCTGCAAGGTATCTGGATCACATAAGACCAAGATAGGCTGCTTAAAGGCGCCCCATAAATTTTTTCCACTAGGCAAATTAACGGCCGTCTTACCGCCTACTGACGAATCCACCATAGCAAGCAAACTAGTCGGCACCTGCACATAATCAATCCCTCGTAAGTAAGTAGCCGCCGCAAAGCCCGCCATGTCACCAACAACACCGCCACCTAAGGCAACCACCATATCCGAACGCGTCAAAGACTCATCAGCTAAAAAATTAACAATCTTTAACAATTCATCACTATTTTTCTGTGCTTCTCCTTGAGGAAAAACATAAGTAACCACATCATAGCCAGCGTCTCTTAAGGAATCCACAGATGGCTTTAAATAATACGTCTCTACCTGACTATCTGTAATGAGAGCCACTTTACCTTCTGGTTTTATAGCCTTTAGCTGCGTACCCAATCGACTAAGACTGCCTCTTTCAATATGTACCTCATAAGCTTTCCCCGTACGAACTTTTACCACACTCATTCTTATCTCCTATCTCACCTTAGGTAAGCCTACTACCTTACCCCTCTAGGCAATGATTTTAAGCCCTTTAATCTATCTTCATCTACTTACCATCTATTTTACACCAGCACTCAATAATTGCTAACTCTGGTACCTAGTAAATTCACTGCACCACCTCATTTTTCCTCTTTATAAAAGTTAGTAAAAAAGCTGCCGACAATCCGTCTGTGGTTGCCGACAGCTTACACTGTACGTATTTATTTTTTATGAGCCGTCTCTAAGGCTTGGCGAATAGCAAACACATCTTTTGTAAGGGCTGCAAATTCTTCTGGGTGGAGCGCTTGTGGCCCATCACATAAGGCTTTCTTAGGATCATTATGAACTTCAATAATAAGCCCGTCAGCACCAATACCAGCCGCAGCCAAGGACAATGGATGTACCATACGGCTCATGCCAGCGGCATGGCTCGGGTCAATAATAATTGGCAAATGCGTTAATTCATGCATAACAGGTACAGCTGTAATATCTAAGGTGTTACGAACACCTGTTTCAAAGGTACGGATACCGCGTTCACATAAGATGACTTGTTCGTTGCCTTCACTCATAATGTATTCAGCCGCCATCAACCATTCTTGATAAGTAGCTGCTAGCCCTCGTTTTAAAAGGACTGGTTTACGTAATTTACCAACCTCTTTTAACAACGTAAAGTTCTGCATATTACGCGCCCCAATCTGAAGCATATCTACGTCTTCAAAGAGCGGCAACTGAGATACATCCATAACTTCCGATACAATTGGCATGCCTGTTTCTTTTTTAGCTTCTAATAAAAGCTCCAAACCTTCAGCACCCATACCCTGGAAAGAATATGGTGAAGTACGTGGCTTAAAAGCACCGCCACGAAGCATGTCTGCGCCAGCAGCCTTTACATCTTTAGCAATGCTAATTACCTGTTCTCTTGATTCTACAGAACAAGGACCAGCAATAATGCCAAAATGACCGCCGCCAAATTTGACGCCGCTCACATCGATAATAGAATCTTCTGGATGCATTTTACGATTTGCTTTTTTATATGGTTCCTGAATACGCGTCACCTTTTCTACAATATCTAAGGATTCAATAATTCGACTATCTACTGAAGCCGTATCCCCCACTAGACCTAACAAGGTGTATTCTGCCCCTTCAGATAAGAAAACATCTAAATTGTAAGTTGTTTCTAAATCATGAATTAATTCCTGCACCGCTTCTTTGCTACAGCCTGATTTTAATGTGATAATCATAGTCTTTTCCTCCTGTGACAACTACCATTCTACTATCCTACTTGTCTCTATGTACTCTCTCTGAGACTATCACGCAATACGAATAAAAAAAGCTGCCTCTACTGGGCAGCCTCTATATACTAAGTACGAATTAGTACGCTAATGATTAAGTATAGCCCAAATAAACTTTATCATACAAGCTAATAAAGTTAAAGTAGGCATATACATTCTTGTTCATTAGCATACTCATCTTCGTCACTCCTTTACTACGTGTTGCGTCTATTATACAAATGATTTTCCGTAAAAGGCAATAGTAAGGCCTATATTTTCTGTAGTTTATGCAAAACGTGTACTTTTCTACTATAACCACCATTTCTTATAAGTCATGTGTATAAAGCTATTAATTATTCAGCTAATAAACATCCCTAATGCTACCTACACTGCTACTCATCACAAAATCGATGCCATCAAGATTTCTTTATCCATTTATTCTTTATCCATTTATATAATAATCGCTTATAAAATAGCTAATCATTACGGTTATCTCTATTTAACATGAGCAAGGCATCTCGCATCTGATAGGCATTAACCTGCCCTGGTGCTGAGGCCGACCCTAAAGAGGCAAAGGTCATATCGGATCCAAACACATAGCCACCTAGGCGGCTAATGATTCCTAACTCGCCCATAGCCATAGTAATGAGAGGGCGTTTAGGATACTGCTTCTTCACCTGATAGGTGGCCGACAAGAGGGCCAATACATCCCCTGCATTATGAGGCATGCAAGCAAATTTAGCTATATGGGCACCCGCTTCCTGCATAGCCAAGAGCTGACTCGCTATTCTATCCGCGTTCGGCGTACGACTGAAATCATGTTGACTCATAAGTAAACGCACACCACTAGCCTTACTGGCTTCTATAAGAGCAGCCCTCTTGTCTGGATAATAGGCAAACTCCACATCCACCGCATCAACCTGACCGGACCGAACAACTTTCTCCAACAAGGTATAGTAATCCTCACCAGAGATAATCTGCTGGCCCCCTTCTTGTTTAGTTCGCCAAGTAAAAATAAGTGCCTTTTGCTCTAACATAGCTCGTAATTCATCTAAGAGACCTAAGACGGTTCCCGTTGCATAAGCTTCCTCAAAATAATCTACCCGCCATTCCACAGCCTGACACGGTGCGACAGCGGCATCCTTAGCCGCTTCTATAATCTCATCCCGCGTCCGACCTACGAGCGGTACAATTACCTTGACCTGTCCTTGACCAATTTCAATAGGTCCTAACTGCATACTATGCCTTCTTTCTCTATCTTTAACTATCCATCCTTTTTATTTCTTAACATAAGCCTTACTATACCACGTTTCCTATAAAAAGCTATAAAAAAGAGCCACCCTCCTTATGCTACGCATCCCTATTTCTGAATACATATCATTAGGAGGCTGACTCTTTAAGCAAGAAAATACCTTACTTATTTTCGCCTACGCAACCTATCCCCCCCTCATAAAATAGCTATAAGCCACTAGGTCTACCCTATTACCGCTTAACAAAAACATATAAACCCTTCGGCGTATCTGGTAAAGCCTTTGTTTCTTGATATAAGGCCGTTCCCTTATAAAACTTTATAGCCGATTTAGGTACTAAAATAACCATATCCGGCTTTACTTGTAAATCCCTAGCCGCCTGTTCTTTAGACGTTAACGGCATAACGTATTTGCCGACTTCCCAAATATTCTTCTCATCTAATGGGGCCGTTAAAATCCGCGTAATCCGCTTATCTGAGTAATAGTTAAGAGAGGTCAAATAATCATCATATATATATACCGACTGACCTGGTATCCGGCTCACATAAGGAGCCCACGCCTTAGCCGACTGGGCACTAATAATAGGACCTAAAGACGCCGCCAAGGCACCAAATAAGATAATCATACTCGCGATAGTTCCTGCCAGCAATGCCGTAACACCTCTATCACCGAAATCTTTTTCTCCCTTGCTAACAAGATTTATTACATTTTTATTATCATTCTGTATAGCTAACGATTCTTCTTCTAAGCCCTCAAATTGGCTATGTTCACTAACTGCTTCCTCTGCTATCATACTTACCTTTGCCTTTACCAACGGCTTTGCTTTAAAAGCATACAGGCAAGTACCTATAAGAATTAAAACAACAGCACCTATCACTACAGTTACTAGTAAGGGCAAACCCGTTCCCAGATACTTATGAGCCGCCTTAAAAAGTCCAAAACATAGAGCCGCTATAGGTACATAGAGTAACAAAGCCGTTTTTATCCGGCGCCAAGACACTTGACAAGTCCGCAGATGCTGACAGCCCTCTACCGTTAAGACGACCAAAGAAATAACGGCTGGAAAAGTATAGGTTGGATACTTAGTCGCTACCACAGAAAAGAATAGGACAATACCTGCTAACCATACCCATAAATATAACTGCCATTCGATATAGGCCCGTTTAGGCATAAACACCCCTGCCAGTAAAGCCTCAGTCTGTATGGCACGAATGTCAAACTGACCAACTTGGCTTTGACCCACACTTTGACTCATGTTATCCACGTTAATTTCTAAAGAATCCGGCAAGGCATGAGAGAAAAAAGCACGATACAAATTAACTAGACTCTGCTTCATTCCATATAAGGTCATAAAAGCCCACGGCATTAAGGTCACAGGAATCACTAATAAATAGTAGTACCACACATCAAAGCGAGGATGTTCTGACACCGTAGCCCGTTCCATATTATGTAAAAGTAAGAATCCATCCACAAAAGACTGTCCGTGTATGCGATACATTTCAATATACCAAGGAAGGGCTATGATTAAGAAAAGAAGAATAGCTGGTGGATAAAATAACAAATAAAAGCGATGCCCTAAAGATACCCCTCGAAAAGAAGGAGAAGCTAATGAACCATTAGAACGATCTAATCGCTTACTATAGGCCCAAGAACATAATAAAAAGATGACAAGGATACAACCTGGCAATACCAACCCTACTGGCCCCTTATCAAGCACTGCCATAGCCGCCATGGCATAAGCACCACACATATAACCCTTTGAATTCTTTGTTAACCCTTGATAGGCAAAATAGAAAATACCCAGCATAAAGGAAAATAAATACATATCAGTAACAACAGCATGGGCTAAATACCAATATTCAAAGGACGTCATCAATACACAGGCTCCAAGTAAAGCCGGTCCATATGACTTAACAATCTTTCGCATCATATAAAAGAAACCAGGTATGGTAATCGCCCCAAATAAGGCGCCAGGCAAACGAGCCGCCAAATCAGTAAAGCCAAAAGCCTTATAAGACAGCATCAACATCCAATACGTAAAAATCGGCTTATCATACCAATAACGGTCATAAATCATGGGTGAAATCCAATCATTATGCTGTAACATCTGCTTAGCTGTTAAGGCATAATTGGATTCAACAGGATCTGTAATAGGTAAACTACCACAAAACAGTAGATACCCTAGGCAAACAGCCACAAATAAGACCAGCATAGTTACATAGTCCCTAGCGCCTAACCTAATCTCACTCCAAAAATTACTGCCTTCTCCTACCTGTCCCCCTGAACCTCTCTCCTTAACACTAGCAACACGCTTCGCCTCTTGCACATCAATCCCTACTTTCCTGTGACTATAAAAATATATATCACATGTATCATAAAAAATTCCATTCTCACTATTCTTAATTAGTTATAAACTTTTTATAAAATTTGTTTACATGCCCATACATTTCTAGTAAACAAAGCAAAGAGCGATATACCCTTCCTCACAAATCATTTACAATCATCTATGAGGAATTATATATCGCTCTCTATTTCACTCTATAAAAGTTTTACACCCTAGTAAGACCTACTACTAAATCGTGTCCTATACAAGAAAAGCTATATCTCTTAAAAATAAACCAACTCCTATACTATGATAATACGATTAAAAAGATTCTAACTTCTTCCCTAGCATGACAAAACTATGCATAATAAGAACATTAAGAATACTATTTTACCGTTAACACAGGGCATTTAGCATGAGCAATCACATAAGACGATACACTGCCTAGCATAAGACTAGCTAAAGCGCCCATACCGCTGCATCCCATAACAATTAAGTCAGCCTGCTGTTCTTCTGCGTATTCCACTAAATAGCGTTTTGGAGATCCAACCGCATATTCCGTTTCCACCTTAATATTCTTAGGAAGCGTTTCTGCCGCTATACCTAGCATATCTTCCCCATGCTGCTGGGCCAATTCCTGAAAGGCCTTCTGTGCTTCCTTAAGACCTTCCCCTGTATTGGCATCTTCTACAGCTTCTCGCTCTTCCGCCATTTTGACTAATTTTTCACTAGCTTGCGGAATAGCTGCGTAGGAATAAGAGAATAAACTCTGTCCATCAACAACGTGCACTAATAAAATCTTACTATCGTGTTCTTCTGCTATTTCAGCTGCCTTTGCCAAAGCATGCATAGAACTATCCGAACCATCCATAGGCACCATAATCGTATCAATCTTTAACATGCTAGCCACCTCCTGTGAATACTGCACAACATCTTATAATAATTATTTCTCTATGTAGGTCAAAACTCCCTGCTGAAAATTATAATCTCTTTTTTTACCACCATTCATTAATATAGGTCTTCTGCTTTGGATACGCCTCATGTAATACAGCTAAGGCCTTATCTGTTGCCTGCATTTTCCCTTCAAAGACAAGTTCATCCGCCGTCAACCGTCCCATTAATAAGAGTGATAAACTGCCGATTGTAGCATACACATCAACAATCCCCCGCTTCAACTGTGCCGCATTCGGTTCTGCATCACTAATCTTTTCTACGGCCACCTGTCCGTCACCGATAAAATGCAGACGGAATATACCTGTATTAGCCTCTACCAGGGGATCTGCCGTGGCAATGGTCAGCGTCGCTTCCCGCCTATACTCTGACGGCACCGTCTGAAAAGCATCCACCATATCTACAATACGGCTCATCATAAAAGGCATGGTCCTGTGTCCGGCTTTTCCATTAGGATAAAAAACATACCCGCTGTCCTGCATGCCTTCATTCCATTCCACCGCTTCGCCCTGCGACCGATGGTTATACAAGTAATTAAGAAGCCCTTGCTGTCCCTTACGGCTAGTGTAAACCATTTCTGACACAGCAATTGTCGGCTCACCCAGTTTATAAAAACAATACCCTTCTATTGTACCTGCCTCATTCTTAACATAGGCAATATCTGCTCCTTCAGCTAATACACTGCCTAAAAGGCGTTTCCAATCTTCTTCACTACGAATCGCATACCCACTTAGCCCCTTTGTATAAGCTTCATAAACCGGTGCTAACAATGACCAATCTTCCACCTTGTCAACCCGTCCGAAATGCAGCGTACGGTCGGTAACACCGCGCAAGGTATCTAAGTCTACATGTTCTACCCATTGATGGGCATATAAATCCCAACCATATTGCTGATAAAAGACAGCCTTAGACGGCATTAGTATAGTTATCGCCTGTCCCCGTTTATGTAATTCTTCTAAAGAGGCCTTTAATAACTGACCACCAATGCCGCCGCGCCGTGCAATCGGATCTGTGGCCACACCCACCATATAACTAACCGGCATAGCTTTGCCTCTTACATTTAACTGATATTGCCGTAAATGCACCGTGCTAACTAACTGATCTTTATCATAGCCGACCATTGTATGCTCCGGTTCATAATAAGATCCAAAATAATACTTAAAAAAAGGATCATCCTTATGCTCAAAGCAATATGCCCATAAATCCTCTACTGCCGGCGTATCCGCCGCATTAGCTATTCTAAACTCCATACTATATACTCCAATCTTATTATTTTAATCAGCTAAACTCAAGATTCTATACCCTAATTATACACTAACACCTAATCAAGCTACTACACCCATGCAGGCGATTCTGTACACATACTACTAAATATTGATTTGCTCCATGTCACGAAGCGTCTAATGTTTCTTTTGGATAACTTACGAAGTATGGAATCCCAAAAGATTATTAGATGCTTCCCTACTCTGGCTTCCAATCATAATCTGTATAGAAAAAGCGCCTGCCATACAGCAGACGCTTCAAACTTATTTAACTTTTAAAACCGCATCATACTTTTCAGCAAAATGATCCGGATTATACGATTCCTTAGCTTGACGCATACCAGGAATGCCCATATCTTCTTCGCGATTAACAAACTCCGTATCAGCAAATTCATGCCGTACAAATTCGTTATTAATCGCCTGATACAACCCACGAATAGACGCATTCGCTTTTTCAATATGAACAAGAGCCACCCGTTCGTTGATTAACTGACCAATAGTAAAGGCCTCTATCCGTCCAAAAAGCTTAATGGCGCCACCAACGAGACCCAACGGTTCCCAGTCACGGAACAAAAGCTTAATCGCTTCTAGTTCATCATCAATACCATCTTCATCATGGTTTTCTACCCATTCCGTTGCCGTTGTAATACATTCATCAAATAGGTCTTCCGTCAAAGGCATGTATTCATAGTTTGTATACTGCATACGGAACTGGTTAAGATGATTCTTCTTCTGCCGAAGCTTTTTACCTGACAAGGTAATCAAATCCTGTGTCTTATAAATATACTCAAAATTATCTCTGTCAGCTGTAAACTCATAGCAATCAGGGCACAGTTCTTCCATACGTTCCTTGTTAATTGGACTAACCCCTTTTAACCAGAAAGGAATCTGCATAGCTTCAAACCATTCTTTAGCTTTTTTTAGGCCGTCAACAAACTTAGCATCCTTACCAGCGAAAGGTGGCAACAAATAAGGTTCCCGTTTACCAGCTCCCTTAATAAAGAGCACACCATCTTCTTCAGCCCATTGAATGCCATAAGCCTTTTGCCACATATACAAGGTTGTAAAACAATTATCTGATGCTTCATAATGATGCTCTGCAAAATAAGCATCAATCTTCGGCTTATCCGCTAAGGTAAACTCATTAAATGTTAAAATTGTACTCACCCGCTTTTTTACTCAATATACTCGATAATTAAGCCTTCCTGCATCCCCACTACAACTATACCTAACAAGCTTCCTATTCGTCTTCTAAATCTGACTGCGCAATAATAGCTACCGATGCGACCTTATCACCTGGGTCTAGATTCTGCGTCTTGACCCCAGAAATAGCTTTACCCTTCTTAACTGCTATATCCTTCATATCAAAACGAATAATCTTACCCTGTTCAGAGATAAGCATCACTTCATCCGTATCCGTTACGGTTTCTACAGCCACCACATCACCGGTCTTATCTGTAATACGGAAGTTCTTCGTTCCCTTACCGCCACGGTTCTGTGTCGTGTAAGCATCTTCACTATTGCGTTTACCAAAACCTTCTTCACTAATCGTAAAAATCTGATTTGCTTCATCATTATCTGTTAAAACGCCAGCCCCAACAACTTCATCACCAACATTTAACTTAATACCACGAACACCTTGGGCACCTCGTTTTAATAAGCGCGCATCTTCTTCATTAAAACGAATAGCCATGCCTTTCTTAGTCCCTAATAAGACATCTTGGCCACCATTAGTAATGCACACTTCAATTAACTGGTCCCCTTCACGTAAGGAGATGGCATTTAAACCACTACGACGAATATTGCGGTATTCTTCAATGGATGTACGATTAACAAAGCCATTCTTAGTCACCATAAATAGATTAAAGGTACTTTCTACATGTTCTAAATCGATCATAGTCGTTACCTTTTCACCTACATTAAGTGGTAACACGTTAATAATAGCTGTACCACGAGAATTACGGCTGGATGCTTCTGGTACTTCATAGCCACGCAAACGATAAGCGCGACCCGCTGTTGTGAAGAACAAGAGGGTACTATGTGTCCGTACATGTAAAATCTGCGTTACATAGTCGTCATCCTTCGTCTTCATGCCGATAACACCGACACCACCCTTATGCTGGTTACGATATACATTGGCATTCATCCGTTTAATATAACCCTGACGAGTTAAGGTGATAACCATTTCTTCATCAGCGATTAAATCTTCTACATTTAATTCTGACGTATCGATAGTAATTTCGCTGCGACGAGGGTCACCATATTTATTCTTCATGTCCGTTAATTCGTCTTTGATGATGCCACGCTGACGAGCTTCACTAGCTAAGATTTCTTTTAAGTCCGCAATCAAAGCCTGTAACTGCTTATATTCCTCTTCAATCTTTTCACGTTCCAAACCGGTCAGGCGGCGTAGACGCATATCTAGGATAGCAACAGCTTGTTTTTCACTTAAACCAAATTTAGAAATTAAAGCCTTTTTAGCAATTTCATCAGTTTCTGAAGAGCGAATCGTCTGAATCACTTCATCAATATGGTCAAGAGCGATAAGTAAACCTTCTAAGATATGAGCTCTTGCTTCCGCCTTATTTAATTCAAAACGCGTCCGCCGAACAACCACATCCAAGCGGTGTTGCAAATAGTAATTAAGCACTTCTTTTAAAGTCAATACACGTGGATGACCATCAACAAGTGCCAGCATAATTACGCCAAACGTATCTTGCAATTGCGTATGCTTATAAAGCTTATTTAGAACAATGTCCGGCTGTACATCGGCCCGCAATTCAATAACAATGCGCATACCTTGCCGGTCACTTTCATCACGAAGAGCCGTAATGCCATCAATAACTTTATCGCGGCTAAGGCCGGCAATGGTTTCAATAAGGCGTGCCTTATTAACCTGATAAGGGATTTCCGTAACAACAATACGGTGTTTACCCTTATTCATTTCTTCAATCGTTGCCCGCGCCCGCATCTTAATACTGCCGCGTCCCGTACTATAGGCCTTACGAATACCTTCTTGACCAAGAATTAAAGCTCCTGTCGGGAAATCTGGCCCTTTAATAGCCGTCATTAGTTCTGGTACATCCACGTCTGGATTATCAATAAGCATGATAAGTCCATCGGCCACTTCATTTAGATTATGTGGCGGAATATTAGTAGCCATACCAACAGCAATCCCAGCTGACCCATTTACTAAGAGGTTTGGAATCTTAGCCGGTAATACGGTTGGTTCTTGTAAAGACTCATCATAGTTAGGCATGAAATCGACTGTTTCCTTATCGATATCAGCCAACATTTCTGTGGTAATCTTAGCCATACGTACTTCAGTATAACGCATAGCGGCTGCAGAGTCGCCGTCAATGGACCCAAAGTTACCATGTCCGTCTACCAATGGATACCGGGTATTAAAATCCTGTGCCAACCGTACTGTTGCATCATACACCGAACTATCTCCATGTGGATGATATTTACCAAGTACATCCCCAACAATACGGGCTGATTTTTTATAAGGCTTGTTCGGCGTCATACCTGTTTCATGCATCGCATATAAAATACGACGATGAACTGGTTTAAGACCGTCTCGAACATCCGGCAAGGCTCTCGTAATAATTACACTCATGGCGTAATCAATATAGGAGCTTTTCATTTCATTTTCAATCTGGACAGCGGTAATTTTACCATGACTCCAGGTCGTTTCCTCCACAGTCTCACCTCATTCACTAAGACAACGTATATTTTCGTACCTTATATTATACCATTAGACAGAAATTTTGGCGAACAATTAGGTGTGACATGTATAAACCTTTGCTTATATTGAATCATATAATACCCCTTTTTAATATATCGAAATACGTAAAGTTACCACAACGTCAAACACTAGTTACCGCCTTTATAATAGCTGTATATTTATGTATATGCAAAACATCCAAATGCCTTTTACGACTGCCCCTATGCTGGGCACACACATACAAAAAAGCTGCAACCAGATATTTTATATCCGATTACAGCCTTCCTTGTTGTATAAGACGCTATAAATAAACGCTTTTATAAAATTTGTAATGGATGAGATATACAATCTCACTAATTTCAACATAACTAACTATGACACTATTATACTAACTACTTGGTCAATGCTAACCTGCATAGCCCCATTCAGACCGTCTTATATAGCCATCACCGTCTGCATAGCTACAAAGCGTATATAAGATAAACTCCCATAAGTTAGTAAAATAGGTCCTAACCTGGCTATTTATTAGCCATTATAAATAGCTGTGTTAACGCGAGCTACGCCCAAGTATGGGCGATTAAACAACGCACCCAAAGCAGCTCCCATTTCTTCTACATCCGTATCGCTAAGGCCATTATTAATATTGCCAAAGCTATAGGATTTAACAACCACCTTATCTCGGTCGTCCGATTTATTTACACGAACCTGCATTTTAATTACTTCACTTACTAATTCTGCCATATGAATATCTCCTTTTCTCTACTTTCTCAACGAGTAAACTCCGACCATTACCTAACTCTCCAACCACTTACGCTACCAAAGCCATCACGGTCGCTTATTTATAAGTAAAAAGCGGAGCACTACATACACAATCTCGACAACTTTTAGCCAACGATTGTCCATACATTCACCTTAAGCTAACACTGTCGTTTCTTTTGTTACTAACTGAGCCCCCTTGTAGGTTGTTGCCAAGTGACCTTTACCTGTATGAAAGAATTTCTTAGCAATAGCTAATTGGCCTACTTTTTCTACATCGGCACCTGTAAGACCTTCCTTAGGGTCAGCAACCACTACCTTTACTTCTGTGCCTTCTTCATCAGTTAATACAATCTGTAATTCTTTTTCTGCTGTCATTGTGTTTTCTCCTTTTCTAATGACTACAAATAACTTGCGAGAATGTATATCTTTCATCGCCTTACACTTATATACATTCAACCAGAGAGAAAACGTCAAAATCTTTTTTATATTTTTTTCTTCTCCTCTATTTTCTTATTACGAAAAGTAATAATCATAAACCTTCTTATTGTTTTCTTAAATTGCAAATTATAACTTGCAACTTGAAGTTGAAGGCGTCTTTAGAGCTCATCAAATTCCCTAATACTCTATTAGGCAAATTATATCTTATGCTTAATTTATATTTAAAATCTAAAAAAAGGACGATGCCCCGATCAATACTAGGTTCATCGTCCCTATATACAGTCTTATCTATGACTTATAAATTATGATAAAACACATATGCACTATAATCCAGCCTGCTCTATACCACTAAACAAATAACCCATATGAGCCGTTGAGTTTAGCAAGACAATACGCCACGTATCCCCTTCCTTTTCAAGCACATTGATACACGTATTATCCTGTTTAATTTGCCAAAAGTGATCCATAGATAGGCCTAACAAATCACAAATAATG
Organism: uncultured Veillonellaceae bacterium; assembly: GCA_945867815.1. Lineage (GTDB taxonomy): Bacteria > Bacillota > Negativicutes > Veillonellales > Veillonellaceae > CAMBIX01. The sequence goes on from CAMBIX010000011.1 coordinate 61,508, forward strand.
GCCTTATTTACCGCATCATGGGCTACCACTAAAAGGGTTTTCCCTTCATAGTGCTTAGCGTACTCTTCAAAAGCCTTCCTAGCTCGCTGTTGCACATCTTCTAAGGATTCACCACCTGGTCCCGGCATCTGTAATCCACCTGGTTTTGTATGCCATTTATGAAACAAGTCAGGGTACTGCGCTTCAATATCCTTGGCCAGCTGCCCTTCCCAAACGCCATGATTAATCTCTGTTAAGCATTCATCCTTTTGCACAGGTAGACCATGTACATCAGCGCAGGCCTTAGCTGTTATATAAGACCTTTGCAAAGGACTCGATAGGCAAACATCAATAGAAACATCTCTTAGCCCCTTAGCTAAGGCTGCTGCCTGCTCAAGCCCGCGTTGACTTAACTCTGTATCTTCCTGCCCCTGATAGCGGCCTTCAATATTCCACTTTGTTTCCCCATGTCGCACCAATATAATCCTAACCATATAGTCACTTCCTTTTATCAGCTAATCTATGTCCCATCTACCAACACCCTATCACGAGTCGATGACTATGTATTGTAAACTAGGCCCTATATCACGAATCGCCTACTATTTCTTTTAGGGAACTTATGAAATACCAATCCCCAAAAGCCCTTTAGCCACGTCCGCTCCTTGAATCCAATCATAAATTACTCTTGCGGTTCGCAATGAATGACTTTGATATCTAAAAGTCCATCAATACCACGCAGCTTCAACAAAATATCACTAGGAATATCTTCCTTTACCGCTAAAGCCATAATGCTTTCTTCACTACCAGCTGTTTCACCAACCTGCATGCCCGTAATATTAATACCAGCCTGCCCTAGAATCGTCGCAATCTGCCCAATCATATTCGGCTGGTTACGATGAGGAATTAGCAATAAGTACCCATTAGGATCAAAATCAACGCGATAATCGTCGATTTTTACAATCTTACCTTCGCCCTTATTAAACAAAGTCCCCACTACCGTATGTACAGCGCCACCTTCTGTTTGTAAAATAAGGCGAATTGCATCAACAAATTCTGGATCACTATTTTTCTTCGTTTCCTGTACCTGCATACGACGTGCTTTCGCTAAATCAGGGGCATTAACAAAATTAACCGAATCCTGCAAGATAGGATTTAAAATCCCTTTTAAGGTAGCCATCGTCAACAAACCTGTATCCACATCCGCTAAATCACCAATATATTCTACATTAACACCCGTAACCGCGCCATTACTAATAGCTGTTCCTAAGATACCCATCCGTTCTACCAAATCAAAATAAGGCTTAATTCGTGCGTACACCTGTTTAGGAATAGGTGCCATATTAACAGCTGTCGGTACAGGTTCACCCCTAAGTGCAGCCATAACACCTGACGCCACATCTACAGATACGCCTTCTTGTGCTTCCACTGTCGAAGCCCCTAAATGTGGTGTAATAACCACATTATCCATGCCAATAAATGGATTAATATCTTTCGTTAGTGGTTCTGTTGGAAATACATCAATAGCTGCCCCTGCTACATGACCCGACTTCAGAGCCTCTGCCAAAGCATTAATATCTAAGACAGCACCACGGGATACATTTATAACACGAACACCATCCTTCATCTTGGCGATTTCATCTTTACCAATCATACCCCGCGTTTCCTTTGTTAGCGGTGTGTGCATAGTAATATAGTCAGCTTCTTTAAGAAGTGTATCTAAATCCACAAGTTCAACACCTAACTGTTCGCCTCGTTCCTTAGGAATATACGGATCATAACCAATTGTCCGCATTTCCATAGCCTGCATACGTTTAGCAATACGAGACCCAATACGACCAACGCCAATAATTCCCATGGTCTTGTTTTGTAACTGAATACCTGTAAACGTCTTACGATCCCAATGGCCTGCCATTAAGGAATTATGTGCCTGTGGGATATGACGAGTAATGGCCATAATCATAGCCACCGTATGTTCTGTAGCAGCTAATGTGTTAGATTCTGGTGTATTCACAACAACAATGCCATGTTCTGTAGCAGCTTTAATATCGATGCTATCAACACCAACACCAGCACGACCAACAACCTTTAAGTTCTTGGCTGCTTCAATAACCCGCCGTGTTACATGTGTCATGGACCGTGTAATCAAGCCATCATAATCACCAATAATTTTTACTAGAGCATCTTCATCTAAATTCTTTTTTACATCCACATCATAACCATTAGCCCGAAGTGCTTCAATCCCTTTTACCTGTACATCATCACTAACTAAAATACGCATATAACTCATCCTCTCTCAATTCTTAAATACATCATCTTATAATCTCTTACATAACAATTCCTACATTTTATGACTTAACTATGCAAAGTCTGAAAGCGTTGCATAAAATCAACCAAAGCCTCACAGCCTTCAGGTGTAACCGCATTATAAAGTGAAGCCCGGCAGCCACCAACAGATCGATGTCCTTTAAGACCAATCAAATCAGCCTTGGTTGCTTCCTCTGCAAAACGTTTTTCTAACTCTGGTGTTTGTAAGTTAAACGTTACATTCATTAGGCTACGTGAATTTTTCTCTGCATGTCCTATATAGAATCCTTGGCTATTGTCTATTACGTCATAAATCAGTTTAGCCTTTTTCTTATTACGAGCTTCCATTACATCGAGACCGCCCAAATTCTTTAACCAATGAAGTACTTTATTAACAAAATAAATGCAAAAGACTGGTGGCGTATTATAAGTAGAATCCTTTTTTACAAAGGTAGCGTATTGCAAATACGGTGGAATATCTGTCCGCGCTTTTTCTAAAAATTCATCCTTAACAATAGCTATAACACAACCAGCTGGGCCTACATTTTTTTGAATCCCCGCATAGATGAAATCGAACTGACTTACATCAACAGGCCGTGATAGGAAATCACTAGACATATCGCAAATGAGTGGTACCCCTAATTTAGGAAAAGTCTTCCATTCAAGTCCATGTATTGTCTCATTAGATGTAATATATACATAATCTGTATCTGGCTGTAAATCTACCGTGTCCTTTGTAAGTAAAGGAATGGCCTTATAGTTCTGTGCCTCTCCTGAAGCCAATTCATAGGTCGCCCCATAAAACTTAGCCGCCTCTTGGGCCTTACTTGACCAAGAACCAGTCTTAACATAGGCGCCCTTATGCCTTAAAAAATTCTGGGCATGTAAGATAAACTGCATACTGCCGCCACCCTGCATAAAGATAACGTGGTAACCATCAGGTATATGTAACAGCTCCTTTAATAAAGTCTCGGTTTCATCCTGCATAGCCTGATAAGCAGCGCTACGGTGACTAATTTCGACGACACTCATACCCGTATGATTAAAATCTAGAAACTCCTCTTGTACCTCTCTAAGCACTTCCAAAGGCATAGCCGATGGACCTGCATTAAAATTATATACTCGATTCATACACTACCTCTTTCTTCTTTCTCAATTTATAAATACTCCAACAACTCTATCTTTTATTTAAAGCTTCATGTTATCCCCGAGAGCGACTTGTGTCAGGATGGCGCTTCGAGAGAATGACCTAAATTGGTTTTTCTATTCTCTATAAGCCTTATCCTCATTTAAGGATTGGGGCTACTCCTAAGGACAACTTGCGTCAGGACAGAGCCTCGAGGGGATGACCTGAATCCGTTTCACGTGAAACACTATAAAAAAAAGCTCTCGTCCCTTATAGGGACGAGAGCTGCTCCCGCGTTACCACCCAACTTGTTACTTTATCTATAACCTTTCATCGCCTAGCACCAATTTATAATTCACAAATAACTGGGCCAACTCAATAAAAAACTATTCAATAATAACCAACTTGCTATGCGTTATCGGGCATTCCCGTCAAATTCATCATTTGAAACTCTGAAGTGGAAATCAATAGTCATTCGCCTACCTCACACCAACCGGCAAGTCTCTGTAACCCTTCCTATTGCTGTCTTCGTCATCGCTATATTTAAATATGCTTGTAGTATACCCAACTTAGTTTATAATGTCAAGTGTAAATATTCAAATGTTTTTAGGAAAAAGACAATTTGTAAAAATTATATGACAAAGGTCTTGGAGATATTCTTAAAAACCATTATTCTTTATTAGTTTGTTATGCAAGGAAAGAAGACATACATGAAATCTTTAAACTGAGGGATTCAAAACTAGCTGCTATTAGATGAGAAGCACAAAAAAAGAGACTATAAACATAGCCTATTCATAGTCTCTAATTTAATTCTATTTTGTGTTTATGCCTTTTCAACAAGGGTAACTACAATCGCACCATCTTCAATGAAAGTTGGTTTTACATAATTATCGCCGTCAAACTGTAATATCTTACCTGGTACCAAGAAATATTCTTCTACATCATTAAGGACAACCTGAACCTGTCCATTAACAACAGTAAAGACAATGTTATAACCTGGATGATTGTGCTTTTCAACTGTATCTCCAGCTTGACCAACCTTCTTCATAACCTTAAAATTAGGACCTTCAAATAAAAGACCCGGTTTTTCAGCCTGCTTACCAAATGCCATACCTATCATCCTTTCCTTTATCCGCAAGTAACGCACTATTTCTATCTATATTAAATTACTTCCACAAGCTTATCAGTAATTCCTATAAGTATTTTATATATTTAACAAAATTTTATAATATCCTTCTATTATCTTTTTCAAGGCTCTATATCACGAAGCGCCTGACGTCTCTTCAAAACGACTTGCGAAGCATAGCGGAGAACAGAGCTTTTGAAGACCGTCAGGTGCTTCCATCCCCTGCACCTAAAAATAGCATAGCTCGCGAGGAAAAGAATAAACTGGCTTTATGCCTTCTTTACAATCGAATAATTAGGCACTCCAGACTCTATTGGCAATACAAGAAATTCAAACCGCGGCGAAATAGCCGTTACAAAACCAGTAAACCAAGCCTGATAGGCAGCCATCATAGAACGCGGATCCACGCCAGCCTTAGCCCAGTTACCTCGCTGATTGCGATGGTCACCACCCCAAGTAAAGACATCTTCCGTATTTTCAACAACATCATCATTACCATCACAAGGCATACCATTTAAATAAAAATTTTGCATGACATCATAAATAGTTGATGCTGTTTCTTCTGGTAACTGATCACGAGCAACAGCCCCGCAAGCCATGCCCTGTTCCATAAAGGCAGCCAATACAGGTTCAATCGCCTCATCCCCAGCGCAGTCTAATAAATCTTTAATAAAAGACGCTTCTCGTACAGTAGACTGTTCAATCTGTCCCTGTAACCACCCATGAATATTAGCTGTATCAATCACCTGATCTAACGGTACATCTGCTGGGATAGATTCACCATATGTATCTACTGCTGTTTCATGTAATTCATCAGCTAAATCACCTACCGAAGCTCTTGCTTTTTCCAACACTAACGCTTCTCGTTCATTGACTAACTGAATTTTACGATATAACCAGAAATGAATTTTCCCTAAAAATGCTGACATATTAAGCTCCTTTACGAACGTCTTCTAACTTACTTACTAACTCATTAACATCTACGCCATGAATCTGTGCGGCCTGCCACAAAGGTTCCATGGTCGAAGATGGACAGCCAAGACAGCCCATACCGATGGATTGGAAGGTTGGAATGGTGTTTGGATAGGCTTCTATAATATCACGAATAAGAGAATTTTCTGTGATAGGATCCCCAGCCTGCACACGAGTCGCTCCATTTTCTGTACCAATGCCGTCATTTCCTTGACCTGGTAATTTCACTTCTGGTTCCTGCGCTACTTCTTCATCAGCTGCATTGGCTACATAATCATCACCTAATACGGCTTCCTTAAAAGCAGCTAACCCAATACGGTCAATAAATTCACCCATCCGTTCAATATGTGCATTTTCCTTATAAAAAGTCACCATGCGGTCAACTAAATCAAGTACTTCTTTTTCTGTAGTTACTTCCGCAATTAAATCACCAAAACGAGGATGCGCACCGGCACTACCGCCAGCATATACTTGCCAGCCGCTGACAGTACCAATAACCCCTATATCTTTAGTAATAGACTCTGTACAAGAGTTAGTGCAACCAGCAACGCCCATTTTCATTTTTGATGGCATTTCCTTAGAAATGTACTTCTTTTCTAACTGCATGCCTAATTTAACACTATCTTGTTTTGCTCGTTTACAAAAAGTTGTGCCTGGGCAAATCTTAACGCTGCGTACACGATTAGAGTTCATATAGGCTGGTTCCATACCTAGCATAGCCCAAGCCTTATCCACATCTTCTGCCTTTAAATTAGTAATCATAATACGCTGACTACCTGTAATCTTTAAAGTTGCATGTAACTCGTTAGCTACATTAATAATCTTCTGTAACATAGCTGGTTGTACAAAACCTGCGGGAATGCGAGGCGTAATCGCATAGCGACGAACCCCATTATGAATACGTTGTAAATTTCCTGCCACTTGTGCCATTTTTATAACCCTTTCTCATTCAACTCAATAAACGACCTAAGTTCTAAGTTCTAAGTTCTAAGTTCTAAGTTCTAAGTTCTAAGTTCTAAGT
>CAMBIX010000012.1 GCA_945867815.1 uncultured Veillonellaceae bacterium
GTTCAAGCTGATTTATCAAGGCATACGGGATGTTTTCCGTGTGCGAAGTTTGAGTCAAAAAATAGATGGCGTGCAGTACATAGCCGCTGAAGGCTATGGATTTGTAGAAAGTGAAGCCTCTGTAGCCGATAAATCTAAGCAGGCCTTAGGACAGGCAGAACAAGCTGCTAAGGATAAGCTGCTGGCTGGTCTAGATAAATTCAAATTGTCGGAAACAGCTAAACAAGACGTGGCGACTTTACTTGATGGAGAAATAGCTAATGGGTATGGCCAAGTGTGGTCTGTTGGCTTTGGTGTTATTGGTGTTAGTGTACTTGGTATAGGCATTACTAAAGATAAGCAGATAGTGGTACCACAGACGATAAAGATTAAGAATAAGACCTATGCTTTCCCAGACGATTGGCTAAAGGCAGTTAACTATCCAAAGGCTGTTACCTATTCGGTAGTGTCCTATAATCAGAGTGGAGCCAGTGATCTAGAAAAGCCGGCTAATATGACGACTGGTCAAGTACTTATAGAAGGGTTAAGACGAGATAAGTAATATTTGGTTTGTAGGTTATAGGATTACTTGGTAGAGTCGTATAAAATCATTGCTAATAAAGACAGGTTTGTTCTGTGGGGAGATAGGTATGAATCGGAAAGTCAATCAAGTTGATGGATAAAAAGAATTAGTGCTATGGTAGGTGTTAGTTTAGGTTTCGCCTTGTTGCCAGTAGTGACTTTAAATAATACAGTGCAAGCAGCAAGTGGAGTAATGACTGACAGTATGTTGCAGACTAGTTCTGGTATGGTTGATTCTGAACAAGAATTAAATCAAGGTAGGCAAGATATGGTGATAAAAGATAAGAATAAGATAGCTATAGATAAGGCACGTATTGTTCCGGCTAAAACAAAAGAGGGGAGCGGTACTATTACACTTCCCTTAACAGATAAGATGATTACCATGGTATCTAATGTTGTGTATGAACAGGTGCCTATGCGTGGTTATGAAAATGTAGCTATGAAGATGAACATCTTACGGCTTAAACAGGCAGAACCTATGCCCTGTGTTGTCTATGTAACGGGTGGTGGCTTTATTAATGCCAATAAAGATTCTTATACGGATTTACAAATGGATTTGGCTAAGGCTGGTTATGTTGTGGCTAGTATTGAATATCGGGTAGCGCCAACAGCCGTTTTTCCGCAGCCTTTGGAAGACGTTAAGGCGGCGGTACGCTTTTTAAGAGCCCATGCTAAGCAGTATAATATTAATCCTAATAAAATTGGCTTGTGGGGTGGTAGTGCTGGTGGTTATTTAGTTGCTATGGCTGGTGCGACTAATGGAGACAAACAGTTTGATGTAGGTGATTACTTAAATGAATCCAGTGATGTGCAGGCGGTTGTTGATTTTTATGGTCTATCTGACTTGACTAAAGTGGGGGCGGATTATTCGCCAGCTATACAAAAATTGCATCGTAGTGCAGGAGCGACTGAAGCTTTATGGGTCAATGGGTCGCCTGTATTTGGTGGTATTGATGGTGGTATTATGGCGAATCCCAAGGGAGCTAAAGCGGCTAATCCAATAACTTATATTTCTTCACAGACACCGCCGTTTTTACTTATGCATGGGGATAAGGATGTTATTGTATCGCTCAGTCAGACTGAACTGCTTCATAAGGCCTTAATTGCGCATGGCCTAGATTCGACGAGATATATAGTTAAAGGGGCTGGTCATGGTGGCGTGTATTGGGTGCAGCCAGATATTGTAAATTTAATTATACAGTTCTTTAATCGAACATTAAAGGGGGAAAAGTAAGTCCTCGTGGTGATTGATTAAAGGAAAAAAAGCGTCTCTACTAAGGGGGGGCTTAGTAGAGGCGCTTTTTGTGGTCGTGTGGGTAGAAGTTATTTCTTTAATGCTAAGCCATCATGGAAGGCTTTGCCAACAACAGGACCAACGACACGGTAGGATTTTGTGGCAATATCAAAGATAATCGGTTTTAACTTGTCATAGTCGATATGGCCATCAGTAATAACGCTGTCGTCAGCAATTTGGTTAACGATAGTTCCTGTCAGTATACCCGTTGCTTCATCGTAGTTTTTAACTTTGCATTCAAGGGTAACAGGATATTCTTCGATGATAGGGGCATTCACATGTTGACTCTTGTGTACGTGTACGCCGTTTTCGTCGTAAGTGCCGATAATAAAAACGCCTTCTGGTACGATAGCAGCCTGGTTGGGTGCAAAGTTAGTCATGGTAATCTCCTTTCAATGTGAGATGTGATTAATCGATGCGATGAAGGATATCGCTATAGGTTTATTATACACCTTGATAAAGTAGAAAATTTATTGACAACAGCAGTTAAAGTGTTAGAGCAAGTTTTAAATAAACAATTTGCATAGAACAACACAAATAAAGTATACACTATATACTTTACGAGGCATAACAGTGTATGCTATTCTAGGAAAGTAAAGATAAGTATACGAAATAGAGATAGTACTTATGGAAGCTCTTTTATGTCTGTACTTATCAGCAAGGTAAGATTGTTTGTGAAGGGAGTAAGACGTAGTTATGGATTTTTTGTGGAGAATTTTTAAGACAGGCCCTGATGCCCCACGGATTACCGATGAGGCAGAGGTAAAACACAAGTTTAACTACATTCGTTGGCAGGTTTTTATATCGATTACGATTGGCTATGCTTTTTACTATATTATTCGGCAGAGTTATGCAGTTATTAAGAAACCGCTCTTGGCATCGGGGATTGTTGATCCTGTGCAAGTAGGGATTATTGGTTCGGTTTTCTTTATTACTTATGGGCTTGGGAAATTTGTTAATAGTTTCTTAGCTGACCGTATGAATAATAAGCGGTTCTTTACCTTTGGACTATTTATTTCCTCCGTAACTATGGCGGGTATGGGCTTAGTTAATTCCTTTGTTCCGCTAGCTGTTTTATGGGGGCTAAATGGTTGGTTCCAGTCCTTTGGGGCGGGGCCTTCCATTGTCGCTTTAAATCAGTGGTTTAGCAATAAGCAGCGGGGTACCTTATATGGTATTTGGTTTACCAGTCATAATTTAGGTTCTTCTTTTGCCTATTTTGCGATTGCAGCTATTGTAACAGCTTATAGCTGGCACATGGGCTTTATCGCAGCTGGTGTGATTAGTTTGTTAGGCTCACTTGTTTTGTATAATACGATGAGTGATCGTCCAGAAACACGAGGCTTGCCAAATGGCGCTGTCTATTATGGTGAAAAGACAGAAGAAGAAGTGGAAAATGAAAAGAAACAGACTGTAGGTGCCATGCAGTGGAATGCCGTTGTTAAAAATCCAGCCGTTTGGATTTTAGGTTTTTCATCTTTGTGTGTGTACATTGCTCGTTACGCCATTGAAAGCTGGGGCGTTGTGTATTTAACAAGTGAAAAGGGCTACGATATGATGGGTGCTGCTGGTGTTATGGCCTATGTGCAGGTAGCAGGTATCTTTGGAGCTTTTCTTTGTGGCTGGATTTCAGACCGCTTTTTCAATTCAAAACGAAATATGCCAGCTCTTATTTATGGTCTCTTATATACCGCATCAATTGCCGCTTTTGTATGGGCACCAGAATCTTTCTATACAGATCTTCTTAGTATGACGGTTTATGGTTTTACCATGGGCGCCTTGGTTTGTTATATGGGTGGCTTAATGGCTGTTGATATTGTACCTAAGCGTGTTACCGGGGCGGCTATGGGTATGATTGGGCTTTTGTCTTATGCCGGGGCGGCTATACAGGAGTTTGTAACCGGTAAATTAATGACTATTACCCTGGTGAATGGCGTAAAAGTATATAATTTCGGCTATGCAACAGAGTTTTGGGTTGGTGCGGCTTTTGTGTCGACGCTCTTAGCACTTCTTGTATGGAATGCGAAAGCACAGGATGAATAGATGGTAAGTGGAACACTGCATTTAGAAGTGGTGTTTAAGCTAAATTCAGTTTTTTAGTAGAGAGATATATCTAGGCAAGGGCTTACATATGTTACGCATAACATATATAAGCCCTTCTTTTCTTATTTATACTGAACATAAGTAAATGATAGATATATAAAGGGGGTAGAATTTAGAGCTTATGAGAATAAGAAAGTGGGGAATGTAAGATGCCCAAAAAAGTATTATTAGCTATTGATTCTTTCAAGGGTAGTCTGTCTAGTCTTGAAGTGGAAACGATGGTCGAAAAAGGGATTCGTAAGACCTGTCCTGATGCTATGATTACGAAGATTCCCGTAGCTGATGGCGGGGAGGGAACGGTAGATGCTATTGTAGCAGGTTGTCAAGGTAGCTATGAGAAGGTACGTGTATTAGATCCGTTAGGTCGACCGATTGAGGCTAAGTATGGAATCATTTCAGGCAATATTGCCGTTATGGAAATGGCTATGGCGTCGGGTATTACCTTACTAGCGTCAGATGAGTTAAATCCTATGTTAACATCTACTTATGGAACGGGGCAGATGATAGCTGATGCCTTAGATCGAGGAGCAGATGAGATTTATATAGGTGTTGGTGGCAGCGCCACCAATGATGGCGGTATGGGGATGGCGATGGCCTTAGGAGTGCGTTTTTTAGATAAAGAGGGACAAGAGCTGTTACCTAAGGCAGAGAGTCTAGCTAAGATAGAGACTATTGATATTTCTTATTTACATCCTAAATTGCAAGAAACAAGGATAAGAATTTTATCTGATGTTAAAAATCCTTTGTGCGGACCAGAAGGCGCTTCCTATATTTATGGTCGGCAAAAGGGAGCTGATGAGGCTATGATTGAAGAATTAGATCAAGCGTTGCGGCATTTTGCAGAGCTAGTAGAAAAACAATTAGGTAAAGATTATATAGATACGCCAGGGGCTGGCGCAGCTGGTGGTCTTGGCTATGGGCTCTTAGTTTTTACTCAAGCGGAAATGAAGAGTGGTATTGATGTCGTGCTGGATCTTATTAAGCTAGATGACCATATAAAAGACCAAGACTTAATTGTTACAGGAGAGGGGCGTATGGATAATCAGACAGCTTTTGGTAAGACCCCGGTTGGGGTGTCTATGGCGGGTAAGCGACATGGGGTACCAACGGTAGCTGTTGTGGGCAGTATCGCTTTAGATACGGAAGCTGTTTATGATAAGGGCATATCCTTGGTATTAGATATTGTGCATCAACCGATGACTTTGGAGCAAGCGATTACAAATGCGAAACCGCTAGTAGAAAATGCGGGTAAGACTATAGGTCGTCTTTTGAGAGATTGGACCTATATACAATAAGAAAAATCCCTACTTATGTTGATTAACGTAAGTAGGGATTTTTGTATATTGAAAATATATGCTTAGCGACCTAATTCGTTAGCAATGGTAAAAGCTAGGCGGAGTATCATAAAGTCATGATATTGGCGCATGTCATAGCCGGTAAGGCGTAGTAGTTTTTGAATTTTATACTGTAAGGTATTCTTATGAATAAAGAGTTTTTCTGATACATGAGCGATAGAGCCGTTGTATTTTTCGAATTGTAAAATGATAGTGTAGAATTCGTCTAGTTCTTTATTGGTTAGCTTGCCTAGTACTTTTTTACAAAGGGTTTCTTGGCGATGTTGGTTTTCTTTAGCTAGTAATAGCTCTATGGTTAGATTATCGTAATGGATGGTGGTATTACCTTTTGTATCTGTTGGCGAGAGGACTTGCTTTGAGGCGAATTTTAAGGCCAGTTGAGCATCCTTGTAGGAAAGGGTAAAATCGCGATGGACTTGGCTGCCATAGGCTATATATAGCTGATTATCTTGCTTTAAGGCTTGTTGCTTAATCAGGTCTAGGCAGTAGGCAAGGTTTTTGTCGATACTTTCTTTATAGAGAATAACTAGATTTTGTTCCCGCTCCATAAAGAGGAGCCTATTACGGAAAATACGAGGCTGTACCAGCGTTTGTCTCGTTAGTGTTGAGCGGGCTTCTTGAAAGAAGTAATCTGTTGGTTGACTAAGCTTTATAATGATAATACGTTTGTAATCTTCATTAGAACGCCAGTTGCTTAGGGTAGCTTCATCCCAGCGGTCAGCGAAATCGTCTGGATAAAAGATGAGATCCTCTAAGAGCATGCGGTCGCATTCCTGTTCGCGCTGGCACATGAATTGGAAATCTTCTTGTAAGATAAGGATTTCTGTCATTTTACGAATGATACTGCCGTAGGTTGTTACTTCTTGTGGCTTTCCCGTGATCCCAATAACGGCGACTACTTCATCGTTAATAGTGACGGGTTGGTTGATGCCAGGCCGTGAGCCTTGCCAATGGTCGTTGGCATCGATGATGATAGGCTGCTTGTTATCCGCCACATATTTGCCAGCCTCGTGAAAGGTGCCGATACGGCTTTTATCTGTGCTGGCAATGATGGTGCCGTTTGTATTGATGAAGTTAATATCTTGGTTAATGATTGATTTCATGCTTTCAACAATTTGTTGGGCAATAGATGGTGAAATATTCATAAATAGGCCTCATATACATTCCTTTGCTTAGTACGCATAACAATAAGAACTTACTTAGATAATAGCACAAGTAGGGAATGGAGGTAAGTTCTTCATAAGGCTGTTTTACGAATTGAAGTCAGTATACATAAAAAGAGATAAAGCGATTTGTGATAAAAAGCTTGTCGGGGCGAGCTTGAAAGTGTCAGTTGCTAAGCACAGATGTATTAGTTATGTAGAGGTATCAACTTAAGGCTTTAATAATTTTATAGAGTTCTTTTTTGGTATTGGTATGTTTAATAATGGGCCTATGCATTTAAATTCAAGATATGTATATCAACGTTTTACTGGTTTGTATGGGCGTTAAATGGCAGGGCGGAACTAAATGGTAGAACGGAATTATAGGTAGCAGGGCTTTGTAGTGTTAAGGAAGTGGCATCTAATCATGGTTGGACACCAGTACAAGTGTTATTAGCTTTTGTGCTGGCACAAAACAGATGATAGCGATACTACGGACATCGAAGGTCATACATATGAAAGAACTTTTGGCTGTACGTAATGATTTGTTAACAACTGATGAATATAGGGCAGTAGATAAAGCCTTTCCAACTCCAGATCATGAAGTACCGCTTGATATCCAATAGAATGAATAAAAAATAGAGTGCTATTATTTAATAGCACTCTATGGTAGTGGTTTCCATTATCAATACTTGTAAATAGGTATTGAAACGGCTATAGCATCGGTGACACTACAGCTGTTTTCAAACATTAAATTGTTACAGACGGACTGAGTGGCTCTAAACACTCGCTGGCCTTCCTTTTTATTATAACAAATTTTTTATGAACGTCTAGATGAGCTTGGGAGAAGTTAAAGTGAATGCTGGATAGATTATTTTCGTAGAAAAGTTACTTTAGGTAAACATTGACGTACGAGTAATTAAAATATTGATAATATGTTTTATTAAACATATTATCAGGTTGGAGATAATAATTGTAGGGAGACGATTATAAGGAAAAGCTTTCAGGTGGAATTTTATGAAAAGGAAAATGGAGAGGTTCCTGTAAAAAAACTTTTTGCTTTCTTTAAATGATAAGATGTTAGCTAAAATATTTAGAGTTATAGATATTTTGCAAGACTATGGACCTGAAGTTAGAATGCCTCATTCAAAAGCTTTAGGGGATGGATTATTTGAAATTCGAGCTAAGCAGGGATCAGATATTAGTCGAGTCCTTTATTTTTTCTATATTGGCCAAAAGATTATTTTAACTAATGGATTTGTGAAAAAGAACCAGAAAATACCGAAAGGTGAAATAAAATTGGCAAAGGACTTTCGGGATGATTATTTAAAGAGGTGTAAAAATGACTAATTATGAAGTTTAAAAAAAAGAAATGTTAAAGAAGCCTAGCATAAAAGCAGAATATGATGCTTTAGAACCTGAGTTTGACATTACTAGAAGTTTAATTGAGGCAAGAAAGTCATTAAAACTTACGCAAAAAGAGCTTTCAGATCGGACAGGAATTACTCAAGCCGATATTAGTCGTATTGAAAATGGAACAAGAAATCCAAGCTTAGCGATGTTAAAGCGTCTTGCTAAAGGTATGGGGATGAAACTTCGTTTAGAATTTGTCCCAGAGGGTAAATAGGTAAGAATAGTGAGTAATTGTTTGAATGGCTAGCTATTCAAACGTATCCAATAGGAAGGAGATTCTTTAGCTTGTTTTTAATAGCGTGAGTAGCGATTAGATTTAGTCTTGGTACTTTTGAATTGTTTCTTTTATGTATTTTTCTATTACATTAAAATCTAAATCTTCTATCTTCTGGTTTAGAACTATAAATCGTATTTTGCATATTTTCTAATATAGTTATATCCTTACTAGTACCCTTAGTATCAGCATATCCTAAGGCTTGAGCCACGCCTTCAAGCAGAGCATCTTTTTGCATTAATGTAGCCATAATAAGGCCTCCTATAAATTCTCTTTTATAGATTATCTGGTTGTGTCAAGAAGTTCAAAAGAGTTTATATAAACTTCTTGATATAACCGCTGGGATTAAGGAACTTGTAAATTAATATAAATCACCACATTTTCATTAAATAAGCGGTTTTTATAAAAATAAGCGACTTCTCATAAAAGAGAGGCCGCTTATTTATTATGGTGCGCCTAGCAGGATTCGAACCTGCGCACCCGGTTCCGGAGACCGGTGCTCTATCCCCTGAGCTATAGGCGCATGTATAACAAAATAATTATAGCAATGGAAGAAGTGCCTGTCAATGAGTAGATAGCTAGTAAAAGACGAAGGAATTATTTATAATTAGAGAGGATTATTACTAGGAACGGTTAGAGAAACTGAGGCGGGTGCTATGGCCTATATAGAGACAAAAGGGCTGGTGTTTGATAATAAAATACGCTATCCAGATATAGGGCTTAAACGTGGTGAAGTCACTTTTATAAGTGGTCCGAGTGGTTGTGGTAAAACGACCTTATTTCGTTTATTAAATGGTACAGCTAATGCATCAGCTGGTGATGTACTTGTAGAGGGAAGGTCTATTAGCCGGATAGAGCCGTTAGCCTTAAGGCGGCGGGTTCTTCTTGTTAATCAGCAAAGTTATTTGTTTATTGGAACGATAGCTGAGAATTTTGCGATTTATTATAGGTATCTAGAAGAGAATAGCCCTAAAGAGGAGGTTATGCAAGCCTGTTTGCAGTCTTGTGGGTTATCTATGCCATTAACAACACCGGTACAGCCCTTGTCAGGAGGGGAACAGCAACGGGTGTTTAATGCTATTTGTCTGTCTTTGAAAAGAGAGTGCTATTTATGGGATGAACCTACAGCGGCCTTAGATGAAGAGACAGCGCAGGCATTTGTTGCTGTTTTGGTAGAACAGGCGAAGAAAAATTATTTAGCTATGGCAGTGATTACGCATGATGATCATTTATTGAAAGAGTATAAAGAGCAGACGATAATCCTTCCAGCTATTAAGATTCTTTAGTTTAATGCTTTAGTAAGGGCTTGTGGTTAGTGATAAACCAGATATAGAAGTAGTTAAAAAGCATTTTGATAAGAGCTTATTATAAATGGAGCGGTTATTTAAATTTGCTTATGGAATTTAGTTGAGATATCTTGAAAGATTTAGATAGACAGCTTACTTCCTTGTAGATATAAGAGAAAGCAAGAATATGGGTACAATT
Source organism: uncultured Veillonellaceae bacterium (assembly GCA_945867815.1). Taxonomy (GTDB): domain Bacteria; phylum Bacillota; class Negativicutes; order Veillonellales; family Veillonellaceae; genus CAMBIX01. Next base: position 9,628 of record CAMBIX010000012.1, read on the forward strand.
ACAATGAGTTATACATCCTTTGTATGGGTGTATGTTTTATTATTAGCGGTATTGAGCGTATTTGCCTATTGTCATATACCAAAGAGCCTAGCGATTATTGTAGCGAGTCTTAGGATGACGGCTCAGTTGATTGTGGCTGGGTATGTGCTTTTATATGTTTTTCAATATCCTCATTGGTATTTTAATGTGCTTTATTTGTGCCTGATGGGCGGGTATTGTATTTATCGAGTTATTCATAAAAATCTATGGATGCCGCGAGTCCTTCGGTGGTTGACAGGATTGTCTATTTTAGGTTCTGTTGTATTGATTATTTTGTTTATGTTATATATTGTTATTGAAAAAAGTTTTTTAAATCCACAGTTCATGATACCGATTAGTGGTATGTTAGTGGGTAGTACGCTGACTGGGACTATGTTAGGTTTAAAAACATTTAGAGAGCAGACACAGGCAAGGCGGGCGCAGATTCTTGTGCTTATGAATATGGGAGCCCGTCCAAGAAAAATTATGGCGCCTTTTGTTAGTACAGCTATTGAGTCGGCTTTGCTGCCTATTATTAATAATATGGTTAGTATGGGCATTATTTCAATGCCGGGTATGATGACGGGGCAAATTTTAGCTGGTGCTATGCCAAACGAGGCTGTACTGTATCAGATTAGTATTATTATTGCCCAGTGTACAGCTGTTGCTTTGTCGACTTTCTTGCTATTACATATAGGCAGCCAGCTCTTATGGAATAGGCAGTTACAATGGACCTTGGATTAGTAAGTTAATCCTGGTTAAGTGTAGTTAGTAGTGAGTATAAAAGGATATATCATGAATAATAAAGATAAAAAAGCGATGCGTTTGGAAGAAATTAAACGAAACCCTTATACAATTCAACATATAGATAGGCCGAGTGAAGAGGAACAAAAAGCAGCTGTTGAAGCTAATGGTATGCTTTTACAATATATAAAAGAGCCGAGTGAAGAGGTAAAGCAGTTGGCGGTAGCCAATGCGCCTAGGGCGGTGCAGTATTGTAGGGAGCCATCACGAACGGTGCAGGAGTTAGCTATTGATGGGGGCTGGAATATGTTGGCCTATATAGAGAACCCCGCATCAGATGTAGTGTCTAAGGCTTTACGGCAGTCTGGCTGGGCGATTCAATATGTGAAAGAGCCGACAGAGGCTATGCAGATAGAAGCTGTAGAACAGGCCTATGATGCTATAAAATATATAAGTGCCCCTTCGGAGAAGGTGCAGCTAGCAGCGGTAAAGACAAACTATCAGGCCTTGCGTTATATGAGCCATCCAAGTAAGAAGGCAATACAAATGGCTATTAAAGGAGCTCCGCAGGCGCTTACATTACTAGGCGATTATACGGCGGCGGATGTACTTAAATGGATACAAATTAATACGTTAGTAGCTTCGTATGTACCACAATCTATTGGTATAGATGGACAGGCCATGAAACAAGCCGTTGAACAAGCGGTTAGCTCTGAAGATGTATCGGAAGCCTATATACGAAATTTGCTTACAAATCCAGCTTTATCCTTGCAATCAGAGCGCTGGCCTATGGATCCGCTGTTATTGATTGATGCGGTTGGTAGTTTTAAGGCCAAGCAAATTGCTATGGATGAGAAGTTAAAGTATTGATTGCTGACCTTATTTGTATGTGGATTTATGGTCGATGTGGACTTAGAAAACGGATAGTTTTGATTACTTATTAGGAACTAGGATAGACATAGAATGAATTTTATAGATACGATAAATAGTGTAGAGTTAGTGCTAGCAGCTAAGCAGGTGCCAGTAGTCGTTGGTGAAAGTGGAATTGGCAAGACGTCTCTTGTGCATGAACTGGCGAAAAAACACGCTTGGCAGGTAGTGACTATTGATGGTAATTTGCTAAAAGAAGGGGAAATTGGCGGGCTGCCAACAGTTCTTACTAAGGGGCAGGATAGGCCGCTTACAGTATATGCCTTGCATAGCAGTTTGCAGCGAGTAGCGGATATAGCTGATAAGGGGCAGACCGTTTTACTTTTTATTGATGAAATTAATCGTTGTGACCACGCTGTGCAACAAGAGTTAATGAATATTATATTGAATCGGGAGATTAATGGATTTGTTTTGCCGGAGGTTGTACATATTATCGCCGCTATGAATCCACCAGATTCAGAGGATTATCGGACGGTAGATATGGATGTTGCTCAGCAAAATCGTTTTGTTTGGCTTTATATGGAAACGGATTATTTGCAGTGGTTGGATTGGGCGCAGAGAGTTTCTATCGATAAGGATATTATGACTTTTATTGCAACTTATCCGGAGTATTTATTACACCATAATGAAGAAGATTTGACGGCAACACCACGCAGTTATGAACGAGTATCTCAGGTGTGGTCGCTGTATAAGGCACAGCCGAATGTGTGGAGTCAGGCGGTATTACAAAATGTATTTCGTGGCAATATTGGTAAAAGTTTAGCTGGCGAGCTTATGGCTTTTTTACAGTCAGACAGAAAGCCTTTACTTACTTATGAAGATATCTTTGAAAAACCAGCTCGTCAGGATTGGCAGGAGGTCTTGTTTAGTGAAAGTCAACCTCGTTTATATTTGACGGCTAAGCATGTTTGCCGTCGGTTGGAACTGATTATGGGTCAAGCTTTGGATGAAAATAAACGTCAGACTTTAGTTGAGCGGTTATTAATGTTTTTGAAGGTCTATCCAAAGGATATGCGGCTAGGGATTATGAAGGATATTCGCAATCGACTGCCTTCTTTGTATAAGGTGCTGTGGCAGGAAAAAGATTTTGTGGATTTGTATTTTGCTATGTATCGGGAGAGCCGATAGAGCTTTAAGTTATATACTTGTGATGCATGTGTGCAGGGTAAGGAAGCACCTAATGGTCTTACGAGGCCCCATTCTTCGTTCCGCTGCACAAGTCGATTGTAAGAGACATTAGGCGCTTCGTGACATAGAGCAAGGTATGAACAGAGAGTGAAAGTATTTTGCACGCCTTACGGTTTTATGCCTGCGTCAATTCGGCTAGGAGAAGGGCGAGGCGCTTCGTGACATGGAGCCAAGTATGGTAGGTGCAGAGAACGGAAGCACCTTGTACTTCTCTTGGTTTCATATCTGCGCTGATTTGACTATGAGAAGGCAAAATATATTGTGATTCAGAGCAAAATAAAAAAATATAATGGAAAGGAGGTTTAGATTAATTATGGGTGACCAAAAGAGGTCTTTACAAGGACGGATATTAGATTTACAAAATCGAATCGAATGTTGGTTACAGGATAAAGGATTAACTCTTGATACAGTTGATGAGTCTTGTTTTGCTAAGCAGGTTAGTTTAATAGTACCCTTAGAACAGGAATTAACAGCGACGTTTGGTAGGGCTGTTAATGAAATTTTTCATACGATAAAGATGCGGTTGGTAGAGTCGGAGTTCTTTTATGGCTATTTTTTATTACAAATGCATGTTGTATGGAAATGGGATTTGCTGACTATAGTAGATATGGCTTTGAAACAGCGTAAGTTTGTTTTGTATGTCAATCCTCTGTTGTTCTTGACACAGACGCCAGAGCAGATGGAGACAGTATTAGCGCAGCAAGTTTTTCATTGTGTAGCGCAGCATCCTTGGCGATCTAAGTCTCTTTATAAGAAGTATGGCTTAGTCATTACGAATATGGCCTTAGATATGGTAGTGAATGCTCATTTTACCTATTTGCCAACGAATGCGATTACGGTAGCCCAAGTGAATGAGGTCTATGATTTGGCTTTGCCTATGTTTGAGACGCTAGAATATTATGCGGAACGGTTACACATAGCTTTTAGAAAAGAGGCGCAAAAGGCTAAGCGTATAAGAAAGGATAAAGAGGTTGTAGTTAGTCAACAGGCTAGTCAACGACGAATAGAAGCAGATGAGCAGCAGGTGCACGTAGAAGAAGGTTCTACAGGTAAAAAGCATATGGGGAAGTCTAAAGAGCCAAGTGCTAGCAGTAGTGAGATTAATGAAGAATGTTTAGCTAATCAGCAGATAGGGTTAAAAGATAAGATGGTTAATCTGGATGATTATTTGTCAGAAAAAAGGGCAGATGTGCTAGATCAGCGACATGCTATGTGGTTTACATCCGATTCCTTAGAGGAAGAAGAGGTAAGGGCGATTACAGAAGTGTATGCGAAAAATGCAGAAAGAGGCCAATTAACAGGTGAATTAGCAGACCTAGTTGCTAAGTTACATAAGAAAAAGGCTGCTTGGTCTTGGCAGTCGTATTTAAAGCAGTTTATGGGGCGTTTGCAGGCTGAGTACAGGAAAACACCGGTACGGCGTGATCGCCGACAACCACATCGCCTAGATATTCCAGGTCGATTAAGAAGTCATAAGGCACGGGTTATGGTAGCTTTGGATAGTAGTGGCAGTATGACGGATGCCTTGTATCATCAGGTCTTAAGTGAGCTGTTTCATATTGTAGAAAGTTATGGTTACGAGCTAACTGTTATTGAGTGTGATAGTCAAGTGCGCCGCTTTTATACGGTTAGTCATGTCAGTCAGATACGAGATAGATTGCCTTTACATGGGGGAACGGCTTATACGCCCGTAGTTAGCTTAGCCAATCACCAAGGCGTGGATGTACTTATTTATTTTACGGATGGAAAAGGAGAAGAACGGCTAGCTGTGAAACCACGGTCTTATCCTATTGTATGGATGCTAGTTGGCCAGCAGCCGACTTTGTCTGTGAAAAAGCCTTATGGGCCAGTCCATAATTTGCCAGTAGAAGATAGGGAAGAGATTCTGGATTTTCTTGATGTAGAGCGGGGGGGCTTTTCTATGGCTAATCAGGAATGATGGGATTTATAGAAATGTTAAAGAAATCTATATAAAAAGTTTTTTACTAATGGGTAGTATAGAATATATTGTGTGTATTATGGATGAATTGTTTATAAGGAGTTTCTTAGTATTTAGTATCATAAAAGGCATTATGTATGTTGTGAATGGAATAGATACAGGGAGTTGTAGACGTGGGACGATATATTTCTATGAAAAAAGCCAGTTTGTGTGCTTTGGCATGGGGTGCTTTATTAAATGTAGGTATTGCTATGGTAGGGGCGGAATCTTCCAATTCTTTACCAAAGGCAATGGAGGCTGCCATGTTAGTTAATGAACCGACTCTTGGACAGAGTGAAGTACTTCTTATGGGAAAAAATCTTTTTTTGATGGATGGAAACAAGGCGAAATCTAAGGCGGCACAGCCATCTTCTAATATCAGTAAAACAGTGAATCAACGACAGGTTACTAGTAAGGCGGTTGATTTAGCAAAAGCGGGCCTTACGGATGAAGAGTTACGGATGTTTATGTCTAATAAGCCGGCTAGTTATTATAAGGGACAGTTTTGGCGTTTAGATATGGCTAATGTGGATGAACTGCCACGAAATTTTCGGATGTCGCAGTCTTCGTTTAAGGAAGCTTTGGTAAAAGGAGAGTCTATTAGTTCTTTACCGTCAAGAGAAGGGTTAGATGATTTGCATATATCAGGGAGTGGTGAACCGTCGGCTGATGGTATGAAAGATTTAGTGGCAGCTATACGTAAGAAAGCAGGAAATAGGCCTATTTATATAGTTGACTTACGGCAGGAGTCGCATGGGTATGCTAATGGAACAGCCATTAGTTGGTATGGTAAGCGTGACTGGGGCAATATTGAAAAAACGCAGGAGCAGGCTATCGTTGATGAAGAAGAATTATTGCAGGGTATAGAAGGCAAAGAAATAAGTATTTATAAGATTAATAAGAAGAAAGAACCTATTGACCCACAGATTATGCAAGTTAATACAGTGCAAACAGAAAAAGAAATGGCTAAGGTGAATGGTATTCATTATGTACGTATTGCAGTAACAGATCATTTGCCACCAACAAGAGAAGAGATTCAGCGTTTTGTTACTTTTGTTAATCATTTGCCTAAGGATGCATGGGTTCATTTTCATTGTGAAGCAGGTAAAGGGCGGACAACAACCTTTATGGCGATGTATGATATGATGCGGAATCCTAAGGTGCCTTTTGAAATGATTTTACAGCGTCAATACCTATTAGGCGGTGAGCATTTGGATGTAAAAGGCCAGGTAAGCTCGACTAATAGCTGGGATACGAATGCTAAGATTGAACGGCGGCAGGTGTTGTGGAATTTCTATCAACGATTGCATGGGATGAAGTAAATAAGGAAGAATTTGCAATATTACGATATTGTAAATAATGTGTCTTAAGCAACGGACAAAATGATAAAAAGTAGAATTAATTTTTATGTATTTATAGATTGGACATGTAAACTATGGTATAATGGTGGCAATGATTTAGGCAAAAGGCTCCTGTGTTAGTAACAGGAGTTTTTTACTGGGAAGTCCCATTATTTGATAGCCTAACTAGTATCCATAATGAGGTGTAAACATGAGTTTCCAAAGTCACTTTGAACACATTGACCGTCGTGTGCCGGTTGCAGAGGATAATATTGCCATTATCCATGATTTAGACAAATGTAAGAATTGTACCCTATGTCGTCGTGCTTGTGCCGATACCATGAGTGTACTTGATTATTACGATTTAGAATCGACAGGAGATAAGCCAATTTGTATTCACTGTGGTCAATGTACGTCTGTTTGTCCATTTGGCGCTATGTATGAACGTAGTGAACTGGATGGAGTGAAAGCAGCTATTGCCGATCCAGACAAGGTAGTTGTTGTGCAGACCGCACCAGCTGTGCGTGTTGCTATTGGTGAAGAATTTGGTTATGAGCCAGGTACATGGTTAGAAAATCAAATGGTAGGTGCCTTACGGGCTTTAGGTGTTGATTATGTGGTTGATACAAACTTTGGTGCCGACTTAACAGTTATGGAAGAAGCTGCTGAAGTGATTGCTCGTGTAACAGAAGGTCGTGCACCAACGCCACAGTTTACAACTTGCTGCCCATCTTGGGTTAAGTTCTGTGAAACCTATTTCCCAGAATTTATTCCTAACTTATCGTCTACACGTAGTTGTATTGCCATGGAATCGGCAGCGACTAAAACGTACTTTGCAAAGAAAATGGATATTGACGTTAAAAAAATCGTCATGGTATCAGTTAATCCTTGTACGGCTAAGAAGTTTGAAGTACATCGCCCAGAACAAAACAAGGCGGCTCAATACTGGAATGATGACAGTCTTCGTGATACAGACTTTAGCTTAACGACACGTGAATTTGCTCAGTGGATTCGTGACGAAGGGGTAGATTTTAAGACGGTTGAAGAATCGCAGTTTGATAAATATGTAGGTCAGGCATCTGGTGCAGGCGTTATCTTTGGTAACACCGGTGGCGTTATGGAAGCATCTATGCGTACAGCTTATAAGTACATTACAGGTAAAGAACCATCTCCAGAACCATTGACACATTTAACGGATGTACGTGGTTTGGATGGTGTTAAAAAGGCGGATGTACAGATTGGCGATAAAACTTTGCATGTAGCTGTTGTTCATGGCGGTAAAAATATTCGTACCTTCTTGAATCATATGAAGGAAACAGGCGAAAAGTTTGACTTTATCGAAATGATGGCTTGTCCAGGTGGCTGCATTGGTGGTGGCGGACAGCCGCTTGTTAAATTACCGATGGCACAGAAAACACGAGAAGCTCGTATCGCCGGTATTTATAGCCATGATGATGTTATGCGTTTACGCTCCAGTTATGAAAATCCAGAAATTAAGGAAATTTATGAAGAATTCCTTGGTGAACCATTAGGGGAAATGTCGGAATCCTTGTTACATACATCATTTGTTGATCGTAGTGCTGATTTAGGCGCTCGTAAGGATGTTACACCAGAAACATGCCCCACGTCACCTAAGTTTAAAAAGCCAGAATAAATAAAATAATTCTTAAGATAAAAGGGGACTTGTACTCACAATGAGGGTGCAAGTCTCTTTTTGTTTTGTGCGGTTAGCTACTTAGTTTGGAAAATAATTTATGTAGAATAAAAAAGAGGCTTAGAAATTTCTTTGGGGAGGATTTTTCGAAAGTATAATTTAAAGCGTAGGTAAAGTTTTTTTAAAAGGTTAGGCAGGATAGTGATAGTTGCCGTTTTGCTCGAAGGATTCAATGCGTATAATAGGTTATGTAGAAAAAATTAGACTTATAGGACCAATCTGTTTTGTCCGATAAGCCAAAATGTATGTGTACCCTATAAAGAGTAAAGAATGAAGAGAAAAGAGTGAGACTTATGGAAGTTAAAGACTTAATTGCTGATCATAAGAGCTATGTTCAGGCCCTGCGACGAGAGTTCCATCAGCATCCAGAACTTAGTTTTGAAGAAGTAGAGACGACTAAGTGGATTGCTAAGGAGTTAGATGAGATAGGTATTCCTTATACGATTAATCCAGATAGGGGCCTTGGCTTAGTGGCAGAGATTAAGGGCGAGGCGTCACAAGCCGATGAGGGAAAGACTATTACTTTGAGGGCAGATATTGATGGGTTGCCAGTTAAAGAAGAGACGGGGCTTTCTTATGCTTCTAAAGAGGAAGGTAAGATGCATGCTTGTGGTCATGATGCTCATATGGCTATTCTCCTAGGTGCGGCACGTATGCTATGGCAGGTAAGAGACCAGATTAAAGGAAGGGTGTTTTTGCTCTTCCAGCCAGGAGAAGAAACAGGTCATGGGTCTAATTATATGATGTCTGTTGGTGATTGGTATAAGCGGACAGATGCTATTTTTGGTGGACATGTATGGATTGATCTGCCGGTCGGCAAGATATCGGTAGAGGCAGGGGAACGTATGGCAGCTAGCGATATTTTTACGATTACGGTAGAAGGTAAAGAAGGGCATGGGTCGCAACCGCAGCAGACAGTCGATCCTATTGTTATTGCTTCCGCCATTGTAATGAATTTACAGACCATTGTATCAAGAAATACAAATCCCCTTGATTCGGCAGTAGTGACTATTGGACATATAGAAGCGGGATCAAGCTGGAATATTATTCCTGATAAGGCGGTTTTAGGAGGAACAGCTCGCTATTTTAAACGAGAACAATTGGATAGGATTAGGGGAGCCATGGAACGAATTGTTACGAATACAGCAGCAGCTTTTGGAGGGCGGGCTAGGCTTGATTATGAAGCTCGCGTACAGCCGGTTATCAATGATGTGGCTATGTCTGCTTTGGCTACCAAGACGGTTACCCATGTGTTAGGTAAAAAGGCGCTTTCCTTAATGACTAAGGTAACGGCAGGAGAGGATTTTTCTGCCTATATGGCGGATAAGCCAGCTTGCTTTGCCTTTATCGGCATAGGAAACCCTAAGCTTGATGCTGTTCATGGTCATCATCAGGCCGATTTCAAGGTAGATGATTCACGATTAGCAGAAGCATCAGCCGTATATGCGCAATTTGCCATTGATTGGCTAGCATCATAAGGTTAATTAGCTCAAGGTTAATTAGTACTAGAAAATAAAAGGAGAAGATAGGATGTCAAGTTCGATAGATACAATAAGAGAAGGCGTTTTTCAATATCAACAAACAGAAGGGGCTGTTTTACTAGATGTACGAACCTCACAAGAGTACTTAGCAGGGCATATTCCTGCGGCTAAAAATGTGGATGTAGCACGCATTGATCAGGTTGGGGCTTTGATTCCTGATAAGGATACCCCTGTTTTTGTGTATTGTAAGGGCGGTATGCGGGCTCGAAAGGCTAGGGAAGCTATGGAATCTATGAGCTATACTAATGTAAAGAATATTGGTGGTTTTGATTCGTATATAGGCCTAGTTGAAAAGTAAATTCATAAAAAGAGAAAGGCTCCTGTTTCTTTGCTATAGGCATATAACCTATGTGGTGAAGATGATGGGAGCCTTTTATTGTTTTTATAAGCTTTTACCTAGGAAGACAAATTTGTTAGGTGATGAGCTGGTTTATGTATACATAGAAAAAGACACTTCTCTATAGTAAAAGCAAGGAAAATGTTTTATAATAATAATTAATAGAGTAACGATTACTTATAAGGAGGAACTAAGAGATGAAAACATACAGTCCATTTAAATCTGGTAAAGTTCGTGAGTTATACGATATAGGCGATAGCCTAATTATGGTTTGTACAGACCGTATATCAGCCTTTGATGAAATTTTAAAAGAACCGATTCCAGAAAAAGGGGCTGTACTTAATAAGATGTCTAAGTTCTGGTTTGATTTTACTAAAGATATCGTGCCTAATCATATGATTTCGATTGATACGAAAGATATGCCTGAATTCTTTCAGCAACCACAGTTTGAAGGACGTAGTATGAAGGCACAAAAGTTAACAATGCTGCCTGTTGAATGTATTGTTCGTGGTTATATTACAGGTAGTGGCTGGGAAAGTTATCAGAAAACAGGTAAAGTATGTGGTATTGAATTACCAAGTGGCTTGCAGGAATGCGCTCAACTGCCAGAACCGATTTTTACACCATCTACAAAGGCACCTGTAGGGGAACATGACCAGAATATTTCTATGGCGGAAGGAGCCGTGTGGTTAGATAAATTTTTCCCAGGCAAGGGTGCTGAATACATGGAAAAGCTAAGTCAATTAACGTTAGCCTTGTATAAGAAATGTGCGGCTTATGCTAAGGAACGGGGTATTTTAATTGCGGATACCAAATTCGAATTTGGTTTAGATGATAAGGGACAGTTCGTATTAGGCGATGAAATCTTAACACCTGATAATAGTCGTTTTTGGCCAGCTAAAGGCTACCAGCCAGGTCAGGGTCAGCCTTCCTATGATAAACAGTTTGTCCGTGATTATTTGAAGGCTCACCCAACAGACATTTTGCCAAAAGATATTGTGGGTAAGACGATTGGTAAATATAAGGAAGCTTATGAATTGTTAACAGGGAAAGCCTTTGCCTAAGTTTTACTTTCTTTTTATGGCTTATGCTAGATAACACAGACGAAATAAAAAAATATGATATACTGAAAAACATATGACATAAATTGATAGAAATTAAGGTGATAATATGTTAACAGGTGATGTGTTTGGCATAACCATAGGAGCGGCTGTGCTTACCGTCGTAGGCGGCATTGTAGGCGGTGTTTTATCCTCTGTGGCTGGCGGCGCCTCTATTATATCCTATCCTATTTTGCTAGGTTGTGGAGTGCCTCCAGTAGCAGCTAATGTAACCAATCATATGGCTAAGGTCTTTGATTATATTGGTGCTATTTCAGCTTCTCTTAAAGAGCTTAAGGGAAATTGGCTTTTTGCCTGCCTTTTGTCTATATTTACGGTTATTGGGTCTGTTATAGGGACTCGATTATTGTTGATATTCCCAGAGTCTGTTTTTGAAGATGTGGTGCCTGTTCTTTTAATTTTTTCAGGGGCTATGTTTTTATGGCGTAATTATAAGGCTGGTCAGGATGCGAAAAAGGTCCAAATAGCTGGTGGTACAGCAATGGCTTCAAAGCTTACGGCTAAGAGTAAAAATAAAAAACAGTCACACTTTTTTGCCGTTATTGTTATGCTCTTGATTGGCTGTTATATTGGCTATTTTGGTGGAGCCAGTGGTGTCCTTTTATTAGTTGTTATGGATTATTTATTGGACCGAGCCTTCTTGGTTAATAATGCCATTAAGAATCTGATTGCTGGTTTTTCTAATTTAATTGCCTTTATTGTGTATGCTTTATCTACCCATGTGTATTGGACGTTGGGGATTATCCTAGCTGTAGGCATGTTTATAGGTGGTTACATTGGACCAACCTTGATGCGGCATATTTCGGTTAAGTTATTACGTTATATTGTAGCTGTTTTATCCTTTGCCTTAGCAGCCTATTTCATTATTTACTATTAATAAAATCAAAAAGTCAAATCCGTATCGTAGGATACGGATTTTTTTTATATCTGCTCTTAGAATATAAGCATAAAGAGAAATCCTATAGGAAATAAGATAAAGAACAATGAGTTTGTATATATCTTGATTTGTAAGGAGTGATTGTGATGGCTAAAGACGTAATTACAAAAGATATGACGGTAGCAGAAGCGGTAAAGGTCAATCCGGATATTATGGATATCCTAGCAAAAGAAAATATTGATTTCTGTTGTGGAGGTAAGCATCCATTAAAAGAAGCGGTAGAAGCTAAAGGTAAAGATATTGATAGCTTTGTAGCTATGTTGAATCAAGTAGAACCAGTTAAAGAATCGACACGAGCTGACGCCTTTAAGATGAGTAAGGCTGAACTGGTTGATTACATCATTCGTCATTTCCATCGGCCACAATTAGAACAGCTGGATCAAATTGAAATGGGTTTAGCTAAGTTGTTAAATGTACATTATGAGCACCATCATAAAGAACTCTTTGATGTATATAAACGGTTTATGTCTATTAAGGCTGATTTAGTGCCTCATTTTGCACAAGAAGAACAAGATGACTTTCCTCGCTTTCTTAATGGTGAAGCCGTTGATTTTTCAGAATTGGTAGCGGAACATGAAGCGGTTGGTGAAAAGTTAGAAGCTTTACATGAAGTAACGAATAATTATCAGGTGCCAGCTGATGGTTGTAATACCTATCATTATATTTTTAAATTAATGGGTGAATTTGAACGAAGCCTTCATGAACATATCTTTTATGAAAATAGTATCTTGTTTTTAATGAAATAAATAGAAAATCGTATGTTAAATTAGGGAGGAGTCTTAGTATGGAAGCGTGTGTAAAAGCTGTTATTGACAAGGTTATGGATATTACAGGTGTATCGCAGGAACAGGCGGCAGAAGCTTTACGGAATAGTCAGTGTAATGCGGATACAGCCATTCAGTATTTATCAGAAAAGGGCTATTTAAGTTCATCGCAGTTGCAGGTGTCTAAAGAGTCTATGGATGCTTTGCAGGAGATGCTAGATGATTCGAGAGAAATGATTGGTGATGGCCGTTGGTAATATATACTTGTTAAATTGAGTCCTATGAGTTTCTTCCGCAAGGGGTAGTCAAACATAAGCTAGTCCGTGCGTTTATATAGATAGTATGCATACAAGGCAGGTTATAATGTTTAACCTATAAAGGAGAGCCGGTTAATCGATTGATTAGCTGGCTTCTTTTTTGTAGAAGAGAAGGAAAAAGCCTGTATTCAATTGCTATATGCTAGGTGTTTAAGGAGATGACCATCTTGGGCACATTGTATATAATAAAGAAAAGGTTTTTATCTACTAAATGCTAGTGCGGGCTGGTATTGAATTACCTTGCATGGGGAGAATGTAGGACTTACGTGTTGAAGGGGAGTTATAGATATTAGTGTTTAGTGATAGATTGAATGCATTAATTTTATATTGGATAGAAAGGATATAAGATATGTCATTAGAAACCATAGGGGATAGAGCCTTAAGAATAGCTGTATTAACGGTGTCAGACACACGGACGCCAGCTACAGATAAGGGCGGTAATTGCGTTGCGGCGCTCTTGGGAGAGGCTAAGCATATAGTGGCCGCTAGGACTATCGTGAAGGATGATGCCTTTGCTATTCGGCGGCAGGTTGGTTTGTGGTGTGAAGATGCGTCGATTGATGCGGTTATTACTACAGGGGGAACAGGAATTGCCAAGCGGGATGTCACTATAGAAGCAATTGAGTCTATGCTGGATAAGACACTGCCTGGTTTTGGTGAACTTTTTCGATATATTAGTTATGTGGATGATATAGGGCCTAGGGCTATGGCGTCACGGGCAGTAGCTGGTGTGGTAGAGGATACGCTAGTTTTTGCCTTACCAGGTTCGGTAGGAGCAGTTAGTCTAGGGATGGAACGATTAATTATCCCTCAGTTGCCTCATTTAGTTCATGAAGTTATTAAATAAGCTTTAAGTAAATAGTCTTTAAGCGAAATGTATTATGGAACAAAATATTTTTGTGATAATTATCGAAAATACTTGCTATTTTTCATAGCTTATTCATAATTACGTATGTTATAATTGAAGCATAGATTTTCTTCGTAGGAACAGTACATAGAGACCATGGTCTATGGGAGGAATAAATGGCATTCGGTTTAAAGAGCAAAGAAGAAAAGTTTTTTAGCATGTTGAATGATCATGCGAAATTATGCCATGATGCATCAGAGTTGATGTTAGCTGCTTTTAATGGCGAAAAAGATAAGCAGGAAGTCCTAAAAAAAGTAGATGAAATGGAAAAAAAAGCAGACGATATTGTATCCGCAACGATGCAGCGTTTGCAGAAGACTTTCATTACACCAATGGACCGGGAAGATATCCAATTGTTGATTGATCAGTTGGATACGACCATTGATACAATGAAAGAAATTATGGATAAGATGTGTATGTACAATGTGGGCGAACCGATTGATGGGGCTATTAAGATGGCAACGATTATCGAAAAATGCTTGAAACATATTGTAAAAGCCATGTCTTATATCAATAGTTTGAAGAAAAATTATGTGAAAGTAGAAGGTCGTATTTTGGAAGTGCTTCGTTTAGAAGAAGAGGCTGATGATGTGTACCATAAGGAAATGGCAGCCCTATTTACAGAATGTCCAGATGCAATTACGATTATTAAATGGAAGGATATTTTAGACGCTTCGGAAGATTTAGTCGATGACTGTGAAGATATTGTAGGTACGTTCCGACGGGTGGTATTAAAATATGCTTGATTTTCATTGGCTTCTACTGGTAGTTGTTGTTTTAGCTGTCCTTTTTGATTATATTAATGGTTTTCATGATACGGCCAATGCTATAGCCACGTCTGTATCTACACGGGCGATTTCACCTAAGAAAGCGGTACTTATGACAGCCGTTATGAATTTCTTAGGTGCCATTGTAAGTACGGGGGTTGCTAAGACGATTGGTGAAGATATTGTGTTATCACCGAGTTTAATCGATTCAGAAGTAATTGCTGCTGCTTTGCTAGGGGCTATCTTTTGGAATTTATTTACTTGGCGTTTGGCAATTCCTAGTTCATCGTCTCATGCCTTAATTGGTGGTGTAGTAGGTGCGGTTGTTGTAGGGGCTGGCCTAGGTGCTTTGAATTTTGGTGGTATAGGCGTCATTGTCTTGTCTTTGATTTTGTCTCCTCTGGTAGCTTTAATCTTAGGTTATATTATTATGAAGCTCTTGTTAATCGTCTTTGGTCGCTATTCGCCTATTGCCTTAAATGACCGTTTTCGTAATATGCAGGTAGGTTCAGCTGTTCTGATGGCTTTTTCTCATGGATCTAATGATGCGCAGAAGGCTATGGGGATTATTACCTTGACATTGCTTAGTGGCGGTTATATAGATACTTTTGCTGTACCTGTTTGGGTAAAAATGATATGCGCTGGGGCTATGGCTCTAGGCACGATGGCTGGTGGCTGGCGTATCATTTCTACTATGGGTAACAAGATTTATAAAATGGAAACAATTAACGGCTTTGCTGCTGATTTGAACTCATCCATTACTATTTTCTTGGCTACTTTTTTACATTTGCCAGTATCAACGACACATGTTGTTAGTGGTTCCATTATGGGGGTAGGTTCGGCTATGCGTGTGCGGGCCGTTAATTGGGGCGTAGCACGGTCCATGCTTATTACGTGGTGCGTAACGATTCCTTTAAGTGCAGCCGTAGCCGGTGTTATTTATTTTGCTATTCATCATTTTAGATTGCTTTTCTAAGATTGATAAGATAGTTGAATAGTAAGGTGATTTTATGAATGCTAGTCTAGTTCTTAGGCTGGCATTTTATTTTTGCCTTTAAGAGAATGTGTGCTAACTTTTTCAAGTAGCGGTCTAGGTAGGATGAGGAGAAAATTTGCATTATCTACCTATTTGCTAGATAAAAAAAGAGTGATAAAAGCCACAAAATTATAAAATAGTGCACTCTTTTTGTACCTATCTTATTGCAATGTGGATAAAACAGGTCTATAATTAAACGAGAATGAAGAAAGAATTAATAATCTATGAATTTATCTGACTAAGTATGAAGCTATTATAAATAAAAAATAAAGCAGTACTAAAGGTAAAGGGGAAAAAGCAGGAGGTTATTTATGAAATTAAATCAAGCGACAGATTATGCATTCCGTATGGTATTACATATGTCTTTACTTCCGCAAGGGACAAAGATTACTGGTGGGGAATTAGCTAAGGCACAAAACATTCCAGACCGGTTTTTATTAAAGATTATGCGGAACTTAATTGCCGGTGATATTATCAAATCCTATCGTGGGGTTGATGGTGGTTTTGCCTTAAATCGTGAACCAAAAGATATTACCTTACTTGATGTAGTAGAAGCCGTTGAAGGTGTTACATATCTACAACGTTGTTTATATGATAGTGCTAGTTGTTCAAGAGGATGTCATGGCCATTGTTCGGTGCAAGAAGCTTTTGCTGGTATCCAGGCTAAGTTGGTACGGGATATGAAGGCTATTGATTTTGCTACACTGGCACAGCGGGAGCGGGATATTCATACAAACCCGTCAACTTGCCCGCATCACAATCCACAAACTTCGCAAGTGCAAGATGCGTAGTTATATAAGGTAGGCTTCATCTCGCCAAGAGGCGGTAGTGAGAGTAAGGAGGAATAATGATGGATGCCCTGATTTTGGCACGTTGGCAATTTGGCTTGACGACAATTTATCACTGGCTTTTCGTACCTGTTACGTTAGGCTTGACGATAGCAATTGCGTGCATGGAGATTGCTTACGTATCTACGAAAAATGAGTCGTACAAAAAGATGGCACAGTTCTGGGGGAAACTTTTCCTAATTAACTTTGCCATGGGTGTTGTTACTGGGTTGGTACAAGAATTCCAATTCGGTATGAACTGGTCGGAATATTCTCGTTTTATGGGTGATATTTTCGGCGCACCGCTTGCTTTGGAAGCATTAACTGCTTTCTTCTTAGAATCTACATTCATGGGTGCTTGGATTTTTGGTTGGGATAAGTTATCCGCCAAGGCACACATGGTGGTAGCAATTCTAGTAGCGATTGGTTCTAACTTGTCTGCTTTCTGGATTTTGGTAGCCAATTCGTTTATGCAGCATCCTGTTGGGTTTGCTTTGCAGAATGGTCGTGCAGAAATGGTAAGTTTCGGCGATTTAGTAAGTAATGGGTATGTAGTTGGTCAGTATGCCCACATCTTTACAGATGGTTTAATGATCGCCGGTATTATTATTGCTTCCGTTAGTGCTTACTATTTAATTCGCGAAAAAGCCGTTGATTTTTATCGTCGGTCTGCTAAATGGGGCTTAACCTTTGCTATTATTGGTGGCATCTTAGTTATGGGCGCTGGCCATATTCATGGTCAGTATGTAACAGAAGTACAGCCAATGAAGACGGCTGCTTTTGAAGCCTTGTGGGAAACACAACAGCCAGCACCATTCACGGTAGTAGCTAATATCAATGAAGAAACACAGAGTAATTCGGCTGCTTTGAATATTCCAGATGTATTATCTTTGGTAGCGGCTGGTAATAGCGATGCTAAAGTATTGGGTATTAAAGATATTCAGAAAATGGATGTTCAGAAATATGGTCCTGGTAATTATATTCCTAATGTAACCGCTTTATTCTGGAGCTTCCGTGTTATGGTTGGTTCTGGTATCTTAATGTTTATTGTAGCTTTAATTAGCTATTGGAAATTAAGAAGAAATACTTTGGTGCAATCAAAAGGTTGGTTAAAAGTATTATTCTGGATGTTACCATTCGCATATCTTGCAAATGCAACAGGTTGGTTTGTAGCAGAAGGTGGTCGTCAGCCATGGATTGTATATGGCTTGCAAAAGACGGCTGTTGCTAACTCTCCGTATGTAACGGCAGGTGATATTTGGACAACCATTATTGGTTTCTCTTTAATTTATATTTTAGCAGCTATTGCCGCATTCTATTTGGCTATTCGCTGCATCAAGAATGGTCCGCAAGGCAATGATTCCCATGATGTAGCAGCTGTAGAAGAGGAGGCTAAACTATGGAAGTAATCTTCAATCACCTCGACGTGGTATGGTTTGTTATAGTTTGTGTCTTGTTCGCCGGCTTCTTTATGCTAGAAGGTTTTGATTATGGCGTAGGCATGTTGCTTCCATTCATTGGTAAAAATGACATCGAACGTCGACAAATGATTAACTCAGTAGGGCCAGTATGGGATGGTAATCAAGTTTGGATGATTACAGCTGGCGGTGCAACCTTTGCATCCTTCCCAAATGTATACGCTACTTTGTTTAGTGGTTTCTATTTAGCTTTATTCTTAATTTTAGCTGCTTTGATTATGCGTGGTATTTCTTTTGAATTCCGTAGCAAATCGGCTAATAGAACATGGCGGTCTTTATTTGATTGGCTGCTTTTTGTAGGTTCTTTGGTTCCAGCTTTAGTTTGGGGCGTTGCCGTAGGTAATATGATTCAAGGGACTCCAATTGATGCACAGCAGAACTTTGTAGGTAACTTATTTACCTTGTTCAGCCCATATACACTTCTTTGTGGTTTAGCTTTTGTATTAGTCTTCATTTACCATGGGGCTATGTACACATCCATCAAGACAGTAGGTGCTATTGCTGAACGGGCACGAGCAACGGCTTTAGTTGAAGGTGTTATTACAGCTATTGGGGCTTTGATTCTATTAGCAGCAAGCTTTGTATGCACAGATATGTTTAATAATGGCTTGTCTTTAGCAGCTTTTATTATTGCTATTGTTTGCTTTATTATTTCCTGGATTTGTGCACGTGTACGCCATACAGGTTGGGGCTTTATCTTCAGTTGTGCAACAGTTATCTTTGTAACGATTGCTTACTTCGCTGGTTTGTTCCCACGTATTATGGTATCTTCTTTAAATCCAGCTTGGAGCTTAACGATTACAAATGCTTCTTCTTCGCCATATACCTTGCATTTAATGACGATTGTAGCATTGATTTTCGTACCAATCGTTCTTTTATACCAGATTTGGAATTACTGGCGCTTTAGAGAACGTATTTCTCTAGAACACTTACATTATTAAAAATAAGTAAAGGGCGTGTCCTTAGGGACACGCTTTTTTACTAAGAAATGTAGTATAGTGGATATTAGCTGTTTATTAAATGGTAGTTAATTTTTATATAATTTTATGGGCGTTGCAGGATAGGAGGGTCCCATGATTAGTTCCTTTGCTAAGCTTTTATTAGCCCCTCAGCGAAGGCGGTTTATCTTATTGCTTGTACTGAGTATTATTAGTACTATAGCGTTAGCCGCACAGGCTTGGTTCTTTGCCAATTTTATTAATGATTTATTTATTGGTAGACGACCTATTGAACAAGAGATTCAGCCACTTGTATATCTCTTACTAGCTATAGGCGTGCGGGCCCTTTTTCATTATTGGCAGGAAGAGATGGCTGTGCATATGGCAGGCGCTATTAAGCAAGATTTGCGTGATAAAGTCTTAGCTCATTGCTTGGCTTTGGGACCCTATAGCCCTGTGCCTAAGGGGGATGTAGTCCATTTATTAACCGATGGGCTAGAGCAAATTGAAGGCTATATGGCTCGTTATGTACCACAAATGCTGATGGCTGTATTAATCCCTGGCATTATGGCTTTAGTTATGATTGATACCGTTACTTGGGTAGCTATTATTTTAGGAATCACCTTTCCCATTATTCCCTTTTTTATGATTCTAATTGGTAAGAAAGCAGAGTCTATGAATAAGGCGCAGTGGGAACGTATGAGTCTTTTAGGTGGGCATTTTTTGGATGTCTTACAAGGGATTACAACCTTAAAAGTATTTGGTCGTTCTCGAGAACAAGGATCTGTTATTGCCCGTATGTCCGGTGAGTTTAGGGATGCTACCTTGCGTGTTCTTAGGGTGGCTTTTTTGTCAGCGTTTGTCTTGGAATTGATCAGTACGATTAGTACGGCTTTAATTGCCGTAGCCATGGGCTTAGATTTATTGGTAGGGCATGTGTCTTTCTTGGCGGCCTTTTTTGTTTTGCTCTTGGCGCCAGAGTTTTATGCACCTTTACGGCAATTGGGGTCAGCTTTTCACACGGGTATGGCTGGTAAAGTGGCCTTGCAAGAGGCGGAATCCTACCTAGCTATTCCCGTAAGGGAGCCGGCTAGTGGTAATCAAACAATAGAGGATCCGATAGAATCGATAGAGTTTAAGCAGGTATCTTATACTTATGGAGAGAAAGAGGAAAAAGCGGCGCTTAAGGACGTTTCTTTTACCTTAAAGCGAGGTAAAGTGGTCGTTCTAGTAGGTCAAAGTGGAGCGGGAAAGACAACGACAGCCCAGCTCTTATTGCGCTTTTTACAGGCATCTAGAGGACGTATTACTGTTAATGGTCAAAACCTCTTAGATTTAGAGTCTAGTTGGTGGCGTGAACAGATTACCTTTGTACCTCAAGAAGCTCATGTAGTGCATGGTACGGTGCGGGACAATATTAGTTTTGGACGGCAGGTTTCAGATGAAGTTGTACGAGCTGCAGCTGTGGCTGCCAATGCGGATGCTTTTATTCAGACCTTGCCACAAGGCTATGATACCGTTATTGGTGATGGCTCACAGGGCTTGTCTGGAGGACAAGTACAGCGGATTGCGCTAGCGCGAGCTTTTATCTCTAATCGTCCTATTTTGGTTTTAGATGAAATGACGGCTCATTTGGATCGACAAACGGAACAGGCTATACATAAGGCTTTACGGCGGTTGATGGAAAATAAAATCGTTTTATGTATTGGACATCGCCGGGAGACTATGGAACTAGCGGATACCTTGTTGGTTATGAAAGAAGGACGGCTAATTGAAGAGGGGACTTTTAGTCAGCTAGAGGAGCAAAAAGGCTATTTTTATTCTTTGTTGCATCCGACGGTGGAAAGACCTGAAAAAACTATCAATGAAGTCCAGGCCTTACCAGTTATACCAGCTATTGGAGAGAAAGAGGATGTTCATAATCTAGGAAATACGTCTGTTTCGCCTTTGCAAGGACTAGCAGGAAGACAGAGTCAGGTAAGGCAGTCGGCTTGGGGGCGTTTATGTTTGCTCTTTTCTGTCCTTCGGTCAGCCCGCTTATCCTTGTTTGGTAGTACCTTATTTTCTTTTTTAACAGTCTTTACCAATGTAGGCCTATTGGCTACATCGGCTTGGCTCTTAGCTAGAGCAGCCTTACATCCAGAACTTTTTGTGCTGAGCTTGGCTATTGTTGGCGTTCGTTTTTATGGGATTAGCCGTGCGGTTTGCCGTTATATTGAACGCTATGTATCGCATCATATGGCCTTCCAAGGTTTGTATGGTCTTAGGTGCTGGCTGTATGAACGAATAGAACCTTTGGCTCCAGCTGTACTTCATAAATGGGGGGCTGGTGATATGCTAGGGCGTATCATGGCTGATATTGAGACATTACAGTTCTTTTATTTGCGGGTTATTTTACCACCAGCAGGGGCTATTCTTTTAACAGTTATTGGTTGGTTCTTTTTAGATATTTATAATGGGTTGGCTCCGTGGGTCTTAATTGTAGCGGCTTTCTTAGGGGGCGTTATTATTCCAGCCTTTGTTTATCGCTATACGAAAAGATCTGTTATAGGTGAATTAGAGGTGCGAAGCCAAGGTAAAAATCAAGTGGTGTCCTTATTGGATACGATGATTGAGGTAGTTTTTTATGGTCGGCAAGACGAATATAGGCAGCGAGTTGGTCAAGGGTTCGCAGAGCTAGGTAGCTTGCAGGCACATGTGCAAAAAGGGATTAATTTAGGAAACACCTTTTTTATGATGCTTATTCAATTGGCTAGTATAAGTGTAGCGGCGGTAACGGCCTGGTATACGGATTCAATCCTGTCTGGTGTAGCGATTGCTACGGTAGCCGTGGCTATGCAGGCCTATTTTGAATGTTTGGCACCACTGGTTATTACAGTCCATCATGGTAAAGAAAGTGACGAAGCTATGAAACGCTTGGTTACCTTAGCTACAACGAAACCGACTGTTTTGGAGAAAGAAGCCTATTCCTATACGGTAGCTGCACCTGATTCCCTCGAAGAAAGGCGGATAGAACCAGTGACTATCTGCATAGAAAATTTATCTTTTTCGTATGAAAAAGAAGGACGTCAGATTTTAGCCATTCCTCAACTAACTATTCCTAAAGGACAGAAAGTAGCTATCGTTGGTGCTAGTGGATCTGGTAAAACGACCTTATTTTCTGTATTGGAACGGTTTTACGATTATCAAGGACAGATTAAAATGAATGGCGTTGACTTAAAGTCTATAGAAGCAGAAGAGGCGCGTCATTTATACACTATGCAGACGCAGCATAGCTATTTATTCCATGCTTCCATTGAAGATAATATTCGTTTAGCTAAACCGAGAGCTAGTAAGGAAGAAATTAAAAATGCTTTAGATTTTGCCCAATTGACCGCTTGGATTCAGACTTTACCTAAGGGATTAGCGACAATCGTTGGTACTGGCGGTATGGGCGTTAGTGGGGGACAACGGCAGCGTATAGCCTTGGCTCGTTTGTATTTACGACAGGCTCCTATATTATTACTGGATGAACCCTTAGAAGGCTTGGATGGACTAACGCAGGCTGCTGTTTATGAAGCTTTGTTAGAACGTATGACAGGTAAAACGGTTTTATATGTAACTCATCAATTAGAAGGCCTTGAAAAGATGGATCGTATTTTGTTCATGGAAGATGGGCAGATTGTAGAGGATGGCTCTTATGAGGAATTGATGAACAAGAAAGGCCTATTTTATTCGTATCGTCGTATTTCTGGACTTGTAAGTTGAAATATTTTTTATAACCGCTTATAATTTGAATGTTATAGAATACATTCCACACGAGGAGAAGATATGAGTGTAATTGTAAATCGGCTCCGAGAGTTGGCAGAAGCGGCGACGAATAAAGTAATAGAAGAAGATACGGCAAAGCGCTCCCATAAGTCAACGGCGGAACGAGATGCAGTAAAGGAAGATATATATCATTTCGACGTGCTAACGTTGGAAGAAGACGTTGTTAACCGAATGATGCGGGATCGCTTGCGGAATCATTGGTTAATTTATTCCATTACCTTTGAGTTTGAACCTAATAATCATGTGTTTATGTGTGTGATTACGAAAACGGGCATGGTTATTAATTTAGAATTTACTATAGAAGATTGCTGGTATGATGATTATTCAGCGTCTTTCGTTATAAAGGTACCGGTAGGCAGTATTGATATGGATAGCTTTATTATCAATATTGTTATGCGCCTTTTAGGTAGTTTTATTTTTAGTTTATGTGGGTTGATTTTTAATCCCTTTTCTATTGGACAAAAGGGATCAACCTTTCGGCTTGGCAAGGACGGCCAGGTTCGTTTTGACTTGGTGCCGGATGGGGAGATTCATGATTGGATGCCTTGGCCTAAGGAATCAGATGAGATGAAAGGACCGCGTTTGCTTACTAATGCACGAACGGAGCAATCTATTTTACAGATGGATTATTATGCCTTTCGAGATCAAGTAGACAATCAAATTGTGCAAGATGTACCTATTAAGACTAAATGGATTCGGTCTGTTGATATGGCGGCCGTTCTTTTGTTGCCTATTGGTGTTTGGGTTAGCTTTGTTATCTTGCATCATTATTTGCCAACGGAGACGATAGAGTTTTCTTTTTCAACCTATTTTTTAATTTCTTTGGGCATTTTGTGTATCAGTGTTATTGTTATGAATATACCGCGTTATATTTATATGTATTTTGATACGCGAAAAAAATGGAAAAGCATTTTTGTGCATAATCATTTAAAAATACAAATGCGGCGCTTGCATCGCAAGATTTTTATGCAACAAGAAGCCATTAATAAGGTGAAATCACAAGAAGTTTGTGGTAAGCAAGAATACAAGGCACAAGAGGACATACGAGATGCTTTGTTACAGATTCGAGATAAACGGTATTTGGAATCGCGGATTTTAATTGCTGAAGAAGACCAAGACCGTAAGCATAAGGTAAAATTTATTTTAGCCTATATAGGTTGTACTTTGATGGAATGGATTTTGCTCTTACATTAATAGTTTAGTAGGACTTAGTTAAGGGCGCGATTCTTGCTTAGTGATTAATAGGCTAGTTAATTGTTATAGGCTTTGGAGAAGAAGGTGAGCGGATGGTACTGCTTGCCTTTCTTTTATTGGCAGAATTCACCAAAGACTCATAGGGAGCCTTTACACTGAACGTGGTTATACGTTATTATAGATAGAACATAAGTGAAATATAGAATTGGTTGTATTGGTGTTTGTATAGGCGATAGTAAAGGAGAAACAAATGATAAAAGGAAAACAATGGTTAGCAACTGGTGCTTTTATGCTTTCTGTGGCTTGTTTAGGCAGTCCAGCTGTGCAGGCAGCTGATTATGGAACGATTACCGTTGATGGCTATGCACAAGATACCTATATAGCTAATCAAGCTGTCGTTATTGCGACCAACCGAGTAGAAAAAGATAATTTAGCAACGGCTAAAGCCGATAATGACCGTAGTTCTACTCGTTTTTTACAGGCCTTACAAGCATTAGGTATACCGTCTAATCAGATAAAGACAAATGATTATACAGTCGCTGAAAATCAGCAGTATATGCCAGCTACTAAGACATATAAAACAGTGTATACAGTAACCAATAGCATTCAAGTGACTATTAATGATAAGGTAAATACATCTAAGGTTATCGATGCAGCGACAAATGCAGGAATTAGTAACGTACGGTTAGATCAGATAGGTCTAAATGATGCAGATAAACGAGCTATGAAGGATAAGCTTTTGATTGAAGCAGCTAAGGATGCTCGGCAAAAGGCAGATGCTTTGGCAGCTGCTTTAGGTACTAAGGTGGTCGGTGTCGATTCTCTTAATGAAGATCAATATTATGCACAGCCACGGGTCGCTATGTATAAAATGGATAGTTTGGCAGCGGCAGCACCAACAACATCGCAGATTGAATATGGAAATCAAAAATCTGATGAACATGTAACTGTTGTCTTCCGTGTAAAATAAGGCGTAGAAATTTATAAAAAGTAATTGACATTACAGACTGCCTACGGTAAAATATACCTCGTAGCGCGGGAGTGGCGGAATTGGCAGACGCACCAGACTTAGGATCTGGCGCCTTACGGCGTGGGGGTTCAAGTCCCTTCTCCCGCACCAATTTAATATATACTAAGATGTCTAGGTAATAGACATCTTTTTTTATTGATAAAATTTATTGACAAGATTTTTAATCAGTGGTACATTAAAGTCAGTTCATGAAAGGGCATTAAAGAGTCTATCTTGTGGATTGATAATTATAATTACATATTTGGGAATAGGTGCTATATGCATAACAGAGAATCTGGTGTAAGTCCAGAGCGGTCCCGCCACTGTAAGATGGAGCAATACGATTATGTCACTGGGCAACTGGGAAGGCTGATATTGCGGTGAAGTCAAGTCAGGAGAACTACCTATTCATCATTCACCACTTGACCTACGAGCGATGGGGAGGAGAATCGATAGATCCTTTTTGTACGTTAGCAAGTGCAGAAAGGCTTTTTTTATAGCTAGGCACTTGACTATTGTTAGAATAAAGGCACTTGTAAAAATCCACCTAGTGACGAGGGCGTGGTGATAACAGATTGGTATTATCACTTCGGTGTTAATATAAGTTGTCATTAGGTGTATGGGCATACATCAACAATTACAAAAGAGCCGGCTTTGATGGCCGGCTTTTTTGTTTATAAAAAGTAGTTGACAAGGAATAGAGAATAGGGTATTATAATCAAGTCGATACGGCAAAGGAACATCGCCAGTCAAGATAAATAAAGTTCTTGACAGATATCCTTCAAACGACTATAATAAATAAGTCGTTAGATTATTTAGGGGTATAGCTCAATTGGTAGAGTAGCGGTCTCCAAAACCGTTGGTTGTGGGTTCAAGTCCTACTGCCCCTGCCAACTTTAACTACATATGACTCAGTAGCTCAGCTGGATAGAGCGTTTGACTACGAATCAAAAGGCCGGGGGTTCGAATCCCTCCTGGGTCACCAAAGTATTAAGGATATCATTAAGGTGATATCCTTTTTTTTATTTACAGGGAGATGTTAGTTTGTCACGTGTAAAATTGTGGACAAGGGATTTTTTGGCCTTGTCTTTTGCTAATTGCTTTTTGTTTGCTGGTTTTCATTTGTTATTGCCAACCTTGCCAATTTATGTGAGTCAGTTAGGGGCGTCTGGTGCAGAAGTCGGTTTAATCACAGGGATTTTTGGGTATTCTGCTATTTTCATTCGTCTTTTTACAGATGTAGGGGTAAAAATAGGTAAGAAACGGTGTTTGTATTTAGGTCTTTTATTTTCTATTGTAGCGACCATAGGCTATTTGGTTTGCCAACAGTTGAATTTAATTATTGCCTCTCGTGTTATTCATGGTTTTGGCTTTGGTCTAAGTACGACCTTTGCGGCGGCTTTGGTTGCGGATGTCATTCCTGCCCAGCGACGTGGGGAAGGAATTGGTTATTTTGGGCTAGGTAGTACAGTAGCCATGGCAATTGCTCCAGCACTAGGGATTTGGCTTATTGAAGATGTGAGTGCCGATGCCTTGTTCTTAGTGTCGATTGCCTTTTCTGCTTTAGCCATGGTGGCTACGTATTTTTGCTCTGGTAAACCGATTCCCGATGTAGCTAATGAACCACATACGAAGGTACACACTTCTATAAAAGACCGTATTTATGAAGCTGGTACAGGTGTGCCCGCTATTTTAACTATTTTATTCGGCGCTTGTTATGGCGGTGTTAATACCTATATTGCCTTAATGGCTAAAGAGGCAGGTATTGGTGCGTCTGGTCTGTTTTTTATTGTTGGTACCGTTTTTATCTTTATTTCTCGTCCCTTCGGTGGTCGTTTATTGGACCGGCAGGGTGCTTTCCCAGTCGTCTTATCCGGTGGTATTTTATATGTCATTGGCCTTGTTTTAATGATGTATTCGCGGTCTCTAGGCATGCTATTAGGTTCGTCTGTTTTCTATGGATTAGGAGCTGGTTTATTATTACCCGCTTTGCTCACGTGGATGTTGAATTTGGTAGAAGCACAGCGGCGTAGTGCAGCGAGTGCAACCTTTTATAACATGCTGGATATTGGGACGAGTACTGGGATTGTTGGGCTAGGTGCTATTGCTGGTGCGGTTGGCTATATAGCTATGTATAAGTATATTACCTTCTTAATGATTGCTTTTGTTGTTTTTGCCTGCGCGCAACGATTGTTTTTTAAGTCTAAAGAGGTATAAGATTCTGTGGAGTTATTTGGTATAAATTTGTTTATCAAGATTTTCTATCTACTTTAAACTTTGTTTATAACTTGTAGCTATACTAATTACAGTCATCAAAGATGACTACCCCCTTTACAATTATAACTATACAACAAGTAAGAACCCTCGGTCCTAGGATCGGGGGTCTTTACTTGTTGTATGGAGTGATTAAAAGGCGTTTATAGAATAAAAGGGTTATAGGTATAAGGTTTTGTTTTGTTGTTTTATAACTCCATTTTAAATGGGGTAGGCATTAGTATTTTATTGTTAGTGTTGCTCTATCAAGGTTTTGGCTAGTATCTATTCTGGCTTGGCTTAGGCAACATAGGCAGTTAAATGGTCGTAGTATAGTTAATTAGTAAAAGCTAAGAAGCCTATCATTGAGATAGCATCAATGGTTATTGATATAGAAATAATCTAATTTCTGGGTAGTATGCAGAACGGTTTCTAGATAGTGCGTAGAAATGGTAAGATAAAAGAAAGGAGTTTGCACATGGATAAAAAGCAAATAGCTGGTACTAATAAGCAGGCAGCTATAAATAGTGAGACTACAGAGGTTGAATTACGTCCTTTTCCTCCTTTTTTGACAGCTAGAGCGACGGTATTAATGATGGGGAGTTTTCCGCCAGCAGCAGATAAACGAGCCATGTCCTTTCATTATCCTAATTTTACTAATGATATGTGGCGTGTATATGGTCTGGTCTTTTTTGATGATGCGGATTATTTTCGTTTAGGTCAAGAAAAAGCTTTTGATGCGGATAAGATAAAGGCCTTTTTAAGGGAAAGAGGCATTGCTTCTTGTCCATCGGTGAAACGAGCCGTTCGTGAACATAATAATGCATCTGATAAATTCCTGAAAGTTATTGAAACAGTTGATCTAAAAGAGCTATTAGATAAGCTGCCCTTGTGCCGGTATATTTGTACAACAGGTGGTAAAGCATCAGATATTGTGCTTAGTTTAACAGATAATCCGCCTAAAACGCCTAAGACGAATGAGACTATACAAATCGCTGTAGGAGGACGGCCTATATCCTTTACGCGTTTGCCATCAACATCACGGGCGTATCCTCTAAAGCTAGTTAAAAAGGCAGAGGCGTATAAAGACTTTTTCCGCTTGGCCCATCTTATATAAGGAATAAAAAAAGGATAATTAAGAATTTATATTGATTTATGCCTTCGTTTATAGTTTATTTAACCTTGCTGGTTATACTATAAGCATCCACTAAGGAAGTGGGTAGAGAACTTCTTCTCTCTCTAAAACCAACACAAATTTACACTCTCACAAACAACAAAAGGCTCTAGCGTTTCGGCGTTAGAGCCTTTTGACATGGTAGGATAAAGTGATTTAGGTAGTGAACTAAGCCTTGGTTGTGATTTTTTAAAGAAAGACTTAGATGAGGTTGACGCGTGAGTAAGGATCGTTATTGGCAGATGTTTTTATATCGATTATTCTAAATATAGAATGATTTTAATTATATGTTAGAAGAGAATGAAAGAGGGATACTTATGAAAACGCCTTTAATGCATAGTCCAATACAGATTAATCAAGTGAAATTATCTTCGCGTTTGGTTATGCCGCCGATGGCAACGGAAAAATCAGCTGGTGATGGGCAGGTAACAGAGGCCTTGGTGGCTTATTATGATGAAAAAACAAAGGGTGGTCATGTAGGCTTATTGATTACAGAACACAGTTATATTGATGTGAGGGGAAAGGCCAGTCCCCACCAAGTATCCTTGGCTGATGATAATGCTATTGCTGGTTATAAGAAAATTGTTGATGCCGTTCACGCTAATGGCAGCAAGATTATGGCTCAGATTAATCATGCAGGAAGTGCTGCTAAAATAGTCGATACGGGGATGGTACCTTTAAGTGCTAGTGCCGTTATGAATGTCAATACTTTATTTCATAAACGAGGTACCTTAAATCAGCCAGAAGCTATGACGCAAAAAGATATTGATGCGGTGATTCAGCAATTTGTTAAGGCTGCTGTTCGGGTTAAAAAGGCGGGTGCTGATGGTGTAGAGATTCATGCGGCACATGGTTATTTGTTGGGGCAGTTTTATTCGCCATTAACGAATAAGCGTACGGATGCTTATACAGGTGCAACCCTAGAAGGCCGAACTCTATTGCAGAGACAGGTTGTAGCAGCTGTACGACAAGCCGTTGGTGATGATTTCCTTGTAGCTATGCGTTTTGGGGCGGCTGATTATATGGAAGGGGGCGCCTTGCCTAGTGAAGTGGAAGAGGCAGCTCGCTTGTTAGCGCCAGGCTTAGATTTATTAGATATATCAGGTAACATGTGTGGTTATATGCGGACAGGGCATACGGAACCAGGCTGGTTTGCTGAATTATCTAGAGCAGCTAAAAAAGGCAGTGAGTTACCAGTTATTTTAACGGGTGGTATAAAAACGGCTGCTGAAGGGGAAGCTCTACTAGCCGATAAGGCAGCAGATTTAATTGGTATTGGTCGCATTATGCTGCAGCCTGGTACGGTAGCGGCTCGGTTGATGGCTGAATAAGTGGTAGCTATGCATAGGAAGCAAGAGCTTCCTTTGATTGACTATTTTGTAGTCATTTAAGTGAATAAAATATAAATATATCCCACACTCCTTGTTTCTGTATTGGCATAGGGCTGTGGGATTTTTTGGTATATAATGGGGGTAAGAAAACTGTTAGGAAAGTGGGGTATAGTTATGAAGAAATATAGTTGGCATTATGGTAAGGGGAATATGGAGTTTACCTTGGATGAAAAACGGGTAGCCGCTGAGTTACATGTAGCAGAAACCAAGCCTCTAGCTGATCCAATAGGAGCGATTCATGAGGCCCTAGACCATCCAATTGGGACAAAAGCTCTTCGCGAATTGGTAAAACCAGGTCAAAGAGTAATGATTATTGCTAATGATACGACACGGGTAGCAAATACGGATATTTTTATGCCTATATTGGTGGATTACTTAAATGAAGCAGGCATTCCAGATAACAATATTACTATTTTATTTGCTTTAGGAACGCATCGTGAAATGACACAAGATGAAATGATTAGTCAGGTAACGGAAGGTATTGCTAACCGAGTGACCATGTTGAATTCTAATGCGCGGAAAGAAGAAGATTTTGTTGAGCTAGGTACGACAAGTTTTGGCACACCAGTGCGTTTTCATAAGGCGGCCGTAGAGGCGGATCATATTATATGCACTGGTTCTGTTGTTCATCATTATTTTGCTGGTTTTGGTGGTGGACGTAAGGCTCTTTTCCCAGGCTGTGCACAGATGGAGACAATTCGTAAAAATCATAGTCTTATGTTGCGACCTGGTTCTGAAATTGGTCGTTTAGAAGGTAATCCTCTTTATGAAGACCAATTAGAAGGGGTGGCTATGTGCAGGCCGACTTTTTTGCTTAATACGGTGTTGAATGAAAAGAAAGAGTTTACTGGTGTTTTTGGTGGCGATTATATTCAGGCGCATAAGGCGGCATGCCAGTTGGTAGAAGAACAGAATGGGGTGCGAATTAAGGAACGGACGCCTATTGTTATAGCTACATGTGGCGGCTATCCTAAGGATATTAATTTGTATCAATCGCAGAAGAGTATGGATAATGCAGCTATGGCGGTTGCTCCAGGTGGTGTAGTTATTTTACTATCGGAATGCCCAGAAGGGTCTGGGTCGGATGTATTTGATAGGACTATAGATACCTACGATAGTATTGATGCCATTGAAGAGGCGGTGCGCAAGAATTTCCAGATTGGGGAGCATAAGGCCTATGCGATTACGCGTTTAATGAAGAAGGCTGATTTTTATTTAGTCTCGGCGTTGCCAGATGCGTATGCTAAAAAGGCTTTCTTTACGCCTGTGCATTCCGTAGAAGAGGCATTGGCTTTGGCTGATAAGAAGTTAGGGGCTGATGCCAAGATTACTTTAATGCCGTATGCATCGTATACGGTGCCAGTGTGCAAAGATTAATTGTTGTTAGCGTACGGAAGATGAGTACTTTAGGACTCTTAGCGTATAGAAGGACCCTGCATTTCTCTTGGGTTCTTGACTAGCGTAGTCACCTACGAGAAAAGTAGGGTGTTTCTTGATATAGTGTTAAATTCTTTAGATACAGTGAACGGAAGCACCTAGCGGTATTCAAAACTCCGTTCTTCGCTTTGCTTTGCAAGTTACCTTAAGGGCACGTTGCGTTTTGAAGAGACGTCAGGCACTTCTTGATATGGTGTTAAGGTATTGTAAATAAAGTTGCTCGAAATACAAGAAAATACTTGAAAGTTGTGATATATTTATAAGTAGGATTTTATGCATTAAATAACTTGTATGTGAAAGATAGGTGGGCTATAGATGAAGCGAATGGCGCAGGCAGCACTTATGGCAGCAGTTGGACTGTGGTTGGGTGCTGGAACGATAGGAATGGTCTCAGCTAATAGTCTGCCAGATGGGGCGACGGATTCTAGTTATCAGACGATTACGGCGCTTATTGATAAGGATAAGGGGCAGGTCGGTTTAGTAAAATCGGCGGTTAATGAAGAGATGGATCAATCCCAGCTAGTAATAAAAGTTGTTGATAAGTCCAATAAAAGTGACTTAACACAAACAAGCCACGAAGAGGCTTCTTGGGTTAGTCAGGCGCAAACGTATCCCTTGCCATTCACTAGCACGGTAGATAGTAAAAAAATGTTGCCGAGTCAGGTTGGCCAATCGGAGACGCATCGCAAAGATTTATATAAACCTCTATATGAAAAGGGGCAAGAAACGAATAGCCAAGATGATGGGTCCATTTTGTTAGCTCATTGGTGGACGGCCTTTGATGATCCTACTTTGTCAAAATTAATTGAGTTAGCCTTACAGAATAATAAGCAGTTAGCGGCTGCTAGGTCTCGGGTACAGCAAGGTCGGTATCAATTGGGGATTGCGGAGTCGACGAGGCTGCCGTGGCTGGATGCGAGCGGCAGTTGGACTAGGCAAAAGATAGATGCGACAACGGGTGGCGATATAGCGGATAAATTAAAAGAAGTTACTCATAGGGATTTATCTGTTGATAGGGCTAGTTCGATTGGAAAGTTAGGTATTGACGCAAGTTGGGAAATTGACGTGTTTGGTCGCCAAAAGGCCAATGTGCGCGCGGCGTCAGATGCTTTGCAGGCGACGCAGGCTGATTTATATGCGACCTGGGTATCGCTAAGTGCAGAAACAGCTATGGATTATATGTCATTACGGACTTTGCAGGAGCAGTTAGCTGTGGTTAAAGCTAGTGTCAATCAGCAGGCAGAATCTTTACAGTTGTTGCAAGTGAATGCAGCGTCTGGTTTGTCTTCTTATGTGCCGGTAGAGCAGGCTACGTATGAATTGGCACAGACAAAGGCACAGATTCCGGCTATACAGGAAGAAATCGGTAAGTTAATGACAGCTTTATCTGTGTTAACAGGAACGATACCAGGTCAACTAGATGCCTTGCTTAGTCAAGACCAGACCTTGCCACAGGTTAATCCGCAATTGTTTATACATATTCCAGCTAACACCTTGCGACAGCGACCGGATATACAGGCGGCGGAACGGCGCTTGGCCACACAGATACAGAAAACGAAATCAGCTAAGGCGGACTTGAGACCTCGCTTTAGTTTGGATGGTAGTATTGGATTAGAAAGCTTTGCTACAGGTAATTTATTTTCTTTTATAGGTCGTTTATTTGGCATAGGCCCTTCTTTGACCATGCCTATTTTCCATGCAGGCGCGATTCGCAAGAATATTAAGGTGCAGACGGAAAAAGAAAATGAATACGCCGCTGATTACGAACAGACAGTATTAACAGCTGCTGGCGAGGTAAGAGATGCGTTACTCTCAGCAGGGCAAGATTATATGCAGGAAGACCAGTTGCGTCAGGCTTATAGGTCGGCTAAAGAGGCACAGCGATTGGCGCAGATTCAGTTTACTAGCGGTCTAAGTAATTATTTAGGTGTCTTAGATGCCCAGCGAAATGCCTTAGCTATGCAAAAAGCCTATATCAATAGTCGAGGACAGGAATTTATTGATGTTATTCGTCTGTATAAGGCATTAGGTGGCGGTTGGGCACCTCTTGATCAAGAAGAAGCCCAGCGGGCAGCAACACATAAAAACTAGGAGGGTGTATAGATGAAGAGGCATCTAAAAGAATGGGGGCAGTCTTGTAAGGATTGGCTGCAAGCACATAAAAAAAAGGTAGCTATTGGTGTCGTTATTCTCCTTGCCATTATTGGGGGTGGTGCTTACTATTCTCACTATCGTTGGGAGGCCTATATAGCGGATCATCGGTTAGTTTTGCAGGGGAATGTTAATTATCGTGAAGTGAATGTGGCTTTTCATGGGAGTGAACGAATTACGGAACTTGCCGTTGATGCGGGAGCAACTGTAAAAAAGGGACAGCTACTAGGAAAATTGAATACGCAAGAGTTAACATTAGCCGTGCAACAGGCAAAAGATAATGTAGCGGCGCAAGAAAGTGTGGTAGCTAAATTAAAAGCAGGTAATCGGACAGAAGATATTAATCAAAGTGCGGCGCAGGTAAATTCAGCACAAGCTGATGCTAATTACGCAGCACAAGATTTTGCTCGTATACAAAATGCTTATACAGCGTCTGGTGGAAAATCGGTTAGTAAGCAGGATTTAGACCAGGCACAATCTAAGGTGCAAGTAGCTAACGCCAAGTTAGAAGCAGCCCAGCAGGCTTATCAGCTTATGGTAGCCGGTCCACGGCAGGAAGATATTACGCAAGCAGAAGCCCAATTAGCAGCGGCTAAATCGGAACTTGCTAAGGAAGAGTTCTTGCTAACTCAGTCAACCTTAGTAGCACCAGAGGATGGGGTTATTACACAGCGCTTATTGCAGGTGGGGGATATGGCAACGCCAAGTACACCTGTCTTTAAGCTAGCTTTAACACACCAAAAATGGGTTCGTGTCTATGTTGATGAAAAAGATTTAGGTAAGATTCATAGTGGTATGAAAGCGCAAGTAACAACGGATACGTACCCGAATTCACCATTAGAAGGAACGATTGGGTATATTGCTTCAGTAGCTGAGTTTACGCCGAAATCAGTAGAAACTAAGGAAGTTCGTACATCTATGGTTTATGAAGTGCGTGTATATGTAAATGATCCACATAACGAATTGCGGCTAGGTATGCCGGCAACCGTTACCATTGATATATAGAGGTGCCTATGGATACGAAATGGGCGGTGCAGGCCAATCATGTATCGAAAAATTTTATTATACCAGGGAAAGAGACTGTCCATGCGTTGCAGGACGTCTCTTTTACTGTAGAACGAGGAGCTATAACGGGACTGATTGGTCCTGATGGGGCGGGCAAAACGACGCTAATGCGTCTTTTGGCTGGTCTTATGGATGTAACAAGTGGTGAACTGGATGTATTAGGCCTATCTGTAAACAAAGAATCAGAGAAGGTGCAAGCCTTATTAAGTTATATGCCACAAAAATTTGGCCTGTATGAAGATTTATCTGTCCAAGAAAATATGAACCTATACGCTGACTTGCATGGTATTCCGCAGACTATTCGCAAGGAACGTTTTACCCGCCTTTTGGAAATGACAGGATTAACAGCTTTTACAGGGCGTCAAGCAGGACGCCTGTCTGGGGGAATGAAGCAGAAATTAGGCTTGGCTTGTACTTTAGTACGGTCACCTAAGCTTTTACTCTTGGATGAACCAACTGTAGGGGTTGACCCATTCTCTCGTCAGGAATTGTGGGCTATATTACATCAATTGATTAAGTCAGATGACCTTGCCGTCTTTGTTAGTACGGCCTATATGGATGAAGCGGCTCAGTGTAAAGAAGTGTATGTTCTTAATAAGGGGCGATTTTTGGCGCATGGTACACCGGATGAATTGACACAACTGTCTCAGGGACGTTGTTATCAGGTGCGGGTACCTAAAGGGCTTCTAATGCGGGATGTACAGGCTGCTATTATTGATGATAGTGACTATGTGGTTGATGCTGTGCCAGAAGGGGGCGCTGTACGTTATATTAAAAACAAGCGTAATCAGCCTATTCCTTGGTTAGCTCAGTATCAAATGGAAGAAAAGCCGATTGCTAGCCGTTTAGAAGATACGTTTATGATGCTCTTAAAAGAAGATGAACTGGCCCGTAAGCAAGATAGTAGCTTATTAGAAGATAGACGAGTTACACAAGCAGCTCTTCTGAGTGAAAAACAGTCTTCACTAGTAGAAAATAAAGAAGAATTAGGGATAGATAAAGATACAATTGTTGCAAGACAACAGGCGATACTAACAAAAGAAGATATACGAAATCGCTTACTGACTCCTCATTTTGAAGAACGAGAGGAGCGCCCCATAGAAGTATCTGTTTCTCATTTGATTCGTCGTTTTGGTGATTTTACAGCCGTATCTAATACGTCTTTTACGGTGCAAAAAGGAGAGGTCTTTGGTCTCTTAGGCCCTAATGGGGCAGGTAAGACAACGACCTTCCGTATGTTGTGCGGTCTTTTGCCAGTTACCAGTGGAGACCTTATGGTAGGTGGTGTTGACGTCGTTAAGTCACGGACAAAAGCGCGAACTAATTTTGGCTATGTGGCGCAGAAGTTCTCTCTTTATGGTACCTTAAGTGTTAGAGAAAACTTGAATTTCTTTGGTGGTGTTTATGGCCTTTCAGATAAACGTAAAGAAGAACGTATTGAAGCCATGCTTGATGAGTTTAAATTGCATGATGTTATTGATATGGCGGCGGGAGAGTTACCTGGTGGTTATAAACAGCGCCTATCCATGGCAGCGGCGCTTTTGCATCAACCTCGAATTTTATTTTTAGATGAACCGACTAGTGGGATTGATCCTTTAACGCGGCGTAATTTTTGGCGGCAGATTACTAAATTGTCTAAGATGGGGACAACTATTATTATTACAACGCATTTTATGGAAGAGGCGGAATATTGTGACCGCATTATGATACAAGATGCAGGAAAATTAATTGCTATTGGTAAGCCTGATGACTTGCGTAAGCAGTCTAAGTCAGGAGCTATTAATATGAATGATGTCTTTATAGAAATTGTACTCGATGGGCGTAAGGCTAAGGAGGCAGCGATATGACAGATACACTTCGGCGAATATCGGCACTGACCTATAAGGAAACCTTACAGATTTTACGTGATCGTAGTACGATTTTATTAGGTGTGGTACTGCCTTTGGTCTTAATTATATTGATAGGTTCAGGCGTTTCTTTAGATGTTAAAAATATTCCTTTAGCTATTGTAGTCGAACAACAGGATCAAACGTCGGATAATTTGATTGGTGCTATAAAAGGGTCTACTTATTTTGAACCCATTATTGTGCGCAATATGGCGACAGCTAAGGAATTGATGCATGACCGTAAAATTGATGGCATCTTGGTTATACCTGGTGATTTTGGAGCTAGGCTGCAGCAAGGGCAGGGGCAGCTTCAGGGGATTACGTATGGGGTAGATACATCCTTAGCTATGAGCGTGCAAAATGATATAGTTGCTGCTGTATCCGAATGGGCCGCTAATGATTTACAATTACCTGTCGTTCGCTCCTTTGGTTATATTCAGTTAGTGCCCCGCATGTGGTTTAATGATGCCTATTCGAGTACCTGGTTCTTTGTGCCTGGCCTGATTATGCTTATTATGACTATTGTGGGTGTATTTTTGACGTCTGTTGTTATGGCTAGAGAATGGGAACGAGGAACTTTTGAGTCCTTGTTTGTTACACCAGTCAAGCCAGTAGAGATTATCTTAGCTAAAATTATCCCTTACTATGTCTTAGCCATGGTGGGTATGATTATGTGCCTGTTGATGTCTTATTATGTATACCAAGTACCTATGCGTGGGTCATTAGCTGTGATCTTTGGCGTGTCTACCTTGTATTTGATTGTCTCTTTGAATATAGGCCTTTTAATATCGGCGGTGACAAAGAGTCAGTTTTTATCTTGTCAAATGGCTCTTTTGGTAAGTTTTTTGCCGGCTCTTATGCTGACGGGCTTTCTCTTTGATGTACATTCGCAGCCTTTGCTTATTCAATATATTTCACAGATATTGCCGGCTACCTATTATTTACAAGTCTTAGAATCGCTCTTTTTAAGTGGCAATAATTGGGCTTTAATTAGTAAGAACTGTCTTATCTTA
The DNA here is from genome assembly GCA_945867815.1 of uncultured Veillonellaceae bacterium. GTDB lineage: Bacteria > Bacillota > Negativicutes > Veillonellales > Veillonellaceae > CAMBIX01. The sequence continues at coordinate 46,893 of CAMBIX010000012.1, forward strand.
GCCGGATTTGCTTTGGTGTTTACTGTTTTGACTTTGCATGTAACGAGAAAGAAGGTGGGGTAATGTCAGCTTGGCGTTTATGGTGGCAGCAAGTATGGGCTATTACAATAAAAGAATTACTGACTACCTTTAAGGATCCGCGGTCTCGTATTGTGCTTATTATACCAGTCTTTGTGCAAGGCTTTTTGTTTGGTTATGCAGCTACCTATAATTTGAATCGGGTGCCCTATGTTTATGTAGATGAAAGTCACTCCCAACGAGCGCGAGATTTTATTGATGCCATTAACTATACAGGAATTTTTACTTTAAAAGAAGTCTTAGAGTCGCCTAGTCAGATTGCTTCACGTATTGAAAGTGGAGAGGCCATTATGGCTGTTGTTATTCCGCAAAATTTTGATAGCCAGCTATCTAATCGGTCTAAGGCGGAGGTACAGTTGATTACGGATGGTAAAAACTCTATGACGGCTGGGTTAACAACAGCTTATATGACGGAAATTGCCCAGCAGTTTAACCATCAACAGTTAGGCTTACCTGACGGGCCTGTTAATCTTAGTATGCGGACTTGGTTTAATCCGAATTTGCAGTCCAGTTGGACTTTTTTGCCAGGCCTAATTGGTCTTGTTAGTATGACGCAGGTGCTTATGCTAGCAGGCCTATCGGTAGCACGGGAACGAGAAAATGGTACCTTTGACCAGTTACTAGTTACACCGGTATCGTCTTGGCAGATTATGATAGCTAAGTCTATTCCCTCTATGATTATAGGACTCTTTCAGAGTACTGTTCTTTTAGGCCTGTCTGTTTTTTGGTTCCAAGTGCCTTTTTCAGGGAGCCTGCTTGTTTTATATGCGGTACTCATTGTTTTTGTGCTTAGTAGTATAGGCATAGGATTATCTATTTCGGCCATAGCCAATAACATGCAGCAGGTCTTAGTTTATGTGTTTGTTCTTTTGCTGCCTTTGGCTCTTTTGTCAGGTCTCGCAACACCGGTTCATAATATGCCAGAAAGTTTACAAGTATTGACATATGCTAATCCTATGCGCTTTGCTTTGGATGCGATACGGCGTGTTTACTTAGAGGGTGTTGGTATGGGGGCTATTATTTTTGATTTTATTCCTATGCTAGTGATGACCTTTGTTACTATGGTCTTGGCGGCTTGGCTATTTAGAAACAAGGTCGTATAAGGTATAATGAAGCTTTTTGTAAGATACAGGAAAAAGGATGAATAGAGGATACGTATATGTTGGGGGTACATTTTTTGTGGACTATATTTGATGTAGTCGGCACCATTGCCTTTGCTCTGTCAGGTGCTTTTGTGGGGGTTACTCGGCGCATGGATTTATTTGGTATCTTTGTCTTAGCTGGTGCGACAGCCATTGGCGGAGGGATTATACGAGATATGATGGTGGGCAATTTTCCACCGAATTCTTTGCGTACATTTTTGTATTTAGGGATTACAACTGCTGTTGTTTGTATTGTTTTTATTACTTATCGCTTCCATCGTTTCCATCGAAAGTCGACGATAATTTTTCGTAAGCTTTATTTATTAGCTGATGCCTTAGGCTTAGCTTCCTTTACGGTAACGGGAACGGCTATTGGGTATTATGCAGCTCCACAGTATCCTGTTTTTGGGGTTGTTTTAGGTTTGCTTACAGCTATTGGTGGCGGTATTATACGGGATCTTTTGGCTCAACGTATACCATCGGTCTTAAAGGAAGATGTGTATGCTTTACCGGCTCTAATTGGCGGTATCGTTTATGTAGGTCTAGCTATGTTAGGATTGGCCTATTTGGCGGCCTATTTAACCTTTATTGTTGTGTTTGGTATACGAATGTTGGCTATTTACTATGGATGGCGGTTGCCTAAATTATAATTTTATATAGCGCTTGTATATTATGGATGAAAGGCGTATATTCTTCCCTCGCGAGCTGGTACTAACGTAAGGCTCTTTACGGGAAGAATATACGCCTTTTACCTGTTGAAAACAAACGTTTATGTTGCTATAAAATTATAATTTAGAGTGTGAAAAGTGAAATTATAAACAGTGATGTCTAAATATTGAAATAAATTTTGGACGGTGTTATAGTGTAGGTAACAAGCTTGTTAATCATGCATATTTTAAGAAGATAAGAGGAGAAAGTGTGCATAATGACAAGAAGTATAGAGGGAGAAGAAGTTAATTTATTTGCTATTGAGGGTAAGCAAAGGAAAGAGAAAAGGTGTTTTTTGCAGGGACGTCGCTTGATTTGCAACCAGGTACGGAGTCAGTAAAAAGTGATATAGCTTGTCTTCTACAGTATATGCAGGGAACGAAGTCTTTTACTCAAAATACAGAGAAGTTAAGAGAAATTTATTGGAAAATTTTAATTTATTTATTCGCGTCACCTTTTATAGCGCCACTTCGGTATTACTATCGGACAATTGCACCGATTAATTCTGTCGGACGGATTTTCCCTATGTATATGTTAATTAGGGGACCTAAGAATGGAGGTAAATCGGCTATTATTTCTTTAGTTCAAACATTGATGTTTGGTAGACCGTTAACGCCTTTAACACCGGAAGTTATTTCACCTAAGCTGTTTAAGAGCTATGAGTTAAAAGTAAAAGGATGTCCTATTCTCATTGATGATATAGATAATAACCGTTTGAAGTATATTAAAACGATTGTAAAAGATGAAGGTGTATTATTGGGGGCTCATGTATTGGATCATGGGTGCTTTATTATGACAACGAATGAAGCGGAGAAAGTGCTGCCAGAAGTGGCTAAGCGGGTCATTGTTTTTCAGATTTCAAATCAGGTAACCGATGATGAAGCAACGGAACGGGACATTTCTTTGCATAAATTAAAAAAGCAAATAGGTACGGCTTTATATCATGAGTATTTACGTCGGATGATTCCACAAGTGAAAGATTTGATTTCTTTGTTAAAGACGGAAGAATTTGAGGATGATGAATGGATGCCGGATGTTTTTTCTGTAGCCTCTCAAACTTTAATTGTTCTTTTTTCTGATATGGGTATAGAAAGACCAAAAGAACTTTTACCTTTTTCGTGGAAGGATTTTATGGGAGAAGGGATTAAGTCAGAAAAAGCCATTGATATACTTAAAAAGGCGTATATGATTACTCCAGAGATATTTCGAGTTAATCAGAAAGAAGACGTATTGTTAATTGATTTAAAAGAGGCAAATTTTACAGTTAAAATAGTTGATGCTATTAAAAATGAATTGCCAGTATCTGCTGAATGTCAGATGATAGGTTTTACTTTACAAGTAAAGTGGTCTGTTATAAAAGAATATGCGGGTATTGATTTTAGGCACAGGGATAAATTATTGACGCGGTTTAGCCATTGGTTTAGAGGTGATTGAGACGGATATTTACATATATATGAATACAGATGATTCGCTAGAGAACTTTCAGAAGCAATTAGATAGTTCGTCGATTAATTTTGTTAATCGGCGTATTTATGTTGAGACCAGTCGTGATTTATTGGTTTACCATAAGTTGAAGAGCTTGGTAGAAAAAGAGGGAGGTCTCCTTATTGTGCAATCCCTAGATGCTATTTGCCATGGTAAAGAAGAATACGTATCGGCTTTGAATGAGCTGATTACTAGTTCAGTACGATTAATTATTTTAGATTATCCTGTCATGCTTACCAAGATAGATTTAGAAAGTAATCATTTGTTTTTAAAATTATTGATGGAAGTTTATGCCAAACCGAAAAAGAAGTTAATTGATTTAAGAGCGGCTAAATCACAGCATTTAGGACGGCGTAAGATACAATATCCAGATAATTGGGATACGTTATATAGGCAATGGGAGAAGAAAGAAATAAGTGGTAAAGACTTTATGGAGCAGACAGGGTTAAAACGAGGCACTTTTTATCATATGGTGGCTGAATATAAGGAGTACTTGAAGGCAGAAAAGGAGCAGTTTAATTTATTAGGAAAATCAAGTTAAGGGGATGACATGGCTAAAAAGTATTATGTTGTACATTTGGGTGATGATAAGGTAAGGATTTATTGTTCACTAGCAGCCTGTAAAAAAGCGATACAGGCAAAGGGACAAAAATCCATGCGAGGCTTTGATTCCTATATAGATGCACTGGTGTGGTCTAAGCATCCTAAATGGGTTCCGGCTAAGGCAAATGTGTATGCGGTAAAAAAGGGACGTAAGCCTGGTATTTATCGTACAGAAGAAGTTTATATAGAGCAGATGCAAGGTTTTTCTGGTGCTAGTGGTCGCGTATTTTATACAGAGTTGGCTGCGAGGGCTTAGCTTAAAGGTCAAGATAATTTAATAGATAGGGAGGGGCAAATTGTTAGTGATGAGCAAGAATTTGTTACTAGGATAAATAGTATTTTTACTAATATATTTGTCTTTGTATATTCTGTTATGTCTAGACTGACAGCTATTTATCTTAAGAAATTAAGGCGTAGAAGAATAGTTAAACATTCTATAAAGGACACCCAGTCGGCATGGGTTTATTGTCAAATTAATACAAGTCATCCTTTGTTTGTTTATACAGATGCGTCAGTTAGAAAGCATAAAGGGGTGGGGTATGCAGCAGTTATCGTTGATGAGGCAGCAGGCAGTAAGCTCTTTGTTGGCTCTACAACAGAATTAAAAAATATAGGAAACTCTATGCGGGCTGAGTTATATGCTATTGTTAAAGCACTAGGTATTATTGATCCTACTTGTAAGGCCAAAGTCATTGTTTATACAGATGCCTATTCATTAGTGCAAATGGTCACCAGTGGAGAGTTAGAGACATGGAAAAAATTTGGGTGGCCGATTAAACGTTATGCAAATGCTGATTTATGGAAGGTCTATTACGAATTAACGAAGCAACGTTCAATTAGTTTGCAGTGGGTGCGGGGCCATAATAAGAACTTGAATAATATTATTTGTGACAAGATAGCTGGCTGGATGTCGAAGATGTAGTTCATCTTATTTTCATAAAAGGCGATATATTACTTTTTTTTATACGTAAATTGCAAATCGAAGTCGAACACTTTCTTAAAAGTCATCAATTACCCTAATAACCTAACTTCTTCTAGGAATGCCTCTAGTGGTGTTTTATAGCCTAAGATCTTACGTGGTAAATTATTGCACTGACGCATAGCTCTTCTAATCAGACTTTCTGATACAGTAGAGATAGGCATTCCTTTAGGGATGAATCGTCTAAGTAATCCATTATGCCGTTCGTTAGAACCTCGCTCCCATGAAGAGTAAGGATGGGCAAAGTAAATATCAAGTGAATCTGAGGCTAATTCAGCTATAGTACTGAACTCGCTGCCATTATCACTAGTAATACTCTTGCATATGTCCTTAAGGTTCTCAGAATCTGTAAAAGTGGATAACCAAGTTTCTTCTAAGAAACATCATTGGAGATTAGTTAATTTGATATCTAAGATTATGCAGGAATCTATTAATCCTACACCAGAAACACAGGACGCTGCTTTTAATAGCCTAGCCGACATGGCTGCGATGAGTGGTGCTAACCATGCGACTTACACGATGAATAATACCTTTATGGATAGTGTAGAAGACCACTTAAGCCTAGCTGAACATGGGCAGCAGGATAAGGATATTTGGGCGCGGTATATTCACAATAAGGAAGATGTGGATGGCTTACAGATGCCAGGCTTAGATTCTTCTTATAAGGCACAATATAATGGCGTTGTTGTTGGTGGTGATTTCTATAAGAAAAACGCAGCGACAATTGGGGCGGCAATGATTTATGGCACCGGTGATGTGACGGTATCTAATATAGCAGCTTATAGTAAGAATAATACGAAATACTATGGCTTATCCTTATATGGGCGTTTGACTCGTAATGATAATGTTTTACTTGGTGATGTAACGTACTTACGTAGTAAAAATGATATTAAACAGCTAAATAGTACGCAAGAAATCACAGGTAATGCTTATATTAACACGTATAGCCTGGGCTTACGTGGGGAACATCGCTTTCATGTAGGTTCAAATGGAGACTTAGTACCATTTGTAGGCCTTCGTTATACCCACTTAGGTTCTTATGATTTCACGAATAATTATGGGTTACAGTATAAGATGGATGATCAAAATATTTGGACTATGCCTGTTGGCTTAGCTTATTGTATGAATATCCAACGTGGCAATTGGACTATCCATCCAAAAGTAGAAGTTGGTTATGCTTGGACAGCTGGTGACTGTGATGTTAATCAGACGGTTACCTTAGATGGTATCGCAACCAATGGGTTAGGTTATCAGGTAACTGATAGCGGTAGCTGGTTCACTAAGTTAGGTCTTGGCGCTGAAAATAACACTTGGGGCTATGGTGTAAATTATGCTCATCAAAAAGATAGTTATACACAGGCTAATACGTGGAGTGCTAACTTAGTTTATAAGTTCTAATAATTGTTTTCAGTCTTATATGGCACTATATAAAAGAGAAGGACAGTTTGTCTGGCCCTCTCTTTTTATAGTGAAAACAGAAAATAATAAAAGCACACATCTCTATATGATACGTAAATCATAATAGAAATGTGTGCTTTTGTTATACTATAATTGCTCTGAAAGGTAGCAGGCGAGTTAGGCATCTCCGCCATAGGTGGTGATGCTATGAGTACATATGAGACACTATCCTTGTTGATAGGTATTATTAATTTTATAGTCGTAATACTTAAATAAGAAAAACGACCTAATGTAGTGAACACTAGGCCATTTCTCATTTTCTTAATTTCCAAGAGATGAGCCTAGCGATTCCGTCGCTTGCTCATCTTTTAGTACTGTAGCATATTTAATTGACTATGGGTACTCATTTTTGAAAAAGATAGATAAAGATAGGCATAGAAAGGGCTATATCCAAGTATAAGGGATTAGAACTTTTGAATATTACCAAGATAGGGATTGCTATGTTTTTTATTCGTATCCTTGTCAGCGGAGGCAATGGAGTCGCCGTTAGCTAATTGATTTTGTAGATACAAGATATCTTCGTCCGGCAAGGTTTCTATAGGCTGGTCATAGGCTTGAGCTATGGCTTGTGGTGAGGATAAGTTCTGCACAGCCGTAGGCAGTGTGGAAATCTGTTTTACCTTCTCTGGTGCTGTAGTAGAAGCTATGGAAGTATTGTCGTTAATAACAGTTGTTACATTTTTATTGTTGGGTGTATTGGTAGTCGTGCTTGTTGTGGAAGAAAGAGGGTTTAGAGTAGAAGCAAAGTCGTTTTCTTGTGGTAAGATATGTGTCCAATGGCTCGTAGCAGGTGTTTGTGCTAGGCTTAGGTTAGCCGTAGGTAGGGGAAAGATTATAAGACCTAGCAAGCTTGCCATAACTAGTGTTTTTTGGAAATTTATTTTTAGGCTTAGCCCTGATGAAAACATAAGTAGCCTCCTTTGCTTTATTGTAATGATAAGATGTAATGATTTATGATAGGCGATGTGTATTCATTTTCTTTATTCCATTTTAATACAAGCGCTAGTAGAAGCCTAGGTTATACTTGCATTTGCTAATTTAATAGCCTTCGTAGGATAGGAAGTAGCCATTAGGTACAGCTTCTCCAGGCTTAGTTATAATAAAATCATCATCAAAGTGGTCTTGGGCGATTTTACGAAGGATGCCATAGTGTCCAGGGATGACTTGACAAGTGCCGTTAAGAACGGCGATGAAGGAGGCTAAGGCGTCTTTTATTTCATCGACCTGACCAAGTCCCGTATCAATAATATAAAATTTATTAAATCCATTGTAGAGCTTGCGCAGATAGGCGTGAGCTTTTTCTTTACCCATAGACTCTTCTAGTTTAGGTAAATAGTGGTCAGATTGTTTCCAAAAATCAATCCAGCCCTTAGTATAGAAAACGCCATTGGCAGGGCGGTTTAAGGTGCTTAAGGTTTTATCGGATAGGAGAATGTCTAGGCAGTCGCGGGTGCGAGGGATAATTAATTCTGTTTTATCCGAATGTAGGCCTATAGTGGAGCCGCCACAGGAGGAGACGCAGATAATGATACGGCCATAGTCCTGATTTTTATCGATGGCTTCTTGCAGATAGGTATGTAGCTTATCGGGCGTATTATGTAAGTGTTGAGGAATCCATTCTATTTTGTAGGTTTTGTTGCTAGTCTTTTCAGCAGTCCGCCATTCATAACGAAGAGTTGGGCAGAGTAATAGTAGGTCTTTCATAGGAGCCTCCTAAGTAGATAAATTATTAATACTTATTAATAATAATAAATTTATTATATTTATATTGTACACCTTTTCTCCCTGTGATACTATTAGAGAGGTAATAGATGTGTAAGATAATGAAAGATATATAGTTAGTGTGAGGTGAATATATGCAATTTAGTGAAGAAGCCAAACAGCGGGAGCGAGGCATAACGGTAGCCAGTTTAAAGGGCATTGGCGGCAATACTGTTTTAGTGATTGTGAAGTTAATTATAGGTTTAGCCTCTAATTCAATTGCTATTATTTTGGATGCCGTTAATAACTTAACGGATGCCTTGTCTTCGGTATTGACCATTGCAGGGACTAAGTTAGCTGGTCGAGAGGCCGATAAAGAGCATCCTTTTGGGCATGGGCGTATCGAATATTTAACGACTATGGCGATTGCTTTTATTATTTTATCAGCAGGGGTCTTGTCCTTACAGGAATCCATAGAGAAAATTTTACACCCCGTAGAATCTGTCTTTACCATTCCAACGCTGATTATTATCGCAGTGGCTATTATTATAAAAATTGGTATGGGTCTTTATTTTCAAAAACAAGGTCGCCGGTGGAATTCAGGGGCTTTAAGTGCCTCTGGTGTGGATGCTCTTTATGATGCGGTTATTACAGGGGCCACGCTTATATCGTCTTTATTGATTTATTTTATTCACATTAATATTCAAGGCTATGTAGGTGCTTTGATTGGGCTTTTTATTATCAAAGCGGCTGTTGATATCCTGCGTGATATGTATAACCGTCTCTTAGGAGTGCGGGCCAAAGATACGCTGGTTCGGGATATTAAGGAAACCATAGGGGCTCATGACGAGGTACAGGGTGTTTATGATTTGATTTTGAATTCTTATGGACCGGGACAAACGATTGGGTCGGCTCATATTACATTGCCAGAAACAATGGTTATGGCGGATGTACACCCTCTAACACGGCATTTGTCGATGGAGATTTATAAAAAATTTGGCATTATTATGACTATTGGTGCTTATGCACAAAATGAAAGTAATCTAATGGTGTATGAAATGCAGCAACAGCTGGAACGGATATTGAGTTTTCATCCCCATGTGGTACAGATGCATGCCTTTTATGTTGATTGTCAGAAGAAAATTGTTTATTATGATTTAATTCTTGATTTTGATGCAGAAAATCCACAAGATATTTTACAGCGTGTCAAGGCGGCTTTTCAGAAAAAATATCCTGATTTTAAGCAAGAAGCTTTATTGGATATAGATTTTAGTAATTAGCCTATTCCCTATTATATAGATGGTTAATAGAATTTGTGTTGTTTGTAGAGGAGAGAACAAATGAAAGAAACCATTCATCCTGTCGATCAAATGCTGCCTATGTCAAGGCTTTTTGCCTATGGCTTGCAGCATGTATTAGCTATGTATGCTGGGGCTGTTGCCGTACCTATTATTTTGGCGCAAGCTATGGGCCTATCTACGGATGCCTTGATTCGCCTAATTAATGCAGATTTATTTACTTGTGGCATTGCCACCTTGATTCAGACGTTAGGCTTTTGGAAGATTGGGGCCCGTATACCGATGATACAAGGGGTTACCTTTGCCGCCGTATCGCCTATGATTATGATTGGCCTAGAGCACGGTAAAGGCGATATAGGGATGACTTATATTTATGGTGCTATTCTGATTGCTGGTCTATTTACCTTCCTAGTGGCTCCTTATGTGAGTCGATTAATTCGCTTTTTCCCACCGGTTGTGACAGGTTCGATTATTACTATTATTGGGATTACCTTGTTGCCAGTGGCTGTAAAGTGGGTAGGGGGAACGCCTGATGCGTCGTCACCAGAGTTTGCTAGTCCGATTAACTTGTTTTTGGCTTTTGTTACCCTCTGTATTGTTGTTATTGTGTATCGATTCTGTAAGGGCTTTATGAGTAATATCTCCGTCTTAGTTGGTTTAATTGGTGGTACAATTGTGGCTATGCTGCTAGGGAAGACGAATTTTGCAGCTGTAGGGTCTTCTCATTGGTTTGGCTTTGTTACCCCATTAGATTTTGGGATGCCTCAATTTGATATTCCATCCATTATTTCTATGATTATTGTTATGTTTGTTGTTATGGTAGAAACTACAGGGGACAGTATTGCTATTGGTGAGATTGTAGGTCGACCGATTGGTAAGAAGGAATTAGCTAAGTGCCTTCGGGCTGATGGGCTTTCAACTATGCTTGGTGGTTTCTTTAATAGTTTTCCTTATACAGCTTTTGCTCAAAATATTGGGCTTATCTCCATTACAAGGGTAAAATCTCGTTTTGTAGTGGCTGCGTCAGGGGTTATTTTGGTTGTGTTAGGTTTGTTTCCTAAGATGGCGGCTATTATTGCTTGTATTCCTAATTCTGTGCTTGGCGGAGCTGGGTTGGCTATGTTTGGTATGATTATTGCTAGTGGAATTCGTACCTTAGGTAAGGTTGAGTTTGAAGGTAATTATAATCTTATGTTGGTCGGTATTAGTATTGGAGTGGCTATGATTCCATTAGCTGTACCAGGTTTTTATCATAACTTTCCTAAGGAAGCTCAAATTGTACTTCATAGTGGAATTACCTTTGGCAGTATCGTAGCGGTTCTATTAAATTTAATTTTGAATGGACCGGCTCAGGAAACGACAGAAGAGGCTATGGAGAAGGTAAAGGCTTTTGATAGAGATGCCTTTGATGCGAGTCATACAGATAAGGAATAATACGTAGTCTTAGTTTAATACGTATGATTGATTTTGGTTAATACATTTAGTATTGCAGTAGTTTAAGTGTTAGGGCTTATACTACTCTATAAATGCAAGCAAAAAAGTAAAAGCACATACATCCTTCGGGAGCTGGCACTATCGTAAGGCTCCTTGCGGGATGTATGTGCTTTTTGTCTATATGATAATTTTGAAAGTTTGATTTCTTATTTTGTAATAAAAAAGAGAGCTATTAGTTAGCTCTCTTAGTTTTGGTGGACCAGCAGGGGTTCGAACCCTGGACACCCTGATTAAGAGACTTATTGTAAGAAAAATAGGCATGTCTTATAAACGCCTTGCATACTGTATTTGTAAGACCTGACAACATTTTATCAGAGTGCCTACTGCTAATCTTGCAGAGGTAATGAAGACTATTGAGGTAAAGGGCTCTTTTTATAATACGTTGTCGAAACAAGTGCTGCGCTTGAGAAAGGATTTATAAAACATGGCTTATAAACATGGGATGTATGTCTCTGAACAAAAAACGGCTATTACACCGCCGGCGGTAACAGAAGGATATTTGCCGGTTATTGTTGGTGTGGCTCCTATTCATTTAGCTAGCGACCCGGCGCCGGTAAATACGCCTGTTTTGTGCCAAAATTACGGCGAAGCTGTAGAACAGTTAGGATATACACCTAATTTCAAGAATTATGGTATTGCAGAAGCTATTTATACGTTCTTGGCTTTGTTTGCAGTAGCTCCGGTTGTATTTATTAATGTACTGGATCCTACTAAGCATAAGAAGAGCGTAGGTGCTAAATCTTATCCTGTTGTTGGTAAGACCGTTACTATTGCCGATGATGTTATTAAAGATTCGGTAAAAATTTCGGGTTTGGTTGCCGGCACAGACTATACACTTGCCTATGATGACAATGGGTATTTAGCTGTATCTATTAATCCGTCGTCTGCGCATGCTAGTGACAGCGAACTTAGCATTAGTTATGATGCTGTAGACCCTAGTAAGGTTACTAAGCAGGACATTATAGGCGATATTGATGTAGAAACAGGTAAGGCTAAAGGCTTAGAAGTGATTAACGACATCTATTCTAAGCTAGGCGTTGTGTCTGGACAGATTGGGACGCCTGGATTTTCAAAAGACTCGGAAGTAGCTGCCATTATGGCCTCTAAGGCGGCTAATGTATCCGGTGTATTTCGGGCTTATAGCGCTGTAGACGTAGATACTACGGAAGCTAAGAAGTATAGTCAGGTTAATGACTGGAAGAATAAAAATAATATTGTTTCTGAAAACCAGGCAGTAGTATGGCCAATGGGTAAACTTGGGGATAAGAAACTGCATTTGTCTACGGTTCTTATGGCACGCCAAGCGCTGACCACTTACAACAATGATGATATTCCGTACAAATCCCCATCAAATGAAGACGCTAAAATTGACGGTTTGTGCTTAGAAGATGGCACGGAAGTTGATATGATGCTGGATACTGCCAATTATTTGAACGGGTTAGGCGTTATTACCTGCCTTAATTTCATAGGCGGATGGAGGACATGGGGGAACCGGATGGCCTGCTACCCAGCTAATACAGACCCGAAAGACGCTTTTTTGTGTGTACGTGCTATGTTTAACTGGGACCATCAGTTAACTATCCGTATCTATTGGCAGGATGTTGACGAGCCATTAAGCAAGCGGGCTATTCAGTCTATTGTAGATAGTGAAAATATTCGGCTAAATGGACTTGTTGCTTCCGGCGTATTGATTGCGGATAAATGCGAATATAGAGATTCCGACAACCCGACAACTTCGATTATTGATGGCTTGTCTAAGCTATATAAGACGTATGTACCGCCTGTGCCTAATCGGGCTATTGATTTTGTGCAAGAGTTTGACGCCGACGCTTATAAAGCGGCAATGGCATAGGGGGTGAAATAGAATGATAATTCCGCAGTTATTAACTAATTTTAGAGTATATGGTAACGGAAACAACGATATGATAGGCGTTGCCGATGTAGAACTTCCTAAGCTCGAAAACATGACCGAAACTGTAAAAGGTGCAGGCATTGGCGGTGAAATCGAAGTACCTGTTGCCGGCCATTATTCTAAAATGACCGTTAAATTGAAGTATCGTACAATTACAGATAATGCCGTGGCACTCAGTTCGTCGAAAAGTCAGCAGTTGGAAATCCGAGGGGCGCAACAGATGTACGATAATAAGGCAGGGGAAGTTAAAATTGTTCCTGTAAAGGTCGTGCTAAGGGGCCTTCCTATGTCTTTGGAACCAGGTAAGTTTGAACCGGGCAAGGTAACGGATACGACGGTAGAGATTAGCGCTGAGTACTTAAAGATGACGCTTAACGGTAAAGACGTTATAGAAATTGATAAGTATAACTATGTCGCTAAAATTGGTGATACTGATTATCTTGCCGACGTTCGCAGTGTATTAGGTTTATAAATAAAACCCCCCCCCTCTATTGAGGGGGTACATTTATAGCCTTCATTCTTGTATTGAAAGCCTTTTGTATATTGCCTTTACTATAAAATAGGCGACGCCTTCCAAGGCTGTTATTCCCAAACTTACATAAATAGCCGTATCGTAATCGAAATAATCGAGCAAGGAAAAAGCGAACATGTTGGCCGGGATAACTAAAGCAAAAGAGATAACGCTGGTAATAATATACAAGATGACAATTAAGAAAGTCATAGAAATCACATCCTTTATTTTTATTATATCAGAGGAGATTATGTATGTCACAAAAAAATACACTATCTAAAGTAATTAATGTAAACGGAAAAGAAACAAAAGAAGTTATCATGGATTTAAAATTGGAGATACTGACTACCTTGCCGACGTTCGCAGTGCATTAGGTTTATAAATAAAAAGCCCCCTCAATAGAGGGGGTGCATTTATAAGCTCTAGATATTTGTATTAGTATTATTAGAATCGGCGCTGTTAGTCCACGCCGCTAAGAAAGCTATAATCATTTCTATTATAAATAGAATAATTGTTATGTAATAGCACGTAGAAGAGGAATAGTCAAAGAATATAGATACAAAAATTTTAGTGCCAAAATATAATATGAAAGACACTAGTGCTAAGGCAAATGCTATAAGCAGTATGCCCGGGACTAATTCTAACCCTATTATTAAACAGGCAAGCAATTTTTTATCAGGTTCATTGAGTATCACATCCTTTTATATGTGTATTATAACAAAAGGAGTAAGAAAATGGTACAAAAAATTACGCTATCTAAAGCAATCAATGTAAATGGAAAAGAGACAAAAGATAGCACAATGGACTTTTCTAAATTAACCGGCCGGGATTTGAGCCAGGCAGAAGCACAAGTACGCGCTGCGGGAGTAGCTACCCCGATGCTAAATTTTAGTAATGAATATCAAGCGACAATTGCAGCAAAAGTATTAGGCGTAAAAGAAGATGATGTGCTAGATATGCCGGCAACAGATTATATGAAAGTCGTTAATTCGGTGCTTTCTTTTTTGACAATTCCGGAATAAAAACAAGCGAATTACGCAGACTCGTAGTATTTATGTCAAGGTATACTAAGACGTCAATATCTGTTTACATGGATATGACAATTAGTGAGCTACAACTTTGGGTCGATGACATAAATAAAGTGATCGAAGAGGAGGACGAAAGGATGAAACAATCTAATGGCTGACGGTAATATGATGATAAAAATTGCCATCGGCACCGCGCTTGGCGGTGGCTTTCTGTCAACTTTTAGCAAGGCGTCTAGCGCAGTAAGAAATCTTGACTCAACAGCAGGAAAAGCCACAACAAACATAGCTAAAATGTCGCTGACGATGAGAGCTTTATCACAAAGTTATAAGGCTGGCATTATTTCGGCATCTACGTACTCCAACGCCACGTCTAAAATAAGAACTCCGCTTGCTATTGCCTAAACAACCCAAGGCTTAAATATGATGAAACGGGGCTTTAGCAGTGTAGGCAATGCGATTACTGGACTTATCGGGAAAGCCTAAAGCCTAGCTATTTATGCGACGGGCGGTTTTGGCTTGTTTTCGTTTGCAGAGTCAGCTGTTAATGCCGGGGAAAATGTATATCAGCTGAGTGTACGGCTGGGAGTTAGTGCCGGAGAAGCGGCTAAATTTAACCGTATCATGCAGTTTACCGGTGTTGATACGCAAACTGCGGCGACAGCCTTTACAAGACTGGATAGAACTCTAGTAAAAGGCGGGAAATCGGCGGATGCTATGCAAGCCTATTTATCCCAATATGGCGTATCTTTGAAAGCGGCTAACGGCAATCTACTTCCGCTTAATCAACAGATTGATGCCATGGCTAAAGGCTATGAAAGGGCAAAAGCCGAAGGAAAAGGCGAAGAGTTTGTTATGCAAACCATGGGTAACCGTGGTATGGAACTGATTAAAACCTTCGAAAACTTAAAAACAGCAAAAGAAGCGGCAGCAAAAGTTAAAACTACGGGGCTAAATATTAATCAAATGCACGATGCCTATGTTGATATGCAGGCCCTTAAAATGCAGGCGAGCCAATTACAATTAAGCCTAGCTAGTGCTTTTGCTCCGCTAGTACAAGAACTTATGCCGATGATTATGCCGGCCTTGCAAAAGTTGGCTCAATATATAAAGGAGAATAAAGAAACGTTAGCCTCGTTAGCTGTTAACGGCGCTAAGGAGTATATAGCGAATATATCTAAGCCTCATAAAGAGCGTCTTTTTGGTGTGTTTGGGGCTAAATTGGTAGAGGCAGGGGCGCCTATTACCGCTTATCTTCGTAATTATAGTAATAAAAAGATGACATCTAGGCTAAATCTACCGTATAATAAAGAAATAGGGTTGCCGGAGGCACTACCTTTTAGTGCAAAGTCTGGAGAAGTGTTGATTGGTCTCGGATACATTCCTAAGGGCACAAAAGTTTTATCTAAAAGACTTATTGCAGGCACTGGAACTAACGTGCCAATTCATACCGCACTGCCTAAACTTATGAATAGTTACGGCATAGACTATAAATGGCAAAAATGGGTAGGGACAATAGAGTCTGATGTTTACTCTTTTGACATTCATTGGTATTTTCATAGAAAAGCAGGATATGTTTCCTTTAAACTAAAACATAGAAAGAATAAGATATGAAAGTTAAGTATATAGGCGAAAGCTTTGGCGTAGATTCGCTGACAAATGGCAAAATATATGAATGCATCGGAATAGAAGAACCATTTCTCCGCATTATTGATGACTCAGAAGAAGATTATTTATATGATATTCTTTCACCGCGTGATCTTAATAGCAATGCATCTGGGAAGTGGGAGATTATAGAAGACGATGAAAAAGGCTCGTTGAAGGATGCAATCGATAATTATAAGCCTGTTGATTTTGGGAAGTTTGTAATGTATGATGAATAATCATCATTGACCGCTTACATAATGTAGGCGGTTTTTTAGTGCAACAAAATAAATATGCATGCCCATTGGTGCTTGACCTTGGGGCAGTTTTCATGCCAATACGCAGGAGAGCGGTTGGCATTTTTTAGTACGGGAGGTACACACACTTTTTGTTTTATAACTCCTAAAATCCGTGATGCTGTAGTTTTGCCTATGGCCATTAACGGTTTTCTTAAAATCGTTACCTATGCATTAACTAAATGCAGTAAATAATTTTATGCTTTAATTGTTAAGAGACGCATAAGAAGCGTATAAAAACAAGTTTTTTCTATTCTTTCAAGCCCTAACCTACTGAATAAATCTGTAGATTAGGGCTTATTTTTTTATAAAAATTCGTGTGACTCCCTTGTATTTACACCTCTGTAAGGAGGTGAAAGACTGAAGACAGATAGCAAAATAACCATTGCGACACTCATTATTAATGCACTCTCATTAATAGTAGGACTGTTGCAATGGTTATATCCCAATAAATAGGGAAAAGCATTGTAAATATAGGGCGGTCGAAAGATTGCCCCTATATTCTGTCTTTATTATATCATGAAAATAGAAATATTAAACTTAATACTATCAATACTTATTTTGGCTGTTTTAATCCTTAAATGGATTTGGTAGGGAGGTGATTTTTATAAACCCTTTAGAAGAGGTATTAACCGCATCAGAGGCGGCGAGCTTGTGGGGGCTTAGTCCTATAACGACAAAACAGGCGTGCGCAGGACAGCATGGCAAACCGCCACGATTTCATAGTGAAGAATGCCGTAAATCAAAAGGCACATGGCTAGTTACCAAAAAAGGAATGCGGCGCCTTTATGGGGAAATGCCTACAGAAAAATAAATAGCTGATAAGCTATAAATAGTAAACGAATTGCCCTATACTTTACAGAGTTTTTACTTTGAAATCTATGAAGTATAGGGCAATTTTTTTTGACAACATTTTGACAACACCTTGCCAGAAAATATAACAAAATATAGAAAAAAATATCGATTTTTTACTGGATAAAAAGAAAAGGCAAAACCCGATAAGTCCAGGTTTTGCCTAGTTTTGTGTGGTGGACCAGCAGGGGTTCGAACCCTGGACACCCTGATTAAGAGTCAGGTGCTCTGCCAGCTGAGCTACTGGTCCATGCGACTGTTTTATTATAGCGAATCGAATACTATTTGTAAAGGGTCAAACTAAGAAATATAGTAACTTTTTATCAAAGATATAATCGTGTAGGGAATAGAAGGTTATCAGATTGGGAATCGTATAAATTGTAATTAGGAAAAGTAGGTAGACAGAAATAGTAGGTAGATAAAAGAAATACCGACTAAAGATAGTTCTTAGTAGTCGGTATTTAGAAGGGCGATTTCTATTATTATACTAAGGGAGTTAGGGGGAGTTATTCTAGCCTACTCGTGCTAGATATTGCTAGATATTGGTGTTACTTATTTCGAATAAATTCTTTAAAGAGTAAGGCGCTTATCGCGGCTATCTTAAATGTTTACGAAATTCTCCTGCTATTGGTGTACTGTAATAAACAATAAAGGATAAGATGATACCGAATAGAGCCTGAATACATTCAAATGGTAGTTTCATAAGAGCGTAGGCTGGTGTGCTATAGAAGTAAGCTCGTCCTAGGGAGTAGCCGACAACCATAATAACGCCGCCAACTAAGAGGGCGCCAATAGCCCGCCATTTGGGAATATTGTCTTTATCGGTACCAACGAGGCTGGATATGGCATAAGCTTGAAAGCCATGAACGAGTAGGGTAACAAACATAGATGGGGGATTGAAGAAGACATCGCCTAGGAAAGAGCCCCCGCCCGCCACAAAGGCAGCGTATTTAGGTGGTAATAAAAAGGCTGTTAGACAGATGATGAAGTCAACAAAGTATAAATGACCGCCAGGCACAGGGATGCTAAAGGTACTTAATGCAATGGTCATGGCCATTAGTAGAGCCATCATGGTTAGTTGCTTTGTACTCTTGCTCATAAAGAACCTCCTTAGATTCTACATTGATTGCTGTATAGGTGAAACTTTTCAATTAATAACCTGCTAAATAAATAGGATATAATAATATATGTATTATACATTTGTTTTTTGTAAAAGTACAGAGAAGTGTATGAAAAAACAAGGCTGTATAAAAAGAGCCTTGTTTTTTATCCGCCTATACGCCACATAGGTCGGTCAGAGCGAATGTTTGATGCTTCTTGATGGCTTTCATGGCGTTGGAGGAGGGCTATTTGGATGCGATTAGCAATTGTTTGTGGAGAGGCACCCGATTGAATGGCTGTACGTAAGTCGATTTCTTCATTATGAAGTAAGCATAATTTTAAATTGCCGTCAGCAGTAAAGCGAATACGATTGCAGTGACTACAGTAGCTGTGGCTCATGGGAAAAATAAAACCAATAGTGGTCCCGTTGGTTAGGCGGTAATAGGAGGCTGGTCCGTGGCCATAGATTTGCTTAACAGGACGTAGGGAACCTCCAGTTAGTCGTTCGAGCTGGCTGGTCCATTCTGTAAAATTAGGGCCTTTTATTTTACTAGTAGATAGGGGCATGTATTCAATAAAACGCCAAATAACAGGCCATTTTTCAATATAAGATAATAATTGATTTACTTCTTGATCCGTAGGGTAATGAGAAAGTACGGTGTTGATTTTTATAATAGAAAAAGGCTGCTTAAGAGCTTCTTCAATACCACAAATAACATTGGCTAATTGCCCTTTCCGGCCAGTAGCTTGCGTAAAGGCTGTTTCTGTTACGGCATCTAGGCTAATATTTAAGCGATTAATTCCCCATGCGTAGAAATCACTAGCACCCTCTTTTAAGGTGCTGCCATTGGTTGTCATGGAAATGTCTTCGAACCAATGGCTAGCGGTTAAGCTTTGTACTAAGTCTTTTAGGTGAGGGTATAAGGTTGGTTCGCCGCCTGTCAGGCGTAATGCCTTAATGCCTAGTAAATGTAGGGCTTCAGCTAGTATCATCCAATCATTGGCAGAAAGTTTTGGTGCTCTTAGACAAGAGCCAGCTATTGGGTTGGGTCTACAGTAAGGGCAGGCAAAATTACAAGTCTCGGTTAGGGATAAACGCGCATAGGTAATTTGTCGTTGCCAGCAGTCAGTTGCCATAAGTTAGTCCTCAATTGTAATTGTATCGTTAACATGGATTAGACCGCCTTTTAATACGCGGGCAAAAATACCTTGTGTTGGCATGATACAAGAGCCAATTTGTTTAAAAATTTCACACCCAGAATGACATTCTTTGCCAATTTGGGTGACTTCAAGTAAAACATCAGAACCTAAGCGTAGTTTGCTACCAATGGGTAGTTCATAAACGACCAGTCCTGTGACAGTAATATTTTCAGCAAAGTCACCAGGCTTTACATCCGCTCCTTTTTGGCGCATGGTATCAATGCTGGAAATATTGAGTAAACTGATTTGGCGGTGCCATTTACCAGCATGGGCATCGCCTTTCATACCAAAGTCAGTAATGAGTTCAGCTTGTGGTATATTGTGTTTTTTTTGCCCCTTCTTTTCACTAATAGAAATAGCTAAGATGCGGGCATCTGCTTGTGTATTCATAGAATATAAGTAACTCCTAATATGTGTGATTATTGATTAGTTTATTATAGCATTCCTTAACAGGGTGTGTAAAAACTTAGTAGTTTTTATATGAGAGGGTAAAGTTGCTGTTGAGGTTAGCTTAAAAAGTTGCTATGTAGGATGTTCCTATAGGAAAAGAATAGCTATAAGAAAGTATCTATAGTTATTGTAAGAGTCTAATTCGTTGGAAATAGTTGCAGCAGCCACTTAGAGCAGGGATTTTTCTACTTTAAAATTAGAAAAGAGCCAGCAAAGACGATATAATTTGATAGAAGGTAGAAGGTAGAAGGTAGAAGGTAGAAGGTAGAAGGTAGAAGGTAGAAG
>CAMBIX010000013.1 GCA_945867815.1 uncultured Veillonellaceae bacterium
CTTCATGCTTCATGCTTCATGCTTCATGCTTCATGCTTCATGCTTCATGCTTCATCAAAGATGCTATCATACGATGAACATAGGCTACCTTGTTTTTTCTTAATTTCATAAATTTATATGTAAATTGAAAATCTCAATCACTAATGCGAGTTAGTAATTAAGTCTCTTTCTCATCTTTGTATTATATCACATAAATACCTATCTTGCGCTATGTATGTGCCTTGCACTTAACAAATAGACGCAATATTGATTCATGCTAATCCCTTCTTGTTCGGCTTGCAACGCTAACTCCTTATGCAAGCTTTTTGGTAAACGCAATTTAAATTGACCCGAATAGGTCTTACCTTCTCCACTTGGTTCATGAATAACTACCTTATCTTCTATCGCAGCCATTAACCATTGATATTGTGCCTCTTTTAACTGCCTAAGTGCTTCTTCCATCGTATCCGCATAAGTAATACACCCAGGTAACTCAGGGTACATAGCTGCATAACCACCTTCTACCGTATCTGGAATAATCTCCACCTTATAAGGCAAACTCATATAATAATCTGCTGTTTTCATATCACTCAGCTCCTTCTATGACCTGTTTTACCAACCGTATATATATATCAACTTAACCGACTTATGTTTTGGTATCGTAATTGGTGTACTACCTTTCTTGCGAAAAACATAATGGCTACTCCCATTGCCAATATTAGATATTGTATATCCATATCATTCCAACACTTTTTGTAATTACGAAAAACGTAAATCTCTATCTAATTTTCTAACACGCCACAACAACTTCTTAAACTTTGACATAATCTTTCTTCTCCCTCAGTGTATTATGGCATCATATATGGTGTCAATATATCGATTTTCTATCCCCATATATCCCTCTATAACGTATAAATGACCTAATACATAAGGATATCTCATTGCCCTATGTATTAGGTCATTTAATATTATATAATGTGTTTACTCTCTACATACTTAGCTTCCCAAATTAATTCCGTCCATCTAAGCACAGTTTATCATGAATAGCCTTAACCGCATCTTTTACACGATTTTCTGCAATTAAACAAGAAATACTAATTTCAGAAGTACTAATAATTTCTAAGTTAATACCTTCTTCACTTAAGATACCAAACATCTGTGCAGCGACGCCCGGCTGCCCCAACATACCAGCACCAACAATAGATACCTTAGCCATATCTTCATTAATAACAACACATTCCATATCAACTGTTTGTCGTAACTTATCTAAAGTTTCTTTTGCTAAAACAACATCATCACGAGAAATCGTAAAGACAATATCCGTCCGTTCATCATCGGTTGTACGAATACTTTGTACAATCATATCAACATCAACCGTAGCATCTGCTAAGGCCTGAAAAATCGTATGCGCTACGCCTGGCTTATTTTCAACACCTACCAAAGCCACCTTAGCCACATTTGTATCATCCGCTACGCCCGTAATTGTATGTTGATTCGATTCCATTGTATAGTCCTCCCGAATAATTGTCCCTGGATTTTCTGTAAACGTAGAGCGTACATGAATAGGTACCCCGTACCGGCTACCCATTTCTACGGCTCTCGGTTGCATAACACCAGCCCCCAACCGTGCCATTTCCAGCATTTCTCCATAGGTAATCTCTTTTAATTTTTGTGCTCTATCTGTTACACGCGGATCGGTTGAATACACCCCATCCACATCGGTAAAAATCTCACACACATCCGCCTTCATGGCCCCCGCTAAAGCAACAGCTGTCGTATCGGACCCACCACGGCCTAACGTCGTTACATCACCTGTATCCGTAATACCCTGAAAACCAGCAACAATAACAATATTCCCCTCTTCTAAGGCCTTAAAAATCCGTTCTGGTTTTACATCTAATATACGTCCCTTACCAAACGCATCGCTACTTTCAACACCAGCCTGTGGACCCGTCATCGATACAGCTGGATGTCCCTTTTCAGTAAAAGCCATAGCCATTAAGGCAATAGATACCTGTTCCCCTGTTGATAACAAGCGATCCATTTCGCGCCCATAAGGATGAGACGTTACCTTCTTAGCCAAAGCCACTAAATCATCTGTTGTATCCCCCATAGCCGATACAACAATGACAATCTGATCATCTTTTTTCTTATGCTTTAGCACGCGGTCAACAATATGAAAAATTTTCTCTGGTGTTGCGACGGAACTTCCGCCAAATTTCTTAACAATTAAGGCCACAATAATCCCTCATTTACGCTAGGTCTACAATCTCTCTCTATAAATAAGTCTAATAAATATGCTATTACTCTATCATAAACAAGACTGTACGTAAAGAGATTTTATAAAAATATTCCTTTCTGAAAAGATTTTTGTCTTTTTAAGGCGTATCATTAACCTTTCTCTCCCACAAATCTGCAAAAGATTTTAGTAACAAATAAAACCTTAGCTCTGTAAAGCGTCTTATACTACAATTACTAACATAAAAACGAGCACATACCCAAAGGGCACTTACGTACTTCCCGTTAAAAAGCCTTACGTCAGTATTTTTTCTTCCTCCTAATTCTAAAAAGTATTGTTCAAAATAAGCAGTATAAACTTAATAAGAAAGAAGGACATATACTTCCCGTTAAAGAGCCTTACAAAGTACCAGCTCGCGAGGGAAGTATATGCCCTTCTACTATAATTAATCTACTTATTTTACAACAATATCTTTTTCAGATTCCCATAATCCATGGATATTACAATAAGACACTGCAATTAATTTACCCGACTTCTTAAAGGAAGCATTAATCGTACCTGCACTTTCCGCATGTACAAAACCTTCATTAGCCGTTGCTGCTTCGCCATGAGTCGTAAATTCAATACGCCCTACTTCTGTTGGCAATGCACTACCTTCAGCTACAAAATATAACTTAATCCATGCAATATGATGTTCTACTGTATTTGGATGGGCAATTTCCTTACCTACTTCCAAATCAATAGCTACTCGTTCACCAGCCATAACACTATCTGGTGCAGTAATAACTGGTACATGTTTTTCTGCTTTCCAATCGGCTGTTTTAATAACACTTGCTAACGTTGACATACTAGAGACCTCCTCTAATCTTTATACAATATACGTATCTTTACCGACATAAAGAACCTAATCACACACATAAGCCTTACAGACAACGTAGGCATAATGCATACACATAACTAATAGATTCTCCTGTCTCAAAACTTAACTATTTTTAACAAAGAATAATTATTTCTTAATGCTTATTTTCTTTGCACTTATATTGTACACAACTTTACTCCACAATGCAAGTTATATTTGCTACTTAGCCCTCTTTCAACACTATAACTTTAAAGCGAGCATAAATATATCCCCTTGTCTCTAAGTCACGAAGCGGTTAGCATTTCTCGTAGGCGATTTGGCGTAGACATGAGCCCAAGAGACAGGCTAACCGCTTCCCTTATTTTGACCACTTAGGCCTTTTTCAGCACTATGACCTTTGGAAAGAGCGAGTGATACCTTCTAAGCAAAACCGTTCACGCCAATATGTTTTGTCTGGAAGGTATCACCCGCTCTAATCCATCAGCCATGTACTGAAAAAACTAAAACTCTATACCTCGCACCGCTTTTATCCCTTTCTGATAGGCATGCTTCACTAACTTCATCTCCGTCACGGTATCTGCTAGCGCTACTAGTTCTTCTGGCGCACACCGCCCCGTTAAAATCACATGTAAGCGCCGAGGCCGTTTTTTTAACAAATCAAGCACCTTGTCAACCGACACAAGCCCAAAATGTATAGCATAATTAATTTCATCTAATACAACTAAATCCCACCTATCTGATAAGACTTCTTTTTCAAGCATAGCCCAAGCTTCTTTAGCTGCTTCTTGATGGGCTTTTAATTTCTCCTCTGTCACTTCCTGATTATGATAGATAAAGCCCTTACCCATAGGACGAATTTCTAAATTAGGCAAAAGCTTTGCTGCTTTTATTTCTCCATATGTTTCGCCACTTTTAATAAACTGCAAAAAAAGAACCTTAAGTCCATCACCAGCAGCCCGTAAAGCCGTCCCTAAAGCGGCTGTTGTCTTACCTTTGCCTGCCCCCGTATTAATCAATAGCAATCCCCTTTGCGTCGCCATACAATTCATCTCCTTATATAAACAATAATAGATGCCTTATACACTTAATCAGTAAATATAAAACATCTATTTCTTTATCTATTCTTCATTTTTTTATAAGTTTCTGCTGCACCTATAAATCGTTCTACTGCCTCAGGCAAGCCAGCAAAATTTATATGCAAATAAGATGCTAATACATTCTTATAAGTAATTCCACCTTCATGTGACTGTGTCTGTCTCGTACCTTGCAAGGAAAAGGCCGGCTGCCAAGATATGTCTTTAAGAACCTTATCTGCCGCTTCAAACTTCGATGCAGACGTTTCTTTTTTTTCAGGAAAAGCAGTCATCAGCTTACTTCCCTCATCCACTTTCGAGCCATTACTAGCCAAACTGGACTCCCTATGCATAGTTGAAAAATGAAACTCATGACCTTTTAAAGCCGTCCCCTTTGGTGCTAGCAACGTATCTCTTAAAGCCGTTGCCGTCACATACCCTACCCGTTGAAGCTTCTTTTCCATCTGACTCTTAGCTGGTATAAGCCCCACCATAGGATACGACTGTCCTTCAAAATCGACGATAGCCTGACTTAGATACATATAGCCACCACATTCGGCGTAGGTTGGCAGGCCCTCTTCAACAGCCTTTTTTATAGACGCCCGCATCGTCACATTGGCGGCTAGCTGCCCCAAAAACATTTCAGGAAAGCCCCCACCAATGAATAAGGCATCTGCTTTAGGTAACACCTTATCTGCTATAGGACTAAAATAAACTAGGTCAGCTCCTGCTTCCTCTAAGGCCTCCAAACTAGCCGGATAATAAAAGGAAAAGGCCTGATCCTTAGCTACAGCAATAGTCACGCGCTTATCTTTTTTTATCCTTTTATTAACTTTTGGCGGCAGGATTGGTGCCGCCTTAGCCAACTGTAGAAACATTGTCCAATCCATTTGTTGATTAACAATAGCGGCTATCGTCGCAATCATAGTCTTAGGATCCACTTCCGTAACAGGAATCAGTCCCAAATGTCGTTCTGGCGAATGCAACTGATCATTACGGCGAATCACAGCCAATACGGGCATTCCAATGGCTTCCATAGCCTTACGTATCATAGCTTCATGCGTATCCGATCCAATACGATTTAATATAACGCCCGCTAAATTAACCTCTTTATCATAGTCTCGAAATCCCTGCGCTATAGCAGCCGCACTGGCCCCCATAGCCTTACAATCAATAACAAGTAAGACGGGTGCCTTTAAAGATTTAGCAATTTCAGCCGTTGAACTAATGCCTTGACGTCCCCCATCATAGAGACCCATAACCCCTTCAACAATAGCTATATCTACATCTTGCGTAACATCAACAAAAAAGGGTGCCAACTCAGTCTTAGGTACTAACCACGTATCTAAATTTAAACAGTCCCGGCCAGCAGCCAAGGAATGAAAACCTGGATCGATATAGTCTGGTCCTACCTTAAAAGGTTGTACTCGATACCCTTTTTGCCGTAGTGCTGCTAAAATACCGGCTACAATAGTCGTCTTACCAACACCAGAATTTGTACCAGCAACAACAACTCGTGGTATAGTCTGCATTTTACCACGCACCTTATCTATCTTTACGTTTAGCTAGTACTGTAGACAAGTAATTTACCTTTGTGTCTGCTGGTACATCGCTAAGCCCATGGTAAACTGTTTCATCTGGCAAACCAACACGGCTAATCATAACCGCTTCATCCGCCATATCATGTTTCTTTAAAATAGCCTGTACTTCGTCAAAGTTTTTATACACCTTCATGATAACAGCATCATCAGCCACAGCCATAACCGCATCAATTTTTTCCTTTGGTGCAGTAGCCGGCACAATAGCTAACACTTCTTCTTTTTCAACGATAGGATAGCCTAAATGAGCACCAATAGCGCAAAACGCCGTTACACCAGGAATAGTTTCAATGTCAAAGCCAGTACCTTCAATTAAACGATATACATACATATAGGTACTATAAAACATAGGATCACCTAGCGTTAAAAAGACAACCTTTTTGCCCTTTTCCAAATAAGACACAATAATTCGTTTAGCTTCTGCCCAGCCTTCTTCTTGCTTTTTCGCATCTAAAACCATAGGAAATACAACAGGTACAATCTCCGTATGGTCTTGGATGTATGGTTTAGCAATCTGTAAGGCAACAGAACCTTCTTTCTTTTCTGTTTTTGGCGTAATAATGATATCCGCTTCCCCTACAATACGAGCTGCTTTAACCGTCATCAACTCAGAATCACCAGGGCCAACACCAATACCGTACAATTTACCTTTCATTTGTATTCCTCTTTTCTACTATTTCCTATCTATTTCTTAATAGAATGTTTTACCGTAACCAAGTAAAGTAAACACTTTACTTACACTAGCTATTCATCAATTTATTAAGACCTAGGAACCTATTGTTACATTGCCAATAAATTACCTATCCTCTAAGAACGAATCCTTAAGGCCAATTAATTAATGAATCCATAACGATATCTATCATACCATATTCTATAGCTAGTATACATAGACAAAATTCCCTTCATCACAGTAAACAAGTAAACCTTACCTAGACAGCTAACCCAACTAAAGCCTTGTTTATACCAGATAAAGCCTTATGTATACATCAGCCATTACTCTTATAATATCTAAACGGCTTATAAATATATTTATAAGCCGTTTAGATACACTACTTGCTCACTGTTCGTTTAGGCATACGTTCTAAATAGGTATGTTTAAATGCATCTTCCGCATGTTGAACAAATAACTGCTGAACGGAGGCATATTGCCCCAGCCCATAAGGATAAGCCGTCACCTCATAACCGACTTTATCTAACTGTTTAACTAATGACTCCTCATCCTGCCCAAACAAATCATTATTCACATGATCCCCAGCAACTAATAAAAGCGGATGCATATGAATATGTTTACTAGGAATAGAACCTATCCAATCAGCATTAAGAAGTGTATCTCTCATCATAGGATACCCTTCTAAAGTAGCAACACGTACATTACTTAAGCCTCGCTGCCATAATTTCAATTGTAAGACAGAATAGCCCGCATTGCCTATGTGAAGACCACCATGCCCAACTAAGAATAAGGCTTCATCAGGACCTATCTGCTTTTCCTTCATAAAGGGTTGTATAAAGGCATCTATAAACAAATCATAGTCATCAGGATAAATTCCTGCCTGCCCCATATAGTAAAATAAAGGCCGTCCCATTTTTATGGTTTTTAAATTACCCTGCCCCTGATAAGACAATATATTGGTTTTTACCTTGTCATATTCAGCACCGCCCATAAAATGTAGAGGCTGGACCGTAAGAGATGTAATGCCTTCTGATAGCATCTTCTGTACAGCTATCTCCTCAGTATCAACTAGGATACCCCTATCACGCAGGCGGCTTACAACTATACGTGATGTAAAAGCCATCCGTACATCCAACTGAGGAAAAGCCTTACGAATCGCTTCAACCATAGGCAGTATTTGTTGCTCTCGTGCTTGGTCAACTGTTGAACCAAAAGCTGCGACTAAAAGTACTTCTTTCATAATTTACCTCATTATCTATTTGCCATATAGCTATTAGTATACAGAACTTTGTTAGACTTAGCCATAGATAGGACTCATAAATGAAATACTTTTATATCTTATCTTTATTCTAACCGCTACCCCACATAGGCCAACACTTGAGCACCATAGTTTTTCTTTGGTGCTAATTGGCGCCGTCGTTCTACCATGCGAATCGTCTGTGCTAAATGCTTTAAAAAGATATCCTGGATATAGCGATTTTCACCTAAGCCTTGACGCCAAAGATCCACACTATAACCACTTTCATTTAACAAAGAAGCAATCGAATCAGACCGTTCGCCACCCAAGAAATCCATCAAGTGTTCCGACCCAATTAAAGCCAGCGGCACAAGTAAGATATCCGTCTGTTTAAACTGCTCTAAGAGCTGTAAGGACTGTTTAAAATTAGGAAAACCATTAGCTGTAAACACAGCTATATTCATTTCTTCGCCATATAGGCACTTTAACTGCAGGGTACTGAACTCTAATTGATTTTGCCCATTAGCCATCAAAAGAAGGGTTTTCCCCTTTCCGGCCTCTCCTAAATAATTACGAATAGCGCCTATCGTATCCGCATAATCATCCCTATAATTTTTAACACCTAAGGAATACAATAAAGGACGACCTAATTGAATACATACATGGGCATAAGCACTACTATGTATATACATATTAACTTGCTTGCGTAATTGCTGGTAGGATTGATCGGCTACAAAAATAAAAGGTTGTATATAAATTTCACTAACACCACTCGCAAGTAAACTTTGCATAGCCTCATCTAACCTCATAACTGGCCGCCCATACGTTGCATTCCACTTATCTACCAAAGCATCTGATAAAAAGACCCTTTTAACAGCCGCCTCTGGATAGGCTCTACAAATCCGTGCCTCCATAAGACCCACTGATTTTTCTACTGCTTCCTCATAGATGGAGCCAAATGTTGCTAAAATAATCCCTCTTGTCTTCATACGTTCCTCCCTAATAACTCTTGCTAGATAATCTTATATTGAAAATAGATATCAATTAATTCATGCGCTTATATTACAAAATATTTTTGCTCTTGTCAATGATAATGTTTATCATTATCTTCTTTTGTAGTCTAGTTCTCTCTTACTTCTCTATAAAAAAAGACCTACTCTTGTGTAATAACACTTTTTTATAGGTTCTTCTTTTCTATTGCTCTTTTTCTAAAAACCTTCTA
Source organism: uncultured Veillonellaceae bacterium (assembly GCA_945867815.1). Lineage (GTDB taxonomy): Bacteria > Bacillota > Negativicutes > Veillonellales > Veillonellaceae > CAMBIX01. Next base: position 8,878 of record CAMBIX010000013.1, read on the forward strand.
TACTTAGCTCATACAACATAAGTGAGTTAGCTATAAAAAGTAAAGATTATCAATTCTTCTACTTACTCTACTTACTACGTATTATCCTGTATTGTTATATGAAAGAGGGATTTTCATGCAATTATTTACTAAACGCACGTTAGCTATGGCTTTGACTGTAACCGCTTTAACAGGCGCTGCTACCTTTACCTCATCCCCTGTTAGTGCTTCCTACACCTTAAATCCAGCAGTAAAAGACGCTACCCCTGCCCTTTTACAAGCAGCTGCTATCGGCGTTCAGACTTATAATAATCCAAATCCAAAAATGCAGGCACTTCCTAACAAAGATGCCATCCTTGTTATGTCTTTCGGAACCACTTTCAAAGATAGCCGAGCTAAAACCATTGAAGCAACAGTAAAAACAATTCAAGCGCAACATCCAAATACCAAAGTCGTATTAGCCTTTACGTCTCATATCATCATCGACCGCATCAAAGCGCATGAAGGGTTAACAATTCCTGATCCTGAAGAAGCCTTAAAACAATTAAAAGCGGAAGGCTATACACGCGTAGCCTTAACCAGCTTAGACGTTATCCCTGGCATGGAATACCAATACGACGTGAACGTATTTAACGATTACAAACAAGATTTTAAGAAAATGACTCTAGGCTTACCACTCATGTATTGGATGGGTCAAGAAAATCAGCGTGATGATGTACAACAAGCCTTAAAAGCCTTAAGTACACAATTCCCTAAATTACAAAAAGACCAAGCCTTACTCATCATGTGTCATGGTACGCCAGATCCTTCTAATGCTTACTATGCTGTTATCCAAGACCGTCTAAATTCCATGGGCTTTAAGAATGTATACTTATATACGGTTGAAGGTTGGCCAAGTCTAGAAACAATTATCCCTCAATTAAAGGCTAAGGGAATTAAAGAAGTGGAATTAATGCCGTTCATGATGGTAGCTGGCGATCACGCCCACAATGATATGGCTGGTAATGAACCAGAATCTCACAAGTCTATCCTTGAAAAAGAAGGATTCAAGGTAACAACGTATATTCATGGTATCGGTGAAAACCAAGCTGTTCGTGATTTGTTTGCTACGCGAGCTCAAGAAGCATGGATGGCGCTCGAAGCACCGTCTACGCCGGCTAAATAAAATAAGATATCTTTTCATTTCCCAAAGTACGGAAGCACCCTATATCTTCTCTCGGGAGCTGGTTACCTTCGGTAAAGGCTCCCTGCGAGAAATATAGGGTGCTTCGTGATATTGTGCTAATCCGATAGTTCTTTCTTTATTTAATTCTTCTATTCTATTCTATTTTATCTGGCAGGACGTATTCCGGTATTTCTCACTTCTTAAATAATTGACCAGAGTACAAAAGTGCCCTATCTTTTCCATCGGAAGATAGTTACCTTTCGCTAAAGGCTCTCTACGAGAAATACAGGGTGCTTCGTGATATTATACGAATCCAATAGTTTTTTTCTTTTCTTGATTTTTCTACTCTATTTTATTTGGCAATGGCGTATTCCGGTATTTCTCGCTTCTAATTAATAGACGTCGTGCTATACTACTAATAGCTAATGTAAGAAGTGAGTTCGTACGATTTTTTTCCTTTAAGGCTTGCTTCATTACCATAAGAAGAAAGGATATTTACTATGAAACAAAAATCTCTTTTGCTCTCTTTATTGAGCGCTTTACTTATTATAGCCTTATTAGTGGCTGGTTGTGGTAAAACAGACACAGCTAGTTCAGAAGCGACGAAAACAGTAACTTTTAAGAACCAACAATATACAGTGCCTAAGGATCCTAAACGAATTGTTGTCTTATCTAACAGTATTTTACCTATGTTAGACGCTGTTGGCGGCAAAGCCGTTGGTCGTGTTTTTGATGACAATAAATTACCAGCTAATTTACAGTCCATCCCCGATATTGGACATCCTGCAAATCCAAATATGGAAAAGCTCTTATCCTTACACCCTGATCTTGTTATCGGCCTTGCTTCTCAGGACAGCAAGTTAAAAGCACAATTAGAAAGCAACCATATTCCTTATATTTTACTTAATTATGATGGGATTAACGACAATGTGCCCCTACTCACTTTCCTAGGAGATATTACCAACCAACCAGACAAAGCTAAGGCCGCTATTGCTAAGTACCAAAAAGAAGTAGCTGCTGTTAAAGATGCCATTAAAGGGCAACAGCCAGCTAAAGTAGCTGTTCTTCGTGCTACTGGCAAATCCGTAACAGCTGAAACGAAATTAGCCGTTACTGCTTCTATGGTTTCCGACCTTGGCATGAATAACGTAGTTCTTCAACATGGTGACTTTGATGCCAAAGCTAAGACAGTTCCTTATTCACTAGAAACATTAGCTACTGACAATCCAGATATTATCTTCATTGTTACTATGGGCAAAAAATCTGAAATCGATGCTACTATGACTAAAGAAATGACAAGCAATCCTGCATGGAACCAATTAAAGGCTGTTCAAACAGGTAAGGTATTCTATTTACCATCTAATCTCTTCTTATTAAACCCTGGTCTCCAAACGCCAAATGCTATGGCTCAACTAGTTAAAGATGCTTATGGCCTTAACGTAACACTATAAAAACATACAATAAATATAAGTGCATAAAAAGACTAACAAATAGCCCCCTTATCTCCCATAAGCTTATATAAATGATATTACATAATAGCATTTATATCTAAACATAAATATCAAAAGCTAAAAGTCTTATACTACTAAAGAGGAGCACAGGCATCCCGCAGTAAGCCTTACGCTAGTGTACCGGCTTACGAGAGATGCCTGTGCTCCTCTTACATTTTTTATACTTTTATTTTTAGTATCCGTTTTACTATATAGGAGACCTACAGTAGCCCATGAATACGAATATAAGGTCCTGGCTCAACGGTCGCTTTTACAGAAAATACACGCCGTAATAGGTCTTCTGTCATAACCTCATCTGGACTCCCTGCTGCTTCTAATAATCCATTATGTAAAACAGCCATTTGATGAGAATAACGAACCGCTTGATTCAGTTCATGCAAGACCATAAGAACGGTTAGCCCTCGGCCTTCATTAAGCCGTTTTAAAAGTTCCATAATTTCAAACTGATGGTTAATATCCAAATAAGTCGTTGGTTCATCTAGGACCAAAAGTTTAGGTTCCTGAGCGAGTGCCATAGCTATCCATACTCGCTGCCGTTCACCTCCAGATAAAGAGGTCACATATTGATGGCGTACATGCATAACCTTAGTATCTTCCAAAGCCTCTTCAACCGCTTCTCTATCTTGGCCAGCCGTATTTTTCCACCACGCCTGATAAGGAAATCGGCCACAATAGACGAGTTCTTCTACGGTCATATCAGCAGGTACTTCTGGAGCTTGAGGTAAAAAAGCCATATATCGTGCCATTTCCTTAGCCGTTAACTTTCTAACCGGCTCTCCCTTACAAGTAACCGTACCCTTAGATGGCTCTAATGCCCCAACTAACACTTTTAATAGCGTACTTTTGCCACAGCCATTAGGCCCTATCAAGGTGGAAATCTGTCCCTCCTGAACCGCCCAAGATACATCTTCTAATACTGTCTTTTGCGGAAAGGCCAAATGTACGTGCTCGGCTTGTAATGCAACTGTCATGCTGACCTCCGCAAAATATATAAAAAGAAAGGCGCTCCCAAAAAGGCCATAATAATACCAACGGGAATTTCTACTGGACTAAAAATAACGCGACCAATGGTATCACTAATAATGAGCACAGCCGCTCCCAAGAGAGCCGATGCCGGCAAGAGATAGCGAAAATCTGTACCAATACACATGCGTGCCATATGCGGAATAATTAATCCTACAAAGCCAATCAAACCAGCTACACTAACAGCACCAGCCGCTAGCAAGGCGGCTACAGCTGTCATCAAAAAACGCGTTTGTTCTACAGGCAAACCTAAGCCTTTGGCTGTTTCATCACCTAAACTTAAAATAGTTAAACGCCGAGCCCCCAAAAAAGCTAATAGAAGACCAATCACTGTATAGGGAGCCAACATATAAACCTGTGGCCAGCTGCGCCCAGCAAGGCCACCCACCATCCATAACAAAGCACCTTGTACTCGGTCTCCATAAAAAACGAGCAAGGCAGATATACCAGAGCCTAAAAAGGCCGCGACGGCCACCCCCGCTAAAATAATACGAGTTGGCCGTATCCCATTTTTCCAAGCTAAAGCATACACAGCAAGTGCCGCCAGCATAGCGCCTATAAAGGCAACCATCGGAACTGCATATTCTAAAGCTGGAAACAAAATAAGAATAACTACACCGGCTAGGCCCGCTCCTGCAGATACCCCCACAATCTGTGGATCGGCTAAAGGATTTTTCATAACAGCCTGTAAGATAGCACCTGATACACCTAAGCAAGCACCTACCAAGGCTGCTACCACATTTCGAGGAAAGCGGATATTCCAAATCACTCGATCCTGCGTCGTTGTTAACTGTGACGACCATAAGGTATGCCATACATTAGAAAGCGTTATATCAGCCGATCCAAAAGCCATTGATACAACTAAGGCAAACGCCAACAAAAGGGCAAAAGCTACGACAATTAATAGCCGCCGCGTCTGCCTTTCTTCTGAAGTCACTACTTTCACTTGCCTATACCTCTTTTTACTATTCGTTACTAATTTTGCCTTCTACGGCTAACATATCATTCCGTTTTACATCAGTATAAAGCAAAGCATTAACTACAGAAGCGGCAATAGGACTACCACCCTTATTGCCCTTAACCGTAATATACGGAACTGGCGATACCTCCATTAAATAATCTTTTGATTCAGCCGCGCCTACAAAACCAACAGGAATGCCTATAATTAAGGCTGGCCGTACCCCTTCTTCAAGAGCGAGGCGCAACACTTCATACAAGGCTGTTGGCGCATTACCGATAGCTACGATTTGCCCATCTAAGTCTTTACCAAACGTCCTCATTTCAGCCATGGAGCGCGTAATTTGCTCTTCTTTAGCTAATTTAGCGATAGCTGGGTCTTTAATTAAGCAATGTGCCTGACTATTATGTAGAGCCAAGGCTGGTTTACTAATCCCTGTACGTACCATTTCTACGTCACAGTAGATTTGAGCCCCTTTTTGAATAGCTTCAATCCCTTTAGCTACCGCATCAGGACTCGTTCGTACTAGTTTTGCATATTCTACATCCCCAGATGCATGCACTGTCCGCGAATACACTCGTACTTCATCTGGCGTTAAATGTAAATCTTTTACGTAAGGATAAATTAATTCCATACTCTTTTCTTCAATTGCTTTAGGATTCTTAATATAATCCACTTTATCCATAATGTTCCTCACTTAGTCTAGGTTAAAATACCTTCTTAACTTCTTCTATAACCGTATCTGTTTCAGTCACTACAAGACCTTTTACTTCTACTTTAGGCCGATCAATCAAAATAATATGCAAGCCTAAATCCATAGCTGCCTGCAATTTCGTATCTGATCCACCTACAAGACCTGAATTTTTCATGACGATTGTATCGACTTGTTTTTCACTAAACATAGCTCGATTCAAGGCGTAGGAAAAAGGTCCCTGCATGGCGATAATGTACTTAGGACTTACGCCTAACTCTTCCATAATCTCTAAGACAGCCTTAGTAGGAAGAACCCTTGTCCATACATCCTTATCTTGTAAAGCCTTGGCCTTAGCAAAAACAGCCATTGTCTTACTACCCGTAGTCAAAAAGATACGATACCCCACTTGACCAGCTAACGCAGCTGCCTCCTCTTCATTGGCTGTATGATAAAGCTTATCATAGGCAGGTAAAGCCACTTCTGGCCGTTCAAAGCGGATAAAGGGTATTCCCACCGCCTGAGCCGCCTCTGATGCGGTCTGCGTAACAATGGCTGCATAGGGATGACTCGCATCAACAAGAAGAGAAATCTCTTTTTCTCTAATCATATCCACCATAGCCATTTTATCTAAACGACCCGTATAGACTTCAATCCCCTTATGCTCTGATAATTGCGCCCCATAATGACTAACTACTGATACTAACACAGGACCAAAACCTTCATCAGCTAATTTCATAGCTAGCTTCCGGCCATCTAAGGTCCCCGCAATAACCCAAATCATAATTTATAACCACGTGGTGTAATCATACGACCATTTTCCACATAGGTCTGGCTATTACCAATAATAACCAAAGTCTGCATATCTATTTCTTCTTTTGTAAATACATCTAGTGTAGAAATAATCATATGCTGACCAGGACGTCCTGCCTTTTGCACAATACCTACCGGTGTCTTTGGATCGCGATGCTGTAAAACGATTTGTTGGATTTCATCTAAATGGGTAACTCGTTTTTTACTGCGTGGATTATAAAGAGAAATAACCATATCCCCTTGAGCACAGAGGTCAGCTCGTTTCTTAATTAAATCCCATGGCGTCATTAAGTCACTTAGACTAATAACAGCAAAATCATGCATTAAAGGAGCTCCCAAGATAGAGGCAGATACATTAACAGCACTAAGACCAGGGATAATTTCTACAGCTGGCCGTTTAGCCTCATCTACCTTATTAGCAAGTTCAAGAACTAGCCCCGCCATGCCATAAACCCCAGGGTCACCACTAGACACCACAACGACCTTGTAACCTTCTACTGCCAAATCAACCGCTTGCTGGCAACGATCAATTTCCTGCATCATACCTGTACCAACGGTTTCTTTTCCTTCAATTAAAGAAGCAATTAATTTCAAATACGTCGTATAGCCTACAACACGATCAGCTGCTAGAATGGCTTCTCTTGCCTGCGGTGTCATGTATTCTTCATTGCCTGGTCCAATACCAATAACCTTTACTGTACCTGTGCAATGGCTACCGTTGTTTTGGGATATATTGTTTTCTCTTGCAGCAGTTTTTGACTGTGTGCTGCTAGTAATGCTGTTATCTCGCATACGTTTCCGACTCCTATCGTCTGTTTTACAAATTCTGATGTATGTATAAATGATTGATCAGCCAAGGCTGTCATCTCTTCTTGTTTATAAAAATAAATGGGCCACTGACGCTCTTTCATAGCCGCCAATAAACCTGCTTCATTGGCTTTTACAATCACGGAAGCCGCTGTTAGTACACTATAAGGCGACTTACCAAGATGTGTCAGTGACTGGTCGACAGCTGTCAAAATTTCTTCTTTCGTCGTCCCTCGCCGGCAACCAATGCCTATTGTAATGGTCTTAGGTACAAGGACAAGCAAACCAAGCCGACTAGCTATTGAGGCATCCGTAATAAGTACCTGCCAATTTTTCAGTTTTTTAACTGACTGCTTATAATCTAATTCAGCAGATGCAGATTTCTTTTCAGTATCATCAGTTACTATAGCGCTTGATAAATCTAATTTTTCAGTAAAATCAGTTAGTGAAATAGGCTTTATAGTAAATCCTGCTTTTTTAGCTTTTTGACAATATGTCTTACAATGAACTAGCTCTTTATCAATATAATAAGACACCTGGGCGCCACCAACTATAGCCGCATTTATCTGTCGCAAGGTCTCATAAGAGGAAATAACCACCCCCATATGACGGGCTAATACATCAGGTGCCTTTTTATTATTCACATCAGTAGCTGTTGTAATGACTGGTTCAGCCCCTGTAATCTGAGCTATATCCTGTGCCCATTCATTAGCGCCACCTAGATGGCCCGATAAAAGGCTAATAACATGCTGGGCCTGCTCATCCATAACCAAAACGGCCGGATCAGCCGCCTTATGCACTATCCAAGGAGCTAATAGGCGAACGGTAATCCCTGTAGCCATAATACAAAGCAGCTTATCATAAGTCTTAAACAGCTGACCCATATAGTCACTGCTTAGGCGGTCATATAAGATAGCCTCCTGCCCACTAGCATAGGCTGCCTTTTCATAACAAACAGGGAAGAGACCCTTATTCTTATAAACGACTTTAATCCGCTGCCCCCATAAAGCTCCATTCTTAGTTACTGAAATCAGAGCGATTCGCTCACTCATGCTTTAGCACTCCGGTACATATGACTAAAATTCTTATCATACAGCTTAGACAGTTCATAATCACTATCCAAGACCTTACTAACTACAATCATAGCCTGGCGAAGAACGCCTTCTTTAGCTACCTGGTCAGCAATAGTTTCCAAGGTTCCGCGAATAATTCGTTGGTCTGGCCAAGAAGCCTTAACAACAATAGCTACAGGTGTATCCTTTGTATACCCACCCGATACCAATTCAGCCACAACAGAATCTAGCATCTGTACGCTTAGAAAAATACACATCGTTGCCTGATGTGCTGCTAACATAGCTAACTTTTCCTTAGGCGGCATAGGTGTCCGGCCTTCCATGCGGGTAATAATAACGGTTTGTGATACATTAGGCAGGGTATATTCCTGCTTTAAAGCTGCCGCCGTTGCCAAAAAGGAACTAACCCCAGGTACTACTTCAAAAGAAATCCCCTTCTTTTCCAAGGCATCCATTTGTTCTTGAATAGCCCCGTAAATAGCTGGATCTCCTGTATGAAGGCGAACAATCATCTGTCCCTTAGCTGCGCCATCTTCCATAACAGCTAAGACTTCATCTAAATTCATAGTCGCACTGTTATAAATTTTACAGTTTGGCTTACAGGCTTCTAAGATAGCTGGGTTAACTAAGGATCCTGCATAAATAACGATATCGGCTTCTGCTACTAACCGATAGCCTTTTCGCGTAATTAACTCTGGATCACCAGGGCCAGCTCCTACAATATATACTTGACTCACAATCTGCCTCCTACTTATTCTTTATTTTTTACAGCCGTAATAATAGTAATCGGACTTAACGGGTCTAATAAATGATACGACCCTGCCTTACGCAAGCGATTAACCTGCATCTGAAAGCCTTCATAGGTAAAAGGCCTATGCCGTAACTCCTCGGTTACCTTAGCCGTTGTCTCTACCGTAACAGAGGTTAAAATACAACGTCCGCCAGGCTTTAAAAGCCGTTCCGCTTGATCTAATATGCCTGGCAAAGCGCCCCCGCTGCCACCAACGAAGATAACATCTAAAGCTGGTAAATCAGCCAGTCCATCTGGGGCCTTGGCTTCAATAATTGATACATTGGTAAGGCCAAATTTTTTACAATTTTCTTGAATTAGAACAATTCCCTTGTGGAAACGTTCCACCGCATACACATGACCTTCTGGCACCGCTAAAGCCGCTTCAATAGTAATGGAACCTGTACCGGCCCCTATATCTAAAACCCAGTCTGATGGTGATAATTTAGCCTGTACCATTAACATCGCGCGAATTTCTCGCTTAGTCATTGGCACATCGCCACGAATAAAGGCCTCATCTTCAATGCCATATCTTGTTTTCATCCTAATATCACCACCACTGCATGTGTAAATCCTGTCCATTGGACCATATCAGCTAACGTGCCCTCTTGGCAGTGTTCATCTTCATAACTAAGCCGTTCGAAAGCAACCGCTTTTACAGTTTTCGGCCAACCTCGCCCCATTAGTTCCTGAGCTATTCGCGCCGCATTATAGGTCTTATCTGTTAAACAACCTAACTTTTGTCCTACTTGATAGACTAACTGGTCTTCCTTGGGAAGACGCCCATGAAAGCTAATCAGCCTAGCGTCCTGCCAAGCTTCACCTAAGCGGGCAAAGGCAAAGGTAACTGAACTAATGCCTGGCACGACCTCCATAGGTACATGATTGAATGTCTTCTTTAAATACGGCAACAAACTATAATACCCTGTATCACCGCTAACCAAAACGGCTATATCCGCTGTTTGTAAATGGTCCTCAATAAAACGAGCCGTTTCCTGTAGGCGTCCTGTAATGGCCTTTGTTTCATGCGAGGCCTTAGCAAAATCACCTAATGCCCGCTCGCTACCAACAAGGATGGGCACCCTGTCTATAATTTGTTTGCCCCTTGGCACCATATAGTCAGGATGTCCTGGCCCAATGCCAATTACATAGAGGGTATGTGCCATCCTTGCTCCTTTCCTATCCGTTTAGCAAGTGCATCACTTGCTAGAATATGTCCATCTAAATCCGCAATAATAATTCCTACCTCAGCTTCATTCGCAATATAACGTTTGGCCCGCATAGCACCTCTATCAGCTACCATCTGAAAGACAGCCTGGGCTAGCCCCGCTTTTTCTAATAAAGGAAAGGTAGATTCTGTCGTTTGACAATCCATAATTTCCTGAATGACCTTTGTCGAAGCCCCAGCCATACCTGCATAAGCAGCTATTGATTCTAATCGGCCATCACTCATACGATTGTGAGTATGAAAACTACCACTCGCTACTTTTATTAATTTACCAATATGCCCAATAACTACGATTTGCTTAAACCCAATATCAACAGCCTGCTCTAGCATGAAACCAATAAAATTACTCGTCTCCGCTAGTTGCTCTACCGGAATACCTAATACATTTTTAGCTAATTCTTCACCAATACGCCCCGGTACTAAAACAGCCGTCTGATAACCACTTTCTTTCATAACCTTAAGCTGTGGCACTAAAGAATCCTTAAAAGCTTCTTCACTCATTGGTTTAACAAGGCCTGTTGTCCCAATAATAGAAATGCCGCCTTCTACGCCTAACGTTTGATTCAATGTCTTTTTAGCAAGCTCTTGACCAGCAGGTACCGAGACGGTAACCGTAACCTGACCAGCTTCTCGGCAAATATCATCATAAACAAACCGCATCATCTTACGAGGACCTGGATTAATAGCCGGCTCTCCTACTGGCAAAGAAAGGCCCTTTTTAGTTATATGACCTACACCGTAACCAGCCTTAAATAGAAGGCCTTGCCCCTGCGCTATGTCCACCGTCGTAATGACTTCAGTGCCATGGGTTACATCGGGATCATCTCCACCATCTTTTATAACCGTAGCCTGCGCCTTAGTCGGACCTAGCTTTTCCACCGATTGAATGGGTACCTCAATATATGTATGTTGTGGTGATTCAATAGTTACCTTGGAGCTAGGTGTCTGTCCTTGTATAACTAATAAAGCGGCCTTCATGCCAGCTGTCGCACAAGAGCCTGTTGTATAACCGCCCCGCATTTCACTAACCTTCATACTGGCCCCCTCTTAAAGTAAACAATCTTTATTAAGTATAGCATACTAGTCCTTATCATGTAGCCCTTTTCACCGCAAATTACCAGATATAACCAATCTTCATTTCTCCATTTGTAGCGAGCACATGTCTGATTACGATTTAATGATTAACTACATAAGACAAAAGGAGTCCATATACCCAAAGGGCACTTACGTACTTCCCGTTAAAGAGCCTTAGGTCGTCTCAGCTCGCTATCGCTATACATACCTGTATACCTCAACCTCCATTTACAGCGAGCACATATCTGATTGCGATTTTCCTTATAACATCTATATAAAGAAAGAGGCATATACTTCCCGTTAAAGAGCCTCAGGTCGTACCAGCTCGCGAGGGAAGTATATGCCCCTTCTCACCCTATAATCTTCATATAAGAAAAATAGCAATCAGATCTTATGCGAGCAACCTAAGACATCCTTAATCTTATGCTGCACCATAGCCTTAATAGCATCACGGCCTGGTCCCAAATATTTACGCGGATCAAATTCAGCCGGATTCTGCATTAATACTTCACGAATAGAAGCAGTCATAGCCAAACGTAAGTCTGTATCGATATTAATCTTACATACAGCCATACCAGCTGCCTTATGAAGCATTTCTTCTGGTACCCCTTTCGCACCAGGAATATTACCACCAAATTCATTACATTTCTTAACAAATTCTGGCAATACAGAGGAAGCCCCATGAAGAACAATAGGGAAACCTGGCAATAATTTACCAACTTTTTCTAACCGTTCAAAATCCAAATACGGATCGCCCTTAAATTTATAAGCCCCATGACTTGTACCAATAGCAATAGCCAACGAATCAACACCCGTAGCTGCTACAAATTCAGCTGCTTGTTCTGGATCTGTAAACAAAGCATCTTTATCACTAACTTTAACATCATCTTCTACACCAGCCAAACGGCCAAGTTCTGCTTCTACAACAACGCCATGGGCATGCGCGTATTCAACAACCTTTTTAGTTAGGGCTACATTTTCCTTGTATTCGTATTTAGAGCCATCAATCATGACGGACGTAAAACCGCCATCCACGCAGTCTTTACATAATTCAAAGGAATCGCCATGGTCCAAATGCAAGGCAATCGGTAAGTCAGAGTCTTCTAAAGCGGCTTCTACTAATTTAACCAAATAAACATGTTTGGCATACTTACGAGCCCCTGCAGATACTTGAAGAATCAATGGGGCTTGTTCTTCCTTACCAGCATCTACAATGCCCTGGATGATTTCCATATTATTTACATTAAAAGCCCCAATAGCATACCCGCCTTTATAGGCCTTTTCAAACATTTCTTTTGTCGATACGAGTGGCATATGTATTTCCTCCCTACAACAAGTACTCAAATTAACCTAAAGCAATCCTAGTTAGTTATAGTATAACAAGAACTTTCCTGAATGTCATGAATAAATTGACAAAAAATCCTCGGTAAATCGGCTTTTACCATAATTAACTGCTCCGTTACTGGGTGCATAAATCGCAACGACCGTGCATGCAATAATTGATGGTTTGTCTTGGACGTAGAGCCCCCATATAAATCATCCCCTACCAAGGGATAGCCCATGGTTGACACATGTACACGAATCTGATGAGTTCGCCCCGAATGAAGCCATAAACGAATATGCGAATAACTCTGACTTTTAGCTAGAACTTCCACATCGGTTACCGCTGATTTTCCATCTAAGCGGCACATACGCTCTACAATACTGCCAGGCTTACGCCCAATAGGCCACTGAATCCGCGTCTTTTCTCCCGGCCAAGAGCCTTCAACAATGGCCTCATAAATTTTCTGAATCTGTATATGCTTTTGTTTAAAGGCATGCTGCACTCTTGGATTCTTAGCAATAATAACAGCCCCTGAAGTCCAGCAATCCAAACGATGAACTGGATGATACCCAGTCACAGCCTGTCCTGATTTTTTATAGTAGGTCATAACGGCATTAGCTAACGTCGCTACCCTCTCGCTAGCCGTCTGATGCATCAAAAGGCCCCTAGGCTTGTTAACAATTAACAAATACCTATCCTCATATAAGATAGGTGGCATAGCTTCATAAGGAATCAGCTCTTTATCAGATCGATAATAGATAGCTACTCTATCCCCAGCCTGCAAGGGCTTATCCCAAGTAGAAGGCTGTCCATTCACATAACAAACACCTTCTCGCCGCAATCTACGACGCAAGGTCTGTGATACACCTTCTTCCCTCACCACTTGATTTATCGATAGGCGTCGGCATGTCGTGCCAATTGGCACCTGACAAGTTACAATTGGTAGCTCTTTCATGCGTTTTTATCTCTAAAATACTTGCCTACAAAAGGCAAACGTTCCCCATCATGACGCGTTAGCCCTTTCACAGCAGCCATAACGATGACGTATAAAAAACCACCGATTAATGCTGTCAAAATCATATTTACTGCCATAGGCATATGACCCATGAATACCAAGTTATATAAATAGAACATACCTAGTCCCATAATAAGGGCACTTAAACAATTCTTCCACACCAAGTTCCAATCCATAAAATAATTCGTGTATTTCTTAATCCAAAATAAATTTAAAAGAGCCGCAAAAGCAATATCTGCTATGGTCGCATAAGAAGCCCCAGCAATCCCCAACCAAGGAATAGCTGTTAAATTCCAATTTAACAAAACCTTACAAAAGGCGGCAATCCCCATATTAATAACAGGTAAAATCGGACGGCCTAAGCCCTGCAAAAGTCCTGTTGTTACCTGATGAAGGCCTAAAAAGAAAATAGCTGCTGCTAATATCTGCGTTGCCGTTGCCGCCTTAGGCGCATTATACAAAATAGTTACTACTGGTTCCGCCAATACATATAACATGACAGCAAAAGGAATCGTACCTACAAAGGTTAAGCGCATAGCTCCTGATGTACGGGCAAAAACACGTTTCCAGTCATTAGCCGACTTAGCATTTGAAATAGCTGGCACCAAGCTAGTCGCCAAAGCTGCTGTCACAATGGTGGCCAAGTTAATAAGTGGTACCGCCATACCTGTTAAATAGCCAAATAATTCTGTCGCTTCATTCGTCGTAAAACCAGCAACCACTAAACGGCGCGGCACAATAAATAAGTCCAAATTAGCTACTAAAGGTAACATCATGCTAGCCAAAGAAATAGGCACAGCTAATTTAATTAAACGATATAAGATAGATTTAGCTGATTCATTTTTAATATGAAACTTAGTATTAATACTTTCTTCAGATTTTTCTACATCACCAACAGTTTCTCTCTCTGCTGCTAAGGGTTCAGGCTGCGCCGTTGTCGCCGGCATCTTAGGCAATTTTCTATAATAATAAATCAATATCAGTAGGGCTCCGAAAGCACCTACACCAGCACCTAGGCTAGCACCACCTGCCGCAACACCCAATCCTAAAGGTAAGAGAACATAAGCGGCACCAAGCATAACAACAACCCGCAATAATTGTTCAATAATCTGACTCATAGCGGTCGGAGTCATTAACTGCCAGCCTTGTAAATACCCACGATAGCAGGAAATTAAGGTGACAAAGAAAATAGCCGGTGATAAAGCAATTAGAGAATAATAAGCCCTAGGTTCCACAATAAAACCTGAACTAATTAACCAATGGGAGCTAAAGAACATTAAGAGACTAACTAAGAGTCCTGTTAAAAATAACATAATAAAAGATACATTAAAGACCTTCTTGGCTCCCGTGTAATCCAATTGTCCTACTTTCTCAGCCGTAACTATCGAGATAGCAATCGGAATGCCAGCACTCGATATCTGTAAGGCCAGTAAATAAATAGGAAAGCCCATTTGGTAAATACCAATACCTTCCCCGCCTAATACCCGGGATAACAAAATCCAGTTAATACTCCCAATGGCCTTTACTACGAAGCCAGCGATTGTTAATATAAAGGTTCCTTTTAAAAAGCGGTTAACCATAATTCTCCTACCACCGTCGTTATCATCGATTCATATTCTATCATATATTACATATTTAATAAGGTGCCTTGTATTTCTACGGTGTACCGCTTTTAATAGTAGCACAATACACGATGACTCTCAATACAAAGGCCAGATTTTACTCGACTATTTATTTTCTCTTAAACTTTTCCTTCCTCTATAAATAAAAGTTATACCCTCTCTACTTTATTTCATTAATTAGCCTTACAGATTTTCTTCTATCTATGTTTATCTCTTATTAGTAACTAGCTTTTTTAGATAATCTATTGTATACTTACTTCTATATGTAGACAAATGTACAATTGTAATGAACGAAAAGGAGCGCCTTATGTCAGAAAAAAATGAGTTAGCCCGCGGCCTTAAAAACCGCCATGTTCAACTCTTAGCTATTGGTGGTGCCATTGGTACCGGCTTATTTTTAGGCTCTGGCCGAGCTATACACCTAGCCGGCCCTTCCATTTTATTCGCCTACTTAATCACAGGCGTTATCTGCTTTTTTATGATGCGGGCTCTCGGTGAACTTTTACTATCCAACACCCAGCACCATACCTTCCTTGAATTTGTCCATGAATACATGGGAGAACGAGCAGCCTTTATTACTGGCTGGACCTATTGGTTCTGTTGGATTTCCCTAGCCATGGCGGATGTGACAGCGGCCGGCATCTACGTACAATATTGGATTCCCTCTGTTGAGCCTTGGGTGCCTAGTCTTGTTATCCTTGGCATCCTCTTTTGCACGAATTTATTAGCTGTTAAAATTTTTGGTGAATTAGAATTTTGGTTTGCCCTAATTAAAGTACTAGCCATTTTAGCCTTAATACTAGGTGGCCTATTCCTTATTTTATCTGGCTTTGAAACTAATGTAGGACCTACCTCCTTTGTCAATCTTTGGTCTCATGGCGGCTGGTTTCCTAACGGCAGTAATGGCTTTATCTTATCCTTTCAAATGGTGGTCTTTGCCTTTACTGGTATTGAATTAGTAGGGTTAACTGCAGGGGAAACATCCAATCCTAAACGGGTTATACCTAAGGCTATTAATAACATTCCCTTCCGCATCATTATTTTCTACATTGGTGCCCTAGCCATTATTATGAGTATCTATCCTTGGAATGCGGTTAACCCTAACAGTAGCCCCTTCGTACTCGTCTTTAAAGCGGCTGGCATTATAGCTGCCGCTTCCATCGTTAACTTTATTGTTCTCACCTCAGCGGCCTCTGCCTGTAACAGTGGTATTTTTAGCACCAGCCGCATGACCTATGGCCTAGCCTGTGACCAAGCCGCTCCTGCTTTGTTTAAAAAGCTAAGCCGCCACCATGTACCAGTCAACTCCGTTATCTTTTCTGCTATAACCATTATCTTAGCCGTCATTCTCCAATACATTACTCCAGAAGGCGTTTTCGTCTTAATTACAAGTATTTCTACCTTCTGTTTTATCTATATTTGGGCTATCATTGTACTCTGCCATATGAAATACCGACAGACTCATCCAGAACTAGCTAGAAAAAACACCTTCCGCATGCCTCTCTATCCAGTCATTAACTATCTTATCTTAGCCTTCTTTGCCTTCGTTATCATCACTCTAGCCTTTAACGAAGATACCCGCGTAGCCCTCTTCTTCACCCCTGCTTGGTTTGTCCTCTTATGGGGCATCCACTTCCTATCAGGCCTACGCACTAAAGTTTAGAACGAAAAAGCAAAAAAGCGTTAATTTTACTTTCTCCCCACTCTCTCACAAACCATATTGATAGGTCTCTTATATAATTAGCATTAAATCAAGAAGCGTCAACTATTCCTGCAGGCGACCTGATGTAGGCCGGAGCCCTAAGGAATACGTTGACGCTTCCGTTCTTTATATTAATTAATCCCTATCAATATGACTCAATAATTCCATTTTCATTTGATAATACGCCGGACTCATATCCAAATAATGCACATGAGGATTATCAAAACGCTGTTCTTCCGGCCAAACTTCATGATCTAATTGCCCTTG
Source organism: uncultured Veillonellaceae bacterium (assembly GCA_945867815.1). Classification (GTDB taxonomy): domain Bacteria; phylum Bacillota; class Negativicutes; order Veillonellales; family Veillonellaceae; genus CAMBIX01. The sequence continues at coordinate 25,920 of CAMBIX010000013.1, forward strand.
AACAAATTCAGCAATTTCATCCAATGACCGCTCTTTCTGTACCCGTTTTCCATCGTGCCATACGGGTACTTGCAGTTCCCTAGCCACACACCCTGTAAACACCCTATGTTTCCATGGCTTTTGCGGATCAATATATTGGTAATTATCCAATAATGCCGGCACAGTTTCACTAGCTAATGTCAATAAATCAGCAATCGCATAGCCTTCCTGATTATAAATACGATAAACCCGCTTTTTACCAGGGTTTGTTATCTTCTCTACCGTTTCAGATATCTTAATTCGTGGCTGGCAAAGCCCTTCATGCTCAACAGCCGCTAATTTATAGACACCACCAAAAACTGGATCTGATTTTGCCGTAATCAAGCGTTCACCTACCCCAAACATGTCTATACAGCCGCCTTGATGAAGTAGGGAGGTTATAGTATATTCATCCAAACTATTAGAAGCTACAATCTTGCAATCCGTCAATCCTGCCTTATCTAAGGCCTGCCGCACTTGCTGAGATAAATAGGCTAAGTCACCAGAATCTAACCGTACACCAGCCAAGCGCTTTCCCATAGGTTCTAAGACTTCCTTAGCTACCTGTATGGCATGCGGCACCCCTGAATCCAACACATTGTACGTATCCACAAGCAAGACCGCATTATCTGGATATAATTCGGCAAACTTCTTAAAGGCCTCTTTTTCACTCTTATAATACATGACCCAACTATGCGCCATAGTCCCACTAACAGGAATGCCAAACTGCTTACCTGCCAATACGGTAGCCGTACTAGATACGCCACCAATATAGGCAGCTCTGGCTCCATAAATAGCGGCATCTGCGTTATGAGCCCGACGAGCTCCAAAATCAGATACAGCCCGCCCTTCGGCTGCTTTTACAATTCGTCTAGCCTTAGTCGCAATCAAAGACTGATGATTAATAAAGGCTAACAAGGCCGTCTCAATCAACTGCGCATCAATAAGAGGGGCTGTTACTGTTAATAGCGGTTCATTCGGATATACAATAGTTCCTTCCAGCATAGCATCTATATGTCCAGTAAAGTGATAATCTGTTAAGTACTGTAAAAAAAACTCATCATACAGTCCTAATGACCGCAAATAATCGACATCTTCTACTGTAAAATGTAAATTTTCTATATAGGAAATAACCTGTTCAAGTCCAGCAAAAATAGCAAAACCACCGTTATCCGGATTTTTACGATAAAACACATCAAAAACAGCCTTATCATCAGCATTGCCATCTAAAAAATAGCCATTAGCCATAGTTAACTCATACAAATCCATCAACAAAGATAACTGCCGTTCTTTCATGAATATCTCCACTCCTTACGCTATGCAAGCGACCTACTTAAACAAAGGAGGAAAACGATACAAACTCTTACTCCCTATGATACCCTGTACTGTATTTATCATGCCTACTATATCTGCTACCATCTTATATTGATTGTAAGCCCGTTCACAGTCAATTAAAGTTCGTTGTTGACCAGCATCACCAATACTAACTAATAAAGGCATCCATTTCTGTGCTGCCTGCCATGTTGTTAAAGCCTGGACCAAACCTTCCTTTATAACATGACGATTTTCCTGCCAATGCTGCAAAGCGCCTGTATACTGAAGAACTTGTATACCTTTTAAACAAGACTCATCAATATCATTAGGCATCATCGATGTAGTCAACATAACTGGACGGTCTTCATAATCACATTGATGCATTAAATCCATCAATTGTGTCATAGAGTCAGCGAAAGATGCTTTCATAGCCCCTTCTACTTGCATTACATTCCACAAGCATACCGACGGATGGTGCTTACTACTCTGCAACATCATATATAAGGCTTCTTTATGCTGCTCTTCTATACGTTGTTTAGCATTGTACAACAAACCGTTTCTATCCTGATCCTGTCCAGCCTGCTTATAATATAAAGATAGATTCTGAATAACGACTAAGCCCATTTGATCCGCTAAGGTTAATAATCGTTCTGGATAGGGTGCCCCTTTCGTTAACACTGTATTATAGCCATACTGCAATGCTTCTTGCATATCATGAGCCGCATATCGTAATTCTGGTGTTACTGGATGATGACCATGTCCACTTACGCGTATAGCCTTAATAGAAAGCATCTCTCCATTTAAACGAATCTGTCCATCTTTTACTTGAATGGTTCGGATAGCGAAAGGAATGCTATATATATCATGCTTTTTACCTAAACGACTCACTTCAATTTCAAACGTATATAAATAGCCCTTACCTGGCTGCCACAGCACAGGGTTAAGAACTTTTAATTTAGAATTGCCACCCACACCAGTAGCTACCACATGCCCTTCTTGGTCACGAAGCGTCACTGTCACCAAACAATTCCCTTGCACTTGTGCCACATATTGAATGTGAGCTTCATTTGCTTCTAAACTTATAGTCCGTGCATGAATATCAACTAAACGTGTTGGAGGGACACTATACAAAGTGACTGTATCATAAATACCAAAAGGTACCCTATCCGCTGCATCCGTCGCTGTTACCTTATGTTTTTCATTAGTTACAACCGTTTGCCCGCTAGGTACCGTTTGCGAAGAAAATTCATTCGATACCTTAACAACGACTTTATTATCTTCCCCATAATGGAGTTGTTTTGTTACATTTAAGATAATAGCTCCATAAGCACTCTGACTATGACCAACTTCAATACCATTAATATATATAATTGAAGACAGACCTATCCCATCAAAACGAAGAAATACATCATCACCTAACCAAGATTTAGGTGCAAAAAGACTTCGTTCATACCATATGGTACCACAATAATCTGCTTCCTCTTCATCGACAACGACATCCTGTAAAGCAGCTGGTACAGGAACCACCCGATTATGTACGCCTATACCTGATTCATAAGAGGCTGTATCTGTCTTATCAAAATAGATATGCCATGAACCATCTAGCGATATTTTATGCCGGAACTGATTCTCTACCGGTAGTAAACATTCCATCTTCTTCATTCTCCGAGACCCTCCTAATCTTCTTAAGTATACCTTATTTATCGCCTCTCTTCAATAACAAAAAAGACCGTCAGTATCTCTACTAACGGCCTCTTATTAAGAGTTATTTATGCATTCTTAGCAACTTCTACTAATTTTGCAAAAGCAGCACTATCATTAACTGCTAAATCAGCTAACATTTTACGGTTAACTTCTACGCCAGCCTTAGTTAAACCAGCGATAAAACGGCTATATGGCATACCATTTGCACGGCTAGCTGCGTTAATACGAGCAATCCATAATTTACGGAATTCACGTTTTTTAGCACGACGGTCACGACGAGCATAGAACAAAGCTTTCATTACCGTTTCATTTGCTTTTTTGAATAAACGGCTGCGAGTGCCACGGTACCCTTTAGCTAATTTTAAGATTTTTTTATGACGTTTATGTGCTGTTACGCCGACTTTAATTCTTGCCATGATATATATCCTCCACTATTTCAATCAACAATTACAACTTATGCGTATGGTAAGCATTTTGCTACACGTTTGTAATCAGATTTGCTTACTAAAGTAGCTTTGCGAAGATTGCGTTTACGTGCAGGAGATTTCTTTTCTAAGATATGGCTCTTATAAGCTTTAGAACGCTTAAATTCACCTGTTCCTGTAGGAACAAAACGTTTAGCTGCTGCGCGGCGAGTTTTAATTTTTGGCATCGTAATTCCTCCTCAATTATGCTTTCGGTACTAAAATCATAGTCATATTCCGACCTTCCAACTTAGCACCTTTTTCTATGCTGGCCTGCTCCTTAAGCTCACTTGCAAACCGGGTTAAGACTTCATTACCTAGTTCTGGATGACTTAATTCACGACCACGGAACATGATTGTTACTTTTACTTTATTTCCTTCCCCTAGGAACTTAGATGCATTCTTCATCTTAACGTAAAAGTCATGATCCTCGATACGGGGCCGAAGTTTAACTTCTTTAAGCGTGATAACTTTCTGCTTTTTCTTAGCTTCTTTCTCACGCTTTTGCTGTTCATAACGGTATTTGCCGTAGTTCATAATACGGCACACCGGCGGTTTTCCGTTCGGAGCTACTTCTACTAAATCCAGTTGTCGCTCTTCGGCTAAAGCCAAAGCGTCACGAACGGACATAATTCCTAATTGCTCATTTTCTGCGCTAACAACACGAATTTCTCGAGCTCGAATCTCTTCATTAATGCGCGGTGTATCTTTTGCTATGTCATTCACCTCCAAATAGACAATAAAAAAACGGACAGCTTACGCCATCCGATATCATCGTCTATTAACCGATTACTTCTAGGCAGTCGGTGAGAAGCGGATGGCCTCTACTTCGTTTACGTACTCATATATAATATATAAAATTAACTCGTCTGTCAAGACGTTTATATGATTTTGTTATACTGTTATACTCCTATATTCCATATAATCTTATGCCCCCCCTGTGATAATATCTTAAATAAACATAAATAAGTATGCACCAGCCTCTTGTATAATACTATAGCAGCAGTAAGAAGAGCTGAATATGAAGAAAATTATTTTTACTACGAATCATTTATTCATTCACAAGTTCGTCCTCATGGGCAGGCAAAGACCTGTGTGCAATCGATACAGCAATCTCGTTTAGATGTAAAATTCCTACACCTGCGTAAATGGCCACACTTAGATGTTCTCTATATCTAGCAATACCAATCTTGCCACCTACATTAAGACCAGATGCCTTACGTTTTAACTGTTCTAAGGCTTCCTGAGTCGCACCTAATACAGCTCCTTCACCAATATGATTTTCAGCTACTACCTGTTGCCGCTGTGCTGCTACTACAGCATGTTCTATTATCTTAGAAATAGACGGAATAAACTGACCGCCAAAATCAACGGCCACCGAACGAATCCCCTTAGCTGCCAATTTCTTTTTAAGTTCCTGTTCTTCTTCTCTCGTTTCCGTAATTGCTAATCGTAGAGCCGCCCGACCAATAGCAATACTTGTAAACCCTTTTGTATGTTCATACTTACATGTACTCATTAATTCACCACCATACTGTGCGTATATACTCACTCTTTAGCATCAACTACGAGTATACTCGATAGAAATCATTCCCATAAAATCATTAAAAATTTTTCTATTTAGCGTCTATATCTTTAAATCCCCCTTATTTCATTAATTCTCTTACCGATTTACTCGTATGTATATAGGCTTGTAACGCTTGTACAATAGATCGTACAACCTGATACTTTTCCCGTTTTAAAGGTACAAGTAAGCCAATAGTCACTTGTAATGGCGGATTCATTGATCGCAGTACAAGCGTATTAGGCAGTGCGGCCGCCTCTTTACCTGGCACCGTTAACAAAAAAGAAAGTCCCATGTTATTTGACACTGACTGTATATTAGCTTGTACTTGATTTGAAGACAAGACAATTGTAGGCATAAATCCAGATGTCTGGCACCTCTCAACAATGGTTTTTCTATGATACGAATCAATATTCATCAAAAGTAAAGATTCACCTTGCAAATCAGAAAAAGAAATTTCTTGTTTATCAGCTAACAAGTGCGCCTTAGGTAAACATAATTTATATTCTCCTTCTAACAAGGGCTGTATATCCCAACGATTTGAATAATTTCTTAATTCTGGCCAATTCGTTATAACAACGACCCCTAAATCCAATTCATTATTTAGTAAGCGGCGCCGAATGCCTAGTGAACCTTCTTCCGCAACAGATACCTCCCAATTAGGATATTTATCACGTATTGTCTTAAATATTGTTGAAAATAAGAACTGTCCAATCATCGGCGGCATTCCTATTTTTAGTACGCCCTTCTTCTGTTCTTCTTGCCGAACCCCTGCCACTATACAGTCTAGTTCCCGGACCCACGGTTTTATTTGCCTATAAAACAAACGCCCTGCCGCTGTAAGCACCAATTTTCTCGTCTGGCGTTGAAACAAAGGAACCCCTAGTTCTTCTTCTAATTTCTGAATGGCTACCGTAATATTAGGTTGTGAAACAAAATGCTGCTTTGCCGCTTTTGTAATACTTCCACATTCAACAACAGTTACAAAATAACTAATTTGACGAAGTTCCATACATATCCTTATATCCCACCTATGTATAAATGACATTTATCTACAAATAAGTATATCATATTTTTATTTTCACATTCATCCTCGTACAATAAAGTCATACATGAAGTACACCACTAAATCGTGGCCTAAGGAGGTAGCTAATTATGAGAACAATAAATACACAAGATATTGTACCTGTCATCGAAAAGCTCTGCCAACAGGCATGCTACGAATTAAATGACAATGTAATGAATGCCTTTCAAGAGGCACTAACTAAAGAAGAATCACCAATTGGCAAGGACTGCTTATCTATCATTATTAAAAATGGTAAATTCGCTAAAGAGCATCAATTGCCCTGTTGCCATGACACAGGAGCTACTGTTGTTCTCATGGAAATTGGACAAGAAGTCTGTTGGTCTGGTATAGCATTAGAAAAGCAAGTAAATGAAGGCGTACGTCTAGGCTATACAAATGGCTACCTTCGCAAATCTGTTGTCAGCGATCCCTTAAATCGAGTGAATACAAATGATAATACACCGGCTATGTTACACACAGAAATTGTACCTGGAGACAAAGTGAAAATCACGGTTATGCCTAAAGGGGGTGGCAGTGAAAATATGGGTGCCTTTAAAGTACTATTACCTGGTGATGGCGTCGCTGGGGTAAAAAAATTTTTGCTAGAAACTGTCCAAAAAGTAGGGGGCAATCCTTGCCCCCCTTATATTATCGGTATCGGAATCGGTGGCACCATGGATAAATGTGCCTGGATGGCCAAAAAAGCTCTACTTCGTCCTATCGGTGAACATAATGCCAATCCCTTTTATGCAGAATTAGAGAAAGAATTTTTAGAAGCCGTCAATAATACAGGCATTGGACCTATTGGCTATGGTGGGCGAGTAACTGCACTTGATGTACATATTGACTATTTTGGTGTTCATATTACCTCACTACCAGTAGCTATTAATTTCCAATGCAATGCAGCTCGCCAAGCCACAGCCATTTTATAACTCATTAAAGGAGATCATTATGGAAAAAGAAGTCAAACTTCCCTTAACACCAGAATTAGTCAATACACTTACCGTCGGTGACGTTCTATATTTAACAGGCTATGTATATACCTGCCGCGATGCTGGCCATAAACGCATCCAAGAAGCATTAGCTCAAGGTAAATCGTCCCCTATTGACTGGACTAATCAAATTATTTACTATGCCGGACCATGCCCACCTAGCCCTGGCCATATTTTTAATTCTAATGGACCAACGACAGCCGCACGAATGGATCCATTCTTAGAAATGATGTACCAATTAGGAGCGCTCGCCACACTGGGAAAAGGAAATCGTGCCGATTATGTAACCGATTTATGCAAAAAATATAAACGCGTCTATCTAATGGGGGTTGGTGGTGCCTCTGCCATCAATCGTGACAAAGTTAAATCCGCTGAGATTATAGCCTATGAAGACTTAGGTACTGAATCAATTAAAAAATTATACTTTGATCGTTTTCGTGTTATTGTCGGCATTGATAGTAAAGGTAACGTCCTACAGAAACAAGAAATACAAAAATACAAACGATAAGACCATCTAATCTCTCATTATATATATACAATTTCACTCTTTAAGCAGTATTAACTATATCAACAAATAAGCTCAAGATTCCCTATATGCTAAGGTATCCTGAGCTTATTTACTTTATAAGGATAATTAATATTTCCTCACAGTGCCTGTTCTATATCTTAGCCTTTATATTTGCTATAATAAAATATACGATTAGCATTCATTGATAGAAAGGATATAGCCTATTATGAAGTATCAGTTAAGACGATTTTTGATAAGTTCATTACTTTCATTCACATTAAGTATCCCTATAAGCCTCGCCGCACAAGCTAAAACTGCTACCACCCCCTCTTTTGCGCCTACCGCTACCATTAATAAACAGCTGGATGAATCACAATTGGTCCTTGAGCGTAATGCGGCTGATACGCCTATTAATACGAAAGAAGCCGAAGAAATTGCCTCTAATGATAAGCTATACAAAGATTATAAACCGCTTCCTCCAATTACAGAAAAGCTAACAGCACTTAACCAAGTTTTTAGCTCTTTCACCCACCTAGACAATATTAATTTTGTAATTTTAGACGGCCGTGTAGCTAAGTCTGAGGCAGATATTGCCAAAGCTTACCCCACTCTTGTATTTCATGCCATTGACACCACTCATACAGATTTGATTAGCACCAATAATCCTGATATTTCTTTTATTGCGGCCATTGACTTTACTATGGTTCACAAAAAAGAAGCATCTAAATTATTTACTGTTTCTAGTATTTGTTATCGTTATGATCGTAAAACAAAAACAATTGGTCTAGTAGATCTAAGCAAAGTACAAAAATACAAAAGTGGGGATGATCTTATAAACGTTCCCTATACAAAGCTCTCTAAAGAATCTCGTGCTTATCAGATTGCCTTATTTATGTGGAATCAAAACCATCCAAGCATGCCTTTTTAAGGGTGTGCTTGGAAATTGAGGAGGGGAATTAAGGAGGGATTGGATAGGAAGCCGCTCTAGAAAAAACGACTAGCATTACACTAGTCGTTTTCTCTAGTACGCTATCTGACTCAGTGGCAAATCTATAAGAGGTACACCTATTGTTATTCATTAGTAGTTATAACCTTATAGATGCGCAAATCCAAAAGCTCTTTTAAGACTAATCTATTCTCCGCAATAAGCCTTATGGATTTGCGAAAGTGATTCACACAATTTTGTGCGTCGTTTTCACTCCTTCAAAAGTGGCTCTCTACTTATTCCAGGCCTACTTAGTAATATAAATATTGTGTAATACAAGTTTGGCTGGTGACGGCCTAGA
>CAMBIX010000014.1 GCA_945867815.1 uncultured Veillonellaceae bacterium
GACAGCTTAGTTATAATACCACGCTGACAAGTTCATGTCAACAAGATATTTTAACTTTTTCATTGTACATTCATGTTCTTATAATCTATCTGTTCTATAACAGAAATAAATCATTATAAATACACAATAGGCACACCACCTCAACGAGATGATGTACCTATTATACAGACTTCACCAGCCAAAGGCAAGCCCTTTTTATAATAAAACTAAAATTAAAGCAAAAAGCCTTGTGCCTTCGCCTGCTCAACTAAATCACGACGCTTAGGAATCTGTGTCTGTATCCGTTCAAGAACTTGTCCTGTAAAACGCCCTACACTACGCTTGGTATTGCGTAAATCATAGTATTCATCCATGACTTCATCATAGTCATCGAAAGCCGCCATATAATTAGGAAAGATATCATATTGATCATCAAATACATTTAATTCCCGTGGCATCTTAGGTTTTAACATAGGATTTTGATCTGGATCACCAAAACCTAATCCGACAATAGGAAAGACCAATTGAGGTAACTCTAATAATTCAATTATCTTAGGTGTATCATTTAAAATACTACCCAAATACACCGTACCAAAGCCTGCCAATTCAGCAGCAGTAACCAAAGTCTGTGCCGCAATCACCCCATCAGTCCAGCCTTGAAAAAAGACATCCGCATTACGCGTGTCATCCGATTCCAGCCCTTGTTCCTTAGCAATCTGTGCATTCCGATAGGCATCTACTACAAAAATCAATAATTCTGGCATATCGGCTACATAGTCTTGCTTACAGACGTCAGCAATTTGTCTTTTCAACTCTGGATTTACAATGCGAATAATACTAAAGCGCTGCATACCAGTGCTTGACGCAGATGCCTTTGCTACATCTAACAAGACGCTTAACTGTTGCGGCGGTACTGCATGTTTTTTAAACTGACGAATCGACCGATGGTGCATCATAGTATCAATGGGGTTCATATTATTCACCTACAATTCCTACATGAACAGCAACAATACCACCACTTAATTCATAATAGGTGGCATCTTGAAAACCAATTTTAGTATATAATTCTTGTATCTTCGATTGGTGAGGATAACGCCGCAAGGATTCAGGTAACCACGAATAAGCCGAGTTATCGCGACTAAAGCGGCCTAATACAGGTAATATTTTTTCAAAATAAGCATAATAGGCCTTTTTAAATAGAGGATCAGTCGGTTTAGCTAGTTCCAAAGTAACTACTCGGCGCCCCCGCTTAACAACACGGTACATTTCTCGTAATACCGTTTCTACATCGGGTACATTGCGAAGGGCAAAGGCACTCATCGCCCCGTCAAAGGAATTATCTTCGTAAGGTAAATCCATAGCATCTCCTTGCACGGGATGCACCCGATCTAATACACCGGCTTCACTAAACCGCTGTACACCCTTATTAAGCATAGCCTGATTAAAATCAAGAGCTTCTACATGTGCCGTTGGCTGTCTTCGCAAGGCTTCTATCGTCAACATGCCTGTCCCACAAGCGACATCTAACAAACGGTCATTAGGACGCGTCCGCAACCGCTTAATAGCAAATTTACGCCAAAATTTATCTTGATTAAAACTCAAAACGGTATTCATTAAATCATATTGATTAGAAATACTAGAAAATACACCTTGTATAAACTCTTCCTTCTCTTCATGATTAGAGAAGTTCATATTCGATAATGCCATAAATCCTTGGTCCTTTCCTCAACGAAGCTACTACTGTTAGTATATCATAGGTTAGCAAATTCCTTATCAAGTTCTTCTCAGTAAAAGTAAATAAAATAACACCTTACCCTCAGTCAAACGACTTAACCAAAGATAAGGTGCTTATTAATCTCTCTCCTATACAGAATGTTGTTCTGGCAACAGCAAACCTGTATAGGAATTTTCTACATATATATGCGCTTCACAATTAGGATATAAAGCTTCAATAATCCCCGTTAAGGACGACTGAATAGCCTCTAAATCATTCTTTTTACCATAGGGAACAGCTACATCAAAAGAAACCACCATGCGCAGCCCATTCCAAACAGTCCGCAAATCATGAATCCGATAGGCTTTATTATAAGCAGTAATCATATTAATAATTCGTTCATTAACCGCCTTAGTACGTTCGTCCTGTACAATGGGATCCATATGAATCGTTAGCTGTAAGTGTAATTTTTCTACTGCATCATGTTCAATCTGATCAACCAAGGCATGACTAGTCATAACATCCGTCTTAGCATCAACTTCCACGTGTATGCTGGCAAATTCGTGACCTGGTCCATAATCATGAATCATCAAATCATGCACGCCTATAACCCCTTCGTAACCAGTAACAAATTCGGCAATTTCTTTAATTCGACCGGCCGACGGTTCATTACCTAAAAGACGACTAGTAGCTTCTTTAAAAACTAAAAAACCAGCTCGAGCAATCATGCAAGATACAAAAGCACCCAAATAACCATCAATAGAAAAGCCAAAGATGGTGCCCACTACCAAACCTACGGTAATGCCCGCCGTCGCCCACACATCAGATAAGTATTCTAAGCCATTAGCCTTAAGTATAGGCGAATCAATACGGTTGCCAATGGTACGCAGTACCGTAAAGAGCCATACCTTCATCCCCATAATAACAACCATCATAATAATGACATCAGCTGTCATGGTAACTATGTCAGGGTGCATAATACGATCATAAGACTCAATAGCTAACTGTATAGCGACAACAAAAAGCAAAACAGAAAATCCCACCGAAAAAAGATATTCAATCCGTCCATGCCCATAAGGATGTTCTTTGTCCGGCTTCATATCCGCCAAACGAAAACTCAATAAAGAAATACAAGCCCCCCCCGCATCAGCCATATTATGAATACCATCACTAATTAAAGCAATGGAGCCTGTAAAAAAGCCAACGAGCAACTCCCCAATGAATACTAAGGTATTAACAATAATCCCTGTTACACTAGCTACGTGTCCATACTGGTTGCGCGTCTTGCTATTACGAATCGCGTCTGGATCCGCCACAAAGCGCCGTATAATATAGTCCATCATAAGTATAATCCCCTTACCAACCAAGGTCTTACTGCACTTGGTTTCTATTATCAATCACATTCTCATTTTACTTATTATGCCTATTATACGTTACTTCACAGCCTTTATCAACAGCTAATTACCAACGATGCTCATAATAATTTTGCGTCCACATAATGACTTCCGATAAAGATGGATGTGGTGTCATCGTCTCGCCTACCGTAATAACTGAATGTGGATCCATATGGCGTACTAAGCCTTTTGCTCTTAGCTCTTTCGTTAAAGCTGAGCCTATATCTTCATGAACAGGCACTAATGGTGTGTCTCCGCAATTCATTAAATTGACAAAAGGTTGAAATAAAATAGATGCTTGTGGTCCAACTACATGAATCCCTAAGATACGATTTGTCGCCTTATCCACAACAATTTTTACAAAACCATCATCATCCGCTCCCGTATTATAGCCTAAAGCAAAACCTTTGGCCGTAATAGAATAAGGATTAGTACCAACACCTACGTCATAACCAGCTTGACGAGCTTGCTTTTCGGTAAGGCCTACATGCCCTACTTGCGGATAGGTAAAAGTTACCGCTGGTACCACATCATAACGAGCCCAACGATAATCATCTGGCTTCTTAGCGCGATACAAATTATGGGCAATAATATCAGCTTCATAATTAGCCTTATGGCGGAATGGGGCTTCTCCATTTACATCACCCATAGCATAAACCCCTTCAACAGACGTCTCTAAAAATTCATTGGTCTTAATCCATCCACCACGTAAGGTTTCAATATGTGTTCGTTCTAAATGTAGTTCTTCTATGGACGGCACAATTCCCGAAGCCAGCAAGAGCTCCTGTCCTCGTATCTCCCGAATGGCCCCCGTCGACCTATCTTTAATGGTAAAGACTTTTTCATCACCATCCTGCCTTAAAGACTGTGGTTCCTGATTAAGAACAACATCAATACCTTGTTTACGTAACTGCGTCAAAATATGAGCCGATATAGCTTCATCTTCTTTTGGCAATAAACGTACATTATGTTGTACCAAGGTCACCTTAGTCCCTGCAGCAGCAAAAACATGGGCAAACTCTGTACCAATAGGTCCGCCACCAGCAATAATAAGACTCTCAAAAGGCTTTTTTGGATACTTATGTCCAAACAAGGATTCACTACTCATATAGCCTGTTTCTTCTAGACCTGGAATCAGATTAACCTTTGTATGCCCACCAACCCCTAAGACAATAATCGGGGCCGTTAACGGCTCACTAACAGAGCCATCCAAATAGTTGACTTGTAGCACCTTATCTTCTAAAAACTCAGCTGCCCCCTTATATAAGGTTACACTATCAATCGCTCCGTAATAAGCTTCCACGTCCTTAGACTCGTCAATTTTCTGCCAAACTCTCTTAGACATCAAATTCCAGTCAATACTAGCTGGCTCTACTTTCACACCAATACGAGGTAGTTCTTCAATTTCTCGAACCGCATCAGCCACCGTTACCATAACTTTAGTAGGAATGCATCCCCGAGTCAAACAAGTACCACCAAACTTACCTTTTTCTATAATGGCTACCGACTTTCCCGCCTTAATAGCTGCATCAGCTACAATACTGGCACCACCTGTACCAATTACAATAATATCGTAAGTCTTCATACTCTTATTTCCTTCCTAATTGTCCAACCAATGAACATGTCCCGTTTCAATATCATAAACAGCACCCACCACTTGTACCTCAGTTAACACAGTCTCTTCTATATGATTTAAGGCCTCCTGAATTAACTTCACACCATGGCGGACATTCTTTTCACAAGCCTTATCTATATCCGTCTCACCTTGAATGGCTGCCTGTATATCATCCACTACATATTGTATATAACCATTACTATGCCCTGCAAGAGCCGCTGTCACAGCACCACAATGCGTGTGCCCCATCATAACTACTAATGATGCACCCAAATGAGAAACAGCATACTCAATGGTTCCCAATTGATGATTAGCAATAACATTACCGGCAATACGTACCGTAAATAATTCGCCTATACCGGCTGAAAATATAACTTCCGGAATTACCCTCGAGTCAGAACAGGAAATAATAACCGCATAAGGAGTCTGCCCATTTATAAAGGTGTTCCTACGTTTTCTTGGCGACACATCGCCTTGATATACATTATTATCTACATATTTTTTATTACCTGTTTTCAACCGTTCTAAGGCTTCTGTTCCTGTTATGTTTTTAAGCATATCTATCCTCTTTGATCTATATATATTCAACAATTATATACAAGCCGTTCATTACTACAGTGACAAATATATCTATATTTTTCAATATATCATACTTAATCACTCACTTCAACTAATAAAGCTGACCCCTTAAAAAATATATATCCAGACCATATACCCTCCACATAATATATAGTAAGCTATAAAAAAAGATAGGCACTTGTTCCTACAAATACCTATCCTTTACTTATTACAAGACAATTACAGCTGATTTACAAGCATAGCTTTTAAGTCTTCCGGTGTTAAATCTCCAATTTTACGATCAACTACCTGTCCGTTTTTTATGACTAAGAATGTCGGCAATACTTCAATCGCATATTGTCTGGCTAATTCCATTTCATCATCTGTATTGACCTTTGCAAAATTAGCTTTGCCGGATAATTCATCAGACAAGCTTTCAAAAATCGGCATCATATGCTGACAATGACTACACCACGGTGCCCAAAAATCAACAATGCTAACACCGGATACTTCTATAACGTTCTTTTGAAAATCGGCTGCTGTTACTGCTTTTACATTTGCCATAATAAGCCCTTCTTTCCTACATTATATTTATATATTTCATATTTCAACAAATAAGCGCCGAGTTCCTATCTGTTTACACAGCCGCTTATCTATCAATCTCTTTACTTTATCTTTATATAAACTGTATCTTTATATAAACTTTATCTTTATATAAACTCTCTCTTATTCTCAACTATATAATCAACGGTCTTTCCCAGCTATCAATCATAATTAAATTAAGGCTTCGCTCCCTTTTACTTTACCCGGTTAAAAATCCCTTCTTCTTTTATAACAAAGATACCACGCATTTTTCTACCTCTGCCATATCCGCTGTCGGTTCAAAACGTTTCACTACATTGCCCTGTCGGTCAATAATAAATTTAGTAAAGTTCCATTTAATATCCGGTGAACTCTTCCAATCAGGATCTGTTTTATTTAACATATCTTCCAAAACATCTTTATATTTGTGTTCGCCTAGTCCTTCAAAACCTTTTTGTAATTTTAGATAACCATATAAAGGCAACGCATTAGGCCCATTAACATCTGATTTTTTCATTTGCGAGAACGTCGTATTATAATGCAATGTGCAAAAATCATGAATTTCTTCATCGCTGCCCGGCGCCTGTGAGCCAAATTGATTACAAGGAATATCTACAATTTCCAACCCTTTATCATGATAATCTTTATACATCTGTTCAATCGGTGCATATTGCGGTGTAAAGCCACAACCGGTTGCTGTATTGACTACCATAACAACCTTACCCTTATAGTCGGATAAATTTAATTTTTCACCATTGCTCTTTTCTACTTCATAATCATAAAACATAATTTTTCCCTCCTTACTAATTTAAGTTTTACTATTTAATATTGTATACAATCTTTATGCACACAATTTAACATCATATAAATTATCTGTCAACATATTTTTTCATTTTATAAAAAAGTGCAGTATCTCTTACGAGGTACTACACTTCTAACAATAATCCGTCTAATAAAGACTATATATTTACCGCCTAATAAAACATGAATGCAACGGTTATATCCTATCCGCCAATAGCTTTAACAGCCGTTTTTCTTCTTTTTGGGCACCCTCTTCCAGATGCTGCATTTCTTTTTCTACAGAAGCAACAAACGCCTTATCTTTAATAGACTTTGTATTAATACGCACACTTAAAAAGGCCGCTTTTATAGCCGCATGTACATTAATAACAGCAATCGCTCCATCCGTTACGGCCATAGTATTGCCTTTTTGAATGACTTCTTCTGCCAAGGCAAACAAAGAATACGCCTGTTTACCCATTTCATAAGGTACTAGAGCCGCCTGTTTTGTCGCTTCTTGTATGGCTGCTATCCGTTTACGTTTATCCTCTTCCTTATCCTTAGGCAACTTAAAAGCCGCCAACAAGGCCGTAAAAGCTTGACTATCCTTATCAATAGCTAATAATAGCTCATGCCGCAAACTTGCCGCTTTATCCGCTACCGCTTGCATGTCATTCCAAACCGCCTCATAGCCTTTTTTGCCAATAGTCAAATTAGCAACCATTTCTACAAGAGCAGCTGCCGAAGAGGCTGTTAAAGCAGCTACACTACCACCACCTGGTGCGGGCGCCTTTGAGCCTGTATGTTCTAAAAAATCGTGTACACTTTGTTCATAGTAAGCCATACTTACTCCTAAAATAATCCTGTAATTCTTCCGTTTTCATCAATATCCATAGCAAGAGCAGCTGGTTTCTTAGGTAAACCTGGCATGACCATAATATTGCCTGTCCGGCACACAATAAAACCAGCCCCATTAGCTACCCGCACATCTTGCACCGTAATCGTAAAATCACTAGGGGCGCCTAATAAATCTGGGTTATCACTCAATGAATACTGGGTCTTAGCCATACAAACAGGTAACTTATCTAAACCCCAATCTTCCAATTGTTTAATCTGTTTTTTTGCATTGGCTGTAAAATTAACGCCTTTGCCGCCATAAATTTTCTGTACAATCGCTGTAATTTTATTAGGAATGCTATCTTCTATATCATACATCATAGTTGGACGGCTTTGGCTGGACTCTACCATAGCCACAACTTTTTCAGCCATATCCTTGCCGCCAGCACTGCCTTCAGCCCAGCAATTATTTAAGGCTACCTGCATACCATGGTCCTTACATAAAGCTTCTAAGGTCTTGATCTCGGCTTCTGTATCTGTAGCAAAGCGATTAATTGCTACCAAAACAGGTACATGAAAGGCCTGCATATTTTCTACCTGTTTTTGCAAATTAGCAAAACCATCCTTAACGGCCTGTATGTTTTCCTGCCCTAGGTCAGCTTTTTTCACACCACCATGCATTTTTAGAGCTCTTAACGTAGCAACAACTACGACACCATCTGGATAAATACCTGCATAATGGCATTTTATATCCATAAACTTTTCTGCCCCTAAGTCAGCACCAAAACCAGCTTCAGTAATAACAATATCACCTAACTTAAGCGCCAACTTGGTAGCTAAAACAGAATTGCACCCATGCGCAATATTAGCAAAAGGGCCACCATGCACTAGGGCTGGCGCATGTTCCAAAGTCTGTACTAAGTTTGGTTTAACGGCATCTTTCATTAAAAGAGCCATAGCCCCCTGGCAGCCCAATTGGTGAACATACACAGGCTGTCCATCCAAATTATTGCCAATAACAATTTGGCCAAACCGTCGTTTTAAATCCTGCAAATCGCTAGCTAAACATAAAATAGCCATAATTTCAGAAGCCACAGTAATCATAAAATGATCTTCACGAGGAAAACCGCAAACTTTTCCGCCCAGGCCAACAACAACATTACGTAAAGCACGATCATTCATATCAAGCACCCGAGTCCAAGAAACCGTTCGCACATCAATACGTAAGTCGTTTCCTTGGTGCACATGATTATCTATCATAGCTGCCAATAAATTATTGGCAGCCGTAATAGCATGCATGTCGCCAGTAAAGTGCAAATTAATATCATCCATTGGCACAACTTGAGCATAGCCACCACCAGCAGCCCCACCTTTAATACCAAAAACAGGCCCTAAAGAGGGTTCCCGCAAGGCTACAATCGCTTTTTTACCAATTTGGCGTAAGGAATCTACGAGGCCAATGCTCGTAGTAGACTTACCCTCTCCAGCCGGTGTTGGCGTAATAGCCGTCACCAAAACTAATTTACCATTAGGTTCTTTTTCTAGGCGTTTAATGGCATCAAAAGAAATTTTCGCCTTATAATGCCCATATTGTTCTAGTTCGTCTGGCTGAATACCTAAACCATCAGCAATCGCTGTGATTGGCTTCATCTGATTCTTTTGCGCAATTTCAATATCTGTTAACATGCCTTAACGCCCCTTTTCTTTATAATTATCAAAACAACATAATAGAAACCTATACAATAGTCAAATAAAATTATAAGCCTAATCAACTAATATTTTTATAAAGATACTATCTACTTATATATTGTATCTAAAATTCTTTATCTTAGCAATGTATCAGACAAAATCAAAACAGAGACCCTATCTCCTTCTATATAGGCGTCTCGTCCTTTCTCTAACTTGGCTAACCCATTCGTTTCTATCGAGCTTAATAAAGAGGCTGCTGAAAACAATTCATTCGGCATGAAGGACAAAGTCCCATCACCTCCAGCTACAACACGCCCCTGCACATAACGATCAAAAAGGTTTTTCTTGTGTATTGCCCTTTGTATAGGCATATCAACTATTGACCAATCATATCGGGTTAGTCCCTGCATATAACGCAATAAAGGAAGAGCAATTAACTGCAAGCCATTATAGGCGGCTGTTGGATTGCCTGACAAACCCAAAAAGAGAGTCTGCCGCCCCTTATTCTTACGTACACCACCATACGAAGCCGCTCCTGGCCGCATCAAAAGACGCCGATATAAAGTCTCTGCTCCGCAAGCTTCATACCAAGCAGGAATGACATCATAATCACCAACAGACACACCACCGGTACTAATCACTACATCCACTTGTTGGCTATCTTGTTGCAACCGCAAAAGTTCTTCTGCATAGGCTTCTGGCGCATCCGTAAAATGATGCCATACAAGATTGACATTTTCTAATTGTCTTAAAGCCGACAAGAGCATGTATTTATTGGAATTATAAATCGTCCCTTCTCGCAAACTGTCATCAACATCCACAATTTCCCTGCCTGTCGTCACAACCAATACCTGTAACGACTTATATACCTCTACCTGCTGACAGCCCATACCAACTAAAGCAGCCATAGCGCCTGCATTTATTTGTATGCCTTGCCGTAAAATAACCGTGCCCTTTTCACATTCTTCTCCTTGGCGAATAATATTCATACCTTTGGTAAAAGTCCCTACAACACGAATGGTATTATCCTGTCGCTGGCAAGCTTCCTGCATAACTACCGTATCACAAACGGCTGGCACTGCCGCTCCTGTTAAAATACGCAAGGCCTGTCCAGCTTGTAAAGGCTTGTGCCAAACTTGACCGGCACCAACGGTTCCTACCACTTCATACGTTCTTTGGGACGGACTATACAACAAAGCATATCCATCATAAGGCGATTTATTAAAGGGCGGTACATCTGTTGCTGCTAGTACATCTGTTGCTAAAATCCGTCCTCGCGCCTGCCTCACATCTATCACTTCTGTTTGTCTCTTCCATCCCTTTAAGGCTTGCAAAAGCCCTTCTTTTGCTTTTTCTACTGTGATAGCTTGTCTTTCCATACATTTACCTTCATCAAAAAATCTATAATCCAATCTGCCAATGTCACGAGTTCATCCCAAGAATAATAATGGCCCTCATCTTGAGGCAAAGAAAAAGATGTATCGCCAATAACCCCCATCGTCTCTTCATCTGTATATAAACGTTCTTGCGTATAGGCCTTGCGACACACTTCAAAAACAGGGCTTACGCCTTGTGTTCGTGTTTCTAGCATAACAAGGTCTACCTCTAATCGTTGTGATAATTCTAACAGACTCGGTACTTTTTCTTTCCTCTCTACAATAGCGTATTGCCCCGGTCCAGCTATGGCTATCGCGCTAGCTCCAGCTATAGTTGCTTTTCCTGTATCACTATCACTTCTATCCATCTGAAAGCCATGTCCATCACTTTTTACGAAGCCTACCCGAAATCCCTTCTTACTTAACAAGTGAATGAGCTCTCGAATAACACGCGTTTTTCCCGTCTTAGACCTAGACGCTGTTATGCTTACAAGTGGCACTTGACGCTTAGCATTTTCATTAATGGCCAAAGCTAATTTATATTCTTTGGGTTGATTTACATTCATAAAAAGTAAGTCACCATAGACTTCTTCTTCAGGTAAAAAACTATTTAATCGCTGATGCGGTAGAGCTCGCAAGCGATACTCGCCCTTACAAAGAGCTTCTTTTAACATGGGCAGCGCTTTTTTTGTATAAATGCCGCCCATAGGTTGCGGAACCTGCCCTGTATAAGACCAATAAATCCCTTCCTTACCTAAGAGACCACACTCACCATTACATCTGTTTACTCGTTTACCTTCATCTTTACTTAACTGCGTATGCGTATATACCTGCCACCAACGATAGACTGCTTTACAAGAAAAAAAAGGCATATCAACAGCCACCACCAAATAAGCATCACAAAGACCTTTTTCTAATGCCGTCACGATACCACCCAATGGTCCTTTATTAGGATACGTATCCTCCATTTGACGAATTGGCATCCCTATATCTTGGTTTTCCGGCAAATGACGTACTTTATTACTACTAATTATAATTTCCTTAAAAGGAAGACTCCCTGCCTCATCTAACCATCTAGTAAGCAAGGTACCTTCATCCCAAGGCAAATCGGCCTTATCTACCTTCATACGCCGGCTCTGCCCGCCCGCTAAAATTAATAACCCTAGAGACATATGACCTCCTCTTATTATTTACATTATACCAATAAGTGGAATCCTAACCAATGGCGCGACCTCATTTTCCCATAAAAAGCAGACTCCTTCTTATGCTATACCAGACATATACTAGACATCTACAAAATAGTTATTAAAACTCGGTGACACACATGATATATAACCTTCCTGACCGCGTATATCGTGATATCATTCGACTGGCTCAAAAGCATAAGATAAACCGCCTCATTCTCTTCGGTTCTAGAGCCCGTGGCACACACACAGAGCGGAGTGCCATTGACCTTGCTGTTGCAGGGGGACATTTTGATAATTTCTATTGGGGTATAAAAGAAACTGTCCATTCTTTATTATTATTTGATTTAGTCAATCTAGATACAGTCATTACCCAAGACCTAGCAAAGGACTTACAAGACTAATCATTCACAAAAAAGCGGTATACACCTCTTAGCTAATTCGTGACTATTTTAGCCCAGACGTGTACACCGCTTTTTTATATTACAAAATATTACGAAGCCGACTTATTCATAATCCCCATGATTTTACCATAAAAGAGACCAACAACTACCAAATTAATAATAGCATTAGGCAGCATATACATGCCATTGTAAACCATAGAATACAACCATGGATTCTGCCCCACTGGCGCATAGGAAGCAAAAACGACGGCCCCACTAATAACAGAACAGCACCACTGCAAAAAACAAGCAACGATAGCACCAAAGAGGGCCTTACCAGTTGAACCTGAAAACCAACCAGCCACACCCATCATGGCATAAGATAAGATATAATCTAAGAAAATACTAGCTGGATGAATGGAAAATTTCATACCTAACAAAAACTGTACTAAACCATAGATAGCACCAACTAACAAGCCCTTTTTAGCCCCCCATCGATAGGCAAAAAACAAAAGCGGTACTAAATTAGCCGCCTTAATGGAGCCCCCTTGAGGCATCTGAAAAATAATAATCAAATGTAACACAAAAGCCAAGGCAATGGCTAAACCGGCTTCAACTATCATTTGTGTATGTTTGTGCGTTTGATTCACTGTATCCATAATTGTCTCCCCTTACTACTTATAAAACACCAACAAAATAAATCTTATTATTAAATAAAGAAAAGCAACAAAAAAAAGGATACCTCAAGGTACCCTCACTTACTGTACGCATCCCTACGTTGGCATTATCCAAATCAGGTTATGGGTCTAAACCTTGTGTTTACTCTCAGCCGGCTGTGCCAGCTCCCCAACTATTTAATTATGAATCCAGTATAAACAATCCTTTTATTTTTTACAAGTAAAACTTGCACTTCATACATAATTTGTGTATAATACCTTCGGACTTCTGAGGAGTCACAATAGACGTCTCTCAAACTACGTCCTTCACAACCTCAAGGAGGTACTATGATTAACACAACTAACATCTTTGATTACGAAGACATTCAATTAATTCCTAATAAATGTATTGTAGAGAGCCGCAGCGAATGTGATACATCCGTAAAATTGGGCAATCGCTCCTTCCGCCTGCCTGTCGTACCAGCTAACATGCAGACCATTATCGATGAAGAACTAGCTGAAAAACTAGCTCGTGGTGGCTATTTCTACATCATGCACCGGTTCCAACCTAAACGGCGCCTAGCTTTTTGCAAACACATGAAAGAAGAAGGACTCTTCTCTTCTATCAGTATCGGTGTAAAACCAGATGAATTCGATTTTGTTATCCAATTAAAAAAAGAAGGCATTACACCAGAATATATTACTATCGATATTGCCCACGGTCACTCCAACCGCGTTATTGAAATGATTCGTCACATCAAGACTAACCTACCAGATAGCTTTATTATCGCTGGTAACGTAGGCACCCCTGAAGCGGTTCGCGAATTAGAAAACGCCGGTGCTGACGCAACTAAAGTCGGCATTGGACCTGGTAAAGTATGTATTACTAAACTAAAAACAGGTTTTGGTACCGGTGGGTGGCAGCTAGCAGCCGTTCGTTGGTGTGCTAAAGCCGCAACAAAACCTATTATCGCCGATGGTGGTATTCGCGACCATGGTGACATTGCTAAATCCATTCGCTTTGGTGCAACCATGGTTATGATTGGATCCCTATTTGCTGGGCACATTGAATCGCCTGGTAAAATCGTTGAAATTGAAGGCAAGCCATATAAAGAATATTTTGGTAGTGCTTCCGAATTCCAAAAAGGTGCCCGCAAAAATGTAGAAGGCAAAAAACTATACATTCCTTCTAAAGGCAGCATCTTCGATACCCTTACGGAAATGGAACAAGACTTGCAGTCCTCTATTTCCTATGCTGGTGGTAACACCCTAGCAGCTATCAAAAAAGTCGACTACGTTATCGTTAAGAACTCCATTTTCAATGGTGATCGTTAATTTAGTTTTTCCTTATTCCATTAAAAAATAGTAACAAAATAGGACTTCACTCAAAGAAGCAATAAAAATGTACCTCCCTTGCGAAATATCAGCTCGCGAGGGAGGTACATTTTTATTGTTTGCATCATATATAGACTATTTTAGTTTTCGTTCGCAAAAGACACTGTGGTTTTTATTTTATTTTCCCGCATCAAACCGTGCCATATCACTATCTTTGCCAATAATTAAAAGCTTATCATTAGCTTGCAAGGGCTCTCTTGGATCGGGTGGCATAATAAAATCATCCCCCCGTTTTAAGGCGACTACATTTAGTTGATACCTAGCCCGTAAATTCGATTCAATTAGATTTCTTCCAACAAGCCCTTTAGGAAGCTCAATTTCATTAAGCCCTACATTATCTGCTAGCTGTAAATAATCAAGCACATAACGATGACTTAACTGTTGAGCCACCCGACGAGCCATATCCATTTCTGGATAAATAACTAGGTTAACACCAATCTTCTTCAAAAGACGCCCTTGCATAGCATCTTGAGCCTTAGCTACGACATAAGGAAGACCAGCCTCTTTTAAAAGCATTGCTGTTAACAAGTTGCCTTGTTGATTATGCCCAATAGCTACAATAGCTACGTCAAATTGACTCAAGGCCAACGCCCGCAAGGCTTCTTCATCCGTTGCATCTGCCGCTACTGCATGCGTCACATACGCACTAATCCGCTGGACTAATTGCTCATCCTTATCAACAGCTAACACATCATGTCCCATATTGGCTAACTCCTTAGCTACTACAGCGCCAAACTGTCCCAACCCAAATACAACTATCGCTTTCCGTTTCATCCTATCACCTGCATTTTTCTATAAAAGTACCTGCCCTTCTGGGTAAGTTATTGGTGGATTTGGTTTACGCCGCAAAGCGACGGCTCCAATAACAGATAAAACACCAACACGACCAATAAACATAACGACAATCAAGGTCCACTTACTCACGTCAGACAAATACGGCGTTATCCCCCGCGTCAATCCAACGGTGCCAAAAGCAGACGTCACCTCAAACAAATCATCCAAAAAGGTAAAATGCTCAACCCAGGACAAGATAAACGCACCCCAAATCAAAACAATCGTTGAAAAGAAGGCAACTCCAAAAGCCTGATAAATTTGCTGCGTCGATAAACGCCAACCAAATAATTCAGGATTCTTTTTTCCTGTAAAAATAGTAATAGCCGCGGCCCATATAAGAACTATGGTGCTCACCTTAATACCACCACCTGTGGAGTTAGGCCCGGCTCCAATAAACATCAAGACAATACTGAGAAAGGCTGTATCATGGTGCATTTGTCCATAATCTAAGGTAGCAATACCCGCTGTTCGCGGCGTAACGGCCTGAAAATAGGAGGCTTGTAATTTATCTAACGGACTCAAAGGTCCTAGCGTTCCTGGATTATTCCATTCCAAGCCAAGGATACAAAGGGTACCACCAACAATTAAAATAGCTGTCCCACATAACATAATCTTAGTATGCAAGGTCAAGGTCCCTTGCTTATGCTGCCAATGATTAAGAAGATCAAACAAAGGAATATAACCAAAACCACCAATGATAATAAGTAAGGTCGTAATCATGGTAAATCCCCAATTGGTCACCATAACATAAGGCAAATTATTATCAAAAAATACAAAACCAGCATTACAAAAGGTTGAAACAGCCTGCATAATACCATAAGGAATAGCAACTATCCCCATATACGGATAGAGTTGAAAGCTATAGGCTAAGGCACCTATCGCTTCCACAAAAAAAGTAAGGCCCATCACTTTTTTTAGTAGAGTAAGTAAACCATGCTGCGTATTCTGTCCTAACGCTTCTTGAAGAATCAAGCGATTTTCTAGACCTATGCGCTGCCCCAACATATAGGCTGCCATGGTTGTAAAAGACATAATACCTAAACCACCCAATTGTATAAGAATAGTCATAACAATCTTGCCAAACCAAGACCAATGAACGTACGTATCCACCGTCGCCAGGCCCGTAACAGACACACAAGATACAGCTGTAAAAGCCGCATCAACAAAGTGAGTCGGCGGTGCCCCAGCTTCGCGAGCCCACGGCGTCCATAGCAACAAAGCACCTACAAACATAACAAAGGCAAAACTGATAACTAACATTCGATAGGGATTAGGCATATGATAGGTATTGGCACTATCCCTAGATGCAGTCAATAAGCCCTTGCCATTACTTATTTTTTCCATTTTGTTATACCTTGTCCTATAAGTAAGGAAAACAGGCCTTTTGCCACACCAAGGTGACAGAAAAGCCTGTCCATGTATAATCTATCTATTTGTTAAAATAAAGTAAATCCGCGATCATCATCATCGCTATCATCTGTTGCTACTGGTAAATCAACAGGCTTACTCTGGGAGATAACTTCCCCATTCTTGGCATTGATAATAACATGCGATTTCTGATTATTGTTATAAACTAATACGTCATAAGTAACGGAACCATTATCAGCTTCCAAAATCCAAGACTTAGCAACAGCCCCAGCACCAACCGCATTAGCCGCAATATTTTGAGCTTGGTATTCACCAATCACTTCTGTTGGATTAAATACCTTCTGTGCTAGATCCTTTACACGGCCACCTTCACTTGTCTTTTTAATCTTGCCGGTAACGATATCAATATCTAAGGTGTAAGATTTCTTCAACGTATAACCAGTAACTACATAATCAAAGTTACCAGACAAAGGATCCAAAGTTACCGAGTGAACCGCTGAGTTTGGATAGGTCTTCAAGAAAATACTTGCTACATCTTTCATACTAAGTACCATCGATTTGCGTGGTGCTTGTGTAGTTGCTTGTGCCTGTGCTGCCGTATCATCAGCAGCTGATACCTGTGCTGGCATAACCGTTGTTGCCAATCCAAACGTCATAGCGACGGCCATAAATCCAGAAACTATTTTTTTATTCATTATAATTCCTCCTACTGCGAATCAATCTTACGCTTAGTATACCACAGAGCAAAATGCCTTTTCAATCATATCAATTTTCACTGATTCGTTTTTTATCTAACCGTCGATATATATCCTCTCGTAAGAGCTTATAAATCGTTGCTAAAATAGGAACGCTAAAAACAATACCAATAATGCCATATAAGGCGCCACCTAAAACAACAGCTGCAAACACCCAAATACCAGGCAAACCTACCGTATTGCCAACAATACGCGGATAAATAACATTACTTTCTAATTCATGCATAATGATAAAAATAACAAGAAAGAAAACGGTCTCCATAGGTCCCTTAGGAATAAGCATCAAGACGCTCATACAAGCCCCTATATAAGATCCAAACAAGGGAATTAATGCCGTAAGTCCTACTACGCAGGCAATAGTTACCGCATAAGATATGCCAAAGATTTCCAAAAAGACACCAACCAGTATACCCAGTATAACGGCATCTAGAAACTGTCCAATAAAAAAATTACTAAAAGTCTTAGACGTTACGTTTAGAACATGTTCACATTGGCCTACATGCTTATCCGATACATACGCTTGTAATAACCGCTTCATCGAAGCGCCTACCCGATGTTTATCTGCCAAGATGTACAAGGCAAAAATAAAACCGATAATGCCATCAAAAAACATTTCCACCGCATTACCCATCATACGTACAATATAACGACCTGTATCCGCACTATATTGGGAAATATTATTGGTCCATGAATCTAAGGACAAGGTATGGGTAACAACGGCATTCGTCAGGAAAGGCGTTCGTTCAGCCACTTCAATTAACCAACCTGAAACAGCCGTATATACATCTGGCACGCCTTGGATAATAATCGTTAAGGACTTAGTTAACTGAGGAATCGCCATATAGCCAACAAAAGAAAAACCTAATGCAACAGAGATAATGGCAAACAAAATACAAAGAGGCCGGCGTGCCATACAAACCCAACGAGTTTGACTTTTAGGCCAAAATATAGCCTCATACCGTTTGACAATAATATTTAAGACAAAGGCAATTACACCGCCAATAATTAAAGGTGTCAAGGCATCAAAAAGTAACCGCACCGTTGACGTTAAGGATTGGAAACGGATGGCTGCGACAAAAACAAGGCCGCCAATCAATATTAAGCCAAGTATCCCTTGGTATCGTTTAAAAAATCCCATCCGTTAACACTCCTATTACTACTTATAAAAACAAGCTATCTAATACATCATCATTCATTAAACTGCCTACAACAAAAGGTCCAAACAAACCAAAGCGGGCACTGACTTCATCAAAACGCATTTCATAAACGATTTTCTTGAATTGAACCGCATCATCACCCATAAGTGTAATGCCCCATTCCCAATCATCTAGACCACAAGCACTCGTTGTGTATTCATTAATAACACCTTCATATTTTTTGCCAATCATGCCATGTGACCGCATCAAACGAGCTCGGTCAGACTTATCCGTCATATACCAATTATCAGTTCCATCACGTTTTTTACTCATTGGATAGAAACACATATACTGACGGCGAGGAATAACTGGATACAAGCGAGCCTGTACTTTTGGATGATTAATGTCGGCATTGAAATAATTGCTGACTTCAATAACAGATACAAAAGATTCCTTCTGTTCAAGCACCTGATTAATTTGTAATTTATGAAGCTGTGTTTCTACAGCATTTAAGTCTTCAAGGCTAGGACGCAAGAACCAGAAAAGCAAGTCTCCCTTATGACCCGTAGCATGGTATAAAGCGTATCCACCTTCATGTTTTTGGTAGTTATCTTCCATGGCTGCTAAGAATTTTTTAAATTCAGCCAAGGCATTCTTACGCCATTTATCTGACTTATCTGCCAAGCGGCGCCAATTAATGCGGTATACACTATGTAGACTATACCAACCTTCGTAAGTTTCTACCACACTATGCGTATTGCCGTTAGACTTCTTCGCATCATCTTTGTGTAAATCACCAACAGGCATGCCGTAAATCTTATCCTCTGCCATTGTAAAATAGCCTCCTTAACTGGTCACTTTGTTATCTACTAAATAGTAATCGTTAATCGTCATTTACGTATTTACCTATAAGAAAGCATATAGTCTTTATTATATGCCTTCGTAAAAGGCTCATTCCCTATGACAAACACGTTTCTATTCAGCCAATTATTATAATTACGTATTACTTTATTTACTTCTGTATGTAACCCATAAAATCCTACTAGCTAACCAAGGATTTTAAAAGCAGTTAGGCTCTCTATTAGTTAACAACCTAGGAGCAAACTAACTAAGTATCTACCCCTTCTATCTTAAAACTAGTTCTTACTTAACTGTGCCACTAACTCTCTCGCCTGTTTTACTCCATCTGGCATCCCCACACCATAATAAGGTGTGCCAATTAAATAAAGACCTGGATAGGTGCTATGTATATGATCCTTAACCTTAGCAATCCGCTGACAATGTCCCACTTCATACTGAGGCATACTATTCTTAAGCTGCGTCACTTCAATCCACAAAGGATTTACCGTAAAACCTAATATTTTACGTAATTCACGTAGGGCAATCTGACCTAGCTCTTCTGGCGTATGGTCTTGAACGGTCTGATCTCCTGGTTTACCTAAAAAAGTACGGAACACTAATTTCCCAGGTGCGGCTGCCTTAGGCCACTTCTTTGAAATATAAGTACAAGCTGTTAACGGCGTCTTAGTCGTCCGAGTAATCACAAAGCCTGTACCCTCAATAGGTGCATCAAAACTATCCGCATCAAAACTCATAATCGCTATAGCACAAGTACTTTGCTGCATGCCCCGAATAGCATCAAAAGCCTTATCCTTTATAAACCAAGACTGATAAGACCTAGGCGGGGTCGTTATAATAAGGGTATCAGCCTCCACCTCTTTTACCTGTTCCTTTTCAATAAGTCCTAACCGATAAACATCTCCTTGATATTCCAACTGCGTCACTTGACAGTTTTTAATAAGCCTTACATTAGCTGGCATCTTAGCAACAACGGCATCGACAATAGAAGCTAAGCCACCGTCCACTTGGCGAAAGACACCTTTTGCTGGCCTATGACTAACTGGTCGGGCTTGTTTAGCCTGCATCATACCTTTAACCAAATTACCCGCTTTATGCTCTAAGCGATGAAAGTCAGGGAATACCGCATCTAGACTTAATGAATAAATATCGCCACCATAAATACCAGATAAAAGTGGTTCTATCAGCTTAGTCATCATTTCTTGACCTAAATGATACTTAAAAAATTCACCAATAGACACATCCCCTTGTTTAGGATAGGGTGACTTAAAATAATCTAGCCCTGCTCGCAATTTTCCTGACCAAGAAATTAATTTAGACTTGGCAAAAGGAATAAATTCAGTGGGAATACCTACAATAGATCCACCTGGTATAGGATACAACCTATCTTGATCATAAATATAGGCTTGTCCCGTTGCATTGGCTACAATCTTATCACCTAATCCAAGGTCGGTAATAAACTGTGTCATGTCCTGCTTACGAGCTAAATAAGAATCGGGCCCCATCTCAACGGTATACCCATCAATCCGTTTCGTCTGTACTTTGCCACCAAAACGATGACTCTGTTCATAAACACAAATCTGCCAATCTGGTTTGGCCTGGCCTAAATAATAAGCGGTGGCTAACCCTGTTAGTCCACCGCCAATAATCACTGCTTTCACTATGCCTTCTCCTTTGTCACGACTTTTTCTACGGCATCTGTCATTGCCTCAATAAAGAATGGATCATCATTAGGCATAGGAACCCGCCGATAGCGAAGCCCTAATTCATTACATAAGGCACGACACTTAATATCATTATCATACAATATTTCCAGGTGATCTGCTACAAAACCAATGGGTACATAAATGACTGCTTCATAATCACTAGCTTCTATCTCTTTTGTAACTGTTTCTACATCTGGCGTCAACCAATCACCACGAACCCCTGCACTCTGCCAAGCAAGAGAATAATCTGACACATTAGCTAAGCTGGCAATACGTTGTGCCGTCTTCTTTACCGCCTCTGGATAGGTATCACCCATAAAAATAACATGATAAGGCAGACTATGCGCCGTAAAAACAACTTTCACCCGAGCAAATTCAGGCAAGGTTTTGCGTGTGTGTAAAAGAGCATCCGCCCAATACTGCAAAAACCGTTCTTCTTCATTCCAAGCAGGTACTTGCTGGATAGCTAACCCATATTTTTTAGCTTTACGGTTAGTCCGATCAAAATAAGCCTGTGTCGTAAATGACGAAAAATAAGGAGCGGTAATAATGGCTACGGCCTTTTGTATACCTGCCTGTCCCATCTGATCTACTGCATCTTCAATAAAGGGGGCTATATGTTTATTACCAACAAAAAGCTGATAATCTACCCCTGACAAGCGTTCATTCACTTGCATAGCCAGTTGCTCGGCCTGCCTTTTAGTAATCGCTGCCAAAGGTGATAAGCCACCAATGGCCTCATAACGACGGCTTAGCACATCAATCTCCGCTTGTGTCGGTGCATAGCCATGACGAATGCTTGTGTAATAAGGCATAATATCTGCTTCTGTTTGCGGTGTTCCATAAGAGAACACAAGTAACCCTACTTGCTCTTTCATTGCCTATCCATCCTCTTGGTTCTAGAAATTTTCATGTATATACGTAACCATTCGTTTTAGTGTATCTGGATTCATATCTGGCTGTATGCCGTGTCCTAAATTAAAAATAAACGAGCCATGAGCCTGGCCGGCCTCTATAATGCCATCGATTTCTGCCTGTAAAATCGACCAATCAGCGTACACATAAGCTGGATCCAAATTACCTTGCAAGGTTTGCTTAATACCTAATTGGTGTGCCTCATTAACTGGACTACGCCAATCGAGACCAACAACATCTACCGGCAGCGCCTTCCACAAAGGTAGTAAATGCTTAGTTCCAACGCCAAATAAAGTTATAGGCGCTAAGGGATGCGTTTGTTTCACACCTTCTACAATTCGTTTCATATAAGGGAAAATAGCTATTTCATATTCTTTAGCACTAACAGCCCCTACCCAGGAATCAAAAATCTGTACCGCTGAAGCACCAGCCCCAAGCTGTGCCGATAAATACGTAATCGACATGGCTGTTAATTTTTCCATTAAGGCCTGCCACACATCAGGCTGGGCCACCATCATACGCCGCGTTTTAATATAACTCTTAGAAGGTCCTCCCTCAATCAAGTAACTGGCTAAAGTAAAAGGAGCACCACAAAAACCAATTAAAGGCACGTCTAACATCTGACTGGTTGCTAGACGTATAGTATCTAAAATATAGGGCAAGGCACTTTCCATAGCCAAAGGCTGGATCCGCTTAACATCCGCCATCGTCTGAATCGGATGCTTCATTACAGGGCCCACGCCTGCCTTA
This sequence comes from uncultured Veillonellaceae bacterium, assembly GCA_945867815.1. Taxonomy (GTDB): domain Bacteria; phylum Bacillota; class Negativicutes; order Veillonellales; family Veillonellaceae; genus CAMBIX01. The sequence goes on from CAMBIX010000014.1 coordinate 22,465, forward strand.
ATCTCTACATCCACGCCCATAGGTGGCAAAGGTGTCATAATATCCTTATACAAAATAGCTGCATCAACACCGTACTCCTCTACAGGCAAAGTCGTAATATAGGCACATAATTCTGGTTGATGTGTAATTTCAAATAAGGTATACTTCTTTTTTATCTCTCGATACTTAGCCTGGCTCCGCCCAGCTTGCCGCATAAACCATACGGGTATATGGTCAGGCTTTCGCCCAGCAATCATATCCAAATAACTTGTATTTTTCACCGTTATAACTCCTTACGCTCTGTCTTTGTATTAAGTATACCACATTTGTACTTATTTAATTAGTTCTTTTCTTGCATATATTTTTTTATAGGCATAAAAAAACAGCCCACCCCTCTAGCAAGATATTGCCACTACCGACAACATCATAAAGGACTAGGCTATTTTTAGTACTCTCTGCTATAGTTTTTTTTACACAAGCAGACTCATTTTATTTTATAAAGCTTACATGCTTATTAATCTCAGTTAGTACCTCTTCTTTGGTCTTATTATATTCTACCTTCTTTTGTTCAAACCAATTATTACCATACGTATCGATCGATACGATAAGAGGACCAAACTCTTTTACTCGGCAGGTCCACAAGGTTTCTGGCATACCTAGCTCTTTCCAGTTAGCATCTTCAATTTCTTCAACTTCCGTAGCTGCTAGTACAGCATTACCTGCTGGGAAGACTAAATGCAAAGCCTTAAACTCTTGACAAGCCTTTTCTGTTTCCGGACCCATACCGCCTTTACCAACAATAAGTCTTGCACCGGTCTGCTTAACAAATTCATATTCGAATTTTTCCATACGCATAGACGTTGTAGGCCCAACAGATACCATTTCATACTTATTAGCATCCGCATCAATAGTCCTTACAATAGGTCCTGCATGCAAAATAGCCCCATCACGCACATCAACAGGTAACTCACGACCATACTCAACAAGACGGCGATGTGCTACATCACGGCAGGTAGTAATATGCCCTGTCAAATAAATAATATCCCCAGCCTTAATATCTTCTAAATCCGCTGCTGAAATTGGCGTTGTTAAGATTTTCTTTTCCATTAGTAGTTCACCCCGCTATGCGACAATACCTGTACATGACCATCCTTATCAAAAATCAAATGCCCTCGACGATGGTTCCAGCAGCCTACATTGACGGCTACAGAAATAACTGATGGATGACGTGCACCATTTTCAATATTAACACCCATAACAGATTTATCGCCGCCCATACCTTGCGGTCCTAGATGCAATTTATTAATACCATCTTCTAACAATTCTTCCATATAAGCTGCTTTTTCATTTGGATTATGCGAACCAATAGGCCTCATCAAGGCTTTTTTCGAAAACAAAGCAGCTGTATCAATGGATGTAGCTACACCCACACCAACTAAAAGAGGCGGGCATGCATTTAAGCCATAACTAGTCATCAAGTCTAAAACAAATTTAGCTACTCCTTCATAGCCTTCACCAGGCATTAAAGTCTTACCACTACCTGGTAAGGAACATCCTCCACCAGCCATGTAAGGGAAAATTTCTACATCATCACGGTCTGGCACAATATCCCACATCACATAAGGTGCATGAGTCCCAATATTTTTACCTGTATTATATTCGTCAAAAGTTTCTACTACATTATGACGAAGTGGTGTCTGCTGAGTTGCTATGGCTGTAGCCTCCCGCAAAATCCCTTCTAATTCACCAAGCAAAGGATAATTAGCCCCGCACTTAACCCAATATTGTAAGACGCCTGTATCCTGACAAGACGGCCGGCTTAATTCCTTAGCTAACTTCATATTTGTCTTCATCGTCTCATAAATAGTCTTAGCTAGAGGATTCTTTTCATCAGCTGCTAATTCCTTAATTTTAGCTTGTACATCATCCGGTAAAACCTTAGCCATATGCCCGACAAAATCAGCAATGATTGTCGTCATCTGTTTTACTTGTTCCTGTTTATCCATAATACCCCTCCTTAGGTTAATTTACAGCTATATATACTATTTCTCTCAAGGATAGAAAGGAAAGAAAATTGGTAATAAAATTAAAAATACAATCGTAGACACTACCATAAGCGGTAAGCCTACTTTTACATAATCCATAAAGGAATAACCAGCTATATTGTACACCATCGTGTTGGCTGGCATTCCAATTGGTGTTGCATAAGCACAAGACGCACCAATAAGGCTTAAATTACCGCCCATAGCCGAAGCTAATACTAAAGGCATTAAAAACTTAGATTGATTAAATCCTGCCTTTTGGGCAATCCCAATTGCCACAGGGATTAGCACAGCAGCTGTCCCTGTATTAGATAAAAACCCAGACATAATACCTGTAATCACCATAACAGCAATAATAAGCATACGCTCCGTTTTAGCACACTTCGTTACTATAGAACCTACAGCCTGCGCCATACCCGTTTCAAAAAAGGCGGCGCCCACAATAAACATAGCCATAAATAATAGTACGTTCGTATCAACAAATCCTGAAAAGGCTTCTTTCGGTGATAATACGCCTGTTACCACTAACCCCACCGCTACAATCATAGCTGTTACTGATAGAGGTATCTTTTCCCAAACGAACATCACCACAGCAAACCCTAAAAAACACAAGGTGATTGTTACTGCATTAACGAATTCAATGATTCTCTCACTTAACATATACGATTATTATCCCTATATGCACTCCTGTTTCTTTAATCAAAAGACATAATCACTTATAGGTAAACCCACCTCTTCTCTTGATTTATTTCTTCTCTTAAAATATAAAAAATAACGTATACCTACTGACTTTATATATTCTCAATTGGCATACGTTACCTATTTATTAAGTTAAACCCTACTTTATTTGCTGCAAGGCCTCCTCTAATAATTCTTTCACCCGGCCTAGATTAGGCCTACTACTTACTATGAACCCATCTGAGATAGGTTCTTTTATCTCGATGACATAATCTTCTAATAGAGAAATAACCTCCGTATCATCAGAAGAAATAAATTCCTTCCACTCTTGCAATTTTGTTTTCCGTCCAAAACTCCGCGCCGTTTTTCTATATTCTGATGGCGTACTATGAAAGCGGTTTTTAAAAACTTTATTAAAGGCTTTCACATCACTGAAGCCACACAGAAGCGCCACCTGAGCTATTGTCAACTCCGTATTAACTAATTGAACCGTCGCTTCCCTTAACCGCATGCGAAGCACATATTCTAAAAAAGAAATACCTAAATGGCGTTTAAAAAATTGAGACGCATAACTTTCATTGTATTGCCCAATACGAGCTATATCTTTAAGCTCTATTTTTTCTCTATAATGAGCCTCTATATAAGCAATCATTTGCTCAAATACTTCTTTTCTTTCCATCAAAGGTTTACTTACCTTATCCCTCTGACGACTTGATACTATTAATTCATATGTGATAGCAGCCAATCGATACAAATCGCTCTCATCTTGTAAATCTAAAAAATCTTTCTTAGCAACAAGCGCGCTCCTCTTTAACATCAACTTAGCGGCTAAATGACGCAAGTTTCTATACGGTTCACTTTCTCTTGTGTCATCCGTCGTCTCTAAATAAAAATGATAGCTAGAGAACTCTTCATCGTAGGCAGCGAAAAAGTCTGGATGTATATGCACGACCATAGCCATAGTATCTGGTTCTAATGCTAAAGTCGCATGACCACACTGTGAATCAAGTATGGCTATATCTCTTTCTTGTAAATTACTATAAGCTCCATCATGACATACTTCAATCCGCCCCTTAAGCACTAGCAAAAGCTCTATGTCTGGATGCCAATTATAATGATAAGTTCCAATCCGATAAATATAACTTTCAACACGTATCCAGCCATGCTGATATAAATAATTAAAATACCCTGTCATACTACCCTCACAAACAGAAATACGAAATACCTCATACTCTATTTTCTATTTCTATAAACATCTCCAAGCTTCCTTCTATCTTAAAAATCACAACTTAATAAGATAATCGCTTGCTAATCGCTTGCATTATACTATACAATATAAATGAGGTGATAATATGGCAAGAACGGCTAATGTGTTTGCAAGAGTCGAACCAGATATAAAAAAACAAGCAGAAGATATTTTACTTCAATTAGGTATCCCCATGTCTAATGCCATCAGCATTTTTTTACGACAAATTATTTTACAACGTGGTTTACCTTTTAATGTCACTCTATCAAATCCACTACCAATTGGCGTAAATAAACTTACAAAAGAATCCCTAGATAAAGCATTACAGGCTGGACTAAGCAGTATTGAAAGTGATAAAGGTATCTCCTCTAATCAAGTACGAAGTGACTTCAAAAAACGGTATCATTTATGAGTTATTCTATCATTTACTCTCCAGAAGCCCAAGATGATATAAACAAAATTTACGAATACATTGCTTACACATTATGTGTACCCGATACCGCCTTTCAACTAGCGACTAAAATAATGGATCCAACAGAAACCTTAATAAATTATCCAGAGCGTCATCCCGTCTTTTCCTTATCTCCTTGGAAAGAAAAAGAAATTCGTTACATACCCATTGACAACTATATCCTTTTTTACAAGATAGAAAAATCAAAGGTATATATTATCCGCATCATCTATGCAGCTCGAGACTTAACCGATGTATAAAACAAATAGCGACCGCACACTAACTAACCTTAATGTGCGGTCGCTATTTGTTTGCCTATGAAATCTAACTGCCTACTAAATATCAATCCTATTTCCACTGTACGGATTCACTGAGCGGACGCCGTGTTTTATCACGATGTGGTAATTCATCCCGATAACCAAAAGCAGTCATGCAGGCGATTCCCATACGACTAACGTCGTATAGACCTGCTTCTTTGCCTAAAATTCTATCTAATTCAGCAGGTACAAAGCCTTCAATTGGACAAGAGTCTATTCCCTGATAAGCCGCCATAACCATCATATTAGCCATAACAATATAGCACTGTTTAGCTGACCAATCAAAAGCTGTTCGATCAGATTCTAAGGTTTTAAAATCATTCTTAGAAAAATTATTATAGGCCTGCCCATAAAATTTATATACATCGTCTGGCAAAGATTGTACCTCTTTGGTCATATGATCTAGAAAAGCAGAGCCAAAGGTAATATCTTCCTTTTTATGAGCTAGGAAAACAACCATATGGCTAGCATTATCTAAAGCATTTTGAGCCCCAAAGCATGTGGTTTAATAGCTTGCCGAAGATCCTTATCCTGTAAAATAATCATCTGATAAGGTTCAAAGCCAAAGGACGTAGGTGACAAGCGACCGGCCTCCAAAATGGCATTAAAGTCCGCATCACTAATCTTTTTATTAGGATCCCATTTCTTTGTTGCATAACGATATTTCATAACCTGTAATAGGTCATTTCGGTTTAACTTTGGCTGTGGTGTATGTACTGTTTCAATTGTGTATTTATCACTCATGATTATCTCTCCTTTACTTCTTCTTCAAGAACAATCTCATAGTAATACTTGATTTATAAAAACTATGTTGCCTACCACTCATTATTATTAACTTTTTTTCATTGCTATTAACTAGTCCAGCTCTTTTTATTATAATCATTTCTTATTCTCTATCATATAACTCCCCTTATTCTCCATTATATAAATAGTTTTTCATCATCCAAAAACAAACTTATCAATAAAAGCCTTACAAACTCTAGCGTCGTACAATTCATAGACCAAATTGCCCTTGCCTCAGAAATCCAATACACCACACTAGCTCGGCATTAATACAATTCATAGATAAACTGCCCTTCTGATTGATTGAGCCTAGGATTAGAACCTTAAAAGAAGGGAAGACTCCCTATGTTAGAGAGTCCTCCCTTCTTTGTTTCTAAAACCATATATACTTATTGCAGCCTTTTTATGAAAGCTACCCGCTCTTACGCGACACTGGAAACCAGTTGCAGTGTTAATACACCCGGCGCCGTTACAACGCCTACGACTGTTGCCCGTTGACCCATAGGTAAGGAACAGCCGTTTAAGTTCACCAGAATAACCGATCCGTTTGCCGTACGGAAATTCATCAAGTTCTTAGACGCCGTCGTCAGCAAGCTGCCTAAGGTATATACCTTGCTGCCTACCGGAACACCATCCAAGGAATATATAAGGTGATACTGTGACAAATCCACTTGTGTCAATCGGCCTACATCTTGTTGGTAATAGTTAGCACTATCACTAACTAAAGCTTCATGAAAATAGCCCTGATCCCGATCGACGATAACACGATTACGCATCTCATCCGTCATATTCGCCCCATCATCTATATAACTCTTAGTCGGTTCATTCGGCGCAGGATCTGTATAGTGTACTTTTTTTACAACAAATATGGTCTGTCCCTTCGCATCCTTAGTCATATAACCGGTTGCTTCAAAAGGCGTATAGCTGGCAATTCGACCTGCATGGTTCATCTTAACCGGATAGGCATTCCCATTCGGTGTGACAAAACGGGGATATTCATTATCATAGGCACCTTCAAATTGTCCCTGCAAGGTGACTTCCGCCGTATTCGGTGCCTCTGCACCTACGGACACTTGAGACGACAAAGCCGGCGCTGCCCATAAAAGAGCCCCGCATAGAACCGCCATTTTAATCCAATGCTTCTTCATTTACTCTCTCCTGTCTATCGGTTTACAAGGAATGCAGGCAACCGATCCAAAGACCGGCTGCTCCGCATCAATGATCTATTAACCACGACCAGGAATTACACGTACACGTTGAATATCCGGCGTACCATCTTTATGTTTGGAGATTGTATCTACACGGATACGTTCTAATTCCGGTGCAAATTCTTTAAGAGCACGTGCCATACGTTCATCGGCTTTGGCACCGTTCTGCATAGCCCGGTACAATAAGGCAGCCATTTCATAACGCGTCATCATGCGGTCGCCTTCGAACTTGCCGTTAGGGAAGCCGTCGATAATCCCGTTGCCGGCTAATACAGCTACATAGTCATAAGCCCAATGGTTCTTAGGCACATCCGGGAAGAGTTTCATCTTATCCATATCCATAGCGGTTAATTTTTCACCTTCAGATACACGGCCTAACGCATCTTTAACATGTTCTAGTTCAGCTCGTAAATCCTTGATTTCCTTCGCCATGGCTACACGGCCTGTCGATACATGGTTGCCCTGACCTACCTTGAAGGATACGCCGGCGTTAACCATGTTTTCACCGCCGCCCATAGATCCGCCTACGCTGAACATAGTATCTTCGTTCGGACGATAGAAGGCACCGATAGCTGCTGCATTGGCATTCTTATAGTGACCATAACCGGCAGCAAATGTCCATTTTTCATCCGGATCGAAATCTAATGGATGTAAGCCGGATAAGGCAGCTGCATGAGCACCGACCTTATTCACACGATTACCTAAGTTATTAAGCGAATTATTTACACCATCAACCAATTCATTAGCTGTTTCTGCCAACTGTTCTTCTGTTGCGGCCCGGCCGTTTTGACCAAAACCTTGGTAATGGGTTGTCGTATTCTTCAATCCGTCAACCGTGCCGGTAGAACCGTTGATGGTTACCTTATTGCCATTACCCTGACCTGTTACGGTAATACTATGAGTATTAACAGTAGATGTAGTCAAGCTGCTGTCCGGTCCAAGGTCAATATCCTTACCGAGCGAAATCGTAAGATCCTTATCTTTACCGTGAGTAACAATATTTTTGTCATCACCTTTTACATTTAAGGTTTCGCCAAGTTTGATTCCATCAGTTTGTCCCTTATTTGCTGCATAGGTAATACCGGCGTTCAGTTTTTCTTTGGTTGCATCATTTAAGTCATATTTTACAGTTGTCTTGTCTCCGGTTGTCGTTACATTTACAGTCGTATTATCCCCATCAACAAAATCAACTTTATGACCAGGATTTACAATCGTATCACCTGTACCATTACCTTGAATGTTCCAACCGGACTTATTGATTGTATCCGCCACATTCTGTGCCGTCGTCAATCCATCTGTACCGGCAACAGATACTTTACCATTGTTAGCTGTCAAATTAGCTGTTTCAGCACTTACTGTATATTCGGAAGCTTTTTCCGTTTTCGACGTTACCTTAATATGACCCTGTCCTTTTACAGTAACTTTTGCAGCTTCAATGTCATTTTTCAGGTTAGTATTTAAGGTCTGCAAATCACCGATATTAGCACCGTTTGTCGACACTGCATCTTCAAGTTTCGTCGCATGACCACTTGCATCAGTCATACCAGATGCAACATTCGTAATTTGATTACCTCCGTTGTTAAGACCGCTGTTTGTTAAAGTAACGCTCTTATTAGGATCGGCTGCACTCTGCTTAATCGTAACACCATCAGTAGTTACCGACGTATTACCCGTTGTCAAGCCATCAGTAGTCACTGTTGTGTTACCGGTTTTTAATCCATCTTTATCAAGTGTCGTAGTATCACCAATCGTAACATTACCTTCATCTGATAAAGCAATCTTATCCGCAACAGATACTTTGTATTCCGTACCGCCATTTGCATTTGTAGCTGTGCTTACGGTTACATTCTTACCTGCTGTAACACTTGCGTGTTTGCCGGCTTCTTTTTTAACAGCTTTTAACTGTCCATAATTAACAGCATCATGATCATCTACACCATCTGCTACATTGGTAATCTTATTACCACCGTTGTTCAAGCCGCTACCTGTCAAGGTAACACTGCTTCCGCCCGGTGTTGTATTGGTAATCGTTACACCGCCGTTATCAACTTTAGTGTTGCCTGTTGTTACAGAATTAGCTGTGATGTCCTTAGCAAGAGCAACACGGATAGTGCCATCACCTTCTACATTAGTCATGATGTTCTTGCCGTCATCGAACTTATTAGCAAAAGTATCAGCACCCGTATTAGCATCCGCACCTTTGACAGACACTTTCGTGTTCAATTTAGCTGCATAATCAGTACCGCTGTTAGCCCCAAAGATTAAACCATCGTTAAGCGTTGCCACTGTCTGGCTTGTACCTTGCGGATCTTTGTAGACAATACGTGTAATACCGTCTTTACCGTCAAGACCTTTTACACCGACTGTACCGTTAATACCAAGTGTACCCGGTTTACCATCAATTACTTTAATAATGGTTTGACCGTCTTTACCGTCAGCACCCGGATGTCCAGCTGCCCCTTGACCACCGGTCAAGCCGATAGATCCATCCTTACCATTAATAGTAACGCCATTCTTACCGTCTTTACCGTTAACTGTAATTTGACCATCTTTACCATTAGTACCCGGTTTACCTACCGTAATCGTATCACCTAAAGATAAGGTTACCTTGCTGCCGGCACCACTTGTCTTAATGTTGGTACCATCGCCTTCAATATGTAAAGTTTTGCCCAACTTAATAGGTGTCGTATCGCCATCATTCGTTGCATAGATAATACCGTTCGTATCTACTTTGCTGATAGCATCTTTAGCATCCTGCGTTAAGTCATAGGTTACTGTCGGGTTTTCACCTTGTGTCAAGCTGGATTCTACGCCATACTTCTTACCATTATTTACATTAGCCGTGTTGGTGAAATCTGTACCTTTGAAGGTTACCGTCTTATCAGAAGCTACCTTCTGCTGGTCTGTAGCAGCTGCACCTGTTGCTACTGTCCAACCTTTATAAGCATTGCCTTTAACTTCTTTTAATTGTCCATAATTAACAGCATCCGTATCATCTGTACCATCTGCCACATTAGTAATCTTATTGCCGCCATTATTAAGACCAGTATTCGTTAAGGAAACGTTCTTACTTGCATCCGCCGGATTGGTAATGGTTACACCGCCGTTATTAATCGTTGTGCCGCCGGTTGTTACACTACCTG
>CAMBIX010000015.1 GCA_945867815.1 uncultured Veillonellaceae bacterium
TATATCTTCATGGTATGGGGCGCTTTTCTTTCGTGCAGGGTATGGAAGCGTCTACGCATTCTTTCGTGGCTCCGTACTTCGTAAGTCGCACTCAAGAATGGTAGACGCTTTGTGACATTGAGCTAAAAGGTGAAGGCACTCTACGTATTCCCTCGGGAGCTTTTGTTATATCCTAAGTATGGAAGCACCTAATGGTCCTCTGAGGCTCCGTACTTCGTAAGTCGCTCAGAGGAGAGATTAGGCACTTCGTGACATAGGACTAAGACGATATGGCACCCTACGAGAATGGCAGACGCTTCTTGATTTATAGCCTAGGGGTAAATGTTTATTTAATTTAGGCGTCAGAGTAGCTTACGCACTCACTCTATAGAGTTAGAGGTAGCCGTGCTTGGCAGGACCGGCGTTTAAGAGGGCGGGGAAAAGGAAAGCACCCTACGAGAATGGTAGGGTGCTTTTTCTGCTTAGTCATCGACAGATATGAGCTCAATTTTGAAGTTTAGGTCTTTGCCGGCCATTTCGTGGTTGGCATCGAAGGTGATGGTTGTATCTGTTTTTTCAGTAACAGTAACAGGCACAGGTTGTCCGGAGGCCGTGCTTAGGGTAACGCGTTGGCCAACGGTAAGTTTTTCGGCACCAGGCATTTGGTTTAGGTCGATGGTAATAATGTTATCTGGATTAGGCATGCCATAGGCTTCTTCTGGTTTTAGATGGATATTCTTGATATCGCCTACATTCATGTCTTTAACGGCGTCATCAAAGCCTTTAATCATCATACCGGCACCGCAGACAAAGGCTAATGGTTCACCTCGGTCATAGGAGGAATCAAATTTAGTGCCATCATTTAAGGTGCCTTCGTAGTGTACTTTTACGTGTTTATTTTCGTTGCTCATACTAATAGTTGTCCTTTCTGTAAAAATAATACTCTACGTATTGTATCATAAGTTGGTAATTCACGGTGATTCTTTTCTTGTTTGCATGATAGGTTAGTAGTTTGTAGTTAAGGTTAGGAGTGGTAAGGGGGCAGCCTGCTTTCTTAAACTCTTAAGGGCTTCTTAATTCCTAATAATTGAGTAATTTTATAGGTGTGTACTTCATATTACTGAGAGCATATAGAAATTGATATAATTTTACTAGCAATTTATATAATTAATGCTACTTATATGCTATAATTATAACAGCAGAGAGAGGTGAAACTATGGCACAAATTAATGTAAGAGTTGATGATGTAACTAAAAAAAATGTAGAAGCTGTTTGTTCAGCATTAGGTTTATCTATGTCGACGGCTATTATTATGTATTTAAAACAGATTAGTAGAGAGAAAAGATTACCGCTTACGTTATCTGTTGATTCTTTTTATTCAGAAGAGAATATGGCTGAATTAAGACGTCGTATTAGTAAATTAGAGTCAGGAAAGGCCCCATTAGTTTTACACGATATTGTAGAGGCCTATAATGAATAAATATTGGATACAGGAAGCTTGAAATGAGTATCTAGACTTAGCTGTGTTTAATAAACGGCTATGGATACGTGTAAATCGATTAATTAAGGATATTGATAGAAATAAGTACTAGTGTATTGGAAAGCCTGAACCTCTTAAGGAAGATTTAAGTGGTTATTGGAGTGCACGGATAGATAAGCAGAATCGATTAGTTTTTCGAATTTCTGTTGAGGACCTTATTATTGTACAATGTGGTATGCATTATAAAGACAAATAGTTAGTCTTTAATAGTAGGTAGTAATTTGCTATAATGAAATGAGATAAGTAGTCGCTGCTTAGGCGATGTATTAAGGAGGCAGATTATTGTGGAATTAGTTCAAAAATTAAAAGAACAAGTAAAACCATTAGGTAAGAAAATCGTATTGCCAGAATACGAAGATGCGCGTGTACTTCAAGCTGTTGAAATGATCGTTAAAGAAGGGTTCTGCACACCTGTATTAGTTGGTGCTCCAGATGCTATTCAAGCAAAGGCTAAAGAAGCTGGCGTATCTATTGAAGGGGCTGAAATTATCGACCCTAATAATACAGATCGTTTGCCAGAAATGATTGATACGTTTGTACAGTTACGTGCTAAAAAAGGTATGACACCTGAAAAAGCAAAAGAAACGATGCTTGGTAATCCAGTATTCTTTGGTGCTATGCTTGTACGTTTAGGCGTTGTTGATGGCATGGTTTCTGGTTCTGCTAGCCCTACAGCTAATGTACTTCGTGCGGCCTTACAGATTGTTGGTACGAAACCAGGTCTTAAGACGGTATCAAGCTCTATGTTCGTATTCACTGATAAAAAACAATACGGTGATGATGGCATGTTAGTATTCTCTGACTGTGGTGTTATTCCTAATCCATCGCCAGAACAATTGGCTGATATCGCTGTTTCTTCAGTAGAAAAAGCTCGCAAAGTAGCTGGCATGAAAGATCCTCGAGTTTCCTTCTTGTCCTTCTCTACTAAAGGCTCCGCTTCGTCTCCAGAAGTAGATAAAGTTGTAGAAGCTGTTAATATCTTAAAAGGTCGTAATGTAGATTTCGACTTTGACGGTGAATTACAGTTAGATGCTTCTATTGAACCATCTGTAGCAGAACGTAAGGCTCCAGATTCTAAGGTAGCTGGTAAAGCTAACATTTTAATCTTCCCTGACTTACAGGCTGCTAACATTGGTTATAAATTAGTACAGCGTTTTGCTGGTGCTACGGCTCTTGGTCCATTGATTCAGGGCTTGGCTGCACCAATTCATGACTTGTCTCGTGGTTGCTTTGCAACAGATATCGTTGATGTATGCGCTATTGCAGCGGCAGAAAGTATGGACGACTAACAGCTTTACAATAAGTTAGACGACATATATATAAACAGACATATATATAAACAGACATATACGTCCTTTATTGACTGGCATTTGTCAGATGCGTTGAAGGGCTGTATATGTCTGTTTTTTATATGGCGGCTGCTTGCAGGGATGTCTTCCGATGTATAGTTAGTATAAAGGCATCCTTTATATGCTAACCGGTTGCGTATAAGCGTTTTTCCTTATTTTCTTTAATATTTGGTATAATAGAAGACATACAATGCATATATGTTTTATATAGATACGGATTAATGAGGGAATATACGTGGGCACAACTACATTTATGCGGGAAAAAGAAATGGAAGACCGGCTGATTGAACAGTTGACGACAGGGCAGTCGCAATGGACCTATCGGCCGGATATACGAACGGAAGAAGATTTGTGGTTAAATCTTAGACAAAAACTGGAACAAAGCGGTCCCAATAAGGTGATCCTTAATGGTGTTCCTTTAACGGATCAGGAATTTGATCAGGTTAAAATGCAACTGCAGTTTGCGACGTTCTATGATGCGGCACAATGGCTGGTTGGTGAAAACGGTATAGCTAAGGTGCGGGTACAGCGGGAAGACGCAGCGTTAGGCACGATTTCTTTGCAGGTTATTAATAATAAAGAAATCAATGGCGGCACCTCATCGTATGAAGTTATTAATCAGTTTCAAGCGAAACGGCAAAAAGGCATGGAGCGAGACCGCCGTTTTGATGTGACCTTATTGATTAATGGGCTGCCTATGATTCATATAGAATTAAAAAATCGGAATCATCCCTTTATGGATGGATTTAGGCAGATTAAAAAATACATAGCGGAAGGCAAATTTAGAGGGCTTTTTTCCTGTGTGCAGATTTTTGTTGTTTCTAATGGCAGTGACACACGGTATATAGCGGCTGCTATGGATACTAAGTTAAAAGAGCAGTTTCTTACCAAATGGGTTGATAAAGAGAACACGCCGGTTATTAACTATATTGATTTTGCAGCACAGGTATTGCGGGTGCCTGAGGCACATCACCTTATTGCGGACTATACGGTCTTAGATAATGAGCGCAAGTCGATTATTGTCCTCAGACCGTACCAAATTCATGCCATTAAGGCGATACGGCAGGCGTCAGCCCGGCAACAGTCCGGCTATGTGTGGCACACGACCGGATCCGGTAAGACCTTAACTTCTTATAAGGTAGCACGTAATTTATCTAAAGATTTAAAGTCTTTTGATAAATCCATCTTTATCGTTGACCGTGTTGACTTAGATCAGCAGACAACCTCTTCCTTTCAAGCTTATGCGGCAAATGATACCGTAGAGATTGATGAGACGGATAATGTAAAACATCTTATTCAACGGCTAAAAAGCAAAGATACCAGCGTTATTGTAACGACAATACAGAAGCTGAATTATGTAATCAGTCGATATATAGATAAAGGGGCGGATACGGCGAAAAGACACGATAAGGAAACGCCGAAGGAAGAAGAAAAGCGGGAAAGAGAAGGGCAAAAGCTGAGACAGTTAAAAATCGCCTTTGTTGTTGATGAATGCCATAGGGCGGTATCACCGGAGAAAAAGCGAGAGCTGGAGAGCTTTTTTGTCCGCTCCCTTTGGTACGGTTTTACAGGCACCCCTATTTTTAAGGAAAATGCACGAACCGCTAAGGGGGATTTGGCACGGACGACGGAACAGCTTTATGGCCCCTGCCTGCATAAGTATACCGTCAAAGAAGCCATCCATGATAAGGCGGTATTGGGCTTCCAAGTAGAATATAAGCATACACTTAGCGAAGAGACACTTGATGACTTGGTGGAAGGCAGCGGCGTTTCACCGGATAAAGCGGCAGACATGACACCTGTTGAAAAAGAGAAATACATAAGGCCTGCCATATATACCGCTGAGAAGCATATGCTTACTGTTATTGATTATATTATTAATAAAGCACGGGCTAAATTGGGCTTTCATAATGGGGTAGGCCGTACGTATGATGCCATTCTGACAACATCGTCTATTAAGCAGGCACAGACGTATTACAAATTGTTTCAAAAGGTAAAAGAAGGCCGTACGGATATACAAATCAGCAAACGGGTACAGGAAGTATTACCGGATTTTCCCAAGGTGGCCATTACGTACTCGATAGGTAATAATGAAGAAAATGCCTTGGCGAATCAAAAGGATATGGAAGCGAGTCTGGTTGATTATAATGCCATGTTCGGTACGCATTACACGATGGAAGAATTACCCGCTTATAATCGGGAGATTAATGACCGGTTAGCCCGTAAAAAAGAAAGATACCAGTCTCGTTCGGAACAGCTGGATCTCATTATTGTTGTAGATCGGCTATTAACCGGTTTTGATGCCCCTTGCCTCAGTACTTTGTTTATCGACAGGCCGCCTATGAAAGAATATAGTTTGATACAGGCTTTTTCCCGAACGAACCGTTTGTATGATAAGGGAAAGCAGTTTGGTCAGATTGTTATCTTTCAGCTGCCTCATATGTTTAAGGAACAGGTTCAGGAAGCCCTCTTATTGTATTCCAACGGCGGGGAAAGTGATGTGTTGGCACCGACCTGGGAAGAAAGCAAGAGCCGGCTGCAGACAGCGATTGGTGATTTTCGGACATCGACAGATCGTGTTGATTTAACGGCTATTGAAGCGGAACAGACGCCTGCATTAAGACAGTTTGCCAAGGCCTTTCAGCGTTTGGACAGTGCGTTAAGTGCGGTACAAGTTTATAGTGAATATGAAGAACGTATGCTGGGGACGACCTTTGCTATAAATAGAGAGGAATTGGAAGACTATCACGGGGTCTATGAAAATGTTATTGACGAATTACGGCGCCGCCGCAGTGATGATGAGGATGATTCTATCGATTCGATAGATATACAATATGAATTGCAGTCGGTACATACGGATGAAATTAACTACCAATATATTTTGTCTCTTATTCAGACCTATATGCCGACCAGTCAGGCACCGGCTCTCTTTATGGATATACCTAAGAAGAAGGAAGAGGAAATACAAGACCTGTTGGCTACCTTTGGTAAAAATCATCCGCAAATAGCCAATTTGATTATGGAGATTTGGAAGGATGTTAAAGTAAATCCGCAGGTGTTTGTAGATACGAGTGTGTCTGAGGAGCTGGATGCCCGTATTAAAGCGATAGAAGAGGCTAAGATTAAGCAATTCGCCGGCAAGTATTTTGTCAAAGAGGATACGGTAGCCTATGCGGTTAGCGTGTACCGGCCGGGACGGGACAAACAGTTCGGCGAAGCTGAGTTAAGAATTGAGGTTAATCGGGGGTATCCGGCCTATAAGGCGGAGGCAGAAAGCAAGGGAGAGACGCCGATAGAAAAATTAGATTATTGGGGGACAGTGAAAGACGAGTTTATTAATTTTATGAATAGTGAAATAGAGCCGTTACGGACGAAGTGAGGAGTAGGTAGATGGAAGCACAACAAGCATCAAAACAATTGCAGCAGGCCTTATGGAACAGTGCGGACGTATTGCGCGGCAAGATGGAACCCAATGACTATAAACCCTATTTATTAGGCCTTGTCTTTTATAAATATTTAAGTGACACCCTCTTATGGCAGACGGCTGATCTACTGGATGAGAAGGTGGGTAATTTACTAGAGGCACAACGTATATATGAAGCGGCTTTTGCCGATGATAAAAAGAGGAATCGTTTGATTAAAGCCTTGCAAGACAATGTGTCTTATGTTATTCAGCCGCAGCTGACCTTTACCCATCTGGTGGAAGCGGTACAGCAGGGGCGGTTTCAACGAAGTGATTTACAACAGGCCTTCCGGGATATTGAACAGTCCAGTGAACTCTTTGAAGATCTCTTTGAAGATGTAGACTTGGATTCCAAGAAATTAGGGGCAACACCGCAGAAGCAGAATGATACGATTTCCAAGGTGATGCAGGAAATAGATACCTTGGATATTTCCCATGCCGGCGATGTCCTGGGGGATGCTTATGAATACTTGATTGGCCAGTTTGCATCGGATTCCGGTAAAAAAGCGGGGGAATTTTATACCCCGCAGGCGGTGTCCACCTTGATGACCCGTATAGTCCTTCATGGCCGGGAAGATAAGAAAGGATTTTCTCTTTATGACCCGACGATGGGGTCCGGTTCTCTGCTGTTAAATGCGAAGAAATATTCTAAGGAAAAGGCCAGCCTTCTGTATTTTGGGCAGGAGCTGAATACATCAACCTATAATTTGGCGCGTATGAATATGATCCTTCACGGGGTGGCGAATAGCAATCAGTTCCTTAGCAATGCGGATACCTTGGATGAAGACTGGCCTGTGGATGAACCGACGATCTTTGACGGGGTTATGATGAACCCGCCCTATTCAGCCAAGTGGAGTGCAGCGAAGGGGTTCTTGGAAGATCCCCGTTTTTCCCCATATGGGGTATTGGCGCCTAAATCTAAAGCGGATTTTGCCTTTCTCCTGCATGGGTATTATCACTTAAAGAATGATGGTGTTATGGCGATTGTATTGCCCCATGGGGTCCTCTTTCGCGGCAATGCGGAAGGTAAAATCAGACAGCGCTTATTGGATATGGGGGCGATTGATACCGTAATTGGCTTGCCACCGAATATTTTCTTTAATACCTCCATACCGACGACGGTTATTCTATTGAAAAAGGATCGTAAGGACAGGGATGTTTTCTTTATTGATGCGTCTAAGGAATTTACTAAGGCAAAAACGCAGAATCTTTTGGAACCTAAGCATATTGATAAGATTTTGCAGACCTATATTGATCGTAAGGATATAGACAAATATGCTCATTTAGCGACCTATGAGGAAATTAAAGAGAACGAATATAATTTGAATATTCCCCGCTATGTGGATACCTTTGAAGAAGAAGAACCGATAGACCTGCTAGCGCTTAGTCAGGAAGTGAGTACACTCAATGCGGACATTCGGCAGACGGAATCGGATCTTTTGGCACTGTTTGATCAGTTGCAGGTAACAGAGGATACCAAGGCCATTATTGAGGCGGCAAAGGCGGTGCTTAGGTGATGCGGACAGATAAAAAAGTACCGAAATTGCGCTTTAAGGGATTTACTGATGATTGGGAACAGCGGAGACTAGGGGAAGTTACAAGTCACCGTGGTGGAACAGCCATTGAAAAATATTTTGATGAAAATGGTGAATATAAAGTCATTTCAATTGGCAGCTATGGATTAGATAGTAAATACGTTGATCAGAGCATAAGAGCAAAATCGAACGAAGTCACTAATGAACGAGTAGTACATGCCGGTGAACTTACTATGGTACTTAATGATAAAACAGCAAATGGGACAATCATTGGACGCTCATTGTTAATAGAAAATGATAATGAATATGTCATAAATCAACGAACAGAAATAATTAAACCAAAAGAAAGCTTTAATGCTAAATTTGCTTATACATTACTAAATGGACCTTTTAGAAATAAGGTTAAGCGAATTGTTCAAGGTGGTACACAAATTTATGTAAATTATTCTTCGGTTGAAAAACTTACTGTTCCTCTTCCAAATATGAAAGAACAGCAGAAAATAGGATCGTTTTTCAACCAGTTAGATTCCCTCATCGCCCTTCATCAGCGTAAGCTTGATGCGGTAAAAAAACTGAAAAAAGCGATGCTTCAAAAAATGTTTTCTGGTAAAGGACAAAAGCAACCGGAAATTCGATTTGCCGGATTTACTGACGATTGGGAACAGCGTAAGTTGGGGGAAGTGGTTGAAATTACAATGGGACAATCACCAGATTCTAAAAATTATACAGATAATCCTAATGATCATATCTTAGTTCAAGGAAATGCGGATATGCTTGACGGTCAAGTTTATCCTAGAATTTGGACTACTCAAGTAACAAAAACAGCTGATAAAGGAGAACTAATTTTAAGTGTTCGTGCACCAGTTGGAGATGTTGGGAAAACCAAGTACGACGTTGTTTTAGGTCGTGGTGTGGCTGGAATAAAAGGTAATGATTTTGTATATTATCAATTAACTAAATTGAATGAATCAGGTTATTGGAGACGATATAGTACAGGTTCTACATTCGAAAGTATTAATTCTAAGGATATTAAAAATGCCGAAATTATGATTCCTTCTTCATTAGAACAACAAGAAGTTGGTAAATTTATGAAAAACATCGACTCTTTCATTACCCTTCATCAGCGTAAGCTAGAAAAGCTAAAAAATCTTAAGAAATCTATGCTGGAAATGATGTTTGTTTAGGAGGACAGGTGAAAATGGAGACGTTAATTTTATTTCATGGGACTCCTGATAAAATTGTAGTACCGGCATATGGTAAAGGCGATGAAAAGCATGATTATGGCAAGGGCTTTTATCTGACAGAAAGTCTAGATCTTGCCAAAGAGTGGGCTGTTTGCCGGCCGAATGAGAAAAACGGATGGGTTCATAAGTATCAGCTTGCCGTTGAGGGGCTTAACATTTTGGACTTTCAAGAGAAAGGCGTTCTGGCTTGGTTGGCTGAATTGATGAAGCACCGGGATGCGGCCGATTCAAAGCGTTATCGGATGCTTGCTAAGAAGTTTATAGAAAAATACGGCGTAGACACAAAAGGATATGATGTTATTAGAGGCTGGCGGGCAAACGCTTCTTATTTTTACATTGCCAAGGAATTCGTAAGAGATAATATTGATATGGATATTCTCGAAGAACTTCTTTCTTTGGGCGGTCTGGGCATTCAGTATTGTATTAAGTCTGAGCTTGCTTATGCTAAGCTGCACGAATTAAATGATGGCTTAATGGCTGTTCAATATGATGAATTCAACGAAAAATATAATCAGCGGGATATTGCTGCAAGAAAGAAAATGAGAGAACTTGTTGATTCAGATGCTAATCGTGTAACTAAGGTGTTCAGTACACTTTTTAAGGAGTGATAATGATGAGAGCCTATGCCAGGGAGTATTTAAATGATGTGGTGGAAAATCAGGGGAAACTCTTTGATTTCGTTGCTCAAAATTTCTCTGATATGGACACTGAGGACTTTATTAAGACTTATATGCGAAGTAAAACAAGAAAAAGTATTGATGAAGCGAAAGCCTATACGAACACGATGGATGCTAAAGCCTTGTGGGATTACTTTACCAAAACAGAAAATTATACGTTGAAGGCTGGGAAAGCTCTTGGCGGGTTTATGCCGGATTGGATTGGTGAATTTTATGCGTATTACCAGTGGTATTATAATATTCCCAGTTCAGAGGTACTAAAAAAAGTGCCCCTTGCTTTTTTGAAGAAAGCCTATTACGGTCTGCATGACTTGGAACTTGATTTAGCGGTGCAAAAGGTCGGAGAAGGCTGATGGGTATTATATGTTTTCACAATCCGGATGAAGAAAATGGGTATTTAAGTAATTGGTACTTAGCGCCATTTACGGTCGGGAAGATAACTTTTTCGTCAATGGAACAATTTATGATGTACCGCAAGGCGGTTTGTTTTGGTGATGAAGCAGCAGGCATACATATACTGTCCACGGATAATGTCGCTGAAATTAAGGCATGGGGAAGACAAGTAGCAAATTATGAGGAACATGTCTGGAATGGGATTCGGCAGATTGTTGTTTATGAAGGGCTGTTGGCAAAATTTGCACAGAATGAGTCCTTAAAAGATAAACTAAAATCTACCGGTAAAGCCATATTAGCGGAATGTGCGGTAAAAGACCTGATTTGGGGCGTAGGATTGTCAATGAAAGATCCGGACAGGTTTGATAAAGCAAAATGGCGAGGGCAAAATTTGCTGGGATATACACTGATGATGGTGCGTGAACGCTTGTAATTTGTTTTACTTGGGAACAGCGTAAGTTGGGGGAAGTGGCGGATATTATTGGAGGCGGGACTCCTTCTACATCAAAACCAGAATATTGGGATGGAGATATAAATTGGTACTCTCCTGCTGAAATTGGTGAACAGAATTTTGTTACTCAAAGTATTCGTAAAATAACAGAAATAGGATTATCCAAAAGTTCTGCAAAACTTTTACCAGTCGGTACCGTTTTATTTACTTCGCGTGCGGGTATTGGAAATACCGCTATATTAAGTAAAGAAGCCACGACAAACCAAGGATTTCAATCTATAGTCCCTCATGCAATTCAGTTAGATTCGTACTTTATTTATTCTCATACAAATGAGCTAAAAAAATATGGAGAAAGGGTTGGGGCTGGGTCTACTTTTGTTGAAGTTTCTGGAAAACAAATGGAAAAGATGCCTTTAATGATTCCAAAATTTGAAGAACAAAAACAAATCGGTTTATTTTTCAAACAATTCGACACCCTCATCACTCTTCATCAGCGTAAGTTAGAAAAACTAAAAAATCTTAAGGAAGTTATGCTCTCTGGAATATTTATTTAATTATGCATAGAGATAATCTCTTATAACACTAAAAAAAACAAATTAGGTATCTCTGATTCTGCCGGTAAGCTTAGAATTGCTAATCCTGCAAGCTGCTGTTGACCTAATTATTGAGAATATGTGGAAATAAATGTTGTGTATCCGTTTTGGGCAGGCAATTCCGCAGTATGGAGTTAATAAGTTAGCTTAATTCCGATAACGATTTCATAACAAGGTTCATATCTTTGCTTTCCAATTCTTGAATGATATGCAAATAGGTTTTCTGCGTTGTTGTCATGCTTGAATGTCCCAATCGTCGGGCTACGCTGGCTATGGAGACGCCCGCAAAAAGCAATAATGAAGCGTGGGTATGGCGCAAGCCATGTACCGATATAATGGGGATCTTGGCTTGTTTGCAGTATTTTTCCAGGCGGCTATTTACTGTAGAGTTATATATTTTTCCTTGTATAAAGAGAGGCTTGTCCGGCGGTAAGTCTTTGACTAATGCAGAAAACTGCATGACTGTCATCCAATCAATTTGGATTTTTCGTATAGAGGATTTATTTTTGGTTGGCATGAAGCCGCCACAGGTCTTGTAGTTCCAGGTTTTTGAAATAGATATGCGCTGCTTTGCAAAATCAAAGTCCGCCGGCGTTAAGGCAATTGCTTCGGAAAAGCGAAGTCCTGTTTTGGCAATTAATAAAATCAGCCAATCCATACTTACAACAGGTGTTAATGTCAGTTGTGCTAATAAGGTATGAAGCTCAAATTGATTTAAATATTTTACTTTTTTAGGGCGTGGCGATTTTCCTTTTATAATGGCTTTACGGGTAGGGTCGCGGGTGAGCAAACCGTCATCAACGGCATCAAGAATAGCGCCTTTTAATTGATGGTGAAAATCCATGGTTGTTTGATGCTCGTGTGTATTGGCAAATTCATTTAAGAGTTGCTGATAGGACAGACGGGTTAAGTCTGTGAGTTTTAATTGAGGGATTAATCGTTCGAGCCAATGTAGGGAATTACGATATTTAGCCATAGTGACGTCCCGAATAGCACCTTCCTTGTAGGTATGAATCCATTGCTTATAATAATCGACAAATAAAATTGATGTTTTTACGGTACACATACAGTAACCTCCTTATACGTTCAATAAAAAATCCACTTGAATCGTTGTGATTCAAATGGATTTTATTTATTTTCGAGCCGTATAGGCAAGCCGCTGGCGGATAGAGGTAAGTGAGGGACGATTACAAAACCGTGTGAAGAGGCTTATAAGAGCTGTCTTTTTATGTATACATGTATACATTCCTTCTAAACTATATTCTATAGATGTTCATTCTATACAGACACTTGTATACATAGTATAATACGAGATATGAAGTTTTTATTTTAGTGTGAGGAGCGATGACATGTTTCAGGAGGCCTTATATCAGTTTGTCACTACAGTTAGTGGTTATTTATGGAATTACTTAATTATCTTCTTGCTTGTTTTGGTAGGCTTTTGGTTTACCTTTCGTATGAAATTCATGCAGATTCGCCATATACCAGAAATGGTTCGCCTCTTGGGGGAAGGGGTTGGCGTTAAGACAGAAGGTAATCATATTTCATCCTTTCAGGCCTTTTGTGTTAGTGCCGCTTCTCGTGTCGGTGTTGGTAATATTGCGGGGATTGCCATTGCCGTTGTTCTAGGTGGACCAGGGGCAGTCTTTTGGATGTGGTTTATCGCCGTTATTGGTGCCGCCACAGGCTATGTAGAAAGTACGCTTGGTCAGGTTTATAAGGTGCCAGCATCACTACATGGTTTCCATGGGGGACCAGCTTATTATATTAAGTATGGTCTTCGCAGTCCTTGGTTAGGCGCCTTCTTTGCTGTGTTAATTAGTATTACCTATGGGCTAATTTATAACTCGGTACAGGCCAATACGATTGCGGCCTCTTTAGGTACTTTTTCTATTAATCCTCTATATTCAGGCATTGTTTTTGCTATTTTATCTGGCATCGTTATCTTTGGTGGCGTGGCTCGCATTGCCCGCGTTAGTGAAAAAATCGTACCTATTATGGCCATTGTTTATATTTTGACGGCTGTATATGTGGTTTTGGCCAATATTAACTTATTGCCTAACGTGTTTTATCATATTTTTACTGATGCTTTTTCCTTTAATTCCGCAGCAGGTGGCTTGTTTGGCGCTACGATTATGAACGGGATTAAACGAGGCTTGTTCTCTAATGAAGCTGGTGAAGGATCGGTACCAAATGCGGCAGCTACGGCGGATGTCTCTCATCCAGCTAAGCAAGGGCTTATCCAGGCATTAGGTGTTTTTGTGGATACCATGTTTATTTGTACGGCATCGGCTTTTATCGTCTTGTTTACTGGTAATTATGCATCAACAGGACTTAATGGGATTGCCCTTGTGCAATATGATTTAGGTCTACAGCTAGGCTCTTGGGCACCACCGATTATGGCCTTCTTTATTATGACTTTTGCCTTTAGTTCCATCGTAGGTAACTATTATTATGGTGAAATTAATATTAACCATTTGACACGTAAAAAGGTCTATCTACATATTTTCCGTTTGTTTGTTGTTCTTATGGTTTTCTTAGGCTCCATTGCAACCTTGGATTTGGTATGGGCCTTAGCTGACTTGTTCATGGGCTTCTTAGTATTAACTAATATTACCTCTATCGTTCGCTTAGGTAAGGTCGCACGAATTGTCTTAGAAGATTATTTTAAACAAAAGAAGGCAGGTATCAAGGAACCTGTCTTTACGAAAGATATTTTGCCAGATCAGCATGGTATCGCTTGGTGGACGGAAAAGGATGTTGCTAAGTATCGGACCATGAAAGACCAAGAAGCTAATTGGGGCTAAAAGGTATTGAATAGGGCCGATTCACTTATTGGCTATAGTAGTAATATTTTATAAGAGTAAGGTGGTTATGGCAGCACAAGATGATTGGTGTGCTGCCTATGCTATATGGCCTTATCGGCGGGGGCGGGTAAGGCTATGATTTTATCATATATGAAAAGAGAGGAGTTAGTGACAATGAGTAAACAAGAGTTAGAAAGTCAGATAGAACAGCAACGACAGGAACAACAGGTGCTGGAAGCTAAGGGGCTGTATAGCAAGTCCTATGAGAAAGATGCTTGCGGTATGGGCTTTGTCGTTGATATTAAGGGACGTAAATCGCATAGTATTATTGATGATGGTTTGCGTATTTTGGAACGCCTAGAACATAGAGGGGCACAGGGGGCGGATGCTTCAACCGGTGATGGCGCGGGGATTTTAGTGCAATTGCCACATGAATTTTTCCGCCGTGAATGTGAAGTATTAGGCTTTTCTTTACCGGCACCAGGTCAGTATGGCGTCGGTATGGTCTTTGCTCATAAGTATCCCTCCTTACGGAATAAGCAAAAGAAGATTCTAGAAGATATTGTAAAGGCGGAAGGGCAAGTCTTCTTGGGCTGGCGTGAAGTGCCGGTGGACTCGCATATGGTCGGCAAGGAAGCGGCCGCTATTCGCCCTTGGTTTATTCAGATTTTTATTGGTCAAGGCAAAGATGTTGTTAACGAAGAAGAGTTTGAACGTAAGCTCTATATGATTCGTAAGGAAGCTGAAAAACAGATTACCCCGCTTAGCAAGGAACAGAGCAGTGACTTTTACATTGCTTCTTTGTCTTCTAAGACTATTGTTTATAAAGGCATGTTGACGCCTAAACAGTTGCGCGAGTTCTATTTGGATCTATCAGATTTAGATTTTAAATCGGCCTTAGCTATGGTGCATTCCCGCTTTTCTACTAATACCTTCCCAAGTTGGGCGCGGGCCCATCCGAATCGTTATATTGTGCATAATGGGGAAATTAACACCATCCGCGGTAATATTAACTGGTTTAATGCCCGTGAAGGCAAAGTTAGTTCCAATTATTTTAAGGACATTAAAAAGGTTTTTCCTGTTGTTGACAGTACAGGATCGGACTCAGCCATGTTTGATAATGCCTTGGAATTTTTGCATATGACAGGTCGTAGTCTGCCTCATGCTATGATGATGATGATTCCAGAACCATGGGAAAAGAATCCGCTTATGAGCAAAGAAAAACGGGCCTTTTATGAATTTAATTCCTTCATGATGGAACCATGGGATGGTCCGGCGGCTATGGGATTTACAGATGGTGATGTCATTGGTGGCGTCCTTGACCGTAATGGATTACGTCCGTCGCGTTATTATATTACACGTGATGACCGTCTAATTATGGCGTCAGAAGTTGGCGTAGTTGATGAAACAAGTGAAAATATTCGCTACAAGGGACGCTTAGAACCAGGGAAGATGCTCCTCGTTGATACGATGGAACAGCGTATAGTATCGGATGAAGAAATAAAGCATCGCATTGCTACCTCGTCTCCTTATACAGATTGGGTTAAGGAGCACATCGTGCATCTTGATGAAATTACGCCAGCTAATACGGAAGAGTTCCCTAGTGTCGAAGATAATTTATTTACCATGCAGCAAGCCTTTGGCTACACGCAGGAAGATATGGTGCGTATGTTGACGCCAATGGCTAAGGATGGCAAAGATCCAGTAGGGGCTATGGGCGCAGATGCACCACTAGCTATTTTGTCGGAAAAACCGCAGCTTTTATATACTTATTTTAAGCAGTTATTTGCCCAAGTAACCAATCCGCCGATTGATGCTATTCGTGAAGAAATGGTTACATCTACTAATGTTATGATTGGTAACAGTGGGAATATGACGGAACCAGATAAGGATGGTACTTACTGTGTGTCATTGGAACGGCCTATTTTGACAAAAGCGGAATTTGCGGCTCTTAAGCAGTTAGACTGCCGTCGTATGAAAACGGCTACCTTGCCTATCCTATTTGATCCACGGCAAGGCGTGGCCGGTATGCGTAAGGCCTTAAAAGAGTTATGTCAAAAGGCGGAGGATCTAGCGCGTTCTGATAATAATGTGCTTATCTTATCTGACCGTGGTGTGGATGAAACACATGCACCAATTCCAGCCTTGCTGGCTGTAGCGGCAGTACATAACCATTTAATTAAGAAGGTATTACGTACGGATATTGGCCTTTTGTTAGAATCAGGGGAACCACGGGAAGTGCATCACTTCTGTGCCTTGATTGGTTATGGTGTAACGGCGATTTATCCTTATGTAGCTTTAGAAACAGTACGAGACTTGCAAGCTAAAGGGCGTCTAGGTAAGGTGTCGGCTGAAGAAGCAGAGAAGAACTATATTAAGGCAGCCGTAGCGGGCATCTTGAAAGTTATGTCTAAAATGGGGATTTCTACGGTTCGCAGTTATCATGGAGCCCAAGTATTTGAAGCGGTTGGTCTTAATAGTGATTTTGTTAATAAATATTTTGTTAACACACCAACCCGTATTGGTGGGATTGGCACAGAAGGGGTTACCTTAGAAGCTATTGCCCGTCATGATAGGGCCTTTAAAACAGCGGAAAAGGTTTTAGAACCAGGCGGCTTTTATGGACCAATTAAGGGTGGTGAACCGCATTTATATAACCCAAAGATTATTGATAAGTTACAAGAGTCTTTAATTAATAATGACTATGACTTGTATAAGGAATATGCTAAAGATATTCGCGAGGATTACCATGTCACCTTACGCAGTCTCTTAGATTTTAACTATCCGGTAGGTGGCGGCATTGCTATTGAAGAAGTAGAGCCAGTCGAATCGATTGTTAAACGCTTTAAGGCAGGCGCTATGAGTTATGGGGCTATTAGTAAAGAGGCTCATGAAGCTATTGCGATTGCCATGAATCGGTTAGGTTCTTTGTCTAACTCTGGTGAAGGTGGGGAAGATAGTGAACGCTTTACGCCATTACCAAATGGGGACGACAGGAATAGCGGCATTAAGCAAATTGCCTCTGGTCGTTTTGGTGTAACGGGCAATTACTTGGTTCATGCAAAGGAATTACAGATTAAATGTGCCCAAGGGGCTAAGCCTGGTGAAGGGGGGCAATTGCCTGGCAAGAAGGTCTATCCAGATATTGGTAAGGCCCGCCATTCCACACCAGGTGTCGAATTAGTGTCGCCACCACCACATCATGATATTTATTCTATTGAAGACTTAGCTGAATTAATTTATGATTTAAAAAATGCCAATCGAGATGCACGTATTAGTGTTAAACTAGCGGCTGAAGCTGGCGTTGGTACGATTGCTGCTGGTGTAGCTAAGGCTAAGGCAGATAATATTCTTATCTGCGGCTATGATGGTGGCACAGGCGCAGCGGCTCGTACGGGTAT
The DNA here is from genome assembly GCA_945867815.1 of uncultured Veillonellaceae bacterium. Classification (GTDB taxonomy): domain Bacteria; phylum Bacillota; class Negativicutes; order Veillonellales; family Veillonellaceae; genus CAMBIX01. The sequence goes on from CAMBIX010000015.1 coordinate 17,433, forward strand.
GCGTAATACGGGGGCACCTTGGGAATTAGGGCTATCTGAAACGCATCAGACTTTGTTATTAAATCGCTTGCGTGACCGTATTGTCTTAGAAGTTGACAGTAAGTTAATGACAGGCTTTGATGTGGCTGTAGCCACTCTTCTTGGGGCTGAAGTTTTCGGTTTTGGTACCTTGCCTTTAATCGCTGTTGGTTGTAAGATGGCGCGCGTATGTAATTTAAATACTTGTCCTTATGGGGTGGCTACGCAAGATGAAAAATTACGGGCTCGTTTTAAGGGTAAACCAGAATATGTAGAACACTTGATGATATTTCTAGCTCGTGAATTACGTGAAATCATGGCGCGCTTAGGCATTCGTCGCGTAGAAGATATGGTTGGTCGAGTGGACTTACTTCGCCAGAAGACTATTGAAGATTCTTATAAATTGTCTCGCATTGATTTGAAACGAATTTTATTCACGCCGTATACAGATGCTTCTGTAGGTCATCATCATATTCATGAACAGGACCATGAATTAGAAAAGACCTTGGATGAAGCTAAATTACTTCGTATGTGTCGGCCAGCGATTGAAGAACGTAAACCGATTCGGGCGAAATTGGCTATTAATAATACTAACCGAGTTGTTGGTACGATTGTAGGTAGCGAGATTACCAAACGCTATGGCGAAGAGGGTTTGCCAGATAATACGATTAAGTTGTCTTTTGTTGGCAGTGCCGGTCAGAGCTTTGGTGCTTTTATTCCTAAAGGAATGACATTATCCTTAGAAGGGGATGCGAATGACTATTTAGGTAAAGGCCTATCTGGTGGGACAATTATAGTTAATCCACCACAGGAATCCGTTTTTGAGGCAGCGTCCAATGTTATTATTGGTAATGTGGCTTTCTATGGAGCTACATCTGGTACGGCTTATATTAATGGCCTCGCGGGTGAACGTTTCTGTGTTCGTAATAGTGGTATGACGGCTGTTGTAGAAGGCTTGGGTGATCATGGCTGTGAATACATGACTGGCGGTGAGGTCTTAGTGTTAGGGCCGACGGGTCGGAATTTTGCAGCTGGCATGTCTGGTGGTTATGCTTATATTCTTGATTTTGACGATAGGTATTGCAATAAGGCTCTTGTGGAAACAAGACCAGCGGATGAAGCGGACTTACAAACGATTTTAAGTCTTGTGGAACAGCATGTATTGCATACGGATAGTCCAAAAGGACGGCATATTTTAGATAATTGGCAGAATTTTAAGGGTCGTTTTACAAAGGTTGTACCGTTAGCTTATGAAGCGATGCAGCAGGCAATTGCGTCTTATATGGCACAAGGACAAAGCTTAGCTGAGGCACAGATGAGTGCTTTTAAGGATAAATATAAGTAAGCGTATACATAATAAGCACATGAATAGGAGACTGGCTTTTATAGGGAGCTTGTCTCTTGCTCATGTGCTTGTTTTAGTAAGGAGAGGATTTACCGACGCAAGGGAGATAGTTATAATAGAAGGATATGACAGGACTTATGAGGAGGCGTTATGGATACATTAACCCAACAGTTGGCAGAGGCCTTGCTGCGGGAGAAAAAATATAAGCGGAAGAATGGTATTTATTATTATACACAAATTTATATGGCCTATAATAGTAATCGGATAGAAGGTAGTCGCTTATCAGAGGAACATACGCGAACCTTGTTTGAAACGCATACCTTATTGCCGAATGGCAAAGAAGTCATTTATAGCGATGATGTGATTGAAGCGAATAATCATTTTAGAGCCTTTGATTATATGCTGATGGCTTATAAAGAACCTTTAACGGAAGATTTTATGAAAAAACTACAGGCGCTTATTGTAGAAAACACAGCCGAATCACATGAAGACTATTTTAATGTGGGTGAGTATAAGAAACTAGGTAATGTCATTGGCTTTAAAGAGACTGTTGAGCCAGAAGATGTACCAGCGGCTATGCTACAGTTGATAAATGGTTATAGCAAGAAGAGCAATATAACCTTAGATGATATATTAGCTTTTCATGTTCGTTTTGAAAGCATTCATCCCTTTCAAAATGGAAATGGTCGGGTAGGCCGTTTGCTTATGTATAAAGAATGCTTGCGGACGGGTATTTTTCCTTTTGTTATTACGGATGATTTGAAACCTTTTTATATTCGAGGCCTAAATGAATATGGGCATGAAAAAGGTTATTTAACTGATACGTGTTTATTAGCACAGGATAGGTATAAATTGATTTGCAAACGCTTAGTTCAAGGAGAATAGGTCGTTTGTTAGGGGTGATAGAAAGTTGACTAGGCATAGGCTAGGGAAAGAAATTATAATTCGATTATTGGTAGTCACGGCTTTGTGGGGGAGTTTGTTGGCGGTAGCTGGATGTGGAACGGTCAGCGATGGCGCGAAAGCACAGCCTGCAGCTAATCAGTCGGAGACGGCCGCTAATAAGCAGCAAGCCTTAGATAAGGAAAAGCAAGAGGTAGCCAAGGCGGTCGCTCTTATGCAAGAGAAAGACTATGCGGCGGCTGTTAAGGAAGCTGATGTGGTATTAGCTAAGAGCCCTACTAATGCGTCAGCTCACTCTGTTAAGGGGATGAGTTTAGCCTTAGAAGGCGATACAAGCGATGGCCTTAAAGAGGTTTTATTAGCTGATAAATTGCGCCCAAATGATGCGGCCAACGATTATAATGTGGCACTTGTGTATAAGCTACAAGGGAATCTAACGCAGGCGAGGGCCTGGTTTGATAAAGTGTTAGCTCAGGACCCTAACAATGTGTGGACAATCTATGGCATAGCGACTATTTATGCAGACCGAGGGCAAGATAAGGAAGCCTTAGTTTGGCTTAAAAAGGCGGTATCTCTTGATCCGTCGGTAAAGGAAATAGCTCGAACGCAAGACCACTTTGAACGCTTTCATGGGCAGGCTGCTTTTGAAGCTATCGTTAAATAGTTCGTTTCTTTTATGAAAAACGGGTGAAATTTATTACTATATCTGCACAAGAAGGGGTAGACGTGCTAAAATAAACAGATACGGTAAGCATAAATGGAGAGGTGAACTATGCGTAAACAATCGATGATTGGTTTACTGGCTATGCTGGCCTTGTTTGTTAGCACCTTCTTTTTAGCCGGGTGTTTTGGACCGACTAAGGTAACGACGGTAACGGTGCAAGAAAAGGAAATGCCAGTAAAAGTAGATAATGATGCAAGTATTGCAGCCCTTAATAAGGTAACCGTTAATCCGACAGTATCGGGTAATATTACCAATATGGCTGTAAAGGTAGGAGATACGGTTCAACAGGGGCAGGTTATTGCTCAAGTTGATACAGCACAATTGCAGCAGCAACTAGAGGCCCTCTTGCAGCAGTTATCTTCAGCACAGGCACAGACAACGGTAGTTGCCACGCCAGCACAGACAACAGTAGTGCCGGGGGCTGTTTCTTCGGCTGACGTAGAACGGGCACGGCAGATGCTTAATAATGGCATTATTACAGAAAAAGAATTCCAGACCATTCAAGCACGGTCACAAGCGTCGACGGTAACAACGGGTGGTGGCTATGTTACGACAGGCAGCGGTAGTGGCGCCAATGTAGCGGCTTTGCAGGCACAAATTGCGCAAGTGCAGGCACAAATTGCCCAGTCACAGATTGTAGCACCGATTGCAGGTACGATTACACAGATTTATAATGCCGACCGCAAGGTGGCTGTAGCTGGCCGACCATTTGCTATGATTCAACAGTTGTCGCCTGTTGTAGCCTCTTTGAGCATTCCCCAATCCTTTGCTAAAGCGTTGGCTTCACCAGAAGCAAAAAAGAATATGAAAGTCTACTTGAAAGTAGATAAAAAGGATTATCCAGGTCAGTTGACCTATGTAGATACTACATCCCCAGCAGGAACACCGGCTGTCTTGCTGAAGGCAACGTTTAATAATCCTGGCAATGTGATTAAGATTGGTGAAAGTTATACCTTGGTCATTGAAACGGGTGTAAAGGCGCCAGCTCTTGTTATTCCTAAGGATGCTGTTCATGAAAACAAGGATGGCAAGTTTGTTTATGTTGTAACGGCTGATAATACAGTCGATGTCCGCGTTGTCGATGTAGGCGAAGACGTTGACGGCTATGTAACGGTTATGAATGGCTTGAAAAAGGGTGAACAAATTATTACATCCAAAGGTAGTTTCGAGTTAGGTGAAAGCGTAAAAGTAGAATAAGATAGCCTGTAGCTGGGTAGCGTAGTTGATTGGCTGCTTAGGGACTTGTTTTATTGTTGTTTGGTTATTTATAAATGACAGTAGGATACATGAAAGAAAACCGTGGTTTAGGCCACGGTTTTTTATATTGAAAAAACTATGATGAAAATAGAGCGAAAGAGATAGTGTGAAAGAAGGACATAGGGATTAAAAGTAAGAATGCATAAGATGTAAGGAAAATATAATAATCGAGGAGTTGATAGTATGAATTATTACATCAGTATCATCTTTAGAGCCATTCCCCTCTTGATGGGGGCTTTTACCTTCTTTTTTGGCTTGTATGTGCAGCAGTTTGAAGCTGTGCAGCCACTAGCTCGACCGGCGGCTATTATTTTGTTGTCGTTAACAGCGATTTGCGTAGCCTTGTACGCAACGGCAGCAACGATTATTCGTCAGTTAATCCGGTCTTATACGACTTTGGCTAAATGGTGCTTGCCTATTATTGGTTATATAGGTGCGGGGATTGCCATCTTTTATGGAGCTCATCTGTTTTTAGCTAATCCAACAGTAGCACCAGATATTGTAGCCGGTGATGTTTGTTTTGGCGTTGGGTTAGTTGCTGCCTGCGTATCAACGGTAGCAACAGCTTCTACAAAATTTAGTCAGATTCCACGTAATTATCAACGGACGCCAGGCATTCGTAATAAGGATGGATTTAAAAGTATGACAGCGTGTCATATTATGGAAGCCATTCCGGCCATTGCTTTTTTTATTGCTTTTAGTCGTGGGGTTTATTTGTTAGCAACAGGAACGACGCAGGCGGCCTATATTGCAGGGCATGTTGAAATTGGCTTATCTATGATTTGTGCCAGTTTGATTATGTTGGTAGCAACGGTTGTACGGCAGATTCAGAATGTGTTTGACCGTACGCATCGGCCTTGGACAGGTGCCTATATTGTTTTAACTTGCGGGGCCATAGCCATTTTGTGGGGCTTAGGCGTTTTGTTAAATCTTCCCTTTGGTGGGGCGGTAGCACCGGGTTATGTTATGATTGGCTTAGGTCTTATTTGTTGGAGTATCTCTAGTAAGGTTATTTTGCTAATCTTGGCATGGCATCATGAATCGGAATATGCATCACGGATTCCGATGATTCCTATCTTTACTTGTTTATTGTGCTTATTTGTATCCTCCTTCTTATTCCAAAACGTATTAGTCAATAGTAGCTATTATATTCCAGCTCATGTATTAGCTGGTTTAGGGGCTGTGTGCTTTACCTTGTTCTCTATTGTTTCTATTTTGGAAAGTGGTACTTCTGTAGATGTAAGTAAACTATAAGAGTAAGAGACGGACGTAAAGATTTTGTTAAAAAATACTTGAATAAATATTGAATGTCGGTTATACTAAATAGGTCGTTCTTAGAAGAACGGCCTATTTCTTTATAAAACAAGCTTATTAGTGAGTGCTTTAAGTGCTACCTCGTTAGAGTAATGTAAAGAAATAAAAAAGTTAAAATATCTTGTTGACATGACCTTGTCAGCGTGGTATTATAACTAAGC
>CAMBIX010000016.1 GCA_945867815.1 uncultured Veillonellaceae bacterium
TATATCTTCATGGTATGGGGCGCTTTTCTTTCGTGCAGGGTATGGAAGCGTCTACACATTCCTTCGTGGCTCCGTTCTGCGCAAGTCGCACTCAAGAATGGTAGACGCTTCGTGACATTGAGCTAAAAGATGAAGGTTCCCTCTCCCTATGAGAATAGTAGGACGCTTCTTGACTTATAGCCTAGGGGTAAATGTTTATTTAATTTAGGCGTCAGAGTAGCTTACGCACTCACTCAATAGAGTTAGAGGTAGCCGTGCTTGACAGGGCCGGCGTTTAAGAGGGCAGGGGAAAGAAATTTTATATAAAGTTTAAGGAAAGACCTGCCTGGACAGGCCTTTTTCGTGTAGTATATAGGTGTATGACTAATAAGCGAGTGCGTGTTAATAGAGGTGGTTCAGATGAAGTGGGTTATTGCATCGGATATACATGGGTCGGCATTTTATTGTAAAAAGTTATTGCAGGCTTATGAAGAGGAAAAAGGGGAACGGTTAATTTTATTAGGAGATATTTTGTATCATGGGCCTCGTAATGACTTGCCTGCGGATTATGCGGCAAAGGCGGTCATTAAGATGTTGAATGCACATAAGGATGAAATATTGGCTGTGCGAGGTAATTGTGATGCAGAGGTTGATCAAATGGTACTGGATTTTCCTTTAATGGCGGATTATGCTGTGTTACCTTTAGGGAATAGAACGGTTTACATGACGCATGGACATATTTATAATGAAGGGCATTTACCACCTCTAAAAGAAGGGGATATATTATTACATGGACATACGCATGTACCCGCTTGTGTAGAGCACGATAAGTATGTATATATGAATCCAGGGTCTACATCCATTCCTAAACAGGGCAGTTGGCATGGGTATATGGTCTTAAGTGATGATACTTTTATTTGGAAGGATTTTGAAGGTAAGGAACATAGAAGATATTCTGTGCATTCGGCAGCTAATAAATAGTGTCGCTGATAATCCCCCTAAGATTTATATATTTATCTTTATAAGCTTAAGCATGTTATAGGGGGGATATTTGTGATAAAATAATAATGATACTGTATTAGAAATAAAACTATTTATTAGAAGGAGTTACAGTGGATTATATTATAACGTTTTTACAAGAGTATGGTTATGTAGCCATGTTTGTTGCGATGGTTTTAGAAAATGCCAATATCCCTATTCCTAGTGAGGTTGTTTTAGGCTTTGCTGGTTATTTGATAGCACAGCACATTTTTGATATGACGACGACCATTATTGTTGGTTCGTTAGCTGGTATTATTGGCTCTGTTTTGTCGTATTGGATTGGGCAATATGGTGGACGGCCTTTATTATTAAAATATGGAAAGTATGTATTTTTTAATGAGCATAAATTCCAAATGGCAGAAAATTTATTTGACAAGTATGGTGGCGCCGCTGTCTTCTTTGGCCGCTTGATTCCTGGCGTAAGAACCTTTATTTCTCTGCCGGCAGGGATTGCTCGCTACCCTATGCATAAGTTTATTTTATGGACAGTTATAGGCACTTTGCCTTGGACGATATTGTTAGTTTGGATGGGGGCTAAGTTAGGCGCTCATTGGCAGGATTTGATTCAATATAATCATGTCTTTTTATATATTGTTGTAGCTATTGTTGTTGTCGTAGCCATTATTTTAGGACTTAGGTATTGGCTGAAAAAGAAGCGAGTTTAGGTAGTATGAAGATACATCGGTTGACATTAGTTCTATTTCTAGTGGCACTTATTTGGTTTGTCCTTGGTAATATAGGCCTAGTGGTGACGGATCCAGTGGAGTCTAATTATGCCCTAACGGCCAAGGAAATGGTAGAGTCTGGTAATTGGTGGGCGCCACAAATTTACCACCAAGTATGGTTTGATAAGCCAGTCCTTATTTATTGGCTTATTGCTTTGTCCTATAAGGTCTTTGGTATAACGGATTTTGCGGCTCGTTTTCCATCAGCTCTTTTGGGTGCTTTGTCGGTAGGGTTATTGTACCAAGAGATTCGTTCTATATCGGGGCGACGTATTTTAGGCTTATGGACAGCCGTTATTGCAGGAACTTCATTAGAGTTTTGGTTAATAGCTCATGGCATTGTTACGGATATGGCCTTGTTTTTTGCCTCTGTTGGTACCTTTACTTGTGGCTATCGCGGAATCGTTAGGAAAAGCCGATGGGGCATGAGTCTAGCTTATGGTTTTGCGGCTATAGGTGTATTAGCCAAGGGACCGGTAGCCTTAGTTTTGCCAGGGCTTTTGTTTATTGCTTACCTTTTGCTTCGAGGACAGTGGCGGGATATTAAAGGTTTATTTCCTTGGCAGGGTATTTTGTTGTTTTTAATTATTGCTATGCCTTGGTACCTTTATATGTATGTGCACTATGGCAATGACTTTATTAATGGTTTTTTAGGTCTTAATAATGTTGTCAGGGCTACGGAGTCGGAACATCCAAGTGAGGATGTGTGGTGGTATTACTTGGCCTTGTTTTTTGGAGCCTCTTTGCCATGGACGGGAACGGTACTTTACGAAATGATTAGTGGCTGGAAAAAGTCTTGTCGTGAGCCTTTCTATGTGTACTCCATGGTTATGGGCTGGGGAACAATTCTGTTTTATAGCTTAATGGCTACAAAATATCCTACTTATACTTTTATTAGTTTAATTCCCTTTAGCTTTTTAGGGGCGGTAGGGATTATTAAAATCATGCGGCAAAAAGCGTCACGAAAACGCATGGCTTATTTGATTGTACCTGCTTTTTTATTATGGATAGTCTATGGTGTAGCGACTTTGTTCGTGCCATGGGGGTTCTGGCTCTTGTTATATGCTCTTATAGCGGGGAGTATGGCACTTATCCTTGCTTTATGGTTGCAGCGGGGGCAGTATGCTATTCCTGCCATTATAGCCATAGCGACTATGCTTATATCAGGGGCTGTCTTATATGAAGGGGTTACACCTTTGATTTGGCAACGGTCAGCTGTTCGCAGTGTACCGCTTGTGGAAGATTTTTCTGGACAAGTCTACTATTATAATAAATATGCGGCTTCTTTGGTATATTATACGGGAAAAGATATTGTACGTATTGAGAAACCAAATGCTGATGCGGACGAAAAACGGAGTGCGGATTGGGACCGTAAATATACGATGCCTAAAACAAGTGTAGAGAGCCTAGTGACAAAAGCGCAAAAGGGGGAACCCATGTTAGTCATTGTTAATGACGATGATAAGCAGAGCTTTGAACAAACCGCTTTATATCCGTTTGTTACCAGCCATGTATCAGAAAATAAACGCGTATTTTATACCTTGCAATAAAGCTTGTTTTATAAGAAGGCTGTATATAGATGGAAGAAAAAGAGACACAGGTAATTACATGGATTAATCAATTGAGCCAATATCAAAGTATAAATGTTTTTAATCCGTGGCGGGATTATAATCCAGAGTTAGATCTAGCGGCTGATAGTTATTTGGTAAGACAGAAACAGTTGCGGCAATACTTGTTGCCACGATGGGGGACAGCTAAGTATATTATTGTAGCAGAAGCCGCTGGTTATCAGGGAGCCCGTTTTACAGGTATTGCCATTACTTGTGAACGAATGCTTTTAGGATATCACTCAGTGGTGCAGGCGGATGCTGTTTTTCTTGGGAGTAAAGAACGGACAAGTAATCCAGATAGTTCCTTGTTAAATGAAAGGCAAAAAGAGCAGGGTTTTTTAGAACCAACGGATACAGTCGTATGGAAAGCCCTTTTAGAGAATGCGGTAAGGCCGGAAGAGGCCATATTATGGAATATTTTTCCTTTTCATCCCCACAAGTCAGGCCAGCCTTTGACAAATCGGACGCCAACTAAGGACGAATTGCAGGTGGGGTTATTCTATATGGGCGGTTTATTGCAGTATCATCCCAAGGCTCAGATTATTGCTGTTGGTAGAAAGGCAGCAGATACCTTGCAAGCCGCTGGCTATAATGTATTAGTAACCCGACATCCCGCTAATGGGGGTGCTAGGCTCTACGCAGAGCAGTTTAAGAAAATTATACAAGGTAGATAAAATCAATACCTATAAAAACAGATGCCTAGTAGTGATGCTGAGGCATCTGTTTTTTATTCCCTTAAATGTGTTATACTATAGATACCATATTCGATCGGCTTAATAAGATTGCAGGCGACAAGCCCCAGACGGGAACGGATTAGTACGGACTGTGGGAAGCGGCAATAGATACATTTTGTAAGGAAACGATAGACGGTTCTTTTGAACGTGACAAAATGAATTAAACGAGAGAAAAATAAGTGTCTTTTTACTTAAGATAAGGGACACTATTTTAGCATGTGGGAAATACAAAGAGATACGCGCCTTATTAGGGGCAGTAAAAAAAGTAAAAGTGTAATTACTTTATGATTAAAAATGGATAGGTACGCTCAATTGGTATTAGAACTATAAAGTATTAATTAAGCCTAAAGAATTTGACAGTTAAATAGTTAATGTAGTTTTTCTTAGATAGGATTAGCGTGCCTTTATATCGGATTGTATGGTTGTAGCTAAATTAGGTTATAGAGAAATAGCTCTTGCTTGTTGATACCTTGTCTTAAATGACGGATTCGGACGGGCATATGGCATGTGACTTAGTCGGATATAATCGTATACATTTGAATCGAATAGAAATCGTCATAAAGTAACAAAAGGAGGAGTATATACAGTGGAAGAAAAAACAATTGTAACACCAACAGAACAAGTACAAAAAGAAGAACATAGATCCTTTACGCCACACGTTCGCAAGGAAGGAGATCAGGAACGGCGAACTGTTAATCGTCGTCGCCCTAATACAGCAACAAATCGGCGAAGAACAGTAGCCGATGGAGAAACAGGAACACGGCCTTATACAAGACGGCCAGCGGCTGCTCATCGAGCTAGTGGAGAAGGTGATGCTAGACGTCGTCAGCCTATGCGCCGTAACCAAGAGGGGACAACAACAGGTCGTCGTCCAACTCATCGCCCACGCGTAAGTGAAGCTAATCGAGATAAGACGAATAATACAGGTAATCGTAAGGATAAGTTAATGATTATCCCTTTAGGCGGCCTTGGCGAAATTGGCAAGAATATGACTGTTTTCCAATATGGTAATGATATTGTCGTATTAGATGCAGGATTGGCTTTCCCAGAAGACGATATGCTAGGGGTTGATATTGTTATCCCAGATATGAGCTATTTGTTGGAAAACCGAGATAAGGTACGGGCTGTTGTTATTACGCATGGTCATGAAGACCATATTGGCTCATTAGCTTATTTATTAAAAGAAATTAATGTGCCTGTTTATGCGACGAATTTGGTATGTGGCTTAATTGAAGGTAAACTTCGAGAAAATCATATTAGCGCAGCTAAGTTGAATGTAGTTAAGGCTGGTGATGAAATCCGCATTGGATCTAATTTTACGGTTGGTTTCATTCAGACTAACCATTCCATTCCTGATGCTTGCGGGATTTATTTTAAAACGCCAGTAGGTACGGTTGTTCATACAGGTGACTTTAAGATTGACCAGACGCCAGTAGATGGAAAGTTAATGGATATTCATAAATTTGCTGAATTGGGCAATGAAGGCGTGCTAGCCCTAATGTCCGATTCAACAAATGTAGAAAAACCAGGTTTTACGCCATCTGAAAGTACGGTAGGACCAGCTCTTGTTCAGGCGGTAGGCCAGGCTAAAGGACGTGTTATATTAGCCACATTTGCGTCGAATGTATCCCGTATTCAGCAAGCCATTAATGCAGCGGTTGCTTTTAAACGGAAGGTAGCTGTATTTGGCCGCAGTATGGTCAATGTAACGGAAATCGCCCAAGAACGGGGTTATTTGACGGTGCCGGAAGGGACTTTGATTGAACCAGAAGAAATGAACCGTTATCGTGACGATCAGATTATGATTTTGACAACGGGTAGTCAGGGGGAACCAATGGCTGGTTTATCTCGTATGGCCACCAATAATCATCGGACTGTAGAAGTGACACCAAATGACACGGTTATTATTTCAGCTACACCAATTCCTGGGAATGAAGCGGCGGTGGGACGCACCATTGATAACTTGCTTCGGTTAGGAGCTAATGTTGTTTATGGACGAGACCGTGGTATTCATGTATCAGGACATGGTGCTCAAGAAGATTTGAAGACCATGTTGAATTTGGTTCGCCCTAAATTCTTTATTCCTGTGCATGGGGAATACCGCATGTTAAAGAAACATGGTGAATTAGCCGTGTCTATGGGTATTGTTAAACCGAATCATGTTCTTGTTGGTGATAATGGACAGATTTTTGAGTTCACCACACGGACAGGTCGTAAGGGCGGTCATGTAACAGCTGGACATGTCTTTGTTGATGGCTTAGGCGTTGGTGATGTAGGGAATATCGTTATTCGTGATCGTCAGCAGCTAGCTCAGGAAGGTATTGTTATTGTCGTTATGGTTATGGATACGGCATCAGGGCAGATTGTGTCTGGACCAGACATTGTATCGCGTGGTTTTGTTTATGTGCGTGATGCAGAAGCCTTGATGAATGAAGCTCAACGGCGTGTTGATAATGTGATTGAAGAATGTGAAGCGACTAACGTAAAAGATTGGACGACGATTAAGTCACAAGTACGTGATGTATTAGGTAAGTTCTTATATGAAAAGACAAGACGCCGGCCAATGATTTTACCAATCATTCAGGACGTGTAAGAGTAAGGAATAGATAGATGAATAAGGTAAAAACGCGGGCCTTAGCAGAAACAAGTGCCTTAACGGCCTTAAGTATCGTCTTAGCCCTATTAAGTCTCATTGTACCTATCTTCCATATGATTGCTGTATTCCTCGTGCCGGTAGTTCTTATGGTAATTGGGGCTCGAAGTGGATTGCGCTGGAGCATTCTCTCTTTTATTGTAACTATGGTTTTAGCGGGTGCTGGCTTAGGTCTACTGTGGCAGGTAGTGTTAGAACTAGGACCGGCTTCTATAGGGGCTTTGGTTATTGTTTTGTGCTGGCAAAGAGGATGGCATTATACTTGGATGTTGACGCTGCCTCCCGTTGTGACAACGGTATTGATGTTAGGTGCTATGTGGGCGGCATTAGCAGCCGTAGGCACCTCTCCTTTGGCCTTGTTTGCCAATAATGGAGCTGATTTTGTTAATAAAATACTAGATGCTTATCGTAGTATGGGGTTATCGTCAGCTCAATTGGCTAATATGGAAGCAACCATTCGACCTTTTATAGAACAAATGCTAACTGTTTTTGTAGGCGCTGCTTATGTGGCTATGCTTATTGTTAATTTTATAACGATTAAAATTGCAGGGGCTATTATGCGGCGTTTACACATACATGCTTATGAGGTTCCGGATTTTGTGGATTGGCATGTATCGCAAGGTATGTTATATATTACTTGTGTAGCTATTTTAATTTGGTATGCAGGTACGCAATGGCAAATGCAGTGGTTAGCCTTAGTCGGTAATAATTTATTAGAAATTGGAATGGCATTTCTCTTTATTGATGGGCTTGTTGTTCTATGGAATTGGTTATCTGGTTATAGCCGGTCTGGTTGGATTAAGGGCTTATTAGTTATTATTGCTTTATATGCTTCTTACGGTGTTATGGTTTTAGGTGCGATTGATTTACTAAGACCGTTTAATCGAGAACGTTTGCGTTTTCGTAAGTAAGAGGTTATGAGGAGTCGATATGAAATCGGGACAGCGCGTATTTCACGTCATTGCAAGGACTATGTTTGTTGTAGTGGTCTTGTTACTGTTAGTGATTTTATGGCTAAATTGGTGTTTGGCTATTTTAGGTCTTATTATTGTTGTAGGGGCTTATTTATATAGTTATCGCACCATCCATCAACAATATTTACGGTGGATGACACAATTTGATACGCTGGCTAAGGGGGTTACGCAAGCATCTAGTTTTGCTTTGCAGAATTTACCAACGGCCATTGCCATTATTGATGATAATGGGCGGTTAATGTGGTTTAATAGTGTTTTTCGGGATTGGATGGATTGTGATCCTGATAAGACCGAACGCTTAACGGCTTTGATCCCTGCTTTGCGTTTAGATAAAATTTGGGGTAAGTCTGGATATTTTCGGCAACAAATTGGTGATCGTTATTATCGGATTATTTATAAATATATTGAGCCGTCTAAACGAACTCATTATGATGATGAGGAAGCAAATGCGTTAGCAGCGGAGGCTTTTACGGCTTTTTATTTTGATGATATTACAGAAACAGAAAATCTGTGCAAGCGAGCTGAAGAAGCCACGCCCGCCTTTGGTTTTATCACTATGGATAACATTGAAGATGTAACGAAAGGGTTAAGCGATATTGAATATACCAATTTATGGGCGGAAATGAACAATGTTATTGTTGGTGCTATTGATGCCTATGACGGATTTATTCGTAATTATTCGGAAGATGCTTATTTCTTCTGTGTATCTAAGTCTGGATTAGCTGATATGATGTTGAATAAGTTTCCTATTTTGGAAAAGATTCATAATTTACCAACAGCCAAACGAATTGCACCGACTATTAGTATCGGAGCCGCTTCAGGGACAGGTTCTTTGCGGGCTATGTCTGAAAAGGCAAGGTCTGGTTTGGAACTGGCGTTAGGTCGTGGCGGCGACCAAGCTTGTATTTATATTGGTGAAGAAGATGTACAGTTCTTTGGAGGACGTACGCAAGGTTCAGAGAAGAATACCCGCGTTCGAGCTCGTGTTGTTTCCCAGGCTTTGAAGGAATTAATGGATGATTCTTCGAATGTTATTATTATGGGTCATGAACGAGAAGACTATGATAGTATTGGCGGGGCTATTGGGGTAGCTGCTATGGCTAAGGCCAATGGTATGGATGTGCATATTGCCGTAAGTGACCAGACTATCGCAATTAAGAAATTGTCTGATTTATTTCCAACGGCACCTGGTTTTGAACATCTTTTAATTTCACCAGAAGAAGCAGAGAAGTTAACAACAGAAAATACGTTAGTTTTTGTTGTTGATGTGCACAGGCCAGATATGGTAGCAGCACCAAAGGCTTTGGATAAGACTAAACGGCGGGTGGTTATTGATCACCATCGTCGGTCGTCCGATTTTGTAGAACAGCCACTATTAACCTATTTAGAACCGGCCTCTTCATCAACAAGTGAGCTGGTTACGGAATTGGTACAGTATTTTGCTGAACCGATAACGCTAAATGTGGTGGAAGCAAGTGCCCTCTATGCAGGGATTGTGGTTGATACAAAGAATTTTTCTATACAAACGGGGTCAAGAACCTTTGATGCGGCGTCGTTCTTGCGACGTTCAGGTGCGGATATCTCTATTGTTCGTCACTTGTTTATGGATACCTTCGATAGTGTTCAGGTGCGGGCTGGTATGATGGCTAAGGCTGAACGTATTGATGGCATGGCCTTTACAGATTGTCCGGATGGGTTGCAAAATGCATCTATTTTAGCGGCGCAAACGGCAGATTTGTTAATTATGGTAGAGGGTGTAGAAGCTAGTTTTGTCTTATATCATTTAGTTGATGGCGGCATAGGTGTTAGTGCCCGTTCTCAAGGCTTAATGAATGTACAGCTTGTTATGGAAGCCTTAGGTGGTGGTGGTCACCGGACGGTAGCTGGGGCTCAGCTTAAGGATATGACGATGACAGAAGCTAAAGGCGCTGTTATGGAAACAGCTCGTAAGGCAATGGCTGAATTAAAGAAAGAGGAGGCAGACAAATAATGAAAGTTATTTTGTTAGAAGACGTAAAAAAAGTAGGTAAACGAGGAGAAATTATTGAAGTAAGTGATGGCTATGGCCGTAATGTGCTCATTAAGAAAGGTCTTGCTTTAGAAGGGACACCTCAGAATTTAAATACAGCTAAGCAGCGTCAAGCGTCTGCCGCTCATAAAAAGGCTGTTGATAGCGATGAAGCTAAGATTATGGCTAGTCAGCTTGCCAAGGTTAAGGTTACAATTCCTGTAAAAGTAGGCGAAGAAGGTCGCGTGTTTGGTGCGGTTACGGCTAAGGATATTTCTGATGCTTTGAAGGAACAACGTATCGATATTGATAAGAAGAAGATTGAAATTAAGGAACCGATTAAGGCAACTGGGTCTTATGAAGTCTTAATTCGGGTTCATCCAGAAATTACGGCGATTATCGAGGTTACGGTTGTGCCTCAATAAAGAGACTTAAAAGAGATTTCTTTAATAAAATACGACTTATATACGGAAGCACCTATATCTTCTCTCGGGAGCTGGTCACCTTCGGCGAAGGCTCCCTACGAGAAATATAGGTGCTTCTTGATTTGGAGCCATAGGACATACAGTCTTCTTTTTCTTTTATAAGATAGTAGCTATATGCTTGGAAAGGAGCGGCGTATTCTGCGAAGGCTCCTTACGAGAAATACGTAAATCCTCGGAGAGGGTGGCCTTTCTTAATTTAGAGCAAAGATAGAGTTAATAAAGGGCGCCAATCGTTTAAAAGAATAAGCCGAGTTCCAACTAAAGAAGGAGCTTGCTTGTGGTAAAATAAATAGTAATACAATGGATTAGTCGTAAGTAGGAGAGTAAGAGAATGGCAGAAGCAAGGATTCCACCGCACAGTATTGAAGCAGAACGAGCTGTATTAGGGGCTTTATTAACAAGTGATACGGATGTGTATGACAGTATTAGCGGTATTGTAAAAACACAGGATTTTTATCGGGATGCGAATCGAGTTATTTTTGAAGCCATCACAACGATTGTGTATAGTCATAAACGAGCGGATTTGGTACTTTTAACAGAAGAGTTAAATCGGAGGAATAAGTTAGAAGAGGTAGGCGGTATTGCTTATATTACGTCACTCGCCAATGATTCTATGGCTACTTATAATGTAGAGGAGCATGCCCGTATTGTGGCAGAAAAAGCGCAATTGCGGCGTATGATTGATGCGGGCAATAAGATTGTAGCTATGAGTTATGCTGGAGAAGAGGAGCCGCGTGAGATTATTAATGAATCGGAACGCATGGTCTTGGCCGTTAGTGGGCAGGCTAAGGCAGAATCTGGGTTTTCACCTATGGGCGAGGTGGTTAAGCATAATATTGAACGCTTAGATGAGATTCAAAAGTTTGAAGGCGTTTTAACAGGGCTTCCTACTGGATTTAAAGATTTAGACCGGATTACGAATGGTCTGCAGAGGTCAGACTTAATTCTTGTGGCGGCTCGGCCAAGTATGGGTAAGACGGCTTTTACCTTGAACATAGCACAGAATGTAGCTATATTGGGTAAAAAGTCGGTTGCTTTTTTCTCTCTAGAAATGTCTAAGGAACAGTTGGTAGGTCGTGTTTTATCATCCGTGTCAGGTGTTACGTCAGAAAAGTTGCGTACAGGTAATTTGTCACCAGAAGATTGGACACGGGTTATTCAAGCAGCAGGGCTTATGAGTCAGGCTCCTTTGTATATTGATGATACGCCTATGATTACTGTGCAGGAAATGCGGTCTAAGTTACGTCGCCTTAAGGTAGAACATGGTCTAGATTTGGTTGTTATTGACTATATTCAGTTGATGCAGGGACGGGCTAGTCGTAATAATGATAATCGACAGCAGGAAATTTCAGAAATTTCTCGTAATTTGAAGTTAATTGCTCGTGAAATGGATGTGCCCCTCATCGCTCTTTCACAATTGAGTCGTAGTGTAGAAAGTCGTACAGATAAACGACCAGTTTTAAGTGACTTACGTGAATCGGGGTCCTTGGAACAGGATGCGGATATTGTTATGTTCTTGTATCGTGATAAATACTATGATGAAAATACGGACAAGGGTGATATTACAGAAGTAATTATTAAGAAGCATCGTAATGGGGCCTTAGGGACCGTAGAATTACGATTCCAAGGCGAATTGACCAAGTTCCAGAGTGTTACGCATCGAGAAGAATAAATACATATTTTATTTTGCCGTATTAGCTTGTAAGGTAGGCATGACTTATGGCTGTAAGAGAAAGAGGTAGGATGATGAACTTAGGGTGTAAACGGATGATGGCGTCTATAGCAGTGGTTCTTACATTGACAACGGGGCTAGCGATAACTGTGCCTAGTCAGGTAGAGGCAGCTAGTCCTTTAGAAGTCTTAGCGCAAGGGGCTGTCGCTATGGCGTATGTGTCTACGGAACTGAATAAGATGGACAATAGTGCAGAAGGTCAGCAGGAAAGCTTAAAGAATACGGAAGCCCGGACCGGTGTTTTACATGATGCGGCTTATCAGGCACGAGCACAACGGATTTTGGATACCTTAAGTAAGTCTCCCAATGTAAAACGCAAGTATGTTGTTTACGTGAATCCAAGCACGGATGTAAATGCTTTTATGACCATTGGTCGTGTCATGTCGGTGAATAAGGGAACCATGGACGCTATGGATGATAATGAATTGGCGTATACGATGGCTCATGAATTAGCACATGGTGAACATAAAGATATTATTAACGGCATGAAGAAGAGTGTAGGCCTATCGACCGCTGTTAGTGCTATGTCGTCGAATGGGGCAGCTGCTCTTTTAGGTGAAATTAGTGGTAATTATTTAGAAAATCAAGTATTTACCTTATCTCAGGAAAAAAATGCAGATAAGCTTGGTTTTACTATTTTGGCAGATTCTCCTTATAACTTAGGTGGCTCAGCAGCCTCTATGCAGGTAATCAAAAATAAATACGGTGATTTGTATAAGGAAGGCTTGTCGCAGGTCTTGTCGCCTAACAATCATCCTAAAACATCGGCTCGTATTACTGATAATCAGCAGCGCATGTATGAGTATTCTAATAAGCATGTGTTGGTAAAAGATAGCACGGTTTATATTAATAATAAGCCTGTGTATACAGGTGTGGCTTCTGGCCAGTATTCACCAGCTGAACGGGCGGATTTAGTTGGGGGTAAATTGTCTCGCTTGTATCATGGACAGTCGACAATTCCCGGTGCTTCTGTAGAAGGTAGTACAGTATATATAGCAGGGCAGGCTATTGTTAGCACTGGTTCCTATGCTAGTGCTTACCAGATTGCTTCAGCTATGAATGCGGCCATTTCAGCAGGTGCTAGTAAAAGTAGTAAGTAGTAAGGTAGAAGTAGATAAGACATAAATAGATAAGACATAAATAGACTTGATGGTGTATATCGTGCCATTAGGGGGCATGGTTTCTGGAAGGCACTATACATACTAGAGCTATTTTATTATTTTACTATGTAACTATCAGATATGGATGGCCCTTTTGAGGAGATAGCGATTAGCTATCTCCTTTTTTAGTAGTAGGCTTATTATTAGTATTTGTATTTGTACAAATGGGAAATAGGAATATACTTGCTTGATGCTTGATGCTTGATGCTTGATGCTTGATGCTTGATGCTTGATGCTTG
>CAMBIX010000017.1 GCA_945867815.1 uncultured Veillonellaceae bacterium
AGGTAATAGGTACATTTGAGGAGGTTACACTATGGAACAATATGATGTTCTAGTTGTAGGTAGTGGCGGGACAGGCCAACGAGCAGCTTTGGAAGCAGCTCATCAGAAAGGTCTCCGCGTAGCCGTTGTTACGAAGATTTATCCGACACGTTCAGCTACAGCTATGGCACAAGGCGGTATTAATGCATGCTTGAACAACGTAGCAAAAGAAGATACCGTTGAAACACATATTTTTGATACGGTAAAAGGGTCTGACTATTTAGGCGACCAGGACGCTATCGAATATTTCATCAGCCGTTGTCCAGAAGGCGTACAGGAAATGGACTATTTCGGGGCTCCATTCTCCCGTACCGACGAAAATAAGATTGCTCAGCGTAATTTCGGTGGTCAGTCTTACCCTCGTACTTGCTATAGTGCCGATAAAACAGGTCATGTTATTGAACATACTTTGTATGAACAATGCTTGAAACAGGGCGTACACTTCTTAGAAGAATGGTATTTGTTAGATATCATTAAAGACGCTGAAGGCAAAGTAGCTGGTATCGTAGCTTGGAACATGAAGGAAGGCCGCGTAGAAAAGATTGCTACGAAGGCTTTGGTTATCGCTACTGGCGGTGCTGGTCGTATGTACTGGACTCGTACAACGAACCCTTATACATCAACGGGTGATGGTATTGCTGCCTGCTTCCGTGCTGGTTGTGCCATTAAAGACCCAGAAATGATGCAGTTCCACCCAACAGGCCTTGGTAAGACAGGTATCTTGATGTCCGAAGCCGTTCGTGGTGAAGGTGGTTACCTGCTTAACAATAAGGGCGAACGTTTCATGAAGAAATATGCGCCTAACAAGATGGAATTAGCGTCTCGTGACGTAGTAGCTAAAGCTATCGAACTTGAAATCGCTGCTGGTCGTGGCTTCAATGGTAAAGGCCTTGACGCTTATGTAGTAGCTGAACTTCGTCACTTACCAAAAGAAACCATTCTTGAAAAATTACATGGTATTCGTGACCTAGCTATTACATTCGAACACGCTGACCCATTGGTACAGCCAATTCCAATTCGTCCAACATGTCACTATACAATGGGCGGTGTTGACGTAACCGACTATAAGACAGCTGGTACCGTTATTCCTGGTTTGTTCGTAGCTGGTGAAGCTTCCTGTGTATCCTTACATGGGGCTAACCGTTTAGGTGGTAACTCCCTAGCTGATGCTGTTGTAATGGGTAAAGTAGCTGGTGAAGGTGCTATTGGCTATGTAAAAGAAAATACTGGTGCTGACCTTGACGAAACAGCTAAATTATTAGATGAAGCAGCTGCTAACTGGGATAAGAAATTCGTAGAAGTAACCAGTCGTACAAATGGCCGTCCAGTTGTAGAAATCCGTGATGACATGGCTAATACAATGTGGAACAAAGTAGGTATCTTCCGCGATGAAAAACGTATGACTGAAGCCTTAGATGAATTGAATAAATTGATCGAAGAATACAAGACTTGCTTCGTAGGCGATACGAACCGTACCTTCAACATGGCTTTCATTAACTATGTTGAAATCGGCAGTATGTTGACTTACGCTAAAGCGGTTGTCATGGGCGCGCTTCGTCGTAAAGAAAGCCGCGGCAGTCATATCCGTGAAGACTTTGAAAAACGTGATGATCAGAACTTCTTGAACCATACCTTGATTACTCTTGGTAAAGATGGCGAATACGAAGTTGGCCAGAGAGATGTAGTGATTACGCGCTTTGAACCACAAGAAAGGACGTACTAATAATGAGACAGATTACGTACCATATTCATCGTTATAACGAAGGCCGCTCCTATGTACAGTCCTACTCCTTCGACTATGAACCGGACCGTACCATTCTTTGGGGTCTTCAGAAAATTAAAGATACGCAGGATCCAACCTTAACATTCATCGCTGCTTGCCGTAGTGCTGTTTGTGGGGCCTGCTCCGTACAGGTTAATGGTCAGGCTATGCTTGCTTGTGAAAGTAAGATTGATGATATTACCGCTCGTTTTGGCAGTGATGAAATCACTATTGCTCCAATCGGTAACTTCGATGTTATCCGCGACTTGGCTGTTAACTGGGAAAACAAGGTTAACCGTCTTCGTGAAGTGGCACCTTGGATTTTTGCTAAACCAGAATTCTCCCGTAAAGATGGCACACGTCAGACACCAGCTGATTTCAAGAAATTCGTAATGAATACCGAATGTATCCTTTGCGGCTGCTGCTCGTCTGAATGCAACAAATTGGCTGCTAACCGGGAAGACTTCTTAGATCCATTCATGTACACAAAAGCTAACCG
This sequence comes from uncultured Veillonellaceae bacterium, assembly GCA_945867815.1. Classification (GTDB taxonomy): domain Bacteria; phylum Bacillota; class Negativicutes; order Veillonellales; family Veillonellaceae; genus CAMBIX01. The sequence continues at coordinate 2,301 of CAMBIX010000017.1, forward strand.
CTTTGTACTTGACTCCCGTGATGATGCACCAATGGCTCACGTTAACCCAGCCTTTGAACATGGTTTATGGAAATGCGTACACTGCATGAACTGCATTACTCGCTGCCCTAAACACTTAAAACCAGAACAAGATATTTCCAACTTACGTAACGTAGCTACAAGAGCTGGTCTTACTAATAAAGGGACTCGTCATGCTATCGCTTTCAAACAAGATCTTACACAGACAGGCCGCTTGAACGAAGTAACGATGAGCCTCAAGACAGACGGTTTGGTAGATTCCTCCAAACAGGCTTTCTACGCTATGCGTTTGTTTGCTCATGGCAAAATCAACCCGCTTGACATTTTAGTTCCACATAAACCAGTTGATGGTATGAACGATGTTCGTAAGATTGTGAAAGCAGCAGAGGAGGCTGAACAATAATGAAATATGGCTTATTCCCGGGCTGCGTATTGGAAGGCGCATCCAAAGAAGATTATGATGCAACGCTTGCGGTAGCTAAGAAATTAGGCATCGAATTAGAAGAATTGGACGGCTGGACTTGCTGCGGTGCTTCGCATGTACAAGACATCGATCCATTATTGACATTAGCTACTAACGCACGGAATATCTCCCTAGCTGAAAAGAAGGGCTTAGATATTTTAACCGTATGTAATACGTGTACCCTAATGCTTCGTCAGGCTAAAAACACGTTGGATAACGACGAAGTAAAACGGGCTAAAGTAAACAACATCTTAGGTTCTGCTGGCATTCAGTACCAAGGTACAAGCAACATTACTCATTTCTTATGGGTACTTGTTAAAGAATATGGCTTGTCCAACTTGAAAGCTAAGGTTGTAAAACCATTAAATGGTCTTCGCGTAGCTGAATACTATGGCTGCCATATTCTTCGTCCAGAAGAAGATACAGGCTTTGAAGACTTCCAGCAGCCACATAGCTTGTCTGATTTGATTAAGGCGATTGGTGCGACTCCAATTGATTTCTCTCGTAAATTAGACTGCTGTGGGTTCCATGCTGTATATCCAGCTCATGATTCCGTTATGCAGATGACTGGTTCTATTAACCGCGATGCTGCTAACGAAGGGGCTGACTGCATCGTAACGCCATGCCCATTGTGCCAGATGCAGCTAGATATGTTCCAGAAGGAAGCAAAACAGACAGTGCCTTGCGATAAGGATATGCCAATTATTCATATGAGCCAGTTGATTGGCTTGGCATTGGGTATTAGCCCAGAAGAAATGGGTATGCCAAAACGCCATATGACAAGCACGGCTTCTTTGAACCGTTTTATTGGTGCGTAAGCTACTTTTATAACTAAATATTTCTTAGCTGTATGCTGAGTATGGAAGCGTCCTATATCTTCATGGTATGGGGCGCTTTTCTTTCGTGCAGGGTATGGAAGCGTCTAC